>CANLZY010000010.1 GCA_947495685.1 uncultured Tropicimonas sp.
GGACAACTGCGCCACGCACAAGACGCCCGAGGTCAAGGCGTGGCTGGAAAAACACCCGCGCTTCAAGCTGCATTTCACACCGACGAGTGCCTCGTGGCTCAACATGGTCGAACGGTTCTTCGCAGAGATAACCTCAAAGCGCATCCGGCGCGGCAGCTATACAAGCGCCGACGAGTTGGAGGCCGCGATCTACGACTACCTGCTGGACCATGACGCCAAGCCGAAGCCCTTCTCCTGGACCAAAACGGCCGAAAACATCCCCGACCGAGAACGCCGCGCGCTGAACGCTCTCGATGATATCAGAGGCAACAGGTAGCAAGCGTCAGACTCAGAACACTAGCACAAGTTTGCCCTGGGAAAGGCGAAACCTGACCATCATCGGATTTGTGCAACAAAGCCCGTCCGCGCCCGTCATGAGCAACATGCCGTTGGCTTCAGCTCAATCCAACAATTGATCCATCGAAATCGACGGCTGTGAACAACCTGCCACTCCGATAATTCTTGCGGGTACACCGGCGACGGTGGTGCTTTGCGGAACATCTTCAAGAACCACGGAACCAGCGGCAATGCGACTGCAACGCCCCACCCGAATGTTGCCAAGAACCTTCGCTCCGGCGCCTATCATGACGCCGTCTTCGATTTTTGGGTGACGGTCGCCGTTTTCCTTGCCCGTTCCGCCCAGAGTCACTGAATGCAGCATGGACACGTTGTCGCCAACGACCGCCGTCTCCCCGATTACGATCGAATGAGCGTGGTCAATCATCACGCCTCGCCCGACTTTCGCCGCCGGATGAATATCCACGCCAAAGACCTCTGATACCCGCATCTGCATGAAGTAAGCGAGATCACTGCGTCCTTGCCGCCAGAGCCAGTGCCCCACGCGATATGCCTGAACTGCTTGAAACCCCTTGTAAAAGAGTATCGGCTGAAGCAGCCGATGGCAGGCCGGGTCGCGTTCATTGGTCGCCACAAGGTCAGCTCGCGCGGCAGCACCAAGCGCAGGTTCACAAGAATAGGCTTCATCACCAATCTCGCGCAGGATCTGTTCCGACATTTCACCAGAAGCGAGCTTCAGCGAGATCCGGTATGCGAGGGCCATCTCTAACGTCTTGTGATGCAAGAGACTGGAATGAACCAGACCGCCCAACAGCGGTTCGTTGATCACTGCGCGCTCCGCCTCGGCCTTGACCCTGGTCCAGACCGGATCCACCGCAGACAGACGGTCTTTCTTCTCCAGCATCGCGCGTCCTTCCCGTTTGGTCCCAGAACTCTTTGTAGGGTCCTCGACAGGGTTATCAAAGCGAAAACCCTGCAATCACGGGCCAACTTCAGGGAACTTGAGTGGGAAATCCGCGCTACACCGGAAGCTCTACGCGAAAGTGATGCAGTGCCAATCGGAGCATCCCGCCTTCGAACGTTCCGCCGTTTGGAAAGAGACGAACTGGCGTCGTATCGTAGAAAGTCGTCGGTTGAGAAAGAATGCCCGTGCAGTAGGAGGGTGCTTGCAGGCTCATCCCGCTTCCAAATTTACCGGGTTCCTCTGCAATACCGAGGCTCCATGACGTCAACGATCCGGTAATTTGAGAATTGACGCGCGCGGAACACGCGAAAACCATGGAATCCTTCGGAATGTCGAGGCCGACCACTTGATCGCTACCCGGTGCGACCTCGAAATCCACATCCACTACCTCAAAGCATGCCAAGGCTCCATTTCGAGCTGACGCAATGGAATGAACAGCCCATGATCCGCTCAAGAAGGTTGCGCGCGCATGTTCGTCTACAATCCATGCGATCCAACCTTCGTGAGGGTCTATACGGATCCAACCTCCGTTGCTTGCTATCGCCAGGCCGCCATCCCAACCTGTCCACCCTGCGGCAGCCCCAGCCGGCACTGCATAACAGTCGCCTTCCTCTGCCCCGGAAGGCGGAACCGACATGGTTCGGGACAACAGGGAAATCTGTGCAAGCCCATCCAGACGGACCAGTGCCTCATTCATGGTGACATGCTTCTGGGCTTGGCTTGCCTGAAGAAGCGGAAGTTGAAGCAAGGCTGTACTACTCATTGATCATGATCCTTTGAAATGGCCCGGCGCCGAAACGCTCTGAAATCTGGGCGACTTTAACCTGAAACGGAATCTGGATGACGTCGGTTTGTTGCTCCTGGACCGGGTAGAACCAAAGAGGTTCCTTCACGACGGTTTCTTTCTGAAGGACGTCGTTGACAGTAACCTGAACAAGATACCGTTCCGCTTCTTCGCCCAAGGGGATCTCGATCCCTTCCCAGCTGTCACCGTCGATCCGAGTTCTCCTGATCCAAGTGAATTCGAAGTCGCCAGCGTTCGTCCTGCTGGCGCGCAAATGGACCGGTGAATACGGCCGCAGCCCCACGGCATCAAACGATTGGATTTCGTGCGTGAACGACGGATTGTTCAAGGCTCGATCCGCCGGCCCAATACGATAGTGCCGCTGCAAACCTCGCACTGAAGCTGACATTTCGAACTGGGTGACGGTATCGTCCAAAATGATCACGGTGCTTCCAATTGGCCATTCATTTGGCGCCGCCGTGTCGGTTCCCAGTTGCCCGCGGAGCCGGTTACTCAAATCGTAAGTGTTTGGAGCCACCAATTCCGCTTCGGCGAACTGAAAGATCTCCCAACGACCTACACTTCCGTCACCTATCGCAACGGCATTTGCGCCGTTCAAGAGACTTTGTTCGGAGACAGACGACAAAGAACCACCACTCAAGCGAACCCGAATAGCGGCTCCACGATCTATCCGCCCTGGCGCGGCGGCCAGCAAGGGTGTTTCGGTTACGCCGATTGTTGCCTGTTGTTCGATTTCCGTAACGAACCGATAGTCGTCGTCCTCCGTCGAAGAGTACAACGCAACAGAGCCAGGCCACGGCGTTGCGGTGACAGCAACAAATGGAGATATCGGATCCGTCGAACCAATCAACAGTGGCAAATCGAGAAACCGTGCGAACACAGGCAACGGTGCCTGCAATGGCTTCGGAATGGCGAGGTCACTAAGATCATTACCCGGAATGAACAAATCGCGTTCCACCCGTGTGGCTTGAACCGCTCTGGCAAGCCCAACGTCGACTCGCTCAATTCGATAATCCCCAGATGCGTTGTCCTCCTCCAACCTGATGACATCACCAGGACCAATGTCCAATCGTGAGGGCGGCAACACCAACTGCACGGTGTCTCTTGCCACGTGCGACTCCGCCAACCACCGTTCGGCAATCTTGCGGCTTTCCGGATCGGTCAGACAGATTGGGAGATCTGAGACCGAGGCCGACGTCATCTCCGCACTTGGGAGGCTCGCCTCTGTCGTTCTGGTCTCGAAATCGCCACCAGATTGCACATAGTTGATACGCACTCGCCCGACGCTTTCCGCGACGGGCGCTCGTACCTTTGAAATTGTGCCATCGTCGCTCGAAACCAAGTTTCCTGGGTCTATGGAGGCAGTCTCGTAGCCATTCCGACTGCGGAAATGAATCGTTCCCTCTCTTTCAAGAGCATCAAAGCCGAACGCCAATGAAAGCGGTTGCAAGCTGCTTCTGGCACCAGCGCTTTCATCGACAGAGTAACCGCGCACCAATCCGACGAGGCCTGAAACGTCCACTTCAGAGACACCCGAGCGATGACAGATATTCGCAACCACGGCGGCAAGGGACTCGGATGTTGTTCGACCATTCAGCCAATGTCCCCTCTGGTAGTTTCCTCCGTCACTCCAGACGTCCGTTTGCGCGGGGAAATTCGGAAAGGGCCGCGTATCCCATGCCCACACGTGAGCTCGCGACATGTCCACCATCCTGCCAGAGTAGACATCGGACGTAGGATTGTTCTGATCGTCTCCCCAAAAAAGGTGCATCGCGCGAAGATACTGAGCCTGAATCAGGTCATCCCGCGCGCCGTTCGAATACCACGGGACATCGCTCTCAGTAGATTTTGGGTCGAGAAACTTGTTCGGTTGGTTGGTCGCCTTGTCAATCGCAGCGCACCCAAGTTCCGTGAACCAGATTGGTTTTGACTGCGGGATCCATGCCGTCGCTTCTGAAAGACGGGCACCATCAACCCTTTCGTGATGCCGATTGGACCACCAGTTCCGGATATCCTTGTATCGATAAACCCAGGGTTCATCGTGCGCGCCATCCGAAATCGGGATTCGCGCCTGTTCGTCGCGTCCTTCGAGCGTGTCGTAGTACCAATCATAACCTTCGCCGCCTGCGACATTTGCGTAGAGGTAGTCAACGTTGTGAACCGTATCCCAAACGCTGTCCGCATGGTCCGAACCATCGCGCCAATCCGACAAAGGCATATAATTGTCGATGCCAATGAAATCGATGTCCTGAGAAGACCACAGCGGATCCAGATTGAAGAACACATCGCCGGACCCGTCGTGCGGATGATAACCGAAGTATTCGCTCCAATCCGCAGCGTATCCGATCCTGGTTGACGTCCCGACGATCCGTCGAACATCTGCTGCCAAGGAAACCAGTTCGTCAACCGCAGGGAACGTGTTCCCGGCCCCGCGAACGCGTGTAAGACCACGCATCTCAGAGCCAATGCAAAACGCATCAACACCACCGGCCAGCGCGCAAAGATGGGCATAGTGAAGAATGAAACGCCGAAAGGACCACTCAATCGGGCCCTGATAGTTGATTGTTTGTCCCGACACGTTGAAATCGTCGGCCTTTGCTGTGCCGAAAAAAGCCGATACTTCATCGCGTGCTCTGAAAGTACCGTCCGTGGAACCATCGAGTCCGGGAGCACGTTCAGTCGTGATCCGTCCACGCCAAGGAAACTGAGGTTGTCCAGGCTCGCCGGTCCAAGGATTGGTAAGATCATTCCCTTTCGTCTGGTCCATCAAAATGAACGGATAGAATAGCACTGACTTCCCGGACATCCTCAGGGCGTTGATCGCTTCGCAAACCGATTGATCGGTTGGCGTACCGCCATACGCCGAACGTCCGTCCAAACGTGGCACTTCCGTCGCCTCATTGCGGGCAACGCCGGACACAGTCCAAGGCATCGGGCAGCCGTCGATTTCGGTTTGCTCAACCTTCGGAGCAAGGTTGCATCGACCGACACGCAGATCGTTTCCAAACCAGGAAACTACCAAGGACACGGCTCCACAATTCGGCAACTCGGAGGTCAGATGTGTCAACGACGTTTCGAAATCCGCTTTTCCGCTTGCGGAGTTTATATTGGCGGACTTGTTCCAACCGAGTCCTGACGAGAAATGAACGGGGGTTGTCGCCAACGCATACTCGCCGGTTCCGGGAACAAGGGAGACCCCCTTGATGACGTTTGAGAGGCTTTGAGCGTCTGCCGGCACATTCGGACCATCCGCAGCCTTCATGACCTCGAAGGAAAACTGGGGCACCCGGTTTCCAAAACGAGCAAGTTTCAGATCCTCGAAGACGACATAGGCGAGCCCCCGGTAGGCGGGAGCGTTGCCCTGCCCCTCGACGGCTTCGATCTTGGGGTCCGGCAGTTGATCTTCGCTGCCGCGATACACGCGCATATCGAGATCATCGCGATCGACTTCCATACCATCAGCCCAGATCCGCCCGATGTTCAGGATTTCTCCCTCACATAGAGCGACGGCGAGACTGACCGAATAGCTGTAGGACTTGACGGAGGCTGAACTGCCACCGCCTTTGCCTCCGGCGTCACTGGTCCGTGTGCGTTCTTTGAACAAGGTTGACCAGATAATCTGACCACCAACACGAACGCGTCCATACAATTCATTGACGGCAGTGCCTTCACTCGCCCCGGTCAATCGAAATCGTTCGATGCGACCAGTTTCAATGATCTCGCTGCCCGATCCCATCAAGCGCTGATCTACAACCCGACCAAGTGTGGCGCCGACTGCCCGTCCAATCACAGCACTGGACAGACCGAAGGCGGTTCCGCCAAAAGCACCACCAATGGCTGCTCCGGCTGCGGAAAGAAGTATAGTCGCCATCAGGTTGCTCCTCGTGGAAACTCAAAGACCGCAGCCACTCTGTTTCGCCATGGCATCGACAAGGGACTCTCCAGAACGCCATGTCCCTGATACGCGTGGATAAAGCTGAAGTGGCCGTTTCGGTCAGATAAAAAACCGACATGTTTGGCCACGCAACCAGCTTTCATTCGGAAGAGTAGCACGTCTCCAACGACCCATTGGTCCGTCAAGGCCCTTCGGAACAGATGTCTCTCTGCAGCAAGCCAAAGGCGCTCCTCACCTGACGCCTCGGACCAATCGGCGGAATAGCGTGGAAGGGTTTCCGGCTCCGACCCCAGGATGGTCCGCCAGACCCCACGAATGAGCCCTAGGCAGTCGGTCCCGGATCCTTTGACCGAAGCTTGGTGGCGATATGGTGTGCCGACCCAGGATCGCGCCACCTCTACAACATCTTTGCGCATCATCGGCCTCCAATCAGATGTCGAAAGATGTGGACAGGTTCATGCTTCCGCCATCGTTTGATCGCCCTTTGCGAGGATATCCAGTCAACCAATCTTCTCCGGGAATGTGAGGAAACCCGCGAAAGTTCACAAAGTTTCGAAATTTCTTCCCACAGGTGTCCATGCGCTTGTCGCAACCGGCTACCAGTTGAATTTTATCTCCAGGAACGATCTCGGCGCGCAAACTCTGCCACAATTCGATCCGGCGAATGTCGGCAAGGACTCGGTCCGACTTGATCGAACCGATCAGCCCGATGCCTTTGCCTCCGATCAGCTCCAAACATCCGCGTTCAAACCAGCGTTCGGGAAACGAGGACTGAAACGGAACGTTAAAAATTCTGGCATCTTCCACGTCAAGAATATCGGCCTGACAGGAAAATCCCAAAGATGCGGTATCAACACGGCACTTTCTGTCCCCTAACACCGCAGAGCAGTCCTTTTGATACACGCGTCCCATGGGCTGGTTCAGGGCCTCTGCCAAACCTCTTAGTTCAGCTGAAAACCTGCCATCGGTGCGCGATACTTCCCCAAGGCTCCCTCTAAATTGGATGGCCCGCTGGTCAGGCGACCTCCAATTCACGATCCACAGGACAACCTCTGCTCCATCAAAGCGCCCAGCGACAATATCTTCCTCTGAAATGCCCGCGTCGCTCAACGCCCCGATCATCTCGGAGTTGTTGACTGACAACCCGCTGGTTTCCTCGATCGCGCTGGCAGTAAATCCTGTACTTGCCCGAAAAAGGTCAGCATCAAACTCGATATCTTCATCATGGTCCGTGAAACCGCGCGCCCAGCCATCCGAGCGACGCAGATGCCAACAGCGGCAAATGGTTGTGCATCCGGTTTCTAAGTGCTCGAGCAGCGCTACTTTGGAATTAACATGTGTCATCATCAAACCCGCACCTCGATCACTGGCACGTCCGGAACTTCACCAGCCTGAAAGCTGACCATTGAAAGGCGGATCGACTCTGTGTCGAAGCGCACTGGAACATCAAATTCGAAGCCAGAAGTCACAACCATTCCTGGCGCTGGCGGCGCATCAAAGGAAACCGCTCCTGTTGTAGGATCTACGGTCCAGCCTGAGCTTTGCGTGATTTCTTCACCGTCGACAGCGATGATTACACTCCCGTCTACGGGTTTTCTAATCCAACGGGTGTACGCTTCCGCTCCGGAAACATAGCTTTTGAGGAGCTGGAAAACAGTTTTCACCCCATCGCCAATGCCCAAAGTTTGATCGAGAGCCGATATCGTTCGGGAAGAACGTGTAGATTTGAAATCTGTCCAATCTTTCCAACGGAACCCGAACAATTGTCCGCCGCGCGCCTCGAAAAACGCAACAAGCCCTTCAAGGTCATCAAGTGACCTCACGCCCAATCCAGCATCGAACCTACGCCGGGAATGGGTCCAAGGCGAATTCCGTTCTTCATGTCCATTCGCTAGGGAGACGATTTCAGTCTTTCGTTCCGGTCCCCCGACGGAACCAAAGCTGATCGACGTCGGAAACCTGACTTCGTGAAATGACATTTTTTCTGCTTTGCCCCTCTTAGCGGTTTCGTTGTCCACGGCCAATCGCACGGCCCATTTGGGCGGCGATTTGACTTTGACTGTGGCGGAAGCTGGTTGCGTCTGGGGTCGAGATGTTCATGACAACCTGAACTGACTGCTTCGAGGCACCATCGCTGCGAACCCCTAACCGACCGTCTGCCCCCCTAGTCAAGGGCATGATCGCTTCTGGACCAGCCTCTCCCATCAAGCCAATTCCGCCACGCATCGGAAAACTGGTCGGAGTGGTCACCACGCCCCCCTTGGCAAAAGGCATCACCCGTCCTTGAGAAAAGCTCCCCCCATCGGCAAAGGCGGCGGCACCAATTCCCGCGATCCCGTTGGCAATCATGTCGCCGAATTGGCTGACAACTGGGCGCATGGCGGCCGAATAGGTTGCGTTAACGATCGATTGGGCTACCGTGCTCAAGGCGTCAGAGGCCTTCATTCCGTCAAAGACTAGCCCGTCAAAGGCGCGCCTTAGCCCCCCCCCGATGCCTGACGAAAGCCTCCCCACGCTGGCGGTGGTTGTCACCGCGTCTGACTGCATTTTTCGCAATTCCGATCCAAACGTGGCTACCATGCTCCCGGCTGAGTCCAAACTGGCTTCAAGTGCATCGAAACGCTCATCAACGCTGTCAGTCATCCCTGTCTCAAAGGCCATTTGTTTTCCCCTTGTTCACATCGGGATAGGCGCGCGCCAACTCACCAAGGCGCGCACGTGTCAGAGGTGGCGACGAGGCTTCGAGGCCGAGTGTGACCAGGAACTCCGCCGGGGTAAGTTTCCAGAATGCATCTGGGCTCAAGCCGGCCACCTTGAAGGCCACTCGCATCAATCCAGCCCAATCCATCACTTCGCACCCCCTGACGAATTCATGTCGAAGGCGCGAACAAGCAGCGTCGCGGCCGCCTGAGCCGCACGAACGGGTCCGCCCTCGATATCAACAGTCAACAGATCGGTCGCCGTGCCGATCCATCCCCCGCCTCGCAATCCTGCCAGAACCAGAGCCAAGACATCTCGCGCGCGAAACCGTCCGCTTTCGAACCTTTCGATCAAATCGATAAGCGATCCGTCTTCCAACTCACTTTCAAGTTCCGCCAAGACCCCTAGGGTCAGTTTGCAGGTATGCGGCCTGCCATCGAGGCAGAGCACCACTTCTCCGGTCCAGGGATTGGCCATGATTTCACAATGCCGAAAACTGCAATGCGCCAGCAGAGGCCATCGTCATTTCATATGTGGCCTCCCCATTGTGGCTACCTGCATATTCCAGAGACGTCATCAGGAAGGGACCTTCGACGATACCGAAGTCGGGAATGATGACCTGAAACGACGGCGTCTGGGAATCAAAGAAAACCTGCCGGGCCCGCTCATCGCTCGCGGCATCTTTGAAGACACCGGAGCCGCTGATACTTGCGTTTTTGACGCCAGCACCGGCCATCAGTTCCCGCCAGCCGTTCTGGCTGTCCAGGCTGGTGACGTCGATCGTCTCCGCATTGAAGCTGACGCGAGTTGCGCGCAGACCGGCGGCGGTCTCGAAATTTCCACTGCCCGTCATATCGATCTTGATTAAAAGATCCTTGCCAGATTGTGCACCCATCTCTTTCTAAGTCCTTCCGTGTTTTCACCAGAATCAATCAACTTCAACCCGCGCTTCAAAGCGCAAGTCGATCCGACGTTTCGTTCCATTTCCGATGCGTCGGGCCACAGCACGTTGAAACTGCATGCGAACAACTCGGCCCATGGAAAGCGCTGGATTCGCGTCATCTAGTGCATCCGACACGGCCGCAGCCACCGTCTTGGCAGCCTGAAAACCTGCATTTTCACTGATGACGCTGACCGTAAATCGGTGTCGCGCGCCTTTTGAGGTCTTGTCGCCGGCAGAGAGCACCTCTTCAGGTCCAAGACTGATATAGACCGGCGGAACGGTCCCAGCCGGCACGGCATCGAAGACGTTCGGACCAACCTGAGCAGATACCGAAGGGTCATCGAGCAAATGTTGATAAATTGCCGCTTGCAGGGCGGCCGACGAACCATAGCTCATGCCGACGCCTCCTCCTCAAGCGTGAAACAAGTCAAGAAACGCCCGTGGGTGTCCGCGTCGGCGACAGCTAGAATGCGAAACACCCGGTTGCCTTCGCGAAATCGTTGATCAGCCTGCGGTCGGCTTAACGATCCGGGCGGCGACGCGCGCACAGTGATGCGATAGGGAACGGTGGACAGGGTCAGAAAATCTTCTTCGGTTTCGCGACCAGTTCCAGGTTTCACCTCGGCCCAAAGGGAACCGAGCGTCACCCAATCTTCCAGATAGCCACCAGCCCCGTCAGGAAACCTTTGAAGGGCTTCCAAGGCGAGCTTCCGCCCCAACTCGGGGCGTCTAGCAGTCATCGTCTCCCTCCTGCACCCAGACGTACATTCCTCCAACGGTCGACAAGCGAGGAAACCCCATATGGCATGACTGCACCCCCGACTCGCATCTCGTGCCGGTATTCGTAGTAATAGGCAGCAAGCAGCATCACGGCTTGTGCCAAGTCCGCCGGCACATCAGCCCAAACCGGTCCGAATCCCGCCGTAAAGTCGATCGAAATCGACCCTTGTGGGGGAATCGTCGGCAGGCATGCGCCGCGCGCCAACAAGGCCGGTCGATGGGTATCCTGCTGCAAACGGTATTTTGCTGGGTCGACCAAAACTTCCCAGTCCAGGCAGTCAATGATCCGCACGGCACGGATCCCGCTGACTGGTGCGACAGGAAGCGTCTGAGCTCGGCTATCTCGCCAAGCCATCAGGCTCAACGAAAAATCCCGTTCCAGCAAAGCTTTGCCGGTCCAAGCTTCCACCGCAGCAATCGCTGCGCGCAAGAACGTCTCCAACAGGCTATCTTCTGCCCCCTCGTCGGCAAACCCGGTGCCCAGGCGCAAATGATCCCTGAAATCCGCAACCGGTAGTGCCGCGGCAGGCGCTGAGGTCTGCTCGACTAACATCATGAAAAACTCCGGATTGTTATGCCCCTCAAGGGTTTAGTGACAGGCGCGCACCCCGCATTGCTCGAACGGAGGGGGAGCAGCTGGACAATGCGGCGATGAAACTCATGGCACGCGCCTATCAACGGTTTCGGTCGGCAAGACCGAAACCGCCATCCGAGTAGGGACTTAGCTGACCGAGAACTTCATCACCTTGATCGCGGCAAAGTCGCTGACGTCACCGCCTACCCGTTTTGTCGCAAAGAACAGAACATGTGGCTTGGCCGAAAACGGATCTCGCAAAACCCGCAAATCCGGACGTTCAGCAACCGTGTACCCGGCGGCGAAATCTCCAAACGCGATTGCATTCGAACCGCTGGAAATGTCGGGCATGTCCTCCGCGATAAGCACCGGGTAACCCATCAGGCGAGCTGGCTCTCCAGCTGCTAGGCCGTCGGCCCACAGGAAACGACCGTCGCCATCCTTCAGCTTCCGGACAGCTCCTGCCGTCTTGGAGTTCATCACGAAAGTCGCATTGGCCCGATACTCGGCGCCAAGCGAATAGACGAGATCGATCAACGGATCGGCACTTCCAAACGCGCCATCAGAGCCTGACGCGATGTACCCGATTTCGCCCCACGACCAGGTTTCGTTGTCAGAAACGGTGTGCGTCAGGAAACCCTTGGGCTTGTCGATGCCATCGCCGTTGATGAAGGCGGCCGCTTCTGCACGGGCAAACTTGTCGGCAATCCGACCGGCCAGCCAGCCGTCGATGTCGAAGGCGCTATCATCCAATAGGCGTTGACTGGCCTTCGGCATCGCCGACAGCTCGTGCAACTGGATGGTGATCCGTTCGATCTGCGGCGTGGCAGTTTCGATGGTCGATGCTGTTTCAGTCGCCCAGCCAGACCCCATCTCGCCATGGTCGATCAAGACATCGAACGAAGTCGCCTCAACATTGACCACATTGGCGATCGCCCGGATCGATGCGTCCGATCTCAACACCGACTTGATGCTGGCGGCAGTTTCCGGATCGACCAGATAGCCACCGTCGGCAGCAACCGCAGTCGACAGCCCTTTGCTTTCGATTGTCAGCCCGCGCAGGGCATCTTCGTCACCCGACCGAAGATAGGCTTCGAACGCCTTTTGATGCGGGGCGCCTTCGGCCTCGACGGAGTTGGACAGCGCCGGCCGCCCGGCAATCATGGTTTTACGATCCAGCATGGTCAGTCGCTCTTCCTGCTTTTGAAAATTCGATTTGATATCGGCCTGAAAGTTCCTGAAATCACTCAGAAACCCGGACATGGCCGACTTGATGTCGGGCGCCGATTGCCCGTCCCGAGCCTTGGTCTCGGTTGTGCTCATCACATGGGTCCTTCCAGAAGGGTCTTGGGGGAGATTTGGTGGCTCAGACGTCCACCATGTCCTGACGGGCTGCTTCGAGCACCTCCGCCAGGTCACGCATCAGGTCGGTCTCGGGGCTCTCCCCCTTTGCACCCACCCGCGCTTCGGGAAGCATCGGGAAGGTCACCAGCGACACCTCCCAAAGCTCCAGATCGTGCAGGAGCCGTTGGCCCCTTGCATCCTTTTCGGCACGTTTCGTACGATAGCCGATTGAAAGACCGTCAATGGCACCCGCTTCTACCAGCGCGGCTGCCTCGCGCCCCTTGTTTACATCCGTCAAGATGCGGCCCTTTACGTAGAGGCCGACTTCATCCTCACGAACCTCGTCCCAGACGCCGATCGGCTGGGTGGGATCGTGCTGCCATAGCATTTTCACCCGTCGATCCGACGCCGCCAGAGCCTTTAGGGAAGCCGCATAGGCACCTGTCTGAACAACGTCGCCGCCTTTGTCCGTTTTCCCGAACAACGAGGCATATCCTTCGATCACTGCACCATCCTTGACGGTCAGCGTCGCTTCGATCTGGCAGAACTTTCGTTCTAACCCGGAACCATAGGTATCCGTCATGTCTTGTGTCCCCTTGTCACAGGTCAATCCGCGTCGTCTGCAAGGGGTGGAAGCCCCAGCAACCCGCGTTTCTCGGCATTGGTCAGGAAGGTCGCCGCCCCAATTCGGGCCCACAGGGCCTCCCGCTCGACATTCAGCGCCGGAATTCCGTCAAGATCCGGTGCCAGAGTGACTGCCTCGCCGTCGAAACGAGACAGCCAGTTGGAAATTGTCGCGCTGACCCGGGTCGCAAGCGGCAGAACGGTCAATCGGTAAAACGCCCGGTTGGCCTCCTGGTAATTGGCGTAGGTCAGGTCACCGGGGATCCCCAACAGCATCGGTGGGACACCAAACGCAGTAGCAATTTCCCGCGCGGCGTCCGCCTTTGTCTGCTGAAACTCCATATCGGAAGGCGAAAAGCCCATCTGCTTCCAGTCCAACCCACCTTCCAGAAGCATCGGACGCCCTGCATTTCGGGCGCCCTGATGGTGCATCTCCATCTCGGAAAGCAGTCGATCGTATTGATCCGCCGTCAGGGTGCCGTTTCCACCATCGGATCCGCGATAGACAATTGCCCCAGATGGCCGCGCTGCATTGTCCAACAAGGCCTTCGACCAAGCCGAAGCGCTGTTGTGCACGTCGATCGCAGTCGCAGCAGCTTGCATTGGGGACAGACCATAGTGATCGTCCTGCGGGTGAAAGCTTCTGATATGGCAGATTGGCGGGGCGTCACCTGCGACATCAAATCGGTGTTTTCGTCCTCCGACCGTGTACTCATAGGCAATCGGCCAACCGTCGGCACCGGGAACCAGGTTCATCCGGTCACTCCGCAGGACGTGCAATTCGAACGGGAGGCCACCGTTGCCGACGGCCTCAAGGTATCCGTTGCCCGATAGCAGCAACTGCCCGATCAAGGCCTCAAGCAACTCTGCCCGTCCCTGTGCCGCGTTGGGCCGGGTCAGCAAGTCCACGACCGGATGAACGTCATAGCGCCGGACCTCGTCCTTGCAGACCAATGGCATTGCAGCCGCTGCTTCGGCGATCATTTTCACGCATCGAAACCCGACGGGGTTGTTGACGAAACCCGTCTTGGTCAATGACACCGTGTCGCGGGGCGACCACGCCACGCGCCCCGCCCCTTGCCAGGCGATCACTGGCCCCGTGGCAGATGCCTTTCGTTCAGGCGGTTCAGCGGGTGCGGCCTGTCCGCCGGACCTTCGCAGGAAATCCAGTACCATTCGCTCTTGCTCCTTGTTTCCTGTGGGGCGAAGCCCCGGCACACGTCACCCATCCCCCCTGCCAGATGGCAGGGGGCGGGCATGACAAGAACGGGCACACCTCAACCAGGCTGCGCCGCACGTTCTTGACCGTTCCATTGGTGGTTTTCGCTCGCCTAGAGCGTCCGTATCGACGGCCGGCGGAACTTTCCCGCTGGCACGATCATCAGTTCCGTGATGGCCCAGACCAAGGCATCCAGCCGGTCCGGTGACCCCTTTCCATCATAGCCACGAGTGGTCATGCGGCACATCTGGTCTTCCAGATCGCCGAGCCCCCGACAGTGATGGACCCGGCCCTGTTCGTACAAGGCCGCGACGGGTTCCGCCCGTGCGGCCTTGCCTTTCTGCGCCCGGACCGCCCGAAACGGTAACATCGGGTCGATCTGGTTCAGAACCGTTTGCACCAGATCGCCGCCCTGGTTCACCTCTGCAACCAACCGGTCCGCATTGTGACGATCCTTCGCCGCAACGGCTGCATGAGCCCAAGCCAGTGGCGAGGCCGCCGTTACGGTGGCATCCTCAAGGACAAAGGCCTCCCAATCCTTGGGATCGCCCCGTGTAACCACGCCAACCACAACAATTCCGCATTCGTCAGACCCTGCGTGCCCCGTTACCGGCGGGTCGATCGCAACCACGATCCGGTCCAGTGTTGGCGGTGTGTCAACCCGCCCCCGTTCCAAAAGGTCGGAGGTCCACAACGCACCTTCCGTGTCCTCGACCAGAACCCCATCCAACTCCTGCCGCCCCAGGCGTGTCCCCGCATAACGGTTACGGACCTCGGCCAGGAAACTGTCCGCCAGGTTCGCCCGGTTGGCCTCGGTCGGAGCCGAGGTCATGACCGTCGAGTCACGCTGCATGATCTCCTTCAGGATCGCCACATCCCGCGGCGTCGTAGTCACACATTGCTGCGGGTTGTCGCCAAGCCGAAGCCCGAACTGTAGCATCGACCAGGTGTCGTCGGCCTTCTTCCATTTGGCCAACTCATCCACCCAGGCACAATCGAATTGCGGACCTCGCAACGCTTCGGGCTCATGCGCCGAAAACACTTGCGCGACCGCGCCATTCGCCCATCTCAACTGCTTTCGGGTCGCCTGCCATTCCGGAACCCGATCAGGAGGAGAGCAGGCAATGATCCCGCTATCCCCAAACACCATGACCTCACGAACCTGGTCGATGGTTTCGCCGACCAAGGCGACCCGTTTCGACTTTCCGGGTTCCTCCGGCGTGGCGCCTTCAACCTGTGCCCGTATCCACTCCGAGCCGGCGCGGGTCTTGCCCGCACCGCGCCCGCCGAGGATCACCCAGGTTTTCCAGTCGCCCGCGGGGGGCAACTGGTGCGGCATTGCCCAGAACTCGAAGAGCCAAGGCAATGCACACAGAGCGTGTTCGCTCAGCCCCTCAAGAAACTCCTCCTGCACCGTGAGCGGCGCGGAGACGAGCCATTCGGCTCCCGATCTCATCGCGGGCCCCGGCAAGGTCGAAAGCCTGCTGAAGAACATTCCCGACGAGCTTTCGGCGAAGGTGTTCGACATTCCTTGCCTCCTCCATCATTGCAATCGAGGCCTTCCGCATCTCCGACAGGACCGGAGACAGCCTCTTTGCGCGATCGGTCTTGCCCTGACCGATCTCGCGGATGATATCTGTCAGCTCTTTCGAGCCACTTCTGTAAAGGTCGACGGCCTGGTCGAAATATTGACCAACGTCTTCGCCCGTTTCCATGGGCGTTGTATCTTTATCCATTTTTGGAACCTGCTCTTGCTCATACCCTCCGTACGAGCGAAACAGAAAAGCGCCGGGACCATTGGTCCGGCGCCTGCCCATTTCTTCCAGCTTGACTTGTTTCTACTTTGGACCGTTCGCAGAGTCAAGCTCCACGTGCATCGGGCCACCTGAGCAGCGCACGGCAAGTTACTGTTTGTTAACCATTTCTCATTGGTTTGCCCGTCCGGCCTCGATCGCACGCCATGCCTGCACATTCCGATTGTGCTCGCTCAGCGTGGCCGCAAAGGCATGCCCACCTGTTCCATCGGCAACAAAGAAAAGGTATTCCGTCTCTGCCGGGTTCAATGCTGCAAGGATCGACGCCTTGCCAGGATTTGCGATCGGCGTCGGTGGCAGGCCTTGGATCACGTAGGTGTTGTAGGGCGTCGCACGGCGCAATTCGCTCTGTCGCAACCCACGTCCCAGGACGCCCTTGCCCTCGGTCAGACCGTAAATCACCGTCGGGTCCGTCTGGAGACGCATTCTCTGGTTGAGTCGATTCACGAAAACGCTGGCCACCTGGGGGCGTTCTTCCGCCACGCCAGTCTCCTTTTCGACGATCGACGCAAGCGTCAATGCCTCCAACGGTGTCTCGATTGGCAGGCCGGGCTGACGCGCCGCCCACAGATCGGTCAGAATCGCCGTTTGCCGACGTTCCATCTCAGTCAACAGTGCCGTTCGCTCGCTTCCCGACGCCAGTTCGTAGCTGTCCGGAGCAAGGCTGCCCTCGGCCGGAACGGCAGTCACTTCGCCACTCAGGAACTCGGCCTGCTTGACCGCCTCCACCACTTGCCAACTGGTAACACCCTCGGCGAGCGTGATCCGAAACCGGGTGCTGGCCTGCGACATGACATTGTCCAACACGTCGGGACGCGCCTCGGCGCCCGGCACGAAGCTGGCCAGTTCGATGTATTTCTGGGTCGCGGGGTCCAGTTCGCGGACAATCATGTCCGCCTTGGCCACGCCGATTCGATAATTGATCTCGGTGCCACAGGTACTTCGACCGCCAGCCGTCAGCACATGGATGATCTCGTCCATCGACGCGCCGGGTTCCACAACGAAGCTGCCGGCCTTCAGGCGGTTCGCCCGTTCCGAATACTCCGCCCCAAGGCGAAACACTGTCGCGTTGCTGATGGCGCCCTGCCCTTCAAGGTCCTCGGATATCGCCGACATGGACGAACCCGACGGCACCACGACACAGATCGCCGTTTCCAACGGCCCGGTGCCGGCATACTGGCTGCGGCCCCAGGCAACGACGCTCGCAATTGCCAGCAACAGCACGATGAACACCGTCAGCGCATTGGAGGCGAGTGACCGCGCCATCAGTCAGCAACCTTCCCCATCACAAGGCTGGCGTTGGTGCCGCCAAAGCCAAAGGAGTTCGACAGGATATGAGTGATTTCACGCTCGCGCTTGGCGTTCGGTGCTAGGTCGATCCGGGTGTCTGCGGCCGGATTGTCCAGGTTGATCGTCGGCGGGGCCACCTGATCGCGGATCGCCAGGATGGAGAAAATCGCTTCAACGGCACCCGCCGCTCCCAGAAGGTGCCCGATCGACGACTTGGTCGATGACATGGTGGTGGCCGCCGCCGCATCGCCCAACAGCCGTTCCACGGCGCCCAGTTCGATCGTGTCGGCCATGGTCGAGGTGCCATGGGCGTTGACATAGTCGATGTCCGAGGGCTGTAACCCGGCCCGCTTGATCGCGGCGGTCATGGAGCGGAAACCGCCCTCGCCATTCTCGGACGGTGCGGTAATGTGATAGGCATCTCCCGACAGCCCGTATCCCAGCACTTCCGCATAGATCCTGGCACCGCGCGCCTTGGCATGCTCGTACTCTTCCAGAACGACCACACCCGCGCCCTCACCCATGACAAAGCCGTCACGGTCGGCGTCCCAGGGTCGGCTAGCCCGGGTGGGATCGTCGGCAAACTTGGTCGACAGGGCCTTGCAAGCATTGAATCCCGCAATCCCGATCTCGCTGATCGGGCTTTCGGCCCCACCGGCAACCATTACGTCGGCGTCGTCCAGCATGATCAGACGGGCGGCGTCTCCAATCGCGTGGGCACCGGTAGAACACGCCGTCACCACTGCGTGGTTGGGTCCCTTGAATCCGTAACGAATCCCAACCTGCCCGCTGACAAGGTTGATCAATGCGCCGGGAATGAAGAACGGCGACACACGCCGTGGCCCGCGTTCGTGCAGGACGACAGCGGTATTGGCAATTGAGTTCAGCCCCCCAATGCCAGAGCCGATCATCACCCCGGTCCGCAGGCGGCTTTCCTCGTCCGCAGGCGTCCAGCCGGCGTCCCGCACGGCCATATCGGCGGCGGCCATCCCGTACAGGATGAAATCATCGACCTTGCGCCGTTCCTTCGGCTCCATCCAGTCGTCGGCGTTGAACGTGCCATTCGACCCGTCGCCTTGCGGGATTTCGCAGGCATACTTGGTCGTGACGCGGCGGTTGTCGAAACGCTCGATCGGCCCTGCACCGGATTCACCGGCCAACAGGCGAGACCACGTCTCTTCAACACCACATGCCAACGGCGTGACCATACCCAAACCGGTGATTACCACTCGACGCATTTTTCTACCTCGGTCTGATTTTCGTGTTTGTGGCCTGATACACGGGCCGTGACGGACGCGCAACAAAACCCGGCGTTTTCCGCCGGTCCCGCCCGCAAAAGCGGACGTTTACCTGAATGATAGGCTCAAAGCACGCCACCCGCGTACATTGCCCGGATTTCCGCGTCATAAGCGGCGACGACGCGTTCCCGGCGCAATTTCAGGGTCGGGGTCAGCAAGCGGCGCTCGACGGTCCACTCGTCCAGCGTCGCGTGATACGCCCGGATCTGCTGATATGCCGGGAAATCCTTCAGGTGCTTCTTGATCCTCGGCATCAGCACCTTGCGCGCCGCAGCGTCGTTCGGAGCCTCCGGGTCCAACCCTTCGCGTGCCGCAAGATCCTCCCAAGCCTGTTTGGACAGAACCAGCAGCACCGTCAGGTAGGGTCGCCCATCCCCGGCCGCGCAGACCTGCTGGAACAAAGGATCGGCCTCCAGCATCGTCTCCAGTGGCAACGGGTTCACGTTCTCGCCGTTGGACAAGACCAGAATATGCTTCAGACGGCCGGATATGACGATGCGATCACCGTCAAACCTGACCAGATCACCGGTGCGCATCCAGCCGTCGGAATCGATCATCTCGGCCGTGGCGTCGTCCCGGTTCCAGTAGCCCCTCATGTTGCTCGGCGAGCGAATCAAGAGCTCTCCACCCTCTGTGCATTTCGTCTCGATCCCGGGCAACGCAAAGCCCACCGAACCGGGTACATACCGCGCGCAAGTCGAGGCTGTCACCACCGGCCCCGCTTCGGTCAGACCATAGCCTTCGACCATCGGCACCCCAAGCCCCACCAGGGCCCGGCCGATCTCCGGCGGGAAATTTGCCCCCCCCGACACCGCCACGCGAAGTCGGCCCCCAAAGGCCTCCTGCACGCGCCGGGCCACCAGCCGGTCCAGCAGCGGCCAGAGCGCGCGGTCCAGAAGCCCCGGCCCCTTGCCAAGTCCGCTGCGCTCGGCAAATCGCTCCCAGCCAATCCGACTTGTCGTTTCGAACATCCGCAGGCGGATCGGACTGGCAGACGCCGCGCGATGAGCCGACTCGTAGATCGACTCGTACAATCGGGGCACTCCCATGATCACCGTCGGACGGATCGTGGTCAGGTCCTGTCGCAACCGCAGCAGCGACTGAGCATAAGCGACGCAAGCGCCCCCTATCATGGCCAGCAGATACCCCATGGTGCGTTCGAACCCGTGGGCCAACGGCAGGATCGACAGAAAGACGTCACTCTCCAACGACGGAAAGACCTTGGCCACCGCCTCGGCATCCCGAAGCAGCGCTACATGCGTCAGGATAACCCCCTTGGGCGCGCCGGTCGTGCCCGAGGTATAGATCAGCACCGCCGGGGCCCCGCGATCCGCCTGCGCCTCTACGACAGTGCCTTCGCCCCGTTGAAGCGCCGCATCCAGCCCCCGCACAACCGGCCCTTCTGGTTGAACAGGTGCCCCCGTCAGCCCCTGGACCCAGATCTCTTCGATGAAGGACTTATCCTCAAGCGCATCTGCAATCGCTTCCCACCGCGCCAAAGTGTCCACCAGGATCACCCGTGGCCGCGAGTCCGAAATCAGAAAGGCCATGTTGGCCACCGCGTCGTTGGTATACAGCGGCACCACCGGAAGGCCGCACTTGTGCGCCCCCATGTCGAAACAGACCCAGTCGATGCAGTTCTGCAGAAGGATCGCGACCCGATCCCCGCGTTCCGCTCCGGCAGCCGCAAAGGCCGAGGCAAAGTCGTCCGTCCGTGTCAATGTTTCCTGCCAGGTGAGACCGACCCAACCGTCAGCCGCCTTGTCGAACTGTCGGTAGGCAACGGCATCCGGCGTGCGGGCCGTCCGGGCACGCAACAGCCCATACAGTGTTCCGGCTTCTTCGACTGGTATGATATTCGGTTCCATGCGCCCCTCCTGACCTCCTCCGAGCCGATCGCAAGCCGCGGAATTTTCCGCCGATCCACTCTCAAGTCTGCGCCATGTCAAGCGAAACACAGCCTTGCTCAGCGCGCAACACCCACGTTCCAACGGCACCCGCGCCCAGACACCTCGCCAATGCAGCCCAACGGCGCAAACCTTACCCCACAAAACGAAAATGGCGCCCGATCCGGACGCCATTTTCAACAGGATGTGTCGTAAAACCGATCAGGCGGCTTCGGTGATGAACTTTACTGCATCGCCAAAGGTCTGGATGGTCTCGGCAGCGTCGTCCGGGATCTCGATACCGAACTCTTCTTCGAAGGCCATGACCAGTTCAACGGTGTCCAGGCTGTCTGCACCCAGGTCGTCGATGAACGACGCGCTTTCGGTCACCTTGTCTTCTTCGACACTCAGGTGCTCCACAACAATCTTCTTCACGCGATCAGCGATATCGCTCATGTCACTTCCTCATCGTTGGGGCTTATTGTGGCCCCGTTTCTTGCTCCGCGCCCATGCGGGCGATTTTGGTGCCCGTTTGCAGGGCGGCTCATCCCCGTCTTGCGCGGGGCTCCTGCCGTCGACCCGTCACACGTGACGCGCCTCTGGCCGAAAACTGCGCCGCCTTTAGCATGTTCCCCTGCAAAAGCAAACGCCTTGACCCGGACTGTCTCACCATACGTAAGCCGCCGGAAGTTGTGCCATGCAACATGGGAGGGATACTGCCATGGTGCAAGGCCGGGAGGGCGCGAAATCCGCCGCGCCCCCACAATCAGATCATTGCCATGCCGCCATTCACATGCAGCGTCGCCCCCGTGACATACCCCGCCTCGGGGCTCGCAAGGTACAGAACTGCTGCCGCAATCTCCTCGGGCGCGCCCATGCGGGCTGCCGGGATCTTGGTGTTGATTGCCGCCTTCTGATCATCGCTCAGCTTGTCCGTCATCGCCGTGGCGATGAACCCGGGTGCCACGGCATTCGCGGTGATCCCACGGCTGGCAACTTCGTAGGCAATGGATTTCGTCAGACCGATCATGCCGGCCTTCGAGGCCGCGTAATTCGCCTGCCCCGGATTGCCGGTTGTCCCGACGATGGACGAGATATTGATGATCCGGCCCCAGCGTTTCTTCATCATCGGGCGCATCACGCCCCGGCACAGCCGCATCGTCGAGGTCAGGTTCACATCGATCACCTGGGACCATTCGTCGTCGGACATCCGCATGAAGATCTGGTCACGGGTGATCCCGGCATTGTTGACCAGGATATCCAACCCACCCATCGCCTCGATCGCCTGCTTGGGCAACGCGTCCACCGCCGCGGCATCTCCAAGGTTGCAGGGCAGCACATGGGCGCGCTCGTCCAGTTCCGCCGCCAGCGCTTCGAGCGGCTCCACGCGGGTCCCCGAAAGTGCCACAACAGCCCCTGCTCCGTGCAGAACCGTGGCAATTGCCCCGCCGATCCCGCCCGAGGCGCCCGTCACCAATGCCGTCTTTCCCGTCAGATCAAACATGTCCATCCCTTCCCGAAAGAGCGCATGCGCCCTCCCTCTTCCTGGTCAAAATACCCTGCGGTGGTCCGGGAGCGCAAAGCCCCCGGTGCCCGATTTCATACCGACGCCACCGCTGCGGCGACATCCGCGGGCGAGCCGACATTGCGGATCGCAACAGATCGGTCGATCCGGCGTACCATTCCGACCAGCGCCTTGCCGGCTCCGATTTCCCAGATCTCGTCAACGCCCTGCCCGGCCATCCACAGAACGGATTCCCGCCAACGCACGGCATGGGTCACCTGCTCAACCAGAAGAGTACGGATCTCCTCCGGGTCGGTGACGGCCTCGGCCCGCACGTTCGCCACCAGGGGCACCTCCGGCGCAAGGATATCTACCGCCGCCAACGCGTCCGCCATCACCTCCGCCGCCGGCGCCATCAGCGCGCAATGAAACGGTGCCGACACCGGCAGCAGGATCGCCCGCTTGGCGCCCTTGCCCTTGGCGATCTCGACGGCCCGTTCAACCGCTGCCTTTGTGCCAGAGACCACGACCTGCGCCGGGTCATTGTCATTGGCGGCCGTGCAGACGTCGCCCGCGGCCGCTTCATTGGCAACCGCGGCAACGGTGGCCAGGTCCAGCCCCAGGATCGCTGCCATGGCACCCTGGCCAACCGGAACCGCCTGTTGCATGGCCTTGCCGCGGATCCGCAACAACCGCGCCGTGTCAGTGATGCTCAGGGCACCGGAAGCAGCCAGGGCCGAGTACTCGCCCAGCGAATGGCCAGCCACATAAGACGCCGCTTCCATACCGACACCCTCGGCCTCCAGCGCCCGCAGCGCTGCCAGCGAGGTCGCCATCAGCGCAGGCTGGGCGTTCTCTGTCAGGGTCAGGGCATCCTGATCGCCCTCCCAGATCAGCGTGGACAGCTTTTCTCCGAGCGCTTCGTCCACCTCGTCAAAGACAGCCATCGCTGCCGGATAGGCCTCGGCCAGTGCCTTGCCCATACCGATCGTCTGGGCGCCCTGCCCCGGAAATACAAATGCCCGGCTCATCGCCTCTCCCTTCCCATACGTTCCGTTTGGCTCCGTCTAGCGCCAAGCGACACGTCCCACAAGCGATGCCGCCCTTGCATGCACAGCATGGCATGCGCCATTTGACGCCGGGCGCTGACGAGATCGCCAGCGCCCGGGGGGCGAAACCGGCGGGCCATGGGCCTGACTGGCCGGGCCGCATATGCCTTGCATCGCTGCACCATTCAGCGTAAAGGCCCCCATCTTCGCAATGCAACGTGACCAGCGGCGCCTCTCGTGGACGGGACGCGAAGATACCGGATCCGTCCTATGAAAGCCGCTATAGAAATGACAGGAGCACACATGCCGCTATACGAGCATGTCTTTATCGCGCGTCAGGATCTTTCCAACGCGCAGGCCGAAGGGCTGATCGAGCACTTCACGGCCGTCCTTTCCGACAACGGTGGCAAGGTCGTCGACCAGGAGTACTGGGGCGTCAAGACCATGGCCTACAAGATCAACAAGAACCGCAAGGGCCACTACGCCTTCCTGCGCACCGACGCACCGGCGCCGGCCATTCAGGAAATGGAGCGTCTGATGCGTCTGCATGACGACGTCATGCGCGTTCTGACGATCAAGGTCGACGAGCACGTCGAAGGCCCCTCCGTCCAGATGCAGAAGCGTGACGAGCGCAGCGACCGCGGCGACCGCCGCGAGCGTCGTTGAACCGGAACCTCAGGAAAGGACATTAAGTAATGGCTACGAAACCATTTTTCCGCCGCCGCAAGGTCTGCCCGTTCTCCAGCGACAATGCGCCCAAGATCGACTACAAGGACACGCGTCTGCTGCAGCGCTACATCTCTGAGCGTGGCAAGATCGTGCCCTCCCGTATCACCGCCGTCTCGGCAAAGAAGCAACGCGAAATGGCCCGCGCCATCAAACGCGCCCGCTTTCTCGCCCTGCTTCCCTACGCCGTGAAATAAGGAGACCGACCAATGGACGTTATCCTTCTCGAACGCGTGGCCAAGCTTGGCCAGATGGGCGAAGTCGTTTCCGTAAAGGACGGCTTTGCGCGTAACTTCCTGCTGCCCCAAGGCAAAGCCCTGCGCGCAAGCGAAGCCAACAAGGCCCGCTTCGAAGCCGAAAAGGCCCAGCTGGAAACCCGCAACCTCGAGTCCAAGGCCGAAGCCGAAAAGCTCTCCGTCACCCTCGACGGTCAGCAGTTCATCGTGATTCGCTCCGCCTCCGACGCCGGTGCGCTCTACGGTTCCGTCACCCCGCGTGACGCCGCCGAAGCCGCCACCGCTGGTGGGTTCTCGGTCGACAAGAAGCAGGTTGCTCTTGCCAGACCGATCAAGGACCTCGGCCTGCACGACGTGCATGTCATCCTGCACCCGGAAGTCCAGGTGACGATCATCATGAACGTTGCACGCTCCCAGGAAGAGGCCGAACTGCAGGCCTCCGGCAAGACCATCCAGGAACTCGCCGCCGAAGAAGAAGCCGCCAGCGAATTCGAGATCGCCGAACTGTTCGACGACATCGGAGCGGCTGCCGACGACGACGAAGACCTGCGTGGCCGCACTGCCGAAGAGGCCCCCCAGGATCCGATCGAAGACTGATCGACCTTACCCCGACGCAGGACGGACCACTTGCAAGAGTGGTCCTTACCCGCGAAGGAACACACAGAACCGGGCTTGCCGACATCTCGTCGGCAGGCCCTTCTTTTTGGCCTCTTGGGATCTACAAACTCAGTTTGAACCGTGAATGCTCGCCGCACTTTCAGTGAAACGGGAACGCGGTCACGGCCACGGCCGTAGCGATGTCGCCCAGCCCGGGGCCCAAAGTGCTCTCAGCTCTCGGCCACGTGCATCACATGCCCGCGACAGGCGAAAACCGTCAGTTTCGGATGTCCCGCGTTCGATACTTGAACGATGCACGCCCGTTCCGGCAACTGGACGCTCGCGGCAATCACTCAGGAAAGAAGTCACCCTCGGTCTGCAATGCCGGTTCCTTGTCCTCGTAGGCAATGGCGAAGGTTCCGTGATACCCGCCATCGATCGGCATCCATGTCCAGATATTGGTGTGCTGCCGCTTCACGCCGTCGACCTCGCGAACGATGTCCAACCGCACCTGGATGCTGTCGTCCTCCAGCTGCTGATAGGGCATCTCGTAGCAATTCAGATCGAGATCGTTGAAACAATACGAGAGTTGCGCTTCGTCGATCACCTCGAACGCCGCCGGCAACGCGGCACCACTTGCAGCGTTCACCAGTGTTCCGACGTATTTGTCAGCAAAAGCTCCGCCGGCAGCCACCAGCAAACAGGTCGTGGACACGATCAGCTGTTTCATCGCCTCTCTCCATCGCCATGCAATGGGTAGAGCGTACATCCGCCCTGAGCAATCGTGCAATAGCGACGGGGGCACCCATCCCGGGACCGGACCGCCCCTCGGAGTCAGCCCGCTGGCTGCCCCTTTCGGCGCTCAGGCTGGCGCGTCCCAAGTACGCCCGACAAGGCGCGCTCGATGGACCGGCGCATGGGCGGCTCCATCCGGGCTGCAAACAGGTGGCTCAGAACGACGATCACGGCAATTGCCCACAGGCAGGCCGCCAGCGGCGAAAGCCCGGCATCCAGCAGAAGTCGGATCACGAAGGCCCCGGTGATCTGGTTGATGAGGTACAGCGGATAGGTCATCAGCCCAAGCGCCCGCCCGATCCGCCGATAAACCTGTGGCGCCTGCCAGCGCCCCTCGACCAATACCGCCGCCGCACACAGCACAGTGAAACCCAGCCAGATCAGGACCGGTATCCATGTCGATTGCCCATGCACAACCACGCCCGGCGTGTTCGCGGCAAAGACATGCAGTGCAGCCATCGACGTCACCGTCGCCGCCAACAGATATCCCAGCCGTTCCGCCGAAATCCCGCGGCTGTGCACCTCGTACAGGAGCATTCCGAGGATGAAGAAAGACCCCGTTGTCAGCAGGAAGAACTTGGAAGCATAGGCGCTCGCCAGCTTCGACACCAACGCCCCCAAACCGCCCAGGCCGATCACCGCATGCAGCCCGACCAGGGCCCAGAACACGCAGATCGCAACCAGCGCAACCCGAACGAACACACCGATCCGATCAAAGCGGCCCAACATCAGGCAAGCAAGGATCATGGCGTAAAACATCACCTCGACCGTCAACGTCCAGATGGCGCCGTCAATCCATGGTCCCTTCGGAAACAGCGCAACTCCCCGCAGCCAACGCATCGCCGCGTCCGCCGGAGCCAGCGTGGTGCTCACGACCGCCACCATCAGGGCCAGTGACGCGAACACCAACAACGCCGGGTACAGACGCCCGACACGCCCGATTGCAAAGACCCGCGCGGTCTTTCCCTCGGCCGACATCGTGATCACGAAACCGGAGATGACAAAGAAGATGTAGACCCCGATCCACCCCCACCAGGTGGCGGAAACTGCCTCGGGAAAGGCAATCGGATGACCGATCACTTCGCGCAATCCGCCGTTTCCGGTTTCATGCCAACTGTAAAAGAAGAAATGATAGAATACGACCATCAAGGCCGCGACCACGCGCAGCACATCCATGCTGACAATCGTCGTTCTCGTTCGTCCGGCAACGCCCACGATCCACACACCCCCTGTACGGAACCAGCCCTATGACCGGGAAGTCGCTACCGCCGCAACATGGATCGTTGCAGCACGTCGATTCCACACTCGTTCCAACACCTACGCACCCTTAACAAAGGTTAATTCAATTTTTCCGCAATGCACAGCTTTCCAAATCAGAAGCGCGGAAACAACTCGTTTCCCGGCCAGCGCAAAGCTGTCCGAACTGCGCTTTGTCCGTCCGTCAGTCCAAGTGGAGCCACAGCTCCATACCAGCCAGCCGCTGAACGGCGCCCTTGATGGAACCTGACCAAGACACGATCCAAAAACATGTTGTTCATCAAGGAATCGCCCCCTGAACCACCCCGGTTTTGTCGCAGGACAATTCTGGTGGGTTGCGAAGCAATGGCCTCAACCACCAAGGCCGTGTCCCATTCGACCTCTGCCGACAGAATGTTCCGGGTAGTCTCAAGCAGGCAGCGAGTGTTGCCAATCCCACAGATTCCAAATTGCGCGACGGGCTGCGGCGGTGAATGCCATCGGCGTTGAGCAGGCCGTTGATTGTTTCGGCTCGCCCAATGTCCAAATTGCGCCCAAAGCTCCCAACAGGGGGGAACCCAGCTTGTTCCGGACTTTCCGGTTTTTTGATCGACGGACAATGTCTCCCGCGATCGGCGCGGCGCGACAACCCAATCGCATTTTATGGCCGCCGCTGTTTCCCTGCTTTTTGGGAACCCGGCGTGAGCCGAGGTTCTGGCGCACCAGCCGATGACCCTGAGGGCAAAAAGTATCGCCATTGGTGGTTGGCCATCACGCCTCTGCGAATTCCAGGGTGCCGGGCAAGAAGGTTTCGTCCATCGACAACACGCGGCTTGCCAACCCTTGAGCATGGGAATAGCGGAACAGCGTTTCGATGGTCTTGCGGTTCGCCTCGATGCCGTAGGGATAGAAGTTTCGTCCCATCAGCGCCCGGGTGTCCTCCAACTCCTGACTGTACCAGGGCAACATGTCGGTCGCCCAGCCGAGGCGGTCCTTGGTGCGATAGGCGGCGCTCTTTGCCTGCGAACAGGCATCAAATACAGCCCGAGCCAACCAGGGGTGATCTGCGGCGGTGTCACGTCGAATGGCGAGGACATGCATGATCGGAAAGATGCCGGTGCGTTTGAAATAGTCCCGTTCGACGCTTCGGAAGTCCGGAAACAGGCGGGCAATGCGTTCGTCTCCCTCCAGGTAGGCCGCAGGGGTGGCCGCGTGAAACAATGCGTCCACTTCCCCCGACAGCAACAGATCGGATTCGTCCATACCTGACGGGCCGCTGGAGACCTGCACACCGTCTGGCAACCGGTTTTCCTGATCGGAGCTGCGCCCGGCTTCTCCGGCGGAGCTGTCACCGGTTGCCACGACCCATTCGACATCCGTCGGCGCCACACCGTATTCATCCTCAAAGATGCCACGGATCCAGGTGAGCGAGGTCGAGGAATAGCCCGGTGTACCTATGCGTCGCCCCAGCAGGTCTTCGGGTCTTTTGATTCCAGCATCTGTGCGGACAAAGACGCTCTTGTGCCGGAACTGCCGCAGCAGCGGGATAGGGAGAAGAGCATAGTCCCGGAACCCCTCGTTGGCATGGGCCAGCATGAACGGATGCAGGCCAAGCTCCGTAATCTCGCGCGTGCCAGAGCCGGAGAAGGCGGCGGTGTTCATGTCGCCTATCGCGTCTGCAACGAAGGTGGCATCGGTGCCTTCGATCTCGACGCGACCGTCGAAAAGGGCCTCGGTCCGGTCGAGCAGGTAGCTCGACACGGTGATCGGAAGCCCGCCCTGCGCGGTGGCGCGACTTGCGCGCAGCAGCGCGGGGCTGGCAAGCATGGCTGCGCCGGCTTGAACGAAATGTCTGCGCTTCATTGGCGGTGCCTCCTGAGTCTGGCAGTGAATGGTGCGGGGAAGTGTGTTTCGACCGCCCCAAGGACCAGAATGGTCCGGACCACACCGCGGCCCCCAGATCGGAGGGCCGCAGTCCTTGTCTGGACTACTGTCCGAGGCTCGGATCCATCGCCGGATCAAACGGCAGATCATCCAAATGCTCGATGTATTCCAACGGGTCGAACGGCAGGTCCTTCAGAACAAGTTGCGGGTTCTGTTCCTCGATCAGGGCTTCGGAGGCATTCGCGATCCCGGTCCACGGGATGCCGTGCACCTCGGGACGGTCAGGATAACGTTCTTTCCACAGATCGTGGCGCAGGCGCATCCGGTTGAACGGTCGCTTCAGGTGGATGAGGTTGGTCAGCATGGGCTGAACCTCGCGAGGGTCGGACGGCAGGAAGTAGAACGCCGCTGGAATACCGCTCGCATCGCCCACCGGATCGGGCGAGATGAAGTGGCGTTTGTAGTCCCCCTTCACAATCGCGCCCAGCATTGGACCCGCATAGGTGAACGTATAATCGCGGCGCCCGTGGCTGTCGCCGTTCAGCAGCAGCGCGGTCTGGTCCAGCCCGTCGATCACCCGGTCGGTCGGTACATTGTCAAGCGCACCGGCGACGCTGGCGAAGGTCGTGAAGAGATCGGTGATATGGATCATGTCACCAGGCAGGGAGCCCGCCTCGATCATGCCCGGCCAAACCGCAAAGGCCGGCACGCGGACGCCGCCTTCAAGGAAATCGCCCTTGCCACCGCGAAAGATCGTTTCGGCAAAGCCGGTGCCCGGGGGCGGATTATGTGACATCGGGCCATTGTCGGCCATGGCGATGATCAGCGTGTTCTCCGAGATACCAAGCTCTTCGAGCTTGTCGCGCACAGCGGCGACCATCGGGTCCACGGTGCATTGCAGGCCGTTCTGCAACAGCGCCCGTGCGCGGGTGCACTTCGGACGCGTCGGCAAGAAGCTCGCCATCATCGGCCAGTTGGCGACGTAGAACGGCTGACCCGCTTTCACGCTGCGATCCATAAACGCGAACATGCGATCCATACCTTCGGCATCGATCATCTCGTAGGACTCATAGCTGTTGTCGCGCCATTGCAGCGTTTCGCCGCCCTTCGTGCCCTCGGCAACCATCACCCAATCCTTGGTGACAAATGTGTCGTCGAGCTTGTAGGGGTCTTCGACCAACATGTCCTCGAACAGGCCGATGGATGCGTTGCCTTGCTCGGCCTCGCGCGAATTCAGCGACAGTATTTGATTGTAGCCGGTGAACAGCGCCTCGTCGAAACCCTGATTGTGCGGATAGCTCTCCTCGATATCACCAAGGTGCCACTTGCCGTAGAAGGCGGTTGCATAGCCGGCCTCCGACAGCACTTCGGCCATGGTGACCTCGTCGTCCGCCAGTCCGTGGCTCTCTTGAAGCATGCCGATGTTGTACATACCGCTGCGGATCGCCATGCGCCCGGTGGCGGCAGCGGCTCGGCTCGGCGTACAGCCAACCTCGGTGTACATGCGCGTGAACATCATGCCGTCTTCGGCCAGCGCATTGATGTTGGGCGTATCAAGCCCACGAACAGCCTGAATGGCCGGGATGCCCAGATCGCCGTAGGCGGTGTCGTCCCACATGATGTGAATCAGGTTGGGCGGCGTGCCGTACTTCTCGCGCAACTCTGCAAGTTTCGCGTCGATGTCGGCGTCCTCGGCCATCCAACGCTCACCATTCTGAGCATGAAGAACATAGTATTCGGCGTCATGGACGATCCCGCCCGGGGCCGACGCGGTCTGCGCGACCACCGGAGCTGCTGCCAGCGACAGTGTCGCCGCGACGGCAAGCCTGCCCAGCATGGTGGATTCTATTGGCTTCATTTGTCCTCTCCCGTTGTTCTCATCGTCGTCTTCAGATGATTTGCGAGAGGGGGGTCAAAGTGCCCCCCCCCAGTGCACATCGCCAACCCAAGAATTTACCTTTGAACATGCGGAGCCTCAGATCTTTCTCCAGACTCCATGATCGCACAGACCACCGCCCATACTATCGACGCCACATGGGGAAAGCGCAAGAAAATCGATTCTTCCCGCAAACTTGGGCAAGGGCCGGCTGTTTCAACTGATGGTACGATTTGGCAAGGCACTCCTCGAGTTGTTCGTCATGGATATCGAGATGCTTTGCGAAGAGCTCCCCGCCTGGAATCTGGATTTCAGACCGCTTGCCGTGGGCCCTGGGGATCGATCGGTCGCCCATTGCAACACGGAGTCCGGCCCAGGGACCATCAATTGCCCATGGGAATGCGAATGGGCCTGATCACCGCCCCCCGGGTCCGGCAACACTTGATGGCGGCCTTCAGCACCGCCACCGATGTCTCCCATCGCACAGTGGAAACCGCGTTTATCGAACAGCTCGGCATGGGGTCGGCAACCTTCATCAAAAACCCGATGGCGCACCGCGGACCCGGCGCGAGCACCACACGGTGCCCCCGAACACGTCGCCGTTGGCAACACAATGCACCGCCTCGAACTCGGCTGTGTCCGCCAGTTCGCCACGATCTCTCTGCGAACCTTGGGACACTCGACTCCGGAATGGCCGCCGAGGGATGAGCAAACGTATCTAGGCAGGTCTCTCTGCGATCTTCGACCGGGACGTTGGGCCTTGCAGAAGGCTCTGTTGCGCTGGCAGGTGTGTCGACCCAAACGAGGTTATCGAGTGGCGCAAGGGGTCTCATGGCCCTCGAAGACCTCGGCGTCAGGATCGCTTGACCCCATGTTCGAGACGTCGACGTTTGGACGACTGGACGATCGACGACAACCGGCAAACAGGGATCACGCTCTGGCCAGAGTCCACCGCAGAAATCCGACCTCGCCCATCGACCATCGACCATCGGTGGCTTCTTCTTCAGGGGAAACTAGATGTCTCCGCCGTTCCCGGTAGCGGCTGCACCGACGCAAAAGGCCGGCAACGCCAATGCTGCCGGCCCTTCTATCTTCAAACCTGTCAGGTCCGGGGTCACTCGTCGTTGAGTGCTTCCACGGCTTCCTTCAACTTGTCCTTGTCGGCCTCGATCTCTTCGACAGTGGCCTGTTCAAAGACGTAGTCGACGACCTTGTCCTCGAACAGCGGCGCGCGCAGCTGCTGTTGGACCTGCTGATTCTGTTGCACGAATTCAAAGAACTCGCGCTCCTTGCCCGGATATTGACGCGCCTGGTTCATGATCGCCTGGGTCATCTCGGCGTCGGACACCTGGATCTCGTTCTTCTGGCCCAGCTCGGCCAGCAGCAGTCCAAGACGCACGCGGCGAACCGCCAGCTTGGTGTGCTCGTCGGTGGTCTCGATCTCGGGGTGATCGTGGCCCTGAACGTCCGGGTTTTCCTCGTGCCACAACTGATGGGCGATCTGGCTGGCCTCGGCATTCACCAGGGTCGGCGGCAGATCAAAGGTGACCAGGCCGTCCAGCTTGTCCAACAGATCGCGCTTCATGACCGCGCGGGCTGCACCGGAATACTCGGCTTCAAGCCGCTCGCGGATCTGATCCTTCAGCGCGTCGAGGCTTTCGGCCCCGAACTGCTTGGCCAGCTCGTCGTTCAGCTCCGGCGCCGCCGGGGCCTTTACGGCCTTGATGGTGCAGGTGAACTCCGCATCCTTGCCGGCCAGGTGCTCTGCGCCGTACTCGTCGGGGAACTTCACGTTGGCAACGGTCACGTCGCCCACCTTGGAGCCAACGAGTTGCTCTTCGAAGCCCGGGATGAACTGGCCGGAGCCCAGCTCCAGCGGGAAGTCCTCGGCGGACCCGCCTTCAAAGGCTTCGCCATCGACCTTGCCAACGAAATCCATCGTGACCTGGTCGCCGTTCTCGGCGGCTTCGCCTTCGGCGCGGTCTTCGAAGTTCTTGGCCTGATCGGCCAGACCGGTCAGCGCCTCTTCGACGGATGCATCATCGGCCTTCACGACCATTCTCTGCAGCGTTACCGTCGACAGGTCAGGCTGCTCGAATTCGGGCAGCTTTTCGTAGGTCATGGAAACGACGACATCATCGCCCTCTTTCCAATCTTCGCCTTCCATCTTGATTTCGGGCTGCATCGCCGGACGGTCGCCCGAGCTTTCCAGGTGCTCGCCCATCGCGCCGTCGACGGCTTCCTGCATGGCTTCGCCCAACAGACGCGTGCCGTACTGCTTTTTCAGCAGTGCCATCGGGACCTTCCCCTTGCGGAAGCCCTTCATCTCGATCTCGGGCTGCGCTTCGACCAGCTTCTCGCTGACCTTCGCCTCCAGTTCGGCGGCAGTGATCGTGATCTGATAGCCGCGTTGGAGGCCTTCGTTCAGGGTCTCGGTGACCTGCATGGCACTTCTTCCTTCCTTACAATCCTGGTGCGGGTGAAGGGACTCGAACCCCCACGCCTTGCGGCGCCAGAACCTAAATCTGGTGCGTCTACCAGTTCCGCCACACCCGCTCTCAAACCGGAAACGACTGCGTGCCTTTCACAGCGCCGCAGCCGCCCGATCCAAATTCGGGCCCTTCTAGCAAGGCCGGCGTACGGATGCGAGAGGAAAAAGGGCTCTGAGCAGGGCGTTTCACAACAATCTGCGCCCCGACATTCGCCCGAACCCACGTGAAGGATGACTTCGGTGTTTTGGTCGGGGTTTCCAGCGGCGCGCAGCACGCCGATCAGTGACCGCCCCGCGGCCCCTTCCGCAGTTGGCGTGAGACTCCCGTCGTAGCGCAAACGGCTGCGAGCGGCGTCATTGCTCATGTCGAGGCGACCGCCCGCCAAAGACAACATCAGTGCAATGCTGCAACAGCCTGCACCTTTGCCGCAGGGGAAGCTCTCTCGTTTTCCAAAACTGCGCTAGAGTCCTGAAAAACAAAACAAGATCGAGCGAGCATTCCAATGGGACTTCCCTTTTTCAGGGTCGCGGCAAAACGAGATTTGCCGTCCCCCTCACCGCGTCTGCTGACAGGTATTGTCGGATCCACCCCTCTTTATACTCCGGGCGGGGCCATTCCGGCCGAACACCTGACCCCGGGCGATCACATCCTCAGTCGGTCGCGGCAGACCGCCATCCTGCAGGAGATCCACCTGCGCGACCTGTCCGACGCGATGATCCGGATTGCGCCGGACACCCTGGGCCGTGCGCGCCCCGAAGCCTTTACCCTTTTGCCCCCCGACCAACGCATCCTGCTGCGCCAGGGAGCAGGTGCCCGTCGCGAGGGTATCTTTGCGGCCCGCGATTTGGTCGATGGCGACACGGTCAAGTGGTACACGCCCCGAAGCCCGGTGCGGGTGGTACAGCTGGTGTTTGACAGCGCCCTGATCGTCTATGCGGGCGGTCTGGAAATCGAAACAGCGGTCGCCGGGGGCCATTCCCACGACTGACCCATCGGTGCGCATGACTTGCGGCGACGCCCGTCCCCGCCCATAAGATGGCCCTGTCACTGATCAGCGAGCGGGACCATGGAAAGCGCGGTAACAACACTCGATTCAACGTTCTGGATAACTGCGGGTGCAATCGCGGTCCTGCTGGTGCTGTCCGGCTTCTTTTCCGGGTCGGAAACCGCCCTGACGGCGGCGTCGCGCGGCAAGCTGCGCAGCATGGCCGACAAGGGCAACAATGGTGCAACCCGGGCATTGGATCTGAAGGAGGACAACGAACGCCTGATCGGCGGCATCCTCCTGGGCAACAACCTGGTCAACATCCTTGCAACATCGCTGGCCACGGCAATCTTCACCCGTGCCTTCGGCGACAGCGGCGTCGCACTGGCAACGCTGGTCATGACCCTGTTGGTGCTGATCTTTGCCGAGGTTCTGCCCAAGACCTATTCGATCAACGATCCCGAGAAGGCCGCCTCCGCCACGGCACCTATCGTCGGGCCGGTCATCACGATCCTGTCGCCTGCCGTCGCGGCGGTGCGGGTGATCGTGCGGGGCGTCCTGCGCCTGTTCGGCATGCATATCGACCCGAACTCGATGTTGAGCGTGCGCGAAGAGATCGTCGGCGCGCTGCAGATCGGTCATTCCGAGGGCAGCGTCGAAAAGGAAGACCGCGACCGCCTTCTGGGGGCGCTGGATCTGGGCGAACGCATGGTGGACGAGATCATGCTGCACCGCTCGCAGATCGAAATGATCAACGCGGATGATCCCCCCGAGGAGATCGTCAGCAAGGTTCTGGCCTCTGCCTATACGCGCCTGCCGGTCTACCGCGAAGAACCCGAAAACATCGTCGGCGTCATTCACGCCAAGGACATGCTGCGCGAAATCAACCGGCTGTTGCGCAGCGCAGAGTCCATCGACGCCGCGCTTCAGGGGTTCGATGTGATGGAGATCACCAAGGAGCCGTATTTTGTCCCCGAGACAACGACGCTGGACGACCAGATGCGGGAATTCCTGCGGCGCCACACGCATTTTGCCATGGTGGTGGACGAGTATGGGGCGCTTGAGGGCCTGATCACGCTTGAGGATATCCTCGAGGAGATCGTCGGCGAAATCACCGACGAGTTCGACCGGGACGAGGAAACGCCGGTCAAACGGTCGGACACCGGAGATTACCTTGTGGACGGTGCCATGACGATCCGGGACCTGAACCGGGCGACGGACTGGAACCTGCCCGACGAGGAAGCCAACACGATCGCGGGCCTGGTGATCCACGAGGCGCAGACGATCCCCACCCCCGGTCAGGTGTTCTCGTTCCACGGCTTTCGCTTCGAGGTGGTCTCGCGCGATCAGAACCGGTTGACCCGACTGAAGATCCGCCCCCTATAGTTGGCCCCGGGGGGCTCCGGCCCCTTGATGCCGCCCGGATGGGCGCCACACGGCGTTGGGCGTGGCGCGCTTGCGCCCGCCCCGTCGGCTGACCACCAATCACGGATGGCAAAGACGGGGCGACTGCCCGACCGGGGTGCAGGCTTCCAGTAGCTGGCCGAGCGACGGCGGCGAACTCCGCGCCTTGGGCGCTATCGGCCCCGGAACAGCCCGCCCAGCAATCCGCGCACCACCGCCTGCCCCGATTTGGTCCCCAGCTGGCGGGCAAAGCTCTTGGCAAAGGCCGTTCCGATCGAATCGCTTCTGGAGGACTTGCGGGCAGGTTTGGACGTTGACCGGCCAACCTGGCTGCCGGAATACCGTCGCCCCGCGCGGTACTCCCGTTCAGCGATCGGGGCGTCCTCTTCGCGGGCTTCCGCAGTTTCGGCCTCGCGCGCGGCACGGGCAGCGCGGTCTGCCAGCATCTCGTGGGCGCTTTCGCGGTCCACGAGGGTCTCGTACTTGCCTCTTATCGGAGACAGGGAAACGACCTGCTTTCGGACCTGTTCGGACACCGGGCCGAGCTGCGACGACGGCGGTCGGATCAAGGTCCGCTCGGCGACGCCGGGCATCCCCTTGTTGATCAGAAGTGACGTCACCGCCTCGCCGGTGCCGACCTCGCGAATGGTCTCTTCAATCGAGAACCGCGGGTTGTCACGATAGGTCTCGGCCGCCAGCTTCAACGCCCGGCGGTCCTTGGCGGTAAAGGCGCGCAAGGCATGCTGTACCCGGTTGCCCAGTTGCCCAAGGATGTCCTCGGGCACGTCCGCGGGGTTCTGGGTCACGAAATAGACCCCTACCCCCTTGGATCGAATCAGGCGGGCCACCTGCTCCACCTTGTCCACCAGCGCCTTGGGCGCGTCGTCAAACAGCAGGTGCGCCTCGTCGAAAAAGAACACCAGCTTCGGCTTGTCGGGGTCACCGACCTCGGGCAGCGTCTCGAACAGCTCGCTCAGCAGCCACAGCAGGAAGGTCGCATACAGACGGGGCGCCTGCATCAACCCGTCGGCGGCCAGGATGTTGATCCGCCCGAGGCCCTCGTCATCGGTCAGGAACAGATCGTCAAGGTCCAGCGCCGGTTCGCCGAACAGGCTTGCCCCACCTTCATTCTCCAGCACCAGCAGCCGCCGCTGGATCGCGCCGACAGAGGCCGTGGAGACATTTCCGTACCGCAGCGACAGGGTCACGCGGTTCTCGCCGACCCAGACCAGCAGCGATTGCAGATCCTTCAGGTCCAGCAGCGGCAACCCCTCTTCGTCGGCAACCCGGAAGGCGATGTTCAGGATGCCTTCCTGAACGTCCGACAGCTCCAACAAGCGTGACAGCAGAAGCGGCCCCATCTCGGCCACCGTCGTACGGACAGGATGCCCCTGCACGCCCAACAGATCCCAGAAGGTTACCGGAAAGGCGCGATAGCCGAAGTCATCAAATCCGATTGTGCCAGCGCGCTCGTGAAAGGCACCGTGCAGCTTGAAGTCTGCCGAGCCAGCCGCGCACAACCCGCTCAGGTCGCCCTTCACGTCAGACAGAAAGACCGGGACACCCGCCGCCGAAAAGCTCTCGGCCAGGATCTGCAAGGTCACCGTCTTGCCGGTGCCGGTTGCGCCGGCGATCAGCCCGTGCCGATTGCCATATTTCAGCAGCAGTTCCTGCGGAGTGCCGTAACCCTTGCCACCTCCGCCCACAAACACCCGATCCATTGGTACCCTCCGGAAAATTTCACCCAGAAATACACGGTTAGGCAAAATGATCCAGTCCAGGCACAGCAAGGCATCCGGATTCGGATCGGGCCAGCCGCAGCCAGCACCGGGCGCAGCTGCATACCAGGAAAACCGGCGTTTTCGCCAAACGATCAAAATGTTCGCAAGGCCGATTTTGACTGTTGACCGGAAAACACATTGGACATAGCGTCTCACCCGTCAAGTCGGCCCGTCCGACAGGGAGAAAAAAATCGGTGCGCAAAGCACTTGGGGTAAAATCCCCGTGAAAAGGGTCCTTCAGGGCCCTTTTTTGCCCTCATCTGACAAGCGGATAGGACTTGCGCGATCCGGCACCGCTTGCACATGTCAGCAGGAATTCACGCCTGACAGGGCGCGGGCCTCATGCTACATCCCTGTTCAAAGCAACTTCGAGCCCAAGAGTGAAACTCATCTCATGACCTTTGATTTCCCGACCCGCCTTACCACCCTTGCCCTCGCCTCCGTGCTTCTGGCGACTCCGGTTCTGGCTCAGGACACCACCACGGACCAAGCGCCCGCAGAAGCCACGGTTACCGATACCGCCAACGATCTGGACCTGAACATGGGAACCCCCGATGACCCGAACGAAGGTCTTGGTGTGCCCTATATCAAGGAAGTCTCCGGTGACTGGGAGATCCGCTGCATTCGCACCGGGCTGGTCTTCGAAGATCAAGCCGCTGACCCCTGTGCGCTGCATCAGGTCCTGCGCGATGAAGCCAACAACCCGGTGGCAACGATCGAACTGGTCGACCTTCCCGCGGGTGGTCAAGCAGCAGCCGGCGCAACGATCTCGACCCCGCTGGAGACCCTGCTGACCGAACAGGTCACGCTGTCGGTCGACGGTGGCCAGGGCCGCAAATACCCGTTCGAGTACTGCACCGCGCGCAACTGCGTTGCCCGGGTTGGGTTCACTCCAGACGCCGTCGCCGCCTTCAAGCGCGGCAACAAGGGCACATTGCGGATCGTACCGCTGCTGGCCCGCGACCAGACCGTGACCCTGACCGTGTCGCTGGCCGGGTTTACCGCCGGCTACGAAAAGATCCAGGCCCTGAACTCTGTGAATGCAAAGGCGATCGACGCCGCAACAGCGGCCAAGGCTCAGGCCGACAACTGACGCAGACCAGACCAACCGGACTGCAAGACGGCCCGCCAGATGTATGGCTCCGTGCACATGATGTGAACCGATACAAGAAGGCCTGGCGCGATGATCGCGGCAGGCCTTTTCTTTTGTTGAATAAATGAAAGGCCCTTTGCTGCCGAAACAAGAATTTGGACCAAAACTTGTTCGCGGCAAGCCTGAATGCCCTCCTGAGTAAGGCTTGCGGACAGATCTCCACGTCGGCTCCAAAAGTCTCCGACAGACTTCTTTGCCGCCGCAAGAAACGACTCAAGGCGGCATCGCGTGGGCCCGATGGCAGGCATGGCAGAACTCGACGGCAAGCTCTCGCAGCTTTGTCCTCAAGCGGACAAATGCCATCTCGATACCTGTACGCTCCCTGACGGCTCGAACCTTGGACAGTCGGTTGTCGATGGCAGATCCCGCCGAAAGAATTGGAAAGAGCGGGATTTGGGAGTGTCGGAAAAATTTCCCAAGCTGGTGGAGAACCATGGAACCAGCGTGCGCAATCTGGCCAGCACCGACCCCAACCATAGCCGCGTTTCGAACCTCCTCAGAGATCACGCCGATCCACGTATCTTGTCGGACAACGGAGTCTATCAGCAAACCAAGGATAGAATGGGCATCTCGATCACGAAGATGGCCGCCCCGAAACCGATACGAGCCCTTCATGAACCGCGCCGAGGAAAGAAGCGAGCATGGTTCACGATCTCGGTGCGGCATGTCGGGCCGGATGTCACCGCAGACGATCTCCGCATCCTGGGTGACGCCCCAAACGGCACTAGGATCGCCGAAGCAAATCGGCACATTGAGATCGCCCGTGCTGGAGTCATGGATCCGGCGTGTGCGCCGACCCTACTCCACTCCTTGCGAAACCCCGGAATCCAACGGGTTGAACAGCATTGAGGTTCACTTGACTGTTCCAGATCGGCGGGCGCGCCCTCGGTCAACCCGCTTCCGGTCGTTCAGGATCCGGGCTATGTTGCAGCGCGTTCCCGTCGGGCCGTAAAACCAGAACACCAGAATAATGCGACCGACGACGATGCGTTCCCAGCCTTGCGTCCAGACCGTTTCCATCGGCACCAAGAGCACCGACAAGGTTTTCGGTCGATACATCATAGGTCACCACGCTGCTGAACACAGAGTGTTACATGTCCCGTCGGACAGGTAGGATCGATCACTCGGGGACAGGTGAACGAGACATCTGTCTGTCGGGCGGTCTCACCGCGCGGCAGACGGGCCCAAGGGTGAGACGGCGCGAAACGGTCTGGAGTGTCGGTGCGACCGGGGCACCTTATCAAGTCCCGATGACGCCAGCATTCTCATGGCAACGAGGTCCTTATCTGCCCCGGCACGTGTAACTGTCCCGATCTCTTGAATGGCCGGAACCGGTGAACTCGGCCATCTCCTATCCCTCGATTGCCACGTGCAGACGTTCGGATATCGCAGGGTGCGTGGCGATACTTTCGTTCCGACGCCAATTCCGACGGGCAGCACGATTCAGCGTACAACCCGGTCGAGAATCCGGTATTTCATCACGTTTTCAGTGGGTTTCGGATAGAAACAAATGTCCGGCAGCGTAAACACCTTCAACATGTCCGATCCTTTGTGGCCAATCCCACGCCGACAAGACCGCCCATGTTGAGGCCGACGGAGTGGCAGGGTGCAGTGCGCAGGGGCTCTATCAGCGCGGCAAAATCTGCGGTCAGGGTCCCCATGTCATACCCATGCAGGCAGTGTGACAGTGTATTGCACGACCACGGGAAGTCCGGCCGCGCCAACAATTCGAGGCAGCACCTGCATGGTGTCCGGCGAGGCGCCTTGGACCATTGCTTGCGGCCATCGTGGATCGAATGGCGGCGAGTTGTTTGCAATCCGAGCAAGTGCACGCTCGCCTCGCTTCGCGAGGAATGCTTCCGTCAAGTGCCGATCGCTTTCGCTCCTGCGGCAACGATCCGGCAGGTCGCAAACTTGCCGGCTCGGACAACCGTCTCCCGCTGAATGGAAGGCGTCACCAGATGTGCGGGCCGTTCTCGGTGAAGTGTTCCATTCGGGCGGTCGCCTACCCCGGCCGGATCAGATCCGCCGCAGCGCCAACACCGCGTTCAGCCCGCCAAAGGCAAAGGCGTTCGACAATACCACGTCGACCTCCACCTCCCGCGCCACGTTTGGCACGACATCCAGCGCGCATTCCGGGTCGGCTTCTTCGTAGCCGATCGTCGGCGCGATGATCCCGTCCCGCAGCGCCATGGTACACGCCAGAAGCTCCACCGCTCCCGTGCCGCCGATCAGGTGACCGTGCATCGATTTCGTCGACGAGATCATCAGGTCGTTTGCATGGTGGCCAAAGGCATCGGCCACCGCGGCGCATTCCGTCTTGTCATTCGCGGCCGTCCCGGTGCCATGGGCGTTGATATAGCCCACCTCCTCCGGGTTGATCCGCGCATCCTGCATCGCCAGGGTCATTGTCCGCGCCGCGTTCTGCTTGGACGGCATGACGATATCGGCCGCGTCCGAGGTCATTGCAAAACCGATCACCTCGGCGATGATATCGGCCCGGCGGGCCTTGGCGTGCTCGTATTCCTCGAACACGAAAACCGCCGCGCCTTCGCCCTGCACCATGCCGTTGCGATTGGCCGAGAAGGGCCGGCAGGCGTCCTTGGACATCACGCGCAGCCCCTCCCAGGCCTTCACCCCGCCAAAGCAGAGCATCGACTCGGAGCCGCCGGTGACCATCACCTCGGCCATCCCGGAGCGAATGAACATGAAGGCCTGGCCCATCGCGTGGTTGGACGACGCACAGGCCGTGGCCACCGTGAACGTCGGCCCCTTCAGGTTGAATTCCATCGAGACATGGCTGGCCGCAGCATTGTTCATCAGCTTGGGAACGACAAAGGGATGCACGCGGTTCTTTCCGTCCTCGTAAACGGTGCGGTAATTGTCATCCAGCGTGTTCATTCCGCCGCCGGAGTTTCCCAGAACCACGCCGGAGCGCGCCGCCAGATCACCGACGAAGGTCAGGCCGGACTGGGCAATCGCCTCGCGCGCGGACAGCAACGTAAACTGGGTGAAACGGTCATACAGGACAATCTGCTGGCGGTTGAACACGGCTTCGGGGTCGTACCCCTTCACCTGACCGCCAATCTGGATCGACAGCCGGTCCACATCGCGCATTTCCAGCGGTCCGATGCCGCAACGGCCCTCGCGCATCGCCTCCTGGGTCTGGGCGACGCTTGTTCCCAGGGAATTGATGGTGCCCTGGCCGGTAATGACAACGCGTTTCACGACGCGGTCTGCTCCCGCACCAGCCCCTCTACTGCCGTCACGATGGAGGCAACCGACGAGATGTCGAAATCACTTTCTTGGGGGGCGTTGGCATTGAACGGCACCTGGATGTCAAACGCTTCCTCGATCGCGAAGATGCTTTCCACGAGGCCCAGGCTGTCGATTCCGAGGTCTTCGAGAGTCGAGGTCGTCGCCACGTCGGACGGCTCCAGCACTGCCTGTTCGGCGATGATTGCGATCACCTTGTCCTTGATGCTGTCGGGCATGCTGCAGGTTTCCCTTCTTCTGATCTCGGCGTCATTTAGTCCTTGCCGCCAGCCTTGGGAAGAACCTTTCGCAATTCGGCGACCTCACGGAACAGTCGCGGCAGACGGCGCAGGGCCTTGTAGCTTTCGATGTTGGTGGACATCTTCACGGCCGGAAAGCCCATCATCACCCGCCCCGAAGCCACGTTGGACAGCACCTTGGTGCCCGCCGTCACCACGACATCGTTGCCGACGGTGATATTGTCGGCCAGACCGGATTGCCCCGCCAGCACCACGCGGTCGCCCACCACGGTCGACCCGGCGGCGCCGGAATGACCGCAGAACAGGCAATCCTCGCCCAACACCGCGTTGTGGCCAATCATCACCATGTTGTCGATCTTGGTGCCCCGACCGATGCGCGTTGCCCGAATGGTGCCGGCATCGACCGTGCTGTTGGAGCCGATCTCCACGTCATCCCCGATCTCCACCCCGCCGAGCGAGTGGATCTTGACCCAGCTGTGGGCGGTGTTCTCGACCGTGTCGCTCATCGCACCGCGGGCCTGCTCCATCCCGCTGGCCTGTGGCGTGACAAAGGAGAATCCGTCGCCACCGATAACCGTTCCCGGATTGCAGACAAAGCGATCACCGATGTGAACCTGCGTTCCGATCCGCACGCCGGCATGAATCAGCACATCCGCGCCGATCGTGCTGCCGCGCCCGATGGAAACGTGTGAATCGATCCGGGCATTGGCGCCGATCCGTACCCCCGGGCCGATGACGACAAGCGGGCCGATGGAGGCGTTGGCGCCGATTTCGGCAGACGGGTCGATGACCGCAGTGGGGTGGATGCCGGGCGCGATGGATGGCCCTTGGTCGAGCAGCCTGGTCAGTCCCGACAGAGCATACCGGGGCCGTCCGATCAGAACCGCGGCCTCCAGCCCGAGCGAGCGCCAGTCGGCCTCGGCCCAGAGCACCGCCGCACGGGCCTGCCCGGATTGCAGACCCTCGGCATAGGCCGGTGCCATGGCGATGGCCAGCGCATCTGCGCCAGCGGCGGCGGGTTCGGCGACGTGGGTGATGGTCAAATCGGTAACGCCCTCGGCGGTTGCACCGAGGGCGTCTGCTATCTGTTGGATACTGTAGTGCATGTCGGGCCCGCCCTGGCAAAGTGCAGCGTTGGGCCCGAGGTTTAGCTGCCGACGGCGCGCAAGGAAACCCCGGCCTTCTGCATCGCGTCCCAGATCCGCGCATCGCGACCATAGATGTCGTGGCGATAGTTCATCCGGCCCTTGGCCTTTGCAAACGCGGTGCGGTATTCCAGATGGACCGGCACCGGCACCTCGAGGTTCACCCGCGATTCCGAGCCCGTGTTCAACTTGGATTGAAACAGCTGTTCGGGGTTCTTCGACTGCTTGGCGAGCAGTGCATGGGCAAAATCGAACGGATCCCCAACCCGCACACAGCCATGGCTGAACGCCCGCTGGTCGCGTGCGAACAGGCTCTTGGACGGGGTGTCGTGCAGATAGATGTTGTAGGGGTTCGGGAACATGAACTTCACCTGCCCCAATGCGTTGCCGTTCGACGGCGGCTGCTTGAGCCGGTAGGGGAAGGTAGACGCGGTGTAAGCGGCAAAGTTCACGCTGCCACGGCTGACGGAGCGGCCCTTGGAATCGATCAGGCGAAGGTGGCTGACGGCATTCCGGTTCTTCTTGAGAAGCGGCAGGTACTCCTTGGTCGTGATAGACCGCGGCACGTTCCAGGTCGGGTTGATGACGATGAATTCCATCACGTCCGAGAATTCCGGCGTCCGTTGGTCAGGATGGTTCTTGCCCACCACGACGCGGGTCTTGAAGGTCTCCTTGCCGTTATCGATGATCCGAGCGGTGTATTCGGGGATGTTCACCAGTACGTGACGCTTGCCCTTCGGAATGTTGGTCCAGCGTTCGCGCTCCAGGGCCACGATGACCTGGCTCAGGCGCGTTTGCGGCTGAACGTTGACCTCGGTGATGGTCGCGGGCCCGGCAACGCCATCTGCGTTCAGGCCGTGATCCAGTTGGAACTGCTGAACTGCCTTCTGCAGGTTGCTGTCAAAGGACTGGCTGGCGGAGCGTTTCATGTAGCCCATGGCGATCAGGCGATTGCGCAGCGCAACGACCGACGCCCCGGACTGTCCCGGTTTCACGCTTTCGGCGGCCACTTTCGGCCCCCAGCCTCCTTTTCCAAGGGTCTTCTCCAGCCGCATCTTTTCGGCCATCAAGGCTGCGTATTGCGGGGTCTTGGGGGGCAGGGATTTCAGGTACCCCGTCGGCGAGGACTTGGCAAATGCCTCAAGCTGCTTGAGCTGGTCGCGGCGGGGCAGCGCACGAACGATACCGCTGTCGATCTTCCGGGGCGTCATGGCGCCGGATTGGATGTCCTGCGCGAACTGCACGAACATCTTGGCGGCCATCACCTCGGCCTTGCCACGATCCCGCGGTGATTTGGCCGCCTTGAAGGCGGCTTTGAGGGCATTCGGGTCATACCGATTGGCCGGCAACCCGTGGGTGTTTGCGGTTGAAAAGGCCTTCAACAGGGCCGAGCGGCGGCGCGAGTCCTTCTGCCCGGTAAAGATCGGCGTGTAGCCGCGTTGCCGATAGAAGGTCGCAACGGCCTCGTTGCCATGGGCTGCTTCGGCCACCGCCTGCTTGAATGCCGTCACTTCGGCCCGAACCGGGCTGACGATCCCCAAAAAGAACGTCAGCGCCAGGGCGACAACAAGTGCGGGCAAGGATCGAGGGGGCACAGAAACCAACATGGGGAAGTCCTTTAAAATGACGGCGCGCAAGGTTGGACCTGACTGTTTCATCGGCTATCTGGCGAAGTCCACGCACAAATGCGACATCGGCCAAGACTGGGTAGTGCCTGTGGCTTCGCGACACCGCCTGTGATCCATTTGACGCAGGACCCCGGCAAAGCGGATCGCTGCCCGCGTTATCCCTTTTTCAGCAACTTCCTGCCTATTTTCTGCCATCTGGCGTCACTGCGCAAAATGCGCACTTGGATGGAGAATCGCTTTGTGGCATCAAACTGGCACGCCTGGGGATGAGGTGTGGAAGAAACCGCAAAAATGCGGATCGACAAAAGAGAAACGGGACAGGCAAGTACCCATGACAGAAAACGCAGCCCCCAGGGGCATCTCGAGACGTGGAATTTTGCGCGCGTTTGCCGCAACAGCCGTCGTCGCTGCGCCGACTTTCGCAAATGCCGCCGGCATCCTTCGAGGCGCCGGGGATATACGTCGACTGAAGATGTACAACGGTCGTACCGGCGAGACGATGGACACCATCTATTGGATCGAAGGCGAGTACATCAAGGACGCGATGAAGGAGGTCAATGCCTTCATGCGTGACTGGCGTCGCAACGAAATCAAATCGATCGACACCCGAACCATCGACATCATGGCAGCATCGCACAACCTGATGGGCACCAGCGAACCCTATACGCTGCTGTCAGGCTACCGCTCTCCCGCCACCAACGCGATGCTCCGCTCGCGCTCCCGTGGCGTGGCAAAGAACTCGCTGCACGTGCAGGGAAAAGCGGCCGATCTCCGGTTGGGGAACCGCTCCATCTACGACATGGCCAAGGCAGCAAAGGCCTGCCGCGCCGGCGGTGTCGGAACCTATCGCGGTTCGAACTTCGTCCACATGGATTGCGGTGACGTCCGCGCCTGGAACGGCTGACGCACCGAACACGACGTCTTGCACGACCGGGCGATGTCTCGGCCCATTCATAAGACCATGACCGCAGACAGCGGCATGGTCTTATGCGGTTTTTGGGGACCGATGGCACCCACGGTACCGACGTCGTGATGGCCGCTGCATCTCCCGACACCAGGGATCGCAACACCACACCCTGCCCGGCTGTCCCCAGACCTTGGCGTTTTCAGACACGAAGCGGCCTCTCTTCACCCTCGATGATCAGCGACACGGCGCGTCATGCAATTGTGTGACTGTGCGCCGGGCTAGCGCGGTTCTGGCGCAAGCCGGTCCAGTCGCAACCGGTGGCGCGCATCGGTCAACCGCCGCGCCGCGCCCAGGACGGCGCCGAGAACACCCAGCCCCGACGCCCCCGCCAGCAGGAACATGATCAGCAACTGGTATTTCACCGCCTCCTGAGGATCGACCCCGGACAGGATCTGCCCGGTCATCATCCCCGGCAGAGACACCACGCCAGTTGCGGCCATTGCGTTGACGATCGGGGTCAATCCCGCCCGCATCGCCCGTTGCACCTGGGGGCGCATCGCCTCGCCGCGATCCATCCCCAGCAACAGCCGCGCCTCGATCCCATCGCGCTCGCGCGTCGCGGCGCCCAGGAATGTCTCCAACCCCAGACTGACCCCGGTCATGACATTTCCCAGCACCATGCCGAACAAAGGCAACGCATATTGCGGATGCCACCATGGATCTGCGCCGATTGCGCCGATCAGTGCCGAGACGGTCACGATCGCCCCCGCGGCCACCATCGCTCCGGCCCCCAGCGTGTATCCCCAGGGTCCGGCCAGCGGGCGGCTCTGACGCGCGCGAACCTCGCGCCCCGCGAACAATACCATGATCAACGCCAGCCCCAGCGTCAGCCAGGGCGAGACACTGGCAAAGACCAGTTTCAACACCAGCCCGATCATCAACAACTGCACGACCATTCGGGCCGCCGAGACCATCAATTGGCGTTCCAGCCCCAGTTGCAGGCGGATCGACAGCACCGCGTTCAGCAACAGGAACAGCGAAGCCGCCGCAAGATCAGCCCAGGAAAGCGCCAGATAGCCGGTCATGCCGAGGTCTCCACGATCTTGCCACGCTCCAGCCGATGCCAGCCGTCGCAGAGGCGGGCAATCTGATCGGGATCGTGGCTGACCAGAACGACAGGAAGCCCATTCGCCAGACAGTCCCGCAGCACAGCCTCGACCCGGACGACCGACTCCGGGTCGAGCGCCGCAGTCGGTTCGTCCAGCAACAACATATCTGGGCCACGGGCCAGCGCCCGCACCAGCGCCAACCTCTGGCGTTCACCGCTGGACAGCCTGGAAACCTCCCAATCCAGCGCGTCGGGCAGACCCACGGCCGACAGAAGCCGCTGCATTTCGGCCCCGCTGTCTCCCATGTGACCACGCACATCCGGCGCCCACCAGCCTGCCGTGGCCGGAACCATCGCCACACGCTGACGCCATTCCGGAGCCGGGATGGTCGTCCGCTCCGCCCCGTTCAGCCACACTTGGCCCTCGGATGGGTCAAGATCGGCAATGGCACGCAACACGAGGGATTTGCCGGCGCCTGACGCTCCTCTCAAACCGATACACCCCCCGGATGGAACCGAGAACGAGATCGGTCCGATCAGGGGGGTGCACAGGGAGTCGAGTTTCAACATGACCCCGTTCTAGCGCAGGCGCGCTTCGAGGTCAGGCCGCCTGTGGAGGTTTTTGCCGAGACGCCTTCGGTTCGCGCAACCGGTCGGGCTCGTTGGTCTCAAGGTAGGCCTCCTGCTCCGGCGTCAGGTCGATCTGCTCGTAGCCGTCGATCATCGGGCGGACATGGGCGCGGAACCCGTGGCCCAGGGTCAGCAGGTACAGGTGGATGATGACAAAGGCCGCGATGGCATAGGCTGCGCCAAGGTGGATCTGCGCGATCACCGACAGCGTGCCCGATCCGGAGGGACCAGCCCAGAAATTGTAGGTCAGGTAGAGAATGCCCGTGCTCCAGATGGCCGGAAAGATGAACATCTTCAGGCCGAAATAGGCGGCGACCTGCAACGGGTTATGCTTGCGCCAATAGACCTTTTGGTGCGGGTGTTCTTCGCCCCGGAACACACCCCAGGCATAGTAGCGCCCGACCTGGATCAACCCTTCGATCCGGGGAACAAACTGTCGCCAGGTGCCCGTCGTGAACAGCCAGAAGGTGGCAAAGATCCACACGACCAGCAACACCAACGCCGCGATCGTGTGCAGCATCACTGCCGGCTTGAAGGGAATGATCGAATGGACGCCGTTCATCCCGAAGCCGGTGAACACCAGTACCATGATCAGGACCATCTGGGTCCAGTGCCACAGCCGTTCGAACACCGGATAGACCTTTACGCAACGCTCAGCCATGGTGCGCATCCCCCTTTGACTTGCCGGCAAAGCGGCGGATCACCCCATGCCCTGCAACGCCCAGCAGCGTCAGCAGCACCAGGGCCTTGCCAGCCACCCCGACCAGCGTGTTGCTGTTGGTTCCCGGCATCGAGACGCCCGCGATATTCGCCAGTCGCCCGTCATTGGAATGACATTCGGTGCATTTCATCGCCTCGTCTGCCGGCGCAACCATGTGGGTGATCGGCCAGTACATGTAGGTGTCGACAAACCCGAACTCGCCCGAATAGCTGTCGGATTTTCCGGCGGCCTTCATGCCCGCGTCGATCGCCTTGGCCCAGTCGAAATTGCTCCAGAACGCGGTGTCGGTCGTCGGGCCCCAGACGTGGGTGTAGACGAGCTTGTTGTTGACGCTGTCATAGGCCTGGCGCCCCTCCATCCGCTTGAACGGCCAGATGCGGCTGTCCCCGGCGGTCGGATCGCCGGTGATCGAGTTGACATCGACGACCCGCTCCGGATCGATGGTCTTTTCGTCGTTGGTGTATTCGACCACGCCGTCAAACCACGCGTAGTAGGGCTCTGCGTCTTCCTGCCACTCGAAATCGCCCTTGGTGGACAGATAGGTGTGCAAGTGCTTGCCGTCGCCCTGAACATAGCCGTCCTCGCCGTAGGGCTTGCCTTCGGCGTTCAGCTTGCCAGCCGCCGACCAGTCCCAGAAGCTCTTGGTGGCAACGCCGCCCTTGGCGTATTCGGGGATGTGGCAGGTCTGGCAGGCGACCTTGTCGGTATGGTCGTTCAGCTTCATGCCCACCAGCCCGGCGGGGTGCGGATTGCTGTCGTGGCAGCTTTCGCAACTGGCCGCAAAACGTTCCGGCCCTGGCTTGCCGGTTCCACCATCGTCCTTTGCCACCACGTCATAGCGCGAGCCGGCCCAGTTATGCTCTGTCTCGACATGGCAGGTTGAGCAGGTAAAATTCAGCCCGTCCGTTGCCATATGCACATCGACATGTTCATCCGGATCATAAAGCGCCGAGGACAGGTCGCCATGTTTCACGTTATCGCCACCGCCACCGTAGAAATGGCACTGGCCGCAATTGTCCCGTGTCGGCATTCCGACATTCTGCGCAACCTTCCTCAGGTCGACGGCAACGGCCTTCTCGCCCTTGATGTTCTTGGCGTTTTCGGGAACCGGATCCAGCGGCGGGTGCCCTGCCCCGGTGGCGGTCTTGGTATAGGTGCCAGTCTGATCATGGCAGATCAGGCAATCCACCGCAGTGGCGTCCTGCGGTGGCGGCTGGCTCATGTCGTCCCAGCCATACCCCGCGTGGCAGGAGGTGCAGCGCGGTTCGTTGCCGGCAACCGATCCACAGAAGGAGTTGATCACGTTGCTCTTGCCCAGGGTCTGCCCGGTGACGGGATGCTGGTAGTCCCACTGGAAATGAATCGAGTGCATCGCCTGGTCACCGGCCTCGGTATGGCAGGCCAGACAAGCCTTCGTGACCTCAGGCCCCGACGAAAACTGCTTCTGCAGCGGTTTCAGTTTCGAGTGATCCGTGGTCGAAACGTCCCGCACGCGGGCATCCGGCGTATCGGGGACAGCGCCCGACTGCGCAAGAGCAGCCCCTCCCCCTGCCAGGAGCATCACCAGCCCAGTGGACAGAATTCTTCGAGCAAACAACATGACCTTCACCTCCACCGCATCACGCCGGCTGGCATCTGCGCCTTCATGAGCGACCCGGGTGACGAGCGTCTTTGATGTATGTCAAATCTATCTTATTACCAATGACGCACTAAACAGCTGCCATGAAAACAAAAACCCTTTACAAATTGCGCATTCATAAGTCACCTTTTGGAAGCCGCCCAAATCTTTGTCGTTTCAGCGACTTGTACAACCGATGTGCACGCTCTCGCCCGACACTGCGGTGGCGTCAAACGTCAGCCTGTCGATCAGGTCAATTCAGGGTGCCCACTGGCGCAAGTCGTCGCAGTCACCAGACTTGACCCCGGCACGCGGCTTAGAGACAACGGAAACCGAAATATCTGCCTGCATTTCATGCTCCCGTGGATGATGTTAATGGCAGCAGTGACACCCGTGCAGACGATTGAATTCGGAAGGTTCGATATATGAATACCAACAAAGGTCTTTTCCTCGCCGTGGCCGCAAGTGATGCCGACAGGCAGGACCTGTCGCACCTCCCGCTGCCGGTGGCGGTGGCGCGGGTCGAAGACGACCGGCTGGTCGTGGCTCTGGATGGCACCGCGCTTTCGATCGCAGAGGTCTATGCAAACCTCGCCGGTTGCGTCGCCTTTTCCGACCGGGCCTCGGAAGAGTTGACCGGAATCGCAACAGCCTGGAATGCGCGTTATGGCACTGACCTGCCTGCCACATTGACCCTGTCCTCGCCCGCCGCCGAGGCATCGGGACAGGTCGTGTCCTGGGTGATCGACCAGATGGTCGCACAGCGCAGCGAACAGGCCCGGCGCAACGTCCAGCTTCAGAAGGACCTGAGCCAGCTGCGCAGCACGCACGAAGCGACCCAGACCGCGTTTCAACGGCTCGAACAATTCGTCTATTCGCTCGGCGGACCACGCCGTTTCGTACGGTTTCAACTGGAAGCCCTGCCCCGCCGCGCGCCGCTGACGCTGGAGCCCGGGGACCGCGCCGAACAGCGCCTGCCCTGTGATTCTGCCGGATTGTCGGACGTCGCGGTCTATCTGGCAGAAAAGCCGAAGGACACCGAGGGGACCATAGACCTGTCGCTCGAATTGCTGGAAAGCGGCGAGATCAAGGGCAAGTGGACGATCCCCGCAAAGGATGTCACGGCTGGCTGGCTGCGCTGCGCCCTTGGGGTCTGCCTTGGCGCCGATCGCCAGACTCCCGTGTTGCGGGTCAACTGGCACGGCAATTCTCCGCTGAAACTGTCGCGTACGATGAGCCATCCGGATACCCGGTTCTGCGCCGCCCGCAATGGTGTCGCCCAGGGCTTCACCATGGCCTGCGCCGCCTGGGCGTCGGTCCCCGAAACCGGCTTGCCCCTGCCCGCCGGGGCCCACACCAACGAGACGATCTATCCGCGCCGCTGGGTGGTCCCCACCGAGATGATGTCGGCGGCCACGGTGGACTCGCCCGATGGCCTCGTGGCCTTCAAGGAGGAACTCGGCGGGTTGACCGTCACGCCAACCTCGACCGGGCCCTGTGTTGCCCGCCTGGTGGGTGGTGGCAGCCCGGGCATGCGTCACCTGACCTGTAGCGTCGAGACCAAGTCGGAAACCGCACCCGACATCGAGTACTGCCTGGCCATCGTGCCCACCTTGCCAAAGGGCCGCCTGATGCCGTCAAAGGCGGACATCGAGGCGTCTATCCAGAGCGAATGGCTCCGCCTTCCGGCCTCCCACTGGGCCGAACTGCATCTGATCCTCGACACTCCGATCGAGCAGCCCTGCGATATCTGCGTGATGACCCGCTATGCCGGGGAAACCCCCAAGATTCCGGAGGAGCCGCAGGACGTGAATTGCTGCTTCTTCGAAATCCGGGCCACGGCCTGAGACCGGGGGAATTGCAATGACACATGAAAGCTCCCGAGCGGCCCCGCGCATCGCGGTTGTTGTCCCGATCTTCCGCCACTCGGTGCTGCTGGCCGAGGCCGCGCAATGCATCTTCGACCAGGAGGCACCGTTTGACATCCACCTCGTGCTGATCAACGACGGATGCCCGCATCGCGAAACCGATGCCGTCTGCCGCGACCTGCAACTTGCCCACCCCGACAGCGTCACCTACCTGCGCAAACCCAACGGCGGATTGAGCGATGCCCGCAACCACGGCATTCGCCACGTTCTGAACGAAATGCCCTCGGTAGAGGCGGTCTATCTTCTGGATGCCGACAACAAGCTGCGCCCACATTCGCTCGCCCGTGCCATGGCGGTTCTGGACGACAATCCCGACGTCGATTGGGTCTATCCGAACATCGACATGGTCGGAATGGAATTCGCGGGCGATTATGGCGGCGACTATTCGCGGCTGGTCCACACCGACATGAACATCTGCGAAGCCGGCAGCCTGGTACACCGGCGCGTTTTCGACGCTGGCGTGTTCTTTGACACAAACTACCAGCTTGGCTTCGAGGATTGGGATTTCTTCCTGACCGCAGCCGGTGCCGGGTTCCAGGGCCGCAACCTCGAGGACTTCGGGTTTCAGTACCGCAAGCGCCCCGAAAGCATGCTGGCAAACTCTGCCCGCGATGTCGCGATGATCCGGGGCGAGATGCGTCAAAAGCACAAGAAGATGCTTAGCCCGACCTCGTTGCTGCAGATGGAGCACGAGGAATGCCCGCGCTACGCGATCTACCTGCCCGACACGCAGGAGGTGCAACTGGTGGTCGATCCACTGGCCGCCAATCCCAGGACGATCCCGCTGGCAGAATTCGAAAAGCTCCTGTGGGATCACAAGATCGCGCCGACTCGCACCCACCTTCCGCCGTTCGTGGTGGTCATGCGCCAAACGATGCTGGACATCCTGAAGCAGGCAAATGTGCTGCAATGGGCCTTGTGGAAACTGGAAGGCATGGCGGACCGCAGCGCGATCTCGACCCTGGCGGTGGAGGCCAACCTCGACAACCGCTTCGGGTTCAGCGAATTCCCGGCCGCCGAGGGGCGACAGAACGAAGCCAGTGTGCTTGTGGCCACCCGCAAGATGATGCTCGAAGTGCTGATGGACAACAGCACCGCGTGGATCAACACGCTGGTGATCCCGTCCGCCCAACCCAGCGTGTCGGCCGTCGAACTGCGGGTGCCTGAATCCTTCGTGGACCTGGAAACGGCGGCGCTGAACGCGACGGCGAGTTTCGACTTCCTGACCCTGACAAACCGCATGCACGCATCGCCTTACCGCGCCTCGGCGTTTCAGGCGTGGGACTGGCGGGTTGGCGACATCCGCTCCCGACCTTTCGTGAACAGCATCGTGCGGCAGCCATTCAACGGCGCGCCTGCCTATCCACGACTGCCCGACGGCCGCCAGCACATGGGCTTCATCCTGCCGCTGGTCGAATTCGGCGGTGTGGAGAAGGTCGCCCTGAACATGGCAGCCGGGATGAAGGCCCACGGCTGGATCCCGCACCTGTTCGTGGTCGGCGCCAACGAAGGGGCCATTTCCGAAGAGTGGTGCGAGGTCTTCGAGACGATCAACTTCCTAGCGGATGATGCCTTCAACCTCTGGGGCGGCGATCAGAACGCCTATTTCGGCACCAATGTTCCGGACTGGGCGACGGGTGGTGCACACGGCACCGCGCTCGGGCTGCTCAGCTGGCTGGACGCGGTGGTCAATTTCCACGGCGCTGCGATCAACGGCGTCATGGGCCAGTTGAAACGTTTCGGGGTCAAGACCGCGATCTCGCTGCACCTGAATGAACTGTCGCCCTATGGCCGGCCTTTGGGCAACACGTTCCTGGGGGTCGCCTACGAACATGCCTACGACCTGTTCGTTCCCTGCTCTCACCAGCTTGGCGACTGGTGCCATTCGATGGGAGTACCGGAGCAAAAGATCGTGCCGGTGCCCAACGCGCCCAGCTTTCCTGCCGACGCCAACAGCCTTGCGGACTTGCACGTCGCGCGAAGTCACCGGGCACCGAACGCCAATCTCAGGGTCATGTTCCTCGGCCGGCTGGACCGACAGAAGGGGCTCGACCGGTTGTCGGAAACCTTCCTGGAAAGCGCCCGGTTGGGTTTGCCAATCGACTGGCGGATCATTGGCAAGGCGGTGGTCGAAGGCGAGGCACCGCCGCTGCCAGAGCATATGATGGAGGTTCTGGAACCCCCGCTGCACACGCCGGAAGAACTGCTCGCCGCCTTCGAGTGGGCCGATGCCATGGTGCTTCTGTCCAGTTTCGAAGGTCTGCCCTTGACCATTCTCGAAGCGATGCGGTCTGGCGTTGTCCCCATTGCAACCGACGTGGGGGCCGTCTCCGAAGTGTTGCAGCAGGACGTCAACGGGATCCTTCTCGACCTCGACACAGCGACCCGCGACTGCGTGCAGGCGCTGACAGAGCTGTCCGCCGATCGCGCGCGGCTGCGGCGGCTGTCCGATCGCGCCTACCTCGACATGGTGGATCGCAACTGGGAGACCGAAACCGAAGCGCTGGATCAAAAGCTCCACGACTTGATCGAGGCGGCTCGGCGCAAGGCAAGCTGACCATCTTCACCGACCGTCGCGCCCTGCTGTTGCCGGGCGCGACGATGCCCAACCTACACCCAAAGACCAGCGTCCCACACGCTGGCGTGTCCTTCCGAGGGCGCTCCAAAGAGGGAAGCGCTCGCCGAATGCTGGGTTTCCAGGTGGGCCGGGCGAACCCGAACACCATCACCGGGCGTCAGTTGCGATTGCCACACCAAAGACAGCCGCGCGGGTTGATCCCGCTCAAGGTTGGCCTTTCGAGGCGTGCTGGTAGAACACTCAGCCCTGCGGATCGCCAAGCGCCCGGATCATTTCCAGGGCCGCAAGTTGACCGGGATCATCCAGCCCGATCGACTTCTCCCCGAACATGCGGGCGCGGCCCAACTTGTTCGGCTGCTCCCGGAACGTCGCGACGCAATCAGCCGCAGCCGCAAGAACGGCTGCGTGCACAGCAGCGCCAGTATCCGCGCCTTCGGAGACCGTGGCAGCGGCATCCATCACGTCCAGAACGCTCTTGTCGCCCAGATTGCCCTTTCCGCGCGCCATCATGGCGTCGCAGGCCCCCCGTGTCAGCGACGCCACCTCGGCAAATGGCACGGCCTCGCGACCCTTGCAGGCCTTGGCCGCCGACATGAACGCCGTGGCAACCAGCGTCCCGTAGGACGACGAGGACACCCGCTGGAAACACTTGGAGCACTCCAGAAACGCCTTGCCGACATCGTCGGGAAACCCGTCGGCATTGTCGGCGATCTCGCGCCAACCGGCGGCAACGGTGATCCCGAGATCGCCGTCCCCCAGCTTGGCGTCAGCCTCACAGAGCGCGTCTTTGACGGCATCGGCATGGTCGGCGATGCGGGCGGCGGCGGTTCGCAGATCCGTCGTGGTAAAATCGGCCATCACTGCCTCCAGAACGGGCAATCGCAGGGCGCCTTCAGCAGCGCCTCCAACTCGTCATCGAGCTTGATCAGGGTGATCGTCGCGCCCGCCATCTCCATCGAGGTCGCGTAGCGGCCAACCAGCGGCATCACTTCGATTGCCCCGGTCTCGGCCATTACCTGACGCGCCCGGCGGTACATGATGTAGAGTTCTTCCTGCGGCGTCGCCCCCAGCGAATTGACAAGGATCGAGTAGCGATCCCCCCCCCCCAGTGGCTGGTCGGCCAACAGCCGTTCCAACATCTCGTCCACGATTGCATCTGCGGGCTTCAGCGTGTCACGCCAGATCCCCGGTTCGCCATGGATACCCATACCCATCTCCATCTCGGTCTCGCCGATCTCGAAGGTGGGTTTGCCGGCCTGCGGCACGGTGCAAGGCGACAACGCCATGCCAATGGAGCGGCAGGCGTCCGCCGCCTTTTGCGCCACGCGGGTCACCTCGGCCAGGTCGGCCAGCTGCTCGGCCTTGGCCCCGGCGATCTTGAAAGCATAGACCATTCCGGCCACGCCACGGCGTTTCTCTGCCTCGTCCGGACCGGCGCTGGCGACGTCATCGGCCAGAACCACGCTGGTCGAGACGATGTCGTCTTCCATGTCGACCGTCTCGCCGGCCATGTCGAAGTTCATGACATCGCCGCCATAGTTTCCATACAGACGCAGAACCCCCGCGCCTGCATCCACCCGACGCATCGTCTCGGCCATCTGCTCGGCCGAGGGCGAGGCAAAGACGAGACCGATCGCGCAGCCATCCAGCAGACCCTTGCCAACATAGCCGGTAAAGATCGGCAGGTGCCCGGAGCCCCCGGCAGAGACGATCCCGACCTTGCCCGGTGTCCTGTCGCCGGCCCGCACGATCACCCTTGGGGCGGGTTGCGCATAGTGATCCGGATGGGCGGCAACGAAGCCCTCCAGCATCTCTTCGACAAAGTGTTCGGGGGCGTTGAGGATCTTCTTCATAAGATGACTCCGCGTTGGCTGTGACGTCAGTAGGTTTTGGCGGCGGCTCCGCTGGCGGGTGCGTAGCCAAGCTCCGCATCCATCTCGGCGGCATCGGCACGGGCCGCCTCCATGAACAGGCCAATGTCGCCGGGACCGGCCAACAGCGAGTGGCCACGTCCCTTGAGCTCGCCAAAGGTCCAGCGGGGACGCTTGACGGTGCCCATCAGCTTGCCCGCTGCCTTGATCCGGGCCTCGGCCTCCGCGGCCAGCGCTTCGGCGGCATCTTCGCCCAGTTGCTCCAGCAGACCGATGGTGCCTGCCATGTCGTTGGGGCCGATGAACAGCATGTCGATCCCGTCCACGGCCGCGATCTCGGCGATATTGGGGATCGCATCCTTGTGTTCGATCTGGGCCATCAGGAACAGTTCGCCGTCCGAGCTGTTCAAGTAATCCGTGTTGGTGCCATAGCGCGACGCCCGACCCACCGGCGCGGCATAGCCCCGGGCCCCCTTCGGGGGATAATGGGTTGCAGCCACGGCAGCCTCGGCGGCGGCCTTGTCACAGATCATCGGCACCATGATCGACTTGGCCCCGATCTCCAGCAACCGCTTCAGATAGACCTGGTCGTTCCACGGCGCGCGCACGATGGCGTGGCCTCCGGCGGCCTCGACCGCGCGCAGCATGTTGGCCGTGGTCTCAAGCCCGGCAGGCCCATGCTCGTTGTCGATCAGGACACAATCCCAACCGGCCCAGACTGCGGCCTCGGCCAGCGCCGGTGTTGCCAGCTCCAGCCAGATGGTGCGCACACAGCGCCCGCCCGAGATCTGCTCGCGCAGCCAGTTTTTGCCTGTCATCAGATGTCACCTTTCACTTGTGACGTCGGCCGTGCCACTTCGCGGATTGCCCTGAGGATCAGAAGCCCCCAAAGCGCCAGCGTGATAAAGCCGAGTACCATCGAATATTGCCTGTCGAAGAACGCCGTCAGGTCGCCCTGCGCCTTGATCATCGAGACCATGAAGTTGTCCTCGATGATCTTTCCCAGCACGATCCCGAGGATCGCGGGAGCCAGAGGAATGGCGACCTTTTCCATGTAGTAGCCGAGCAGACCAAGCGCGAGCACGATCCAGATCGCGGTCACGGTGCCCGAGATGGCAAAGGCGCCAACCATCGAAAACAGCAGGATCACCGGCGCCATCACGGCGCGCGGCACCTTGAGGATAAAGGTCGACGCGAGGATCGCGAGGATGCCCACCGGCACCATGATGATGTTGGCGATCAGGAAGGAACCGAACAGCGCCGAGGTCAGTTCGGGCTGGTCGATGAAGATCCGGGGCCCCGGCGTCAATCCCTTGAGCAACAGCACCCCGATGGCAATGGCCGTCACGGAATCGCCCGGAATTCCGAACACCAGGGCCGGCGTCCACGCCCCGCCGATGGCGGCATTGTTGGCCGACCCGCCTGCTGCGACGCCTTCCAGGCTGCCCTTGCCGAATTTTTCGGGATTTTTCGAGAACCGGCGGGCCAGCGCATAGGAGATCCACGCGGCGATATCCGCCCCGGCCCCGGGCAGCGCGCCGACAAAGGTGCCAAGCACCGACGACCGTGCCACTGTCACTGGATAGCTGAAGACAGCCTTCAGGGCACCGACAAAGGCCGCACCGACCTTTTCGGTGGCGTGGATGATCGTTTCCTTGGGCTTGTCGAGGATCTGCACGTTCCGCAGCACTTCGGAAAAGGCGAAGATACCGATCATCGCGGGGATGAAGCTGATCCCGTCCAGCAGGTCGAAGGACCCGAATGTATAGCGCGGGTGCCCAACCGCCACGTCGATGCCGACACAGGCGATGGCCAGGCCGATGCACAGGCTGGCAAAGCTTTTGGGAACCGTTCCGCCCCCGACAAAGATGGCGCATGTCAGGCCGAGGCACGCGAGCCAGAAGGTCTCGAAGCTTGAAAAACTGATGGCGACGCGTGCCAGTTGCGGCGCGAGCAACATCAGGATGATCACGCCGACCACGCCGCCAACTGCAGCGGTGATCAGCGATACAAAGAGCGACGTCCGCGCCTTTCCGGACTGTGACAGGATATGCGCGTCATCGACATAGGCCGCCGAGGCCGGTGTGCCGGGAATGCGCAGCAGCGTGCCCGAAATGTCACCGGCAAAGATCGCCGTGGTCGTCGTTGCGACGATGGCGCTGATCGCGGGGATCGGGTCCAGAAAGAAGGTGAAGGGCACCAACAGGGCGACGGCCATTGTGGCGGTCAGCCCGGGAACGGCGCCGACGAAGCAACCATAGAAGGTTGCCGCGATGATGATGGCGAGGTTCGACGGTGAGAGCACCGTGAGGAGAACGTCTATGAGCATGGCGATCTCCTACCAAGCGTATGGTTCAAGCAGGCCCCAGGGAAGCGGAACATGCAGAAAGGAATAGAAGATGAGATGCACAAGGGCCGTCACACCCACGGCCAGCAGCAGCGACTTCCACCACTTGATCCGGAACAGGATCAGCAGGAACAGCAGGACGGGAAAGGCCGCTATGTGGAAACCAAGTGGATCAAGCGCCAGGGCGAAGAAGATCACGCAACCGATGACGGAGAGCGCATTGATCAGCGGCCAGGGCGAGCGTGGTTCTTCGGCTGCAACGACGTCGTCGGGCCGGCCTTGCAGGACGCCCGTGATAAAGATCAGCACTCCGCACAGCACCAGCCCGCAGCCGGCGACGGTTGGAAACAGGCCCGGGCCATAGGTCATTCCGCCAAGGGTCGGAAAACTCTGAGCTTCCCAGGCAATCCAGGCGCCAGCGCCGGCAAGTAGGGCGCCCGCGACGATGTCTTTGTTTATCATTGATTCGGTCTCGTCTGATGGGCGAGAAAAGGTCCGGGGCGACGAGGGATGACGCCCCGGACAGGGTGATTGGCGTTACAGGGGTACGCCAGTCGTTACTTGGCCAGGCCGATCGCCTTGATCGTCTCGCCCAGAGCTGCGTCGGATTTCTCCAGCATGGCGCTCAGGTCGGAGGTGCCCATCAGCACCACGTCGGATCCGCGGGAGGCCTTGAACTCGGCCCATTCGGGGCTGGCCATGACCTTCAGCGCAGCCTTCTCGTAGGAGCAGACCACTTCCGGATCCATGCCCTCGGGGCCGGAGACGGTGATGAAGGCAGCCAGCGTCCAGCCCGAGTCGAGCTGTTCGGCGGTCGTCGGGATGTCGGGCAGAGCGGCCATGCGCTCGGTGTGCATGTAGCCCAGGCCCTTCAGTTCGCCCTGCTCGATCAGAGTCTTGGCTTCGGATTGGGCGACTGTCACGACGTCGACACCATCAGCCATCAGCTCTTTCATCGCGGGAGCGGCACCCTTCGACGGGATCCAGCGGATTGCTTCGGGATCGATGCCTTCGGCGTTCAGCAGACCGGCCAGCGCCAGGTGCCAGATGCCACCCTGCGAGGTACCGGATGCGGTCAGCTTGCCCGGCTCGGCCTTGGCCACGTCAAGGACTTCCTGGACCGAGTTGAACGGCGAGCCGGCCTTGACCGTGAAGCCGGCCGGCACAACATCGACCAGCGCGATCGGCGAAATGTTCTTGTAGGTGAGGTCGGTCAGGCCAACCCAGTGCATGGTGTTGATTTCGACCGTGGCGGCACCAACCGTGTATCCGTCGGGCTTGGCCCGTGCCAGGGCCGAGTGCCCGGTCACACCGTTGCCGCCGGTGCGGTTCACGACGTTGAAGGGCTGGCCGAATTCCTGGCTCAGAAGGCTCGCGATCATGCGCGAGTTGGCATCTGTACCACCACCGGCGCCCCAAGGCACAACATAGGTGACCGCGCGGTCCGGTTTCCAGTCGCACTCGGCGGCAGCTTGCGTTGCAACCAATGCGCCAAAGGCCAAGGCCGTTGCGCCCAGAAGCGTGTTGAGGGGTTTGGTCGTCATGGAATCCTCCCAGATTCGTGTGTAAACCCGATCCCGGACATCCCTGTCACAACCGCCAGGCGGCTCCCCTTCAGGAGAAACAGCGATCCGGGTCGAAGAAAACGGTAGCATCGGTCAATCGTTTGAGCAAGAATGAAGTCAAACGATTAAGCCGCTGCGACAAACAGGCCCTGCCCCAGCGAACGATCGTCGGAGGATCCGGGCAATGCAAAAACGGGTGACACTCAAGGACGTCGCACAGGCCGCCGGAGTCTCGATCTCTGCCGCGTCAATGGCTCTGCGGGACCACCCTCGGATCTCGGTCGCCAAACGGGCCGAGATCAAGCAGATCGCGCGGGACCAGGGGTATATCTACAACCGTCACGCGGCCAATTTGCGCAAGGGCACCAACGACACCCTGTCGATCTGTATCAACGATCTGCGCAACCCGATCTTTGCCGAGTTCCTGACCGCAATCGAAGGCGAGTTTCGCCTGCGGGACCGGCTTGTCCTGATGTGCAATGCACACGAAGACGAGGCAACGCAGACAGCGTTCATCCGGCGCATGCTGGAGCAGGGCTCGGCCGGCATGTTGCTGTCGCCGGTGATGGGCACACAGGCCGGGCTGCTCCGGCAGATCGTACGCAACGCGTTTCCGACCGTGATGTTCTCGCGGTCGCTGGACGATGACAGTTTCGACCACGTGGTCAGCGACGACACGCTCGGCGCGCGTATGGCGGTGGAAGCGCTGGTGAACCTTGGCCATCGCCGTATCGCCTGGATCGGAGGCGGTCAGCCGACAATGACCGGCCAGAAACGATTCGAGGGCTACGGCAGCACGTTGCGGCAACTCGGCCTGCGGCCCGACCCGAAGTTGATCGACCGCACCGCGCAGACCACGCTTGACGCCGGAAAGCAGGCGATGACGGACATCCTGAGCCGCGCGCCCGACGTGACCGGCGTCGTCTGTTTTGGCGACTTGCTGGCACTTGGGGCAATGTATGCCTGCCGCCAGGCCGGCCTGACGCTGGGCACCGACATTTCGATCATCGGCCATGACGACATAGAAGAGGCATCCTATTTCGATCCCGCGCTGTCGACCGTCCGGGTCGCCAAGAAGGAGATCGGGCAAACCGCCGCGCAGGTGCTGATCCAACGGATCGAAGACCCGCTTGCCCCGGCGGTTCACCGCGTCATCGCACCGACATTGGTCCTGCGTGGAACAACCGGCCCGGCGCCGGAACGGGCGCGGGTCGCCAACGGCTGATCCTGACGCCATCGCATCGCCAACAGATGGCGATCCTCTGAACGCTCATGCACTTTCTCGGCGGTTAACCACTTTGGGTGAAATCGAATGCTAACGAAACCTTAACGGCGTAGCATTGGACCAGGCCGGGATTGCCCCCAGGGCGCCTCGCGCCGTTGCCGCGAATGGATCCGCCCGATGAAATACCTTGTTGTCACATGTCTCGTGCTGGCTGCCGGATGCTCCACGCCGAACGCGGTTCAGGGCGTGGCCAGCCGGGCCCCTTCGACCACCTATTCCTGCATCGCGCCCCGTCTGGAACGCCTGCCGGTGCGTTACACGACCGAGCAGACGGCGGTCGGCTGGCGGATGCGAATTCAGGTCTTCTCCGGTCCGCCGTCCGGCTGGTACAGCAAGGGCACGATCGAGTATTCGGACGGCGTCGTGGTGTATGCGCCCGACACCGCGACCACCGGCATCGCCACGCAGGAGGTCGTCTCCGGTATCCGGCCGATCCTGCGCAGATGCGCCGTGCGGTGACATACGATCCATCCCGAGGCGACGCTTCCCAGCGGTGTCATCATGGCTCCCGGCCTCAGAAATGCCCTTCCTTTACCGCCTCCATCGCAACATAGGTCGAGGTGCTGGCCACATGCGGCAAGGCCGACAACCGATCTGCCAGCACGTGGCGGTAGCCGACAATATCAGACGTGCGCACCTTCAGCAGGTAGTCGAAGCTGCCGGCGATCAGGTGGCATTGCTCGATCTCGGGAATGGTCTGCACCACGCGGTTGAAATCAGCCAACGCCCGTTCGCGGGTGTCGGTCAGCTTGACCTCGACGAAGGCGACATGCGCCCGCCCCAACCGGATCGGGTCCAGCAGCGCCTGATAACCGGTGATGATCCCCTCGGCCTCCAGCCGCTTCAACCGGGTCTGAGTGGGGGATTTCGACAGGCCGATACGACGGGCCAGATCGGTGACCGGGATTCGCCCCTGGACCGAAACAATGTCGAGGATGGCGTGGTCAAAGGTGTCCAGTGTAACGGGCTTTTCCGGCATGGCGGGAAAGTCTCCTGAATTTCATCTCACCTTCGACCCTATCGCCCGCCGTTTGGCAAAAGAAGGGATTTTCGCCTGCGCATTGCCGAATATTCTTAAATGCATTCCACCCAGTTTTGACAGGCCCCGAACCATGACCGAGACGCTCTCCTCTGCCCGTGCGCGCCTGCGTGCCCTGCACATGCCCGACGAAGCCAGCCAACTGGACGTGTTGACCGCAATGGCCGACCTGGACGACGGAGCGCGCGCGTCGATCTGTGCCGCCGCCGCGAGTCTAGTCGAGGCGATCCGCGGCTCCGACGATCCGGGCATGATGGAGATGTTCCTGGCCCAGTACGGCCTGTCCACCGACGAGGGCATCGCCCTGATGTGCCTGGCCGAAGCGCTGTTGCGGGTCCCCGACGCCGCCACCATCGACGCACTGATCGAGGACAAGATCGCACCGTCGGACTGGAACCGGCACATGCGCAAATCGGCCTCGATGCTGGTCAACGCCTCCACCTGGGCGCTGATGCTGACGGGCAAGGTTCTGGATGACGAGCAGGCCGGGCTGGCCGGGACCCTGCGCGGCGCCGTGCGCCGGCTGGGCGAGCCGGTGATCCGGACCGCCGTGGGTCAGGCGATGAAGCAGATGGGAAACCAGTTCGTGCTGGGCGAGACCATAGACAGCGCCCTGAAACGCGCCGCCAGGATGGAGGCCAAGGGCTACGCCTATTCCTATGACATGCTGGGCGAAGCCGCACGCACCGAGGCCGACGCGCTGCGGTACCACCGTGCCTACCTGGCCGCGATCGAAGCCATCGCTCCGGCGGCCAAGGGCGATTGCCTGCGCTCCAACCCCGGCATCTCGGTCAAGCTGTCGGCGCTGCACCCGCGCTTCGAGGTCAGTCAGCGCGACCGGGTCATGCGCGAACTGGTGCCGCGCGTGCGTGACCTTGCATTGGCCAGCAAACACGCTGGCATGGGGCTGAACATCGACGCCGAGGAGGCGGACCGGCTGGAACTGACGCTGGAGGTGTTCGAGGCCGTGGCCCGCGATCCGGCGCTTGCCGGCTGGAACGGGTTTGGCACCGTCATCCAGGCCTATGGTCCGCGCGCCACGGCGGCCATCGACTGGGTCATTGCACTGGCCGACGAGCTCGACCGCCGGTTCACCGTGCGGCTGGTCAAGGGCGCTTACTGGGACGCGGAAATCAAGCGCGCCCAGGTGATGGGGTTGAAGGGCTTCCCGGTCTTTACCCGCAAGCCGGTGACAGATGTCAGCTATATCGCCTGCGCGCGCAAACTGCTGAACGCCACCCACCGGATCTATCCGCAATTTGCCACCCACAACGCCCATTCCGCCGCCGCGATCCTGAACATGGGCACCGACCGGGAGGCGTTCGAATTCCAGCGCCTGCATGGCATGGGCGAGCGGCTGCACCAGATCGTCAAGGATGCCGAGGGCACCCATTGCCGGATCTATGCCCCCGTTGGCGCCCACCGCGACCTGCTGGCCTATCTCGTGCGCCGACTGCTGGAAAACGGTGCCAACAGTTCGTTCGTCAACCAGATCGTCGATGCGGCAGTGCCAGCCACCGAAGTCGCCCGCGATCCCTTCGATCAGGCCCGTGCCGCATTGGCCCGCCCGACGCCAGTCATTGCCCCCGCCGATATCTTTGGCGGCGGGCGCCGCAATGCACGCGGCTGGGACCTGACCGACCCCGAGGACCTGACCGAGATCGACGCTGCGCGGGCGCCGTTCCGGACCAGTCAGGCCACCGCCGGGCCGGTCATCTGCGGCATCGAACAGGACGGGCCGGACCTGACGGTGGTGAACCCTGCCAACCCCGCCGACATCGTCGGAACCGTGGTCGAGGCCACTGCGGAGCAGATCGAGCAAGCCATTGCCAGTGCGCAGCCATGGGACGCCGCCCCGGCGGAACGCGCCGCAGTGTTGAACCGGGCTGCCGACCTCTACGAGGAAAACTTCGGCCTGTTCTTCGCGCTGGCCGCCCGCGAGGCCGGCAAGATCCAAATGGATGCGGTTGGAGAACTGCGCGAAGCGGTCGACTTCCTGCGCTACTACGCAAGTCGCATCTTGCACCTGGACCGACCCGCGCGGGGCACATTTGCCTGCATCTCGCCCTGGAACTTCCCGCTGGCGATCTTCACCGGGCAATTGTCTGCGGCCCTGGCCGCCGGAAATGCCGTCATCGCCAAACCGGCCGAACAGACCCCCCTGATCGCCGCCGCCGCCGTGCGGCTGTTGCTACAGGCCGGCGTGCCCGGAACAGCGCTGCAACTGCTGCCGGGACGGGGCGAAACCGTGGGCGCGGCGCTGACCTCGGATGCCCGCATCGACGGGCTGTGCTTTACCGGCGGCACCGACACCGCGCAGATCATCCACCGGTCGATGGCAGGCACGCTGGCGCCGGGCGCGCCGCTGATCGCTGAAACCGGCGGGTTGAACGCGATGATCGTGGACAGCACCGCCCTGCCCGAACAGGCGGTGCGCGATATCCTCGCCTCGGCCTTCCAGAGCGCGGGCCAGCGCTGTTCAGCGTTGCGCTGCCTCTATGTGCAGGAAGACATCGCCGATGGCCTGCTGGGGATGCTCACGGGCGCGATGCAATGTCTGCGTCCGGGCGATCCATGGCTGCTGTCGACCGATATCGGCCCGGTCATCGATGCCGAGGCCAAGGGCATGATCGACGCCCATGTCGCCCGGGCCGAGGCCGAAGGGCGGTTGGTCGTGCGCCTGTCCGCCCCCGCAACCGGGCTGTTCTGTGGCCCTGCGGTGATCCGGGTGGACGGGATCGCGGCGTTGGGTCGCGAGATCTTTGGCCCGGTGCTGCATGTCGCGACCTTCAAGGCGGCGGATCTCGACAAGGTCATCGACGACATCAATGCCACCGGCTACGGACTGACCTTTGGCCTGCACACCCGCATCGACGATCGGGTGCAATCGGTGGTGGACCGCGTCACTGCCGGCAACCTCTATGTGAACCGCAACCAGATCGGCGCGGTGGTCGGCAGCCAGCCCTTCGGGGGCGAGGGCCTGTCAGGCACCGGGCCAAAGGCCGGCGGGCCGCATTACCTGACCCGCTTTGCGCGCCCCGACGCCATCGAGGCACAGGATGGGTTCGAGACCGATGCCGATGTCGCGCAGGTCCAGGCCGCACTTCTTTCTGCGGCGTCCAATGCCGGACCGGTCAGCCATGCGGACCTGCCGGGGCCGACGGGCGAATCCAACCGCCTGACCAGCCTGGCCCGCCCACCGATCCTCTGCCTTGGACCGGGGCTCGAAACGGTGACGGCGCAGGTCGCGGCGGTGACATCGGCGGGCGGCATTGCGGTGCCGGTGTCGGGTGCGGTGCCGGTCGATGCGCTGTCCGCGATCAGCGGGCTTGGGGGCGTTGTCTGGTGGGGCGATACCCCAACTGCAACCCGGATCCGGCAGGCTCTGGCAGCCCGTCCCGGTGCCATCCTTCCCCTCGTGACGGATGCCGGCGATGCGGCGGCGTTCGTGCTGGAGCGGCACGTCTGCGTCGACACCACGGCCTCGGGCGGCAACGCGGCCCTGTTGGCCGCCGTTGGCGAATAACCGGCCGCTTGCATACGCTAGTATACAGTGGCAAGGAATGGGCAGGAGATTGCCCATGACCCTGCCCCCTTCCTCGCTCTGGCCCAAGATGCTGCTTGCCGCGCTGATCGGCGTCCCGTCCGCGTTGATGGCGTCGTGGCTTGGCATGCCGCTGCCGTGGATGCTGGGGCCGATGCTGGGCTGCGGGGTTGCGGCACTGGCCGGCGCCCGGGTCAGCGCCCCCGGCTGGCTGCGCCCACTGGTCATGCCGATCATCGGGGTCATGCTGGGCTCGGGCTTCCACCCGGAGATCCTCGATCACATGTTCACCTGGACCGGCACGCTGCTGATGCTGCCGCTGTTCCTGCTGGTGGCCACCGCCGTCAGCTTTACCTTCTATCGTGTGGTTGGCGGCTATGATCCGGTGACAGCTTTCTTCAGCGCCGCGCCTGGCGGGCTGAACGACATGGTCCTGATGGGCGGCGAGGCCGGTGGCGACGAAACCAAGATCGCCCTGGCCCACGCATTGCGGGTCTTCCTTGTCATCTCGGCCATCGCGCTGGTGTTTGCGGTGGCGCTCAACATCCGGGCCGTGCGCGGCCCCGGGTCCTGGGTCGGACTGAACGACCTGTCGCTCAGCGACATCGTTCTCCTGACGGCCTGCGCGATATTGGGCATCCTGCTGGGTAAGGCCCTGCGCCTGCCCGCCCGTCAGATGTTCGGCCCGATGCTGCTGAGCGCCGCCGCCCATTTGACCGGGATCGTCACCGTGCCACCGCCCACCCTGCTTGTCATCATCAGCCAGATCACCATCGGCACGATGCTGGGCTGCCGGTTTGCAGGGATCAGCCTGAAGACGATGGGCCGCGACCTGGTGTTGGGCCTAGTCGCGACGCTGCTGCTGCTGGGGGTCACCACAGTGTTTGCCGCCCTGCTCGGGCCATTGACTGGCACGTCACTGTCACAGGGCGTGCTGGCGTTCTCGCCCGGCGGGCTGACCGAAATGTCCTTGCTGGCACTGTCGATGCACCAGGACGTCGCCTATGTCTCGACCAGCCACATCGCCCGGATCGTGTTGGTCATCTTTGGAATGCAGATCCTGTTTCGCGCCATCGGCAAGCGGCTGACCTCCGCCCCAAAAGACAAAAATTAACTCCATTACAATACAGTACCGGCCATTTCTCAGGTTCCGAACCACCTGCGCATCCGGACAGGAAACGACTGACCGACAGCCGCAAAGATCACTCGGGGCCTGGCTGCCTACCCCAGTCGTCACCGCCAACACCATCAGCCCGCGCTTCACCGCGCCCTTGCCGAGCGGCGTCGGACAGGTATCCTGCTCGCCATGTCAGACCCCGTTTCCTCGATCCGCAATCTCGGCCCGGCGATGGATGCCGCTTGTGCCCGGGCCGGCATCACCTCTGCCAAGCAACTGCGCAGGCTTGGCACCGACGAGACCTATCGCAGATTGCTGCAAACCGGCACCCGGCCGCATTTCATCGGCTACTACGTCATCGAGATGGGGCTGCAGGGCCGCCCCTGGAACGATTGCCGTGGCGCCGAAAAGATCGCCCTGCGCAAACGGTTCGACGCCATCGTCGCCAGCGCCCACGACCGTGGCCTGTCCGAGCTGGAACGGATTCTCGACGAGATTGGCGTGATTGACCGCAGCTGACCCACGCGCTCCGGTTTTTCATGGATTTTTCCAGGGCGATCGGCTTTCCTTGCGGAAACCCGAAGTCTCACGCGAGTATTCATGCCCCCAGTATCGCCCTCCGACCTGCCACCGGCCTATGAAAAGGCCGTGTCGCTGGCCGACTCGGCCGTCGCGGCCTTTGAACAGCACGATCTGGACGAGGCACTTGCGCTGACCGGTCAGGCCATCGCCACCGACGCGCTGTCGCCACGGGACGCCACCCGGCTGGTCGAACTGTTGCGGGCCTTGGGGGAAACCGACATGTCGGCCAAGCTGGCCGCCGACACCCTGAGCGAAATCGAGGCCCTTGCCGCCCTGGCGCAGGAAGACCCCGAGGCGCTGACGGAGCTCGGGCATCTCAGCCTGGAACTCGAACGGCACGATCTGGCGGAAGCGATGCTGATGCGGGCCCACGAGCTGGGCGACACGTCGGGCAAACCGGAAATCCTGTTGCTTCACATCCTGCTGGAACGGGGCGAGCCGCAACTGCTTTTGCAGGTCTGGGAGACGTTCCTGAATAAGACCCCCGAGCAGGCGAAATATGGCCTGTTCCTGGCGCGCGGCCTGGCGCACTTCGGATATCGCAAGCACGCTGAACATGTTCTGATCGCCGCCGAACCGCTGTATCGCGACAATCGGCAGGCGTATGAGGAGACGCTGGCGAATGTCCGTGGCGAGCCGGGCAAGATGCCGCAACAGGAAATGGCGGCGATGCTGTTCGACATGGGCGCCGATTCCTATGACGAGAACCTTCAGGCCATCGGAAATGCAGGACCGATGATGATCGCCCGGATGCTGCGGCACCTGGAGCTTTCGCCGGACGCGAGCCTGCAGGTGCTGGACGCCGGCTGTGGCACCGGGCTCTGCGCCCCGTTCTTGCGTCCGTTTGCGGCGCATCTGCTGGGTTGCGATGTCTCGGTCAAGATGCTGGAACTGTGCCGGGAAAAACAGCTCTACGACGCGCTGGCCCGCACCGACCTTGCCCTGCCCGAAACCTACGCCCCCGGCCCATACGATCTGGTCGTGTCGGGCGACGTATTTGTCTATTTCCAGGATCTCGAACCGGTTCTGAGCAGCATCGCCTCGGTGTTGAAACCCGGTGGCTGGGTGATCTTCACGGTCGAGGATTGCACCGACGAGGCGCCGGAACTTGGCTACGCCATCCGCAGTTCTGGCCGGACGGCCCATGCATCGGGCCATCTGGCGAAAACGCTCGCAAAGGCCGGATTCGCGGCGCCAGAGGCGGAGTTCACGGACGTCCTGCGACGAGAGTTCCGCAGCCCGATCACGGGACGGGCCATCGCGGCCCGCAAACTGGCGCCGACTGGCGAGACGTCCTGAGACCACGGACGGCCCGACACCTCCGCCCGACGACGCACTTCACCAAAACAAACGGGCCGGCCCCCAAAGGGACCGGCCCGAATTTCCATTAGGCCGTTTCGGGCACACGACCCGAGGTGCGTCAGCCGACCAGTTCGAGGCCCGAGAAGAAGTAGGCAATCTCGACGGCAGCGGTTTCCGGAGCATCGGAGCCGTGCACGGAGTTTTCCCCCACCGACTCGGCAAACTCGGCGCGGACCGTGCCGGGGGCTGCGTCGGCCGGGTTGGTCGCGCCCATGACTTCGCGGTTCTTTGCAATGGCGCCTTCGCCTTCGAGAACCTGAACGACGACCGGCTCGGAGGCCATGAAGTCGCACAGTTCGCCGTAGAACGGGCGCTCGGCGTGAACGGCATAGAACACGCCGGCCTGGGCCGGGGTCAGGTGAATGCGCTTCTGGGCGACGATGCGCAGGCCGGCATCCTCGAACTTGGCATTGATCTTGCCGGTCAGGTTCCGCTTGGTGGCGTCGGGCTTGATGATGGAGAGCGTGCGTTCGAGAGCCATTGGAATACCCCTATAGGCGATGTTGAATTTGGCCGCGCAGTATCATGGGGAACTGGTGTTGGAAAGCCCTCCAAGGGCGGTTCACGGCTCCGAAACGTCGCCAACACTCCACGAATTGCATGCGACGGGGCGCAAGCTGTCTGCAAGAGGTCACACGGCGTTGACAGTTCGGCGGGGCTGGGGCAGAGGCTGCGCATGCTCAAGCTCAATGATATCTCCTATTCCATCGAAGGCCGCCCGTTGATCGAGAACGCCTCGGCCGTCATCCCCTCCGGACACAAGGTCGGGGTGGTCGGGCGAAACGGCACCGGAAAGACCACGTTGTTCCGCCTGATCCGGGGCGAGTTGTCGCTGGAAGGCGGATCGATTTCCATGCCGCGCGGCGCGCGGATCGGCGGCGTCTCGCAGGAGGTGCCCGGCAACGAGGTGTCCCTGATCGATACCGTCCTGGCGGCAGATGTCGAACGCGCCGCCCTGCTCGTCGAAGCCGAGACCGCGACAGACCCAGGGCGCATTGCCGAGATACAGACCCGGCTGAGCGATATCGACGCCTGGTCGGCCGAGGGTCGGGCCAGTTCGATCCTGCGGGGGCTCGGGTTCGAGCCGGAAAAACAATCCATGCCCTGCTCGGCCTTTTCCGGCGGTTGGCGGATGCGTGTGGCACTGGCGGCGGTGCTGTTCTCGCAGCCCGACCTGCTGCTGTTGGACGAACCGACCAACTATCTGGACCTCGAAGGCGCGCTCTGGCTGGAGACCTACCTGACCCGGTACCCGCACACGGTGCTGATTGTCAGCCACGACCGGGCATTGCTGAACAGGTCCGTCGGGGCCATTCTGCACCTTGAGGACCGAAAACTGACGCTGTACCGGGGCGGCTATGACGCCTTTGCCGAAACGCGTGCGGCGCGGCTGGCCGGGGCGGAATCGGAAAATCGCAAGATCGAGGCGCGTCGGGCGCACCTGCAAAGCTTTGTCGACCGGTTTCGTGCCAAGGCCTCCAAGGCGGTACAGGCACAGTCCCGGCTGAAGATGATCGAAAAACTCAAGCCGATCTCGACGCCGCAGGAAGCCGCCCTGCGTCGCTTCACCTTTCCCGAGCCCGAAGAACTGTCGCCGCCGATCATTGCGACCGAGGGCGTTTCAATCGGCTATGACGAGACCACGATCCTGTCGCGGTTGAACCTGCGCATCGATCAGGACGACCGGATTGCGCTTCTGGGCAAGAACGGCGAGGGAAAATCGACATTGTCGAAGTTCCTGGCCGGTCGGCTTGACGCACAAAAGGGTCAGATCACCCGCGCCAACAAACTGCGGGTGGGGTATTTCGCCCAGCATCAGGTGGACGAGCTGTTCATCGACGAAACACCGCTGGAGCACATCCGCCGCCTGCGCCCCGACGAGGGCCAGGGCAAGCTGCGTGCGCGGCTGGGCGGGTTCGGCATTGGCGCCGAGCAGGCGGAAACGGTCGTTGGCCGGCTGTCGGGCGGGCAGAAGGCGCGGTTGAGCCTGATGCTGGCGACTCTGGATGCGCCTCATCTGCTGATCCTCGACGAACCGACGAACCACCTCGACATCGAAAGCCGCGAGGCGCTGGTGGTGGCGCTGACGGCCTACACGGGTGCGGTGATTCTGGTCAGCCACGACCTGCACCTGCTGAGCCATGTCGCCGACCGGCTGTGGCTGGTGTCGAACGGACAGGTCTCCCCCTTCGAACGTGACCTCGAAGCCTATCGCAACATGCTGCTGGATCGGGACCGCCCGGAGAAGCCGAAAGAACCCGCCAAGCCGAAGCGCACCCCGCAGACGGTGATCCAGGAGTTGAAGTCCGAAGTGAGGAAATGCGAGCAACGCACGGAGAAACTTCAAGAAATGCACGCCACGCTTTCCGAGAGACTGGCCAATCCGCGGATCTATGACGAGGAAAACAGGGAAAAGCGGGACCTGTGGCAGGGCAAGTTCACCGAGGTCGAAGCGGCGCTGGAACGCTCCGAGGCGCTCTGGATGGCAGCGGTGGAAAAGCTCGAAGCCGCGACCAAGGCCCGCTGACTCTGGCCGGCACCCTGCCCGGTTGACGACGCAATTGATGCGACGGTGCCGCGACGCTGGCAGGTGACAGGACCGGTCGCAGCCAGTAAGAGGGCGACATGGACACGACCTTTTTCATCAGCGCTTTCGTGACGTTGTTCGTCATCATCGACCCGATCGGGCTGACACCGGTGTTTCTTGCACTGACCCAGGGCGAGGCGCCTGCACGACGTCAGGCCATCGGGATGCGCGCCCTGATGTTGGCGTTCTTCCTGTTGACGCTGTTCGGCCTTGCCGGCGAGGCCGTCCTGGGTTTCGTTGGCATCTCGTTTCCGGCATTCCGGATCGCTGGCGGAATCCTGCTGTTCCTGACAGCGCTGGACATGTTATTCGAACGCCGCACCGCGCGCCGCGACCATCAGGCCGAAGAAGAACGCCCTGATCCGTCGGTCTTTCCACTGGCCATTCCGCTGCTGGCCGGGCCTGGCGCGATCACGTCGATGATCCTGCTGATCGGTCAGGCGGACGGACCGTTACAGGCGGCCGGTGTTTTCGGGGTGATGGGAATTGTCCTTTTGGTGGTGGCGCTCTTTTTCCGGGCGGCGGACCCACTGGAACGAATTCTTGGGCGCACCGGAACAGTCGTCGCCACCCGCTTGCTTGGCATGCTGCTGGCGGCCCTGTCGGTTCAGTTCGTGCTGGATGGCCTGCAGGGCGCGGGCCTGATGGCAGTGTGATCGGCGGCGGGGTGGCAGGACGGGCCTCGGATACCTACATCCGAGACACTCCCGAGACCGCCCGACAGCGCCGCCCCCGAAGAAGGACCCCCGCATGACCAGCGATCAGACCGCCTCCATCATCTACCTTGTGCTGCTGGGGGCCGTGGTCGGCGGCTATTTTTTCCTGGCGAACCGCAGGAACCTGGGGCGCACCCTGCGCCAGGGCGGCCTTTGGGTGCTGATCTTCATCGGCGTGATCGTCGGCTACGGGCTGTGGGGCGACCTGCGGGAGACGGTCATTCCGCGTCAGGCGGTCTTTGCCGACCAGGGACGGATCGAGGTGCCGATCGCGCGGGACGGGCATTACCACATGACGCTCGACATCAACGGCGCGATGGTCCGGTTTGTGGTGGACACCGGGGCCAGCGATATCGTGCTGACACAAGACGACGCGAGACGCGCCGGGATCGAACTGGACGGCCTGCCCTTCATGGGGATCGCCAACACCGCCAACGGCGAGGTGCGCACCGCGCGGGTCCGGCTGGACTCGGTCAGCCTTGGCGCAATCACGGACCGCGGCGTTCCGGCGCTGGTGAATGGCGGCGAGATGACTGGCTCGCTGCTCGGCATGGCCTATCTCAACCGGTTCTCCGAGGTCTCTTTCGGCGGCGGAAAGATGGTTCTGACCCGCTGACCGACGGCGTGGCATGACCTGCGTCATGGCAGGCCAGCCCTGAACCACGTATTCTATCCATGCGAGGGCCCGCCGGGCGCTTCGATTACGGCGGGTGTCCTCCACGATACAGGAGGAAGAGCCATGACATTTCGCAAGTTTGTTGTTCCCATCCTGACGATCGCGGGTGTTGCACTTGGTGTTGGCGCGGCCAACGCTGCGGATGACACCGGTCGGGATGCCTTCATGTCTGCCTGTGCCAGTTGCCACGGCGCTGATGCCAGCGGCGCAGGTGATGTTGCAAAGTTCCTGACCGTGCCCGTGCCGGGCCTGACCGGCCTGTCTGCGGCCAATGACGGCGCATTCCCGATGCTCGATGTGATCCATATCATTGATGGGCGCACCGGTGTGCGCGGCCACGGGTCCGAAATGCCGATCTGGGGCGACTATTTCAGTGACAAGGCCCGGTCGACGGCCGGCGTCTTTGGTGCCGAGACTGTCGCGCGTGGGCGGATCCTGTCGCTGGCCTACTATCTGGAATCCATCCAGAAATAGGGGTCTGAGCCCGACAGCAGCGCGGTCGGCATTCTCGGTGTCAGTTCGCACGCGGTGAGGCCGACCTACTCGTTTTGTGAAAGCCCAGCACCGGGTTTTGGCTGGGTGCGTGCTAGCTGTGCCCCGCCCTGGGTGGCTTGGTCGGGAGGCCCGTAGAGGTCACTGCCAAGATCCTGCACGGCTTGATGCCCCTTTTGATCGCACGCGGCCTGTTGACGTGAAGGGGGGGCGCGCTTGGTCGGTTTTGCACCCAACGTCCGGCGCCCTGCAGGATCGCCGAACACCGGTTTCTGGCCGAACGCGGCTATGCCCCCAAAACGGCCCTTTCTACGCCGGGTCGGGCGAGGCCTCGGCCTTCATCTCCCAGCGACCGCCTTCCTCCGACCAGTACTGGGCCGACGCGCCCTCGCCAGTCAGTGCCTTCCACTGTCCCCGGGCCAGTTGCACGGCCTCCGGGTCATGGCCGTCGAACAGGATGCAAACCCGGTCGAGGGCCGCCACCTCCTGTGCGCTTACGGCGGCCCCGTCCACCGACATCAGGCATTGGGCGCCGTTGGTCAGGGCATCGTCGCAGGTCAGCAGGATGGGCTGGTCGGCGTCATGTGCCCCCCCCGCCAGCCCGTGCGGCAGGAACCCCTCGTCGGTGCCCGACCAGAGTTTCTGGTCGAGCCAGTGCAGGCGCCCTTCGTCCGTTCCCCGAACCACCACCCGCCAGCCACGCTGCGTGGATTTCTCCAGCAGCATGGGCAACGTCGCGGCCAGCGGCTGCCGGGTCAGGTGATAGAACAGCGCCTGCCCCATGGTCTTCAGCCGGCCTCGTAGCCGTCGCGGATCATCCGGTCGAGCGCCATGACCCCCCAGCCCGATGCGCCCTTGGGGGCCAGCGGCGTCGGCGTGGCAGGCTGTGCCACACCCGCGATATCAAGGTGAATCCAGGGCGTGTCGTCCTTGACGAACCGATGCAGGAACTCTGCCGCGGTGATGGATCCTGCCGCCCGGGTGCCGACGTTTTTCACATCGGCCTTGTTGGACTTCAGCAGCCCGGCATAGCTCTTGCCGATCGGCATTCGCCAGGCCCCCTCGCCCTCGGTGCCTGCCGCCTTGAGGAAGGCGTTGGCAAAGCCGTCGTCATTGGAGAACACCCCGGCGTTGTCGTGGCCAAGCGCAACGATGATCGCACCGGTCAGCGTGGCAAGGTCGATCATGCCGGTCGGCTTGAAGCGCTCCTGTGCGTACCACATCACGTCCCCCAGAACGAGCCGGCCCTCGGCGTCGGTGTTGATCACCTCGACCGTGTCGCCCTTCATCGAGGCGACGATGTCGCCCGGACGCTGCGCCTTGCCGTCGGGCATGTTCTCGACCAGCCCGACAATGCCGACCACGTTGGCCTTGGCCTTGCGCAGGGCCAGTGTCTTCATCACGCCGGAGACAACGCCAGCGCCGCCCATGTCCATGGTCATGTCTTCCATGCCCGCGCCGGGTTTCAGCGAAATGCCCCCGGTGTCAAAGACCACGCCCTTGCCGATCAGTGCCAGCGGAGCTTCGTCGCCGCCGCCCGTCCAGCGCATGACGACGACCTTGGAGGGGCTCTCGGAGCCCAGCCCAACGCCCAGCAACATGGTCATGCCGAGTTTTTCGAGATCCGCTTCCTCCAGCACCTCGACCTCGACCCCAAGCTCGGACAGCGCCACGAGTTTCTCGGCAAAGCTTTCGGTGGTCAGAACGTTCGCCGGCAGGTTCACGAGGTCACGGGTGAAATAGACCCCCTCGGCCACCGCCTCGACCGGTGTCATGGCCTGGGTCAACGTGTCGGGATCGGTGACCATGATGCTGAAGCTTCCGGCCGCAGCCTCCGCAGCCTCGCCCGTGCGGCAGGCCTTGAAGGCGTAGGAGCGCAGCGAGAGACCAAGCGCCAGGTCCGCCAGCCCCTTGCGGACCCCGCCCAGCACCAGCACGTCGCCCTTGCCGCGTGCGGCTCCGATCGCAGCCCCGGCCTTGCGCAGATCCTCGGCCGCAGGCCGGTCGTCGACGCGGACGACCTGTACCGCCGTGGCCTGCATCCCGACCGGAAAGGCCAGATCGATCGAGTCGCCCGGCGCCAGGTCGCAAAACGCGGTGCCGGTCACACAGCGTTCGACCGCCCCCTTGCAGAGCCGGTTCACGCGCCGCGCGCCGGTGTCCAGCTTGCCGCTCTTGGGCACCAGCACGACAACGCGGCCTTCGAAGTCGCTGATGGCGTCAATGTCAAGCTGGCGGATTTCAACAACGGGAGGGGTGGTCATGGTTTGGACTCCGGGATTGCGTTTGCCCCTACCTAGTGCTCCACGCGGCAATGTGCCAGCACCTCGGCGGGCCAAGGGCAACCGCGCCCGGTTCCCCCGACGCCGTCCGAGCGCTAGGCTGGCCAGAACGGGGAAAGCCCCAGAGCCGGCCAAACCGCCGGGCCATGCTGGCGCAGGGGAGGCGACATGCAGGACGCGACAGGCAAGAAACGGGAGTTCACCCAGGCAGAGATCGGCGCGCTTGCACATCTGTACCGGGGTGAGGTCTATCGCAGCACCATCTGGCGGACCCGGCTGGACACCACGACGAACTGGTCCGTCGTATCGCTGGGGGCGGCGATTTCGCTGTCGTTCAACAGCCCGGAGGCATCGCCGCTGCCGATTTTGCTGGTCGGCATCCTGATCTGGACGCTGATGGTGATGGAGGCCCGGCGGTATCGCTATTTCAACGTCTGGCGCGCGCGGGCACGGTATATCGAGACCCATTTCTATGCGCCGATGCTGCTGGATGGCGACCTGCACACCGAGGAAAACTGGCAAAAGGTGCTGGCAGAGGATTATTGGCGGCCCGACTATCACGTGAGCCTGCTCACCGCGATGGGCCGGCGTATCCGGCGGAACTACCTGTGGATCCTGTCGGTGCAGATGATCGCCTATGTCGGCAAACTCATCGTGCATCCGGTGCCTGCCGATTCCGTCCGCACGGTGATTGATCGCGCGGATACGGGACCGCTGCCGGGCGAGTTGGTGTTGGGAATCGGTGTCGCCTACCTGTCGGCCTTCGTGATCATCGCCCAGATCACCGGGCGCCGGGATGCCGCCCGTGCGGCCAGCCGCGGCCAGGGACGGTCTCTCGGCTAACGGCCCTTCAACGACGTCTGTGCCGGTCAAACGGGGCGGCTCCCGCCCGTCTTCGACGCCTGCGGCGTCTCATCCCGTTGGGCGTGGCAGGGCCGCAGGGGGCTAGCGCCCCCTGCGGCCCTGCAATTCCGGGAACACCTGGTGCACCTCACATCGGTCCACCGTATGTGCGCCCCGTTTCAATGGAAGCGCTTCACAAACAAGGGCCGAACCGCCGCAGGCGGCCGCGCGCGTCAGCGCGCGCCCGGCCCAACGGTGCGAGACGCATCAGCGTCGAGCACCGGCGGGAGCCGCCCTCTTTCCCCCTCTGCCCCACAAACGCACCGGCCGTTTCACAGCCACGGCCCAAGTGCCCCTGCCGGTTGCACCACAAAATGCGGCACGTATCGTCTCAATCGCACTGCAGGCTGCGCGATGGGTTTTACCGCCCGGCCAATTTCGTCTAAGCCGGGGCGTACGAGTGATCTGGAGCAACGCTGGCGTGGCGAGATTCGACCGATACTTTCTCTACCAGCTGATGGTGCTCTTCGGCTTTTTCTCGCTCGTCCTGGTTTCGGTGTACTGGATCAACCGGGCGGTGATCCTGTTCGACCAGCTTCTGGCCGACGGGCAGTCCGCCGGGGTCTTCCTGACCCTGACGCTGTTCACCCTGCCCAATGTCATCCGCATGGTCCTGCCGATTTCCGCCTTCGTCGCCGCGGTCTATGTCACCAACCGCCTTGCCACCGAATCCGAACTGGTGGTCACCCAGGCCACCGGCATGTCGCCGTGGCGGATGGCGCGGCCGGTGCTGTATTTCGGCCTGATCGTATCGCTGCTGATGGCGCTGCTCGTCCATATCCTCGTCCCCGTCAGCCGGACGCAGCTGGCCGACCGCGCCGAGGAGATCGAAGCAAACGTCGCCGCGCGCATGCTGACCGAGGGGCAGTTCCTGCACCCCGCCAAGGGCATCACCTTCTATATCCGCGAGGTCACCCGCGACGGCGAGCTGATCGATGTGTTCCTGTCGGACGCGCGCGCCGAAACCACGCGCACCGATTACATGGCCGCCCGCGCCTATCTGGTGCAGCAGGACACCGGCCCCAAGCTGGTCATGGTCGATGGCGCCGCGCAGACCCTCGACCAGACCGACAACCGGCTTCTCGTCACAACCTTCGAAACCTTCACCTATGACGTCGGCGCGCTGATGCAGAGCAGCGGGCGCTCGCGCCGCGATGTGCGCGAATACGACACGCTGACCCTGTTCAACCCCGACGACGACGCCCTGGCGGCCACCCGCAAGGACCAGGCACGGTTCCTCTACGAGGGTCACCTGCGCATAGCACAGCCCTTCAACCCGCTGGTCGCGTCCATGATCGGGTTTGCGGCGCTGATGATCGGCGGCTTCAGCCGTTTTGGTGTCTGGCGGCAGATCGGGCTGGCCGTGGTGCTGATCATCGTGCTGCAGGCGGTCGAAAACGTGACCGCCGACATGGCCCGGCGCGACACGGCATTGTGGCCACTGGTATACCTTCCGACCTTCCTCGGGGGCATGGCCGTCGCCGTGATGCTGTGGATGGCGGGGCGCCCGCCACTGTTTCGCTGGGTCCGCCGGGCCGAGGCTGCCTCATGAAGCTGCAACTCTACTTCGCCCGCAAGTTCCTCAAGATCACCTTGGGCATCTTCGTTGTCTTCGGCCTGTTCATGGTTCTTCTGGATATGGTCGAACAGATGCGCAAGTTCGACTCCGCCGAACTTTCCTTTGGTGGCGCGCTTGAACTGGCCGCCCTGTCGGTGCCCGAAACGCTCTACTTGGTATTGCCGCTGGTGGTGATGCTGTCGACGCTGGCGCTGTTTCTCAGCCTTGCGCGCACCTCGGAGCTGGTGGTCACGCGGGCCGCCGGCCGGTCGGCGATCCGGGCGATGATCGCCCCGGCCATCGCCGCCTTCGGGATCGGCATCCTGGGCGTGACCGTCATGAACCCGATCGTGGCCGCAACCAAGCACGCCTACGAGATCCGGGCCGCCGCCTATTCCGGCAACGGGCACAGCGCCTTGTCTGTCAGCCGTGAAGGGCTCTGGTTGCGCCAGGGCGGTGTCGAGGGGCAGACCGTCATCCGGGCCCAACGCGCCAACCTCGACGGCACGGTTCTCTATGATGCCACCTTCATCGGGTTTCCCCCGGAGGATACCGGTGCGACGGGAGCCGTGCGCCGGGCCGAGGCCGAAAGCGCCGCGCTCACCGTAGGTGCCTGGGTTCTGACAAACGTGAAGCTCTGGCCGCTTGGCGTCTCCAACCCCGAGGCCGAGGCCAGTTTTCACAAGGAGTTGATCCTGCCCTCCACGCTCACCCGGGACCAGATCCGCGACAGCTTCGGCTCGCCCGCGTCGATCCCGATCTGGGACCTGCCCGCCTTTATCCGCAACCTCGACGAGGCCGGATTTTCCGCCCGGCTGCACCGGGTCTGGTTCCAGATGGAACTGGCCCTGCCGCTGTTCCTGGCGTCGATGGTGATGATCGGGGCCGGCTTCACCATGCGCCACACCCGTTTTGGCCGCACTGGCATCATGGTCCTGTTTGCCCTTCTGATGGGGTTTTCGGCCTTCTTCATCCGGAACTTTGCCCAGATCCTTGGCCAGAACGGTGACCTGCCCGTCGCCCTCGCCGCCTGGGCGCCACCGGTCGCGGCGATCCTGATGTCACTGGGCCTGCTGCTGCACCTGGAGGACGGATGAGCCTGCGCGCGCGCCTGATCCCGCTGCTGCTGGCGGGTTTGATCGGCCTTCCCGGGTCAATGGCCCGGGCCCAGCAGGCCGAAGAGGAGACGTTTTCGACCCTGATCGCCGACCGGGTCGAGATTACCGCCGACGGACAACTGGTGGCCTCTGGCAATGTCGAGGCCATCCAGGGCGATGCCCAACTCAAGGCCAGCCGGATCATCTACGATCAGGACGCCGACGTGCTGCAGATCGAGGGGCCAATCATCCTCAAACAGGGCGAGAACTCACTGGTGCTGGCCGACAGCGCCGAACTGTCGCCAGACCTGCGCGACGGCCTGCTACGCTCGGCCCGCGTGGTTCTGGACCAGCAGTTGCAACTGGCCGCCGTCGAGATCAACCGGGTCGGCGGGCGCTACACCCAACTCTACAAGACCGTCGCCTCGTCCTGCGAGGTCTGCGCCGCCCATCCGGTGCCGCTGTGGCAGATCCGCGCCAGCCGGATCGTGCATGACGACCTGGAAAAACAGCTCTATTTCGATGATGCGGTTTTCGAGGTCATGGGCCTGCCGGTGATGTACCTGCCGCAACTGCGCCTGCCCGACCCCACGGTCAAACGCGCGACCGGTTTCCTGACACCGTCGCTGCGCTCCACCGATGAACTGGGGTTCGGATTCAAGCTGCCGTATTTCATCCGGCTGGGCGATCACCGCGACCTGACGCTTACGCCGTATGTCTCGGCCAACCGGACCCGGACGATGGAAATGCGCTATCGTCAGGCCTTTGTGAACGGTGAATTCGAGGCCAACGGCGCGATCAGCCGCGACGACATCAAGGCCGACTCCTTGCGGGCCTACCTGTTCGCCGATGGCGAGTTCGACCTTCCCCGGGACTTCAAACTGGAGTTCGACATCGAGACGACCTCGGACGATACCTACCTGCTGGACTACGACTATTCCGACAAGGACCGGCTGGACAGCGCCGTCACCCTGTCACGGGTGCGCCGCGACAGGCTGTTCGTGGCCGAGTTGATCGGCTACCGCTCGCTGCGGTCGTCCGAGAACAACCAGACCCAACCGTACGTGGTGGGCGACCTCACGTGGCGCAACCGCTTTCGCCCGGCGAGGATCGGCGGCACGGCGACTCTGAATTTCGACGCGCATGCCCACCAGAGGCGCTCGGAGGAGGATGTCATCGGGCGGGATGTCGGCCGGATCTCGGGTCAGGCCGATTGGCGGCGCAGCTGGGTCGGCCCCTGGGGGATGCTGCTCTCGACCGAGGCCCTGGCGATCGTCGACTACACCGGCGTGCGCCACGACAGCAACTACCCCGACGCGGTGACCCAGATCACGCCCTATGGTGTCGCCGAACTGCGGTGGCCCTGGGTCAAGCAAGGCACGCGCGCCAGCCACATTCTGGAACCGGTGGTTCAGGTGATCTGGAGCCCGGACGCCGCCGACGAGACCCCGAAGGACGAAAGCACCCAGCTTGAATTCGACGAGGGCAACCTGTTTTCGATGTCGCGGTTTCCGGCCGGGGACGAACGGGAGCGCGGGCTGCGCACCAACATCGGCCTGAGCTGGACGCGCTACGACCCCACCGGCTGGTCGATGGGCGCCACCGTCGGGCGCATCTACCGCGCCGAGGATCTTGGCCAGTTCGACGGCTACGCTTCGTTCGACGGCACTCGGTCGGATTGGCTGACTGCCGTGCAGGTCACCCTGCCCAACCGCATGACGCTGACCAATCGCGCGCTGTTCGACGACGAGTTCGATTTCACCAAGAACGAAATGCGGCTGGACTGGCGAAGCGACATGCTCGACCTGAGCACCTCCTATATCTGGATGGAACCCAGCGAGGTCGAGGACCGGGACTCCGTCACCAATGAATGGACCCTGGATGCGGACTGGCAGGTCAGCGAGCGCTGGCGCAGCACATTCGACTGGCGGTATGATCTGGAGCTGGAGCGATCGGCATCGGCCCGGATGGGGCTGGAGTACCGCACCGAATGCGCCACCTTCGATTTCTCGGTGCGACGGCGGTTCACCTCGTCCGACCAGATCCGGCCGACGACGGATTACAATTTCGAAGTCCAGCTGGCAGGTTTTGGCAATGTCGGAAACGGGCGGGCCCGGCCCTCGCATCCGGGCTGCCGTGGGTGACCTTGCGATCCCCCGGCACAGCCTGAGTGTGCCGGCGTCAGGGACGATTGCCGTCCGAAAGGTGGCGGTTTCCGCCTCCGACCGTGCCCGATCGGCGCTGCAGCGGCTTGTGGGGCCGGGGCGGCTGGCTTAGAACGCGAAGAACCCCTCGGTGCTGGCGCCGTGGGCACAGGTGGCAGGAACGAAGGCGAGTGGTCATGATGCGAATTCTTCTGGCGGCATGCAGCACGCTGTCGACACTGGCAGTGGCTCTGACGATGCTTCTGAATCCCGGTCCGGCACAGGCCCAGTCGGGAAACCCGTTTTCCGCCGTCGCGATCATAAACGACCGCCCGATAACCAACTTTGAACTCGACCAGCGAATGATCATCCTCAAACTGTTCCGCACGCCGGGCGACCTGCGCGAGGTGGCGCTGGAACAGCTGATCGAAGACCGGCTGCGCGCTGGTGCGGTTGCCTCCATGGGGATCGAGACATCGGCGGAAGCGATCGATGAAGGCATGGAGGAATTTGCCGGCCGGGCCAACATGGACAAGGCCACGTTCCTGTCGGCGCTGGCGGCACAGGGCGTGGCAGAGCAGACGTTCCGCGATTTCATCGTCGCCGGGATCGGTTGGCGCGCAGTCGTGCGCAATCGCTTCGGGCCACGCGCCCAGATCACGGATGCCGAGGTCGACAGGGCGTTGGCGCTGACCTCCCGCCGTGGCGGTGCCGAAGCGGTGTTGGCCGAGATCGTCCTTCCGGCCAGAAACGAGGCCGAAGCCTTGGCATCTGAGCGGCTGGCGCAGGAGTTGAGCGACACGATCAGTTCCACCGGTGCCTTTTCGGCCGCCGCACGGCGTCATTCGCTCTCGCCCACGAACGTCAACGGCGGGCGCATGCCACGCGCCATGCCGTTGTCCGACCTGCCGCCCGCCCTGCGCAGCCAGATCCTGACACTGGCCCCCGGACAGGTGAGCCAACCGGTGAAGGGCTCCGGTGTCGTGGCTCTGTTCCAGCTGATCCAACTGCGCGAAACAGGGGTCGCGGAGGCCGACAATGTCACGCTCGAATATGCGGAATACCTGATCCCCGGCGCCCGCACCGAGCAGGCCATTGCGGAGGCTGCAAAGACCGCGGCCCGGACAGACACCTGCAACGACCTTTACGGCATCAACAAGGGTCAAGCCCCCGAACGCCTTACGGTGCACACGCGCCCGTTGGCCGAGGTCCCGCAGGACGTGGCGATGGAACTGGCCAAGCTGGACGAGGGCGAATCCTCCTTTGCGCTGACGCGCGGACCGAACACCGTGTTGCTGATGCTCTGCGGCCGCACCCCGACCTACGAGGAACAACCGGATCCGGGATCGGTGCGGCGGCAACTGGTAGCACAGCGGCTGGCGGTCTATGGCGATGCCTACCTGGCCGAACTGCGGGCTGATGCAATCATCCGGTATCCGTGATGCCTGATCCGCTGGGGCCACCCGTCCTGACCTGCGGCGAGCCCGCCGGTGTTGGCCCCGAGATCGCCGCCCGTGCCTGGGACAGCCTGCGCGGCACCCTGCCCTTTGCCTGGATTGGCGATCCCGCTCACTTGCCGCCCGGCACCCCGATTGCAAGGATCAACACCCCGGCCGAGGCGACGGATCACGCCGCAACGGCCCTGCCGGTGCTGGTGCATGCCTTCCCCGATCCGGCTGTGCCGGGGCACCCGACAGCCGGAAATGCCGAGCAGGTCATCGCCGTGATCGCGCGGGCCGTTGATCTGGCGATGTCGGGTGGGGCCAGCGCGGTGGTGACAGCCCCGATCAACAAGAAGGCCCTGCAGGACGGCGCCGGCTTTGCCTATCCGGGCCACACGGAATACCTGGCCGCGCTGGCCGGGGTCGACCATGTGGTGATGATGCTCGCCTGCGAGGCCCTCAAGGTGGTGCCGACAACGATCCACATCGCCCTGAAGGATGTCCCACAGGCGCTGACGCCCGCGCTTCTTGCCCGGACGATCCGCATAACGGAGGCCGCCCTGCGCCGCGATTTCGGAGTGGCCGCGCCGCGTCTGGCCGTGGCCGGGTTGAACCCGCACGCCGGCGAAGGCGGTGCGATGGGCGACGAGGAACTGGACTGGATCGCGCCGCTGCTGGACCAGCTGCGCGACGAAGGGCTGGACCTGACGCCGCCGCTGCCCTCGGACACGATGTTCCACACCGAGGCGCGCGCCCGCTATGACGCGGCGATCTGCATGTATCACGACCAGGCGCTGATCCCGATCAAGACGCTGGACTTTGCCCGGGGTGTGAACGTGACTCTCGGCCTGCCGTTCATCCGCACGTCGCCGGATCACGGCACGGCCTTCGATATCGCCGGACACGGTATCGCCGACATCCGGTCGACGGTGGAGGCGCTGAAGATGGCAGGACGGATGGCTGCGGCCCGGGCCGACACATGAACCGCGCACAACATCGGGCGGGTTGGTTGCAGGGTCGCTGCCTGCCACCCGCGCCAGTCGGCGTTTCTCCCGACGACGTTTTTGGACAAAGAAACAGGGGCCAGCATGGGAACCATTGACGGATTGCCACCGCTGCGGGACGTGATCCGCGATCATGGCCTGGTCGCCAAGAAGTCGCTGGGGCAGAATTTCCTGCTGGACCTGAACCTGACGTCCCGGATTGCCCGGATACCGGGCGACCTGAGTGGTGCCTCGGTTCTGGAAATCGGGCCGGGTCCGGGTGGGCTGACGCGAAGCTTGCTGGCCGAGGGTGCCGGACGGGTGTTGGCCATCGAGAAGGATGCTCGCTGTCTGCCGGCCTTGGCCGACATCGCGTCGATCTATCCCGGACGGCTTCAGGTCCTCGAAGGCGACGCGCTGGAAGTCGATCCGCTGGCACACCTGGCAGCGCCGATCCACGTGGTGGCCAACCTGCCCTACAATGTCGGCACCGAGCTTCTGGTGCGCTGGCTGTCACCGGATTCCTGGCCGCCTTACTGGGACTCTCTGACATTGATGTTCCAGCAGGAGGTCGCGGACCGGATCGTCGCGCAGCCCGGCGGCAAGGTCTATGGGAGGCTGGCGGTTCTTGCACAATGGCGATGCGAGGCACGGATCGCGCTGCGACTTCCCCCCGAAGCATTTACCCCGCCGCCAAAGGTCAGTTCCGCGGTCGTGCACCTGCGCCCAAGGGCGGAACCGTTGTACCCAGCCGACCCCGAGGTGTTGTCGCGCGTGGTTGCGATGGCCTTCAACCAGCGTCGAAAGATGCTGCGCTCTGCCCTGAAGGGATTGGGAGGAGACACCGAGGCATTGTTGACCGGTGTCGGAATCGCCCCGACGGAACGGGCGGAACAGGTTCCGATTGAAGGCTTTGCCGCAATCGCACGGGCGATCGCCGCACGCTGATCAGGTCCGCCTTGGCATGGATTGCAGGCATCAGTGCCGACAGGCGTTGCTCTTGAGGGTTGGATCGTGGCGCCATGCTTGACCGTGCGCGTCCAGGGGCCGCCGCCATTGCCCTGTCAGGACGTCCCGCACCGGACATGGGATAGCCGGGCAACGTCATCCGACGACCGCACCCACACAGACGCGATGGCATCATTCTGGCCATTGTCCCATGCAGCCGCGCGTCGGGCGAGCCCCGCTTGGACCGTTTATCGGCCCGACAAGAGGGAACATCGCGATCTGATTGCGAACCGTGCAGCCCTATTCGGCGGCTTTCGGAGCATTGCCGTCTGGCGACGCAGGGGCATCGGACTGCACAGGCTCTTTCGGTTTGCGTGTCCGGGGGCGACGCGGCTTGGCCGGGGCCTCCGGGGTCGCACCCTCTGGCGTGCCTTCGGCTCTTTTGTCCGGCCTGGGTTTGCGCGCCCGGGGTTTCGGCTTGCTTTCGGGGGTCTCGACCAGTCCCGAATCCGGCGCACTGCTTTCGACAGGAGCGACAGGAGCGGAGACGACCGCGACCGGTGTCTCCCCCAGCAGATCGGGTTGCGGTGGGCTCTGGATTGCATCTTCGATCAGGTCGGGCTGATCCGACGTGGACCGTTGCACCGGATCGATTACGTCGGCGCGCGGCTGGTGCTGCGGCTGATGCTCCTGATCGCGGGACGGTTGACCAGTGTTTTCCTGGCGCTCGCGCTCGCGCTGACGCTCCCGGCCTTGCTGCTGCTGTTGCTGCTGCTGTTCCTGCTGCTCGCGGCGGGCATCCAGTTCGCGCTGCGCTTCGCCCAGCATGCGGGTGTAATGCTCGGCATGCTGCTGGAAGTTCTCGGCAGCGACCCAATCGTTGCCCAACGTGGCGTCACGTGCCAGTTGGACGTATTTCTCGATGATCTGCTGCGGGGTGCCACGCACCTTGCCCTCCGGGCCTGACGAATCAAAGACCCGATTGACGATGTTTCCCATCGAACTCGGGCGCGGGCGGTTCGACTTGGAACGCGAACGTGACTTGGATGATCTCATTGGTTTTCTTGTTCCGCCTTGTTGCGGTGTCTGGACCGTTTGTCGAATGTGGCAGGAGAAGGTCCCGCCATCTGGTCCACTTTGTTATGGCTTTCTGCTCGGGGGGGCGACTGCCCAACGCTCCGTGCCTCGTCTGCTAATCATGCGTCAAAAGGCATGACAAGTCAAAATACGTTTTTCGGGCCAATATCACGAGAAATCGGCACAAATCCGTCACTTTCGCCCTGTCATTCGACCAAAGCGGCGCGTGCGGAAACAATCCTGTCCCTCCCATCCAGATCGGGACCGACCTGCACATCTTCAAGCCCCGCCGCGGAAAACAGGTCGGCAACGGCCTTTCCCTGGGTCGGACCGATCTCGACCAGAAGCCGCCCGCCGGGTGACAGGTGTCGCGGGGCCCCTGCCGCGATGGTGCGGTAGCACGCCAACCCGTCGCCCTCGTCGGTCAAGGCCATGCGAGGCTCCCACAGCAGGGGCTCCGGCGCCAAGTGCTTCATTTCCGCGGCCGAGATGTAGGGCGGATTGGAGACGATCAGGTCGAAACGACCGCTGACGTCCGCGTACCAGTCGGACCGCTGCAGGTCTGCATCGACACCGAGGGCCTCCGCATTGCTGCGCGCTACCGCCAGGGCGGCCTCGGACAGGTCCACACCAACACCGAAGGAAGATGGACGTTCCGCAAGCAATGTCAAAAGGATACAGCCGGTTCCTGATCCAAGATCCAGCACCCGATGAAACGAGTGTTCCAGGGCCAGGGCAATCAGGCTCTCGGTTTCAGGCCGCGGGTCCAGAACGTCCGGGGTGACCCGAAACCGGCGGCCCCAGAACAAACGGCTCCCAACGATCTGGGACACCGGCTGGCGGGCCTCACGCGCGGCCAGGGCCGCCTCCAGTCGCTCGGGGGCCTCGAACGGGTCGGGCAAATGCAGGGTCAGTCGCCCCGCCTCCAACCCTGCCGCATGGGCCACCAGCAGGCGTGCATCGCGTTCGGGGCTGTCCACACCGGCATCGGCCAGGCAACGGGTTACCCGCACCAGGGCCTTGGCAATCGTTTCGCTCATGCGCGGTTCATGCCCCCAGGTCGGCCAGCTTGCGGGCCTGGTCGTCGGCCGTCAGCGCATCGATGACCTCGGTCAGGTCGCCCTGCATCACCTGGTCCAGCTTGTAGAGCGTCAGGTTGATCCGGTGGTCGGTCATGCGGCCTTGCGGGAAATTGTAGGTTCGAATCCGTTCGGATCGGTCGCCAGACCCAACCTGTGACTTGCGATCGGCGGCGCGTTCGGCATCGACCTTGTGCCGTTCAAGATCGTACAGCCGGGTGCGCAACACCTGCATTGCGATGTCACGGTTGCGGTGTTGGGATTTCTCGGACGAGGTCACGACAAGCCCCGTTGGCAGGTGGGTGATGCGGACCGCGGAATCGGTGGTGTTGACGTGCTGACCGCCTGCCCCGCTGGCGCGCATCGTGTCGATCCGCAAATCGCCCGCCGGGATCGCGATATCGACCTCCTCGGCCTCGGGCAGAACGGCGACGGTGGCAGCCGAGGTGTGAATGCGGCCCCCCGACTCTGTCTCGGGCACCCGCTGAACCCGGTGCACGCCGGATTCGTATTTCAGCCGGGCAAAGGCCCCCTGGCCGTGCACATGGGCGATGGCTTCCTTGATGCCGCCCAATTCGGTTTCCTGCTGCGCGATCAACTCGAACTTCCAGCCCTGCGCCTCGGCATAACGTTGGTACATCCGCAGCAGGTCGCCGGCAAACAGCGCCGCCTCCTCGCCACCGGTGCCAGGACGGATCTCGACCATCGCAGGGCGGGCGTCCGCGGCGTCCTTGGGCAACAACGCGACCTGCAATATCTGTTCAAGTTCCGGCAGGCGAGCCTGCAGGTCCGGCAGTTCCTCTTCCGCCAGGGCTTTCATTTCCGGATCGTCGAGCATCGCCTCGGCCTCCGCGATATCGGCGACGCACTGCCTCCAGGCATCGATCCCGCTCACCACGGGTTTCAATTCGGCATACTCGCGCGCAAGCTGGGCGATGTCGCCTCCGCTCACGCCGCTGGCCATCTTCGCCTCGAGAAACTCGAAACGCGCGGCAATCTCGTCCAGTCTGTGCTCGGGAACCATGGCGAAATGCGTGCCGGATTGCGCCCGCTTGGTCAAGAGCGGTCGGCATGCTATTCTTGCCGTATGCGTGTGCTTGCTTTGCTTTTTCTGCTAATGCCCGCCATGGCTGTCGCGGACGAAACTGCCTCCTCGGGGACGGCGCAGGATTGTTTTTGCACAGACAAGACAGGGAGCCGGGTCGAACTGGGACAGGTGATCTGCCTGCATGTGGATGGACGCATGTTCATGGCCCGCTGCGAGATGTCCCTGAACAACCCGATGTGGCGCGAGGTCGGCGAGGGCTGTGCGTCTTCGCGACTACGGGGCTTGCAGCGCCTCCAGCCATTCGCTGACGCGCTGTCGATTGACGCCAAGATCTGAACGGCCGTAGCGGAGCCGGGCAAAGATGATCAGCCGCGCGCCCTGTCCGTCGTCAACGGCCTCGACGGTGGTGTAGTCGGGAAAACCGAAACCCCGGCTTCGTGTGATGTAGGTGATGCGCCCTTCTGGCACGCTCCCTGCCAACCGATCCGTGCGCGGGGTGGCCATGGCAATGGCATCGAACCGCGCCAGCAGATCACCGGCGGTCATGTCGAGGACCGGCCCCGAGGCGTCACCGCCCTCCAGCGCCACAACAAAGCGTCCCTCGCCCGGCCGTCCGGTTCGGGGATCAACGTGCCAGCGCGCCGGATCCGACGGGGCAAGACGTGGAACCAGCATCAGGACGGCAAGGCATCCGATCACGATATACAGGGCTGAAGACATGACACTCCTCGGGTTTTTCGCAGACCTAGCCTGCAATGCGGTCGGCGCAAGGGGCGGCGCGAAGCGACGCCACGTCAGCCAGCGGCTCCCGGTCGGACGCCCGCGCCCCGCAGATCCGGTGTCAGGCGCCGCGCCCGATCCGTCGTCTGATCCGTTGATCTGGGGTCCCCGCCGCGCGAACAAGCGGCGGGCGGCAAGGGCGCTGGATCAATCGCCGTGTCCGGCACCCGCGCGCCGGGTCCACCCCCAGAGGCAGAGGATTTCCATGGCGACATGAGCGCCGGCAATCGCCGTGGCACCGGTGGTGTCAAATGGTGGGGACACCTCAACGACGTCCCCTCCGACCAGGTTGATCCCCGCGAGGTCGCGCAGGATTGCCGCGACCTGCCCCGAGGTCAGCCCGCCCCAGACCGGCGTGCCAGTGCCCGGTGCAAATGCCGGGTCCAGCGCGTCGATGTCAAAGGTCAGATAGGTCGGCGCATCGCCGACGATTTCCTTCACCCGGGCCGCAACCGCGCCCGGCGCGGCCTCGTGCACCGTGCGGGCGTCGATGGTGTGGACGCCCAGCGGATCGTCGTTCACCGTGCGAATGCCGATCTGGACCGAGCGGGTCGGGTCCACGATGCCCATCTTCACCGCCTTGTAGAACATCGTTCCGTGGTCGATCCGGGTAAAATCGTCATCCGGCCAGGTGTCGGAATGGGCATCGAACTGCACCAGCGACAGCGGGCCATACCGGTCGGCATAGGCCTGCAAGATCGGGAAGGTGATGTAGTGATCGCCCCCCAGAACGATGCTCGCAGCGCCAGAGGACAGGATGCCGGCAATGTGGGCCTTCAGCGCCGCCGGAAAGGCCGCGACATTGGCATAGTCGAAGGCAAGATCGCCGTAGTCGACCACGGCGAATTCCGCCAGCGGGTCGAAGCCCCAACCATAGGGCCGATCAAACGGCTGAAGGGTCGATGCTTCGCGGATCGCGCGCGGTCCAAGGCGGGTGCCGGGCCGGTTGGTGACCGCCTGATCAAACGGCACGCCCGTCACCGCCACATCCACGCCGGTCAGGTCCTTGGTGTAGCGCCGTCGCAGAAAGGACGTCGCCCCGCCAAAGGCGTTTTCGAACGCCAGGCCGCGCAACTCGGTGCGGGTGAAAGCCGTGTCGACCTGAGTCTTTGCATCTTCTAGCGCCATCTGCGCCGTCTCCCCTTGCTGTCGTGTGCCGCGATGGCGGAATCTGTTGCACGCCAAAGGCTCATAGTCGCGTCACATTTGCAACGGCACGGCCTCGCGGGCATCTGCCGGCAGATGCTATGGATGGCAAGATCAGCCTTTTGAACCTTCGGCGGGTCATGCGGGCGCTCCGCCTCGCGGATGCGCCAGAATTCCGCTCGGTCAAATCTCGATCACATCTGAGCAGGCGGCTGCGCGATCAGAAGCGGCATGGACATATGCCGTGAAACCATCGAATTTCCGGCCAGACCCTTGCCGGAGCCCTTTCCATGAGCGATTCCCTGATTTTCGACCCCAAGGGCGGCATGCCGCGATTGCTGGAGATCATGGCCCGGTTGCGCGATCCTGACAGCGGCTGCCCATGGGACATCGAACAGACCTGGGAGACCATCGCCCCCTACACCATCGAGGAGGCCTACGAGGTCGCCGATGCGATCGAACGAGAGGCCTGGGACGAGTTGAAGGGCGAGTTGGGCGACCTGTTGTTGCAGGTTGTCTATTTCGCGCAGATGGGCACCGAGGAAGAGCGGTTCGACTTTGCCGCGATCGCCGACGGGATCTCGGACAAGATGGTGTCGCGACATCCACATGTCTTTGGCGACGAAAGCCGGGACAAGAGCGCCGAACAGCAGACCCGCGACTGGGAGGTCCAGAAGGCCGCCGAGCGCGAGGCCAAGGGCGAGGCGCGCGTTCTGGACGGCGTGGCGATGGGTCTGCCCGCGTTGATGCGGGCGCAGAAACTTCAGAAACGGGCTGCAAGGGTTGGGTTTGACTGGAACAATCCCAAACTGGTCCTCGCCAAGATCGTCGAGGAAGCGCAGGAGTTGGCGGAAGCCGCCGAGACAGCCGACGCCGATGCGATCGAGGATGAAATGGGGGACCTTTTGTTCGTCGTGGTCAACCTGGCGCGTCACCTGGGCGTGGATTCTGAAAAGGCGCTGCGGCGCACGAACGGCAAGTTCACACGCCGTTTCAACGCACTGGAGGGCGACCTTCACAATCAAGGCTCATCCCCTGCCGAGGCCACCCTCGAAGAGATGGATCGTCTCTGGGATGCGGCAAAGGCTGCCGAACGCCGGGACTAGTCCTATCCGCGCCTCAGGCGGTTGGAGCAGGAGCCTCCGGCGGGGTATTGGGCGACAGAAGACCGGCATCTTTCCCCAAGGCCGCGCCTTGAGGGTATGGGGAAGCCCACTGCCGCTGGCTGTGCTGGCATGACCAGCGGTTCGGTGTCTCTGCAAGATTTTCGCCCGGGCCCCAGACGCTTGCCGCCACAGACCTTGGCACGGGTTCGTGCCCCGAAACCGGCGCCAAAGGTGATCGCTATTTGGCCAACCTTTGGGTTCTGGCCAAGCCGCCAGCCGGCTGCGGCAACCGGTGGTAGAAAGGTCCACCGCCAGATTAAGTCGTGCCGACGCGGCTGTCGCGCGTCACAGGCCGAGGTCGGAAAAAACGCGCGGCAGGGCTTCGGGAAGATCTTCGGCGATCAGCCCGGCTCCCACTATCCGGGCCGCCTCCGCGTGGAGCCAGGCGGCCGTTGATGCCGCCGTGACCGGCCAGAAACCCCGCGCCAGAAGCCCCGTGATCAGGCCCGCCAATACGTCACCGGACCCAGCCGTCGCCAGCCATGGCGCCGCCCGGTCGTAGGCTGCGGCGTGCACGGTGGTGCGCCCGCCCGGTTCTGCGATGATCGTGTCCGGCCCCTTGAGCAGCACCACACAACCAGCGCGCGCCGCGGCCTCCTGCGTGGCATCGACCCGCGAATAGGCCGGACCGCTGTTCGGCTCGGCCAGCAACTTTTGCCAGATGTCCGGAAACAAGCGCGCGAATTCGCCAGCGTGCGGGGTCAGGACCACCTTTGAGTGCACATGGGCGAACAGCCGTGGCGCATCGCTCGCAAACGAGGTCAGCGCGTCGGCATCCAGCACGCAACGACGGCGGCTGCCGAGCGCCGTGATCACCATGTCGCGGGTCGCCGCCCCGACACCAAGCCCCGGCCCGAGGCAGAGCGCGTTCAACCGGTCATCCCCGAGCAGCACCCCCAGGTCGGAGGCCCCGTTGCAGCGGGCCAGCATGACAGCTGTCAGGTGGGCAGCACATTCGGCCACCGCAGTCCCGGGCGCGGCGACGGTGACGAGCCCTGCCCCGACCCGCAACGCCGCGCGTGCCGCCAGACGCGCGGCGCCGGTATGCCCCGGCCCGCCAGAAACAACGACAGCATGTCCGTAATCGTATTTGTGTCCCGTCGGATGGTCTTCGCCGCCCTTTCGCAACAGGTGTACGTCGGGGGCCGCCGCATGAACGACGCCCTTGAGCATTTCGGCAAGGCCCGAATCAGCCTGACGCAGGTCACGTTCACGCAATCCGATATCCGCCACCTGGATCTGGCCGCACCATTCCGGCCCGTTTTGCAGCACATGGCCCAGCTTTGCAGCGTGAAAGGAGACCGTCAGATCCTGCCGCGATGGCAAGACCGCTTGCCGGGGGCCGCCGTTGGTCTCGGGCACAATCGCCGCAGGCGCGCGCAGAACCCGCCCCGAATCCATGCACAACCCGGACGGCGCATCGACGGCCACCCGCCGGGTGGTGCCCTCGGGACAGGCGCCCTCAAGATCGAACAGCGCAGAGGCGAGGTCCTCTGGCAGCGGACGGGAGAGACCGGTGCCGAACACAGCATCGACGATCACATCCGGACGGGGACCGCTGGTCAGCGTCCCGCTGGCCAAGGGGAGCACCGGACCGATCTCTTTCCAGCGGGCATGGGCCTCGCGGGCATCCCCCATCAACCGATCAGCCTGACCGTACAGGAAGGCCTGCACGATCCAGCCACGTTGACGCAGCAGGCGCGCGATGACGAAACCGTCGCCCCCGTTGTTGCCCGGCCCACACAGGACATGGGCCGACCGTTCGCCCTCGGCGAGGTCGGGCCATGTCGCGAGCATCGCGTCCACGACTCCCTGACCGGCCCGTTCCATCAACTCCAGGCCGCTCGCCGCGCCGGTGTCAAAGGCGGCCTGCTCGATGGCGCGCATTTGGGCAGATGTCAGTAATCCGGTCATCAGGTCTCGCTCACTTTTTCAACTTTGCCCACTTTTAAGGCAATTCGCACAGATTTGCGCCGCATGCTCACGAAATGGCCGTTCGCCGCGATTTCCACTCCGCTCTTGAATTGTCCCGTTGCCGCGATGATGGTCTGTGCATTTACCGGGACGGATCACAGGGAGTCGGCCGCCACCATGAAAAAAATCGAAGCCATCATCAAACCTTTCAAGCTCGATGACGTGAAGGAAGCTCTTCAGGACGTCGGTGTTCAGGGGTTGAGCGTTATCGAGGTCAAGGGTTTCGGGCGGCAAAAGGGTCACACGGAACTTTACCGCGGCGCCGAATATGTCGTCGATTTCTTGCCGAAGGTAAAGATCGAGGTCGTTTTGCCTGAAGACCAGCTGGAGGCCGCGATCGACGCGATCATGTCGGCTGCAAAGACCGACAAGATCGGCGATGGCAAGATCTTCGTCTCTCCGGTGGAGCAGGCCATCCGCATCCGCACTGGCGAAGAGGGCGACGAAGCGCTCTGAGTCCGGACAGAATTACCAGAATCATAACTTCTACACTGACACACAGGAGCCTAGGTCACATGAGCAAAGCTGACGTTCTCAAGACCATCAAGGACGAGGAAGTCGAATACGTCGACATCCGTTTCACTGACCCCCGCGGCAAGCTGCAGCACGTCACCGTGATGGCCGACCAGGTCGACGAAGACTTCCTGGAAGAGGGCTTCATGTTCGACGGATCCTCCATCGCCGGATGGAAGCCGATCGACGAATCCGACATGAAGCTGATGCCCGACCCCGGGTCGGTCTACATTGACCCCTTCTATGCGGAAAAGACGCTGGCGATCCATTGCTCGGTGCACGAGCCCGACACCGGCGAGCACTATGACCGCGACCCGCGTGGCACTGCCGAAAAGGCCGAGGCCTATCTGAAATCCTCCGGCATCGGCGATGTGGCCTACATGGGCCCCGAGGCAGAATTCTTCCTGTTCGATGACGTCCGGTTCCAGGTCGGCATCAACAAGGTGTCCTACGAGGTCGACGCGGTCGACGCCTCCTGGAACACCGACACCGAATACGAGATGGGCAACATGGGTCATCGGCCCGGCGTCAAGGGCGGCTACTTCCCGGTCAACCCGATCGACGACGCCCAGGACCTGCGCTCCGAAATGCTCTCGACCATGAAGCGCATGGGCATGAAGGTCGACAAGCACCACCACGAGGTGGCGTCCTGTCAGCACGAGCTTGGCATGATCTTCGGGTCGTTGACCAAGCAGGCCGACGAACTGCAGAAGTACAAGTACGTCATCCACAACGTCGCCCACGCCTATGGCAAGTCGGCAACGTTCATGCCCAAGCCGATCTCCGGTGACAACGGCACCGGCATGCACGTCAACATGTCGATCTTCAAGGATGGCAAGCCGCTGTTTTCCGGCGACAAGTACGCCGACCTGAGCGACGAGGCCCTGTGGTACATCGGCGGCATCCTGAAGCACGCCAAGACCCTGAACGCCTTCACCAACCCGTCGACGAACTCCTACAAGCGTCTGATCCCCGGCTTCGAAGCCCCGGTTCTGCGCGCCTACTCGGCTCGCAACCGTTCCGGCTGCGTGCGGATCCCGTGGGCGGAATCGCCCAAGGCCAAGCGCGTCGAGGCGCGTTTCCCCGATCCGGCGGCAAACCCCTACCTGTGCTTTGCAGCCCTCCTGATGGCCGGCCTCGACGGCATCAAGAACAAGATCGATCCGGGCGAAGCCATGGACAAGGACCTCTACGACCTGCCCGCCGAAGAGCTGGCCGGTATCCCGACGGTCTGTGCCAGCCTGCGGGAAGCGATGGACAGCCTTGCTGCCGATCACGACTTCCTGCTGGCCGGCGACGTGTTCACCAAGAGCCAGATCGAAGGCTACATGGATCTCAAGTGGGAAGAGATCTATGCCTACGAGCACACGCCGCACCCGATCGAGTTCAAGATGTACTACAGCTGCTGATCCGACACGGGACAGTGACAGACAGAGGGGTGCCCAATCGGGCGCCCCTCTTGCGTTTCCCGACCCTGACACCGTGCCTTGCTGCCCTGAAGTTCGGGCGGGGAAATCTTGTTCCCGGACCAGGGGGACATTCGCCAATCAAGCAAATGCATTTTCCGCCGGACCGGAGATTTTGACATGCCAAATCCAAGTGGGTCGAATGCAACAACGGAATTCAGGCCCATCCTTGGGATGACCGATAACGTCGCGAGTGCCGATGCAGCCAGCACCAAGATCAGCTTGCGGCACGACGAAGACCGAGGTGGCACCTTTGAAGATGATCCCACTCCCTTCCGGATCGAGTGCACCCTGAACAACGCCGGGAGCATTTCCCCCGAAGGCGGTGAGGTGATCGGAAATGCCGTTTTCTCGCGGGGATCATCCACACGTCCGGACATTTTGGGCCGCTGGCGAGACAATCCGGGACATTGACGGCGTTCCCCCGCCGCCGGGGCAAGGTTTCGGGTGCCCCCCCGGTCCGCGCGGCCGCAACGGCGCCGACACCTTGCTGTTCACCGGAAACACCTTTGCCAACTGCCGATGTCGTCGGAGGACGAGCGGCGCGACACGCTCACCATTTTCACGCCGAGCGAAACCTTCCCGGAAGACGTTTATTCGATCTCCGAGGCGGACGTCGTCGTCTGAAGCAGCACCTCGCCAACCGGGGAAACACCGTTCAGCAGATCGGGTTGGCGCCACACGTGTGCCGACTCACCCGCCTGACATCACGCGCTGCAATCAAGCAAAGGCGGAACCGCGGGATGTTGATTTCGTGAACTGAGGCTATCTCAGATGACGCTTTGAAGACATTTACCAACCGACAGCGACAATGTTATCAATTGAAGGTCAACGGACGAAAAAGCTCCAATTTTCTAAATCCTTGTGATAATTGTCGGTGCATTCGGAACAGAAGGTGTCCGACGCTCCCCTCTTCGCACCGCAGTCAGAAGCGCTTTGCCACGCGAGGCTACGTAAAGAGTCAACATGTCACCGACGAAACAGATCAACCTGAGGGCACATTCCGATCACCACGACCTTCTTCGCACGGTCAACGACCGTTTGAAAGGAGACCCCGCATTCGAAGGGCTCCTGCGAACAATGATCGAGGATCGCACTGCGACCGAGTTCATGCCAGCCCGCGATGTGCGGGCAGAATTTCACAAACTCCACCGGAGATTGGAAGACCTGGAAATCCACTGCGGGTTGCGGCCGATGATATTGCCCGAGCATCCTTGACGAGGGCAACCCTCACGGCGAAATCTACGGTCTCATGACGCAAGGAGACCTGACATTTTGCCCCCCTTCCTGACCCCGCTGAACACTGACGCCCTGAGACAAGTGGGCGTGCCGGCACCGTGGTGTTTTGGCATGGCTGACCGCGTACGATTTTCCGAACTCGATGCGCTCAATCACGTGAACCACACGGCCTATCTGCGATGGTTTGAAAGCCTGCGCCTGCTGTATTGCCGGGACTATGGCATTTCCGACTATTCCGAGACCGCGCCGCAACTGGTTCTGAAGGCGGTCGGTGCACAGTACCATGCGCCGATGTTCCTCAGCGAAGACTACATCGCGACGGCCCGCACCGTCCGGTTTCGCACCACCAGTTTCGAGATGGACTACGCCGTCTTCGCGCCCGACCTGCGGGTTGTCGGCACGGCCCTCGTGGTCCTGTTGACGTCCGACGGCCGTGGCCGGTTCCCTTTGACCGAAGCCATGAAGTCGGCGTTCATGCAACGGGATGGTGCCACCGCCGAAACCTGAAACCTGCCCGCGGGGAGTCCGCCTTCGAACCGCATCTGTCGTGTATCGAGCCTCAGGTTCTCGGATAACCCCGGCTGCCACGGCACCTTTGACTGTTGGCATTTCGCCCGGATCTATGCCGGATCATCGGATATCATGACCCGTTGAATGCAGGTTAGGTTGGACTTCAAAGGACGTTTGCCCGAAGACAGCTTGATGCTTCGCAATCGGTCGCCGATCACGTGGCGCGAATGCCACCCTCGATCGCATCGGCACCGCAGACAAGTGGTTTTCCGCCATTGTTGCGGGCTGTGTCGACCACAAGTTCCTCGGTGCCTCCTTGCCAGGGAAAGATCGTCCCCTCGAAACTGTCGTCGTAGGGAATGGTCAGCGATTTGGCGTGACTGTCCTGAGCAAATCCCGGAATCTCGACCGCCGAGGCCAACATGAAGATACCAAAGCGAAACATGGTTTTCTCCCAATGTGCGCGAAATATCGTGGCGGAAAGCCCGCGTGTTCGACCTCCCTCAAAGCTTTCGTCAAATTAGGCCCCCCGGGTCACAAGGCCAGAGAACACCGGCTGTGCCTGTCCGCCCATGTGCCGGGACACCAACGATCAGGGTGATCCCCGATTGCCCCAGTGTCAGGAACAACACCAATGGTCAGTCGCTTCCACGGAACGGGGATTGTGATCAACGGGACGTCACCAGCCGTCAGCCGATGTCGTGTCAACCCTGCAGGGCGTTGGGAGGGTCAGGTCGGCCGATCGATCGATTGCGCGGCCGAAGGACCCGGGGGAGCCCTTGGCGGCAGCGCCCCGGACCGTACCATGTGAGTCCAGACGTCCGGCCGGCCGATCAGACCTGGGAACTGGCCGCCATCGGTGACGGCAGCCAGATGAGGTGTGTGGGTCAGGCGCCGAGCCGACGAACGGTTTCGACCAGCATCGCGGTGGAACCGTCCTTGCCATCGGTCCCGGCCTCTCCGGTCAGGACAGGCTCAAGCGCCATGGCAAGTTCCTTGCCCAGTTCAACGCCCCATTGGTCGAAGCTGTTGATGCCCAGGATCACGCCCTCGACAAAGACACGATGCTCGTACAGCGCCACGATCTGCCCAAGAACTTCGGGCGTCAGCAGCGGATAGACCAGCGTCGTCGAGGGACGGTTGCCGGGGAAGACGCGATGGCGGGCCTGACGGTCCAGTTCGGCGCCCTCCAACCCCTTGGCGGCCATGATGGCCGTGGCCTCCTCCAGCGAACGGCCCCGCAACAGCGCCTCGGATTGTGCCAGGCAGTTGGACAGCAGCAGCACGTGCATGTGGGACAGGTCGTCCTCGTGGCCCTTGGCCCCGACCATGAATTCGCAGGGCACAACGCCCGTACCCTGATGAATCAACTGGTAGAACGCATGCTGGCCATTTGTGCCCGGCTCGCCCCACACAATCGGCCCGGACACGACCTCGAGGTCCTGACCGTCCATGCCGACCCGCTTGCCGTTGCTCTCCATCTCCAGCTGCTGAAGATAGGCAGGCAGGCGGATCAGGCGCTGTTCATAGGGCAGCACCGCGCGGGTCGGGTAGCCACAGACCTGGTGGTGCCAGATCCCAACCAGCGCCAGCAATACCGGAAGGTTCTCGTGGAGCTCTGCCGCCTGGAAGTGGCGGTCCATCGATTGGGCCCCGCGCAGGAAGGCCCGGAACCCCTGCCCGCCGATCGCCAGCATCAGCGACAGTCCGATCGGGCCCCACATGGAATACCGTCCGCCAACCCAGTCGGCAAAGCCGAAAACGCGGGCCGGATCGATGCCAAAGGCCGCTGTCAGGTCCAGGTTCGAGGACAACGCCGCAAACTGGCCGGCCGGGTTGTCGACCTTGTCCGCCATCCAGGCCTTGGCGACCCGGGCGTTGGTCATGGTTTCGACGGTGGTGAAGGTCTTGGAGGCGACGATGACCAGCGTCGTGCGCGGGTCCAGCGGCGCCAGCACATCAGAGATATGGGCCCCATCGACGTTGGACACGAAATGGCAACGCGGTCCGTCGGCATAGGGCGTCAACGCCTGCACCGCCATCACCGGTCCCAGGTCCGATCCGCCAATGCCGATATTGACCACATCGGTGATCTGACCGCCCTGCCCCAGGAACACCCCGGTGCGCACGTCGGTTGCAAAGGCCTCCATCCGGTCGAGGGTTGCCAGAACGTCGGGCATGACGTCGGCACCGTCCACCATCACCGGCCCGCCATCAAGGTTGCGCAGCGCTGTGTGCAGCACGGCGCGGCCCTCGGTCTCGTTGATCGTCTCGCCCGTGAACATCGCGGCGCGGCGCCCGGCAACGTTTGCCTGCTCCGCCAGCGTCAGAAGCAGAGACATGGCGGTGCTGTCGATATTCGTCTTGGAATAGTCGAACAGAAGGTCGCCAAAGGTGGCGGAGAATGTCTTCGCCCGGTCGGCATCGTCAAACAACGACAGGATCTTGCGATCCGCCACGGTTGCGCGGTGATTGGTCAGTTCATTCCACATCGGGTCTACCTATTCAGCCCAGTTCATTCGATTCATCGCAACTTGGTCATGCGGGCAACACGGCACCCGGCCTGGCCAAAAGTCATTCGGCCCAGTGCACCGTTGCATCCGCCAGGAAGGCCCGAACCGGCGCCTCGCTCGGGCGCAGGCCACGGGCGCGTTCCAGCGCAGCGCGCTTCTCTGCACCGGTGATCAGGATATGGGTCGACATCGCCTCCAGCAGGACAGGCGCGGTCAGCGTCATGCGCGGCTCGCCGGCGGCCTCGGATCGCAACGCCATCAGCGGCGGGGCATCGTCGGACATAGCTTCGTCCAGCCGATCGGCGCCCGGAAACAGCGAGGCGGTGTGCATGTCCGCGCCCATGCCAAGCAGCAGCACGGTGATCGGCAGCACAGCGCGGATCTGCTCGCCCAGGACGTCCAGCGACTCCTCCGGGGTTGCCGTGTCGGCGTGCAGCGGCTGATAGTTGGCGGCTGCCGCCTGCCCCACCAGAAGCCGCTCGCGCAACAGACGGGTGTTGGAGCGCGGATGGTCTTCGGGCACCCAGCGTTCATCGTTCAGCAGGATCGTGACCCGAGTCCAGTCCAGCCGCGACGCCGACAACGAGTCGAACGCCGGGCCCGGCGTGGTGCCACCGGGCACGCACAGCGTCGCGCGGTCCTGGGTCAGAAGCGTATTCTTCAGCTCGCTCGAAATCGTGTCAGCGAGATTGATCATCATCAGATCCCGGTCCGGGTACTCGACGAATTTCATGGTCGGATCTCCCTCCATCTGCGGCCATCGCGGTGCAGCAGCATCAGCGCGTCGTCCGGCCCGCTGCTGCCCTGGTCATAGCGGCTGGGCACGTGGCCGCGTGCCTCCCACCCGGCAATGACCGGATCGGTCCATGCCCAGGCTGCCTCGACTTCGTCCCCCCGCATGAACAGGGTCTGGTTGCCCCGTATCACGTCCATGATCAAGCGTTCATAGGCGTCCGGAATGTCCTCGGCCTGTTCGCCCAAGGCTTCGGCAAAGGACATGTCCAGTGGCACGTCGATCAGACGCATGCCGCCCGGCCCCGGTTCCTTGATGGTCACCCCCAGTTGCATGCCTTCGTTGGGTTGCAGCCGGATCGACAGGATATTGGAATGGCGCCCGCGCGGCACATCAAAGATCGAGTGCGGCGCCTCCTTGAACACGATGGCGATCTCGCTCGCCCGGGCCTTCAGCCGCTTTCCGGTCCGCAGATAGAACGGTGTGCCCGCCCATCGCCAGTTCGACACCCCGAGGCGCATCGCCAGGAAACACTCGGTGCGGCTGCGCGGGTTGCCGACATCCTCCAGGTAGCCCGGCCCGTCCGGACCCTCGGCGTATTGCCCGCGCACGATGTCGTCAGGCGCAACCGCGTCCAGCGCCCGGATCACCTTCAGCTTTTCGTCGCGCACGGCATCGGAATCGTATCGCGCCGGCGGTTCCATCGCGATCAGGCACAACAGTTGAAGCAAGTGGTTCTGCACCATGTCCCGCATCGCGCCCGAACGATCATAATACTCGCCCCGACCGCCCACGCCGACGGTCTCGGCGACGGTGATCTGGATGTGATCGACATACTGGCTGTTCCACAGCGGTTCAAACAGCATGTTGCCAAACCGGACCGCCATCAGGTTCTGGACCGTTTCCTTGCCCAGGTAGTGGTCGATTCGATAGATTTGCGTTTCGTCAAAATGGCAGGCCAGGCTCTCGTTGAGCTCCCGCGCCGACGCGAGATCCTTGCCGAAGGGTTTTTCCACCACGATCCGGCTGTCGGAATCGGCAATGCCGCGGTGTTTCAACCGCTCCGCGATCGGGCCGAACAACGATGGACCGACCGAGAAATAGAACACGTGCACCACGCCGGGCCGCATCTGCTGTTTCAGCTCGTTCCAACCGGTCTCGCCAACGGCATCAATCTGCACATAGTGCAGCAGTGCCAGGAACCGATCCATCGTTTCGGCATCCAGAACATCATCCGGGATGAATTCGACCAGCGCCTCGCGCACAAGCTCGCGAAACCCGGCATCGTCAATTTCACTGCGTGCGGCGCCGACAACCCTGGCTTCGGGCGGCATCTGGCCATCTGCGAGACGTCGATAGAGGCCCGGAAGTATCTTGCGACGGGCCAGATCCCCCGTGCCACCAAAGATCACCAGATCAAAGGGATCGACGGGAATGATGCGTGCGACCATGTTTATGCTCCTAAAATGCGCTCGTTACCATACCTGCGCGGCCCGACTGTTAGCGCAAACAGACTCGTCATCCAAGCCTTCACCCCCCTGTCGCCAGGGACATGAACCTTTGCGCCGACAGATAACAGGATTTCATGCCACACGGAACAGACGGCTTTGAAGCAGCTGTCCAAAATCAGGGGCGTATCGCTACGGCAGGTCAGCCGTGCGAAACGCTTGAGCGACAACGGTCGCCTGCGCTACCATCCGACCAATGCCGGAGGCTGTATCATGCACACCAGAACCATCAGGATCCTGACCATTCTGTGCCTGTGTCTGGGCCTTGTTTCAGCGTGCGCAAGCTCCGGCGGGGGCGGCGACAGCTCCCGCAAATCAACCCAATACGACCGTCCGTTGCACCCGAACGAAACGCCCGAGTTGCGGGTTCTGATCAATCGGTATGCCGCGCTCTACGAGGTACCGCCCACGCTGGTGCACCGTGTCGTGATCCGAGAGAGCACCTACCGCCCCGCCGCTCGCAACGGTCCCTACTACGGGCTGATGCAGATCCTGCCACAAACGGCGCGCACGATGGGCCATCGGGGCGCGGCCCGCGACCTGCTGGATGCGGAGACCAACCTGAAATACGCCGTGAAATACCTGCGCGGCGCCTGGCTGTTGTCGGACGGCAGCCATGACACCGCCGTGCACTGGTATTCCCGCGGATACTATTACGAAGCCAAGCGGCGCGGCATGCTGGAACAGACCGGCCTGCGTTGACCGACGCCCTTGCACAGCCCTGACCGGAAAGCCACACACGCCTCAAACATCGTCTTTGAACACACAGCAAGTTGTGATGGCATGACCGATTTCCACTAGGCTTGGTACATTGGGCAAAGGGAGAAGTCGGTGATCCTGACGCGGCGTGGGTTCTTGTGGGGCGCGGGTGGCCTGTCGCTGACGGCGTGCACCGTCGGCGAGGATTTCTCGCCGCCGACGATGGATCTTCCTGACAGGTATCTCGGACAAACGACCCCCGGAACGGCACAGCCGCGCGCGGCAGACCGTTGGTGGCAAGCGTTTCAGGACGACACGCTGAACCGCCTGGTCGACGCGGGCCTGGACCAGAACCTCGACATCCACGCGGCTATGCACCGAGTCACACAGGCAGAGGCCTACACCATCGCCGCTGGCTATCCGCTCAGCGGGGCGGCACGGGTCGGCGAAGGCACGCTGACCAACCGTGACGGAACCCAGACACGGAGCGGATTCGCCCGCCTGGAGGCCAGCTGGAAGCTGGACCTGGCCGGAGAATTCCGCCGCGAACGGGAAGCCGCCGGATACCGGCTGGACGCCGCCTATGCAGATGTCGATGTGGCCCGATTGGTGCTGCTGGACACCTTGATCACGGCCTATATCGACTTGCGGTACATGCAGGAACTGATCCGCATCAACCTGCGGGTGACGGAATCCCGAGAAAAGACCCTGACCACGTTGCAGGGCCTTCGAGAACGCGGCAAGGCAACCGACCTTTCGGTCGCGCAGGCCCAGTACAGCCTTGACGTGGCCCGTGCCAACCTGCCGGAGGCCAGGATCCTGTTCGGACGGGCTGGCAGCCGGATTTATTCATTGCTTGGAATGGTGCCCTCGGACCCATTGCCGACGCTTGACAAGAAAGCGCCGCAGCCATTGCCCAAAACCCGGGTCGTCGAAACCGGTGTGCCCGCCGACCTGATCCGCAACCGTCCCGACATTCGCCGGGCCGAACGGCGTTATGCCGAAGCGCTCGCCAACGCCGGCGTGGCGCAAGCACAGCGCTACCCGTCCTTGCGCCTGACCGGCAGCGTGCGGTCGGGGTTTTCCGGATCGCTGTCACCGGGACTTCCGTCGCAGTTCCTTCGCACCGGCCTTGATGTGCCCCTGCTGGATGCCCCCGACCGCACGGCGCGGGCCCGCGCTGCACAGGCCCGCGCACTTGAACTGCTCGAGGTGTGGAAGGAAGAGGTCGTCGTCGGTGTCGAAGAGGTGCACACGGCGCTGTTTTCGATGAAGGGACACATCGAAGCGGTCGAGGCCGCAAACGAGGCCGTTTCCTCGGCCGAACAGGTACTGGCTCTGGCCCGCGCGGGATATGTGGCGGAAAAGTTGAGCTTCTTGCAGGTACTTGATGCCGAACGATCGTTGCTGAACGCCGAGAACGCCCGGGCTTTGGACCGGCGCAACCTTGCCCGCGATTTCGTGGATCTGAATGTGGCGCTTGGTGGGTCCTACGCACCGCCGCCCGCCGCACCCGCCTGACAGCACCTGCCCGCATTCAACACCGCACCGTAAGGCTGCGGGGCGAGCCTGATTGCCCCCGAAAGCACCACAGCCCAACAAAAAAGGCGCTGCAAAAGCAGCGCCTCTTGTCGTGCGTGAAAGGGGTCGGGTCAGCCGCGGGCCTTGCCAACCAGTTTCCAGACGGCGGGCAGCAACATCGCGGCCAGCGCCAGCTTCAGCAGGTCGCCCACGATGAACGGGGTCAAGCCCCATGCCAGGATCGGCTGATCCGAACCGTACAGCGCGGCAAGCCACAGCAGGCCAGGAATGTAGATCAGCGCGTTGCCAACCAGCATTGCGACGCCCATTTTCGGAGCCGAGCGATCCCACCCGATGCGGGCGAACCAGCCCAGCGCGACGGTGGCCAGCAGGTAGCCAACGAGATAACCGCCGGTGCCGCCCATCATGTACTCGATGCCGTTCAGTTCGGCGGTGGAGGAGGCGAAGACGTCAAAGCCCAGCGCGCCGACCAGCATGTAGCCAAAGATCGTCGCAAGACCGAGCCGCGGGCCATAGGCTGCGCCGATGGTCAGAACCGCAAAGGTTCCGAGGCTCACCGGAACCGGCGAGCCGGGAACCGGGAATTTGATTTGTGCGGAAATCGCAAGCAGCGCGATCCCCAGCATCACGAGAACGGCCTGCTTGATGCGCAGTGCCGAGCCTTCGCTCGGGCCGAACGCCTCTACAAGCGCCTTGTCGAAAGTTGCCTGGGCCATGTCCCCGGTCTCCTTGTCCGTTATGTGTCTTTCGCGCACAGCAATGCCGCAAACACCCCGTCCACGCAAGGTCACGAGGGGCGAAACTCGGTCTTCATGAGGTAATCCTTGCGCGGCCCGTTGACGCTCCACCGGGTAGACCAGAGCGGCCATGCAGAAAAATCATAGCCCACCGCATAGCGATCCGGGTCGCACCAGTGGCGGGCATCCGCAGTGGTCTCAGTCGGATCGAAGGCATGAAAGAAGCGTCCATCGGCAAAGGCAACTTCGATGGTTCCGTCTGCCCCAGATGTCCAGAAGTACCGGCGCGTGCCCGGCATCCGGATACCGTCGGGCAGGATCATCTCGCCGCTTTCAAGATACTCCAGCCCTTCGGCCGTGGCGCTCAGCGCCGCCTCGCCGTGAAAGCGCAGCACCTGGCCGGCCCGATGGTCATCGATGCGACGTTCGATCCGCCAAAGGCCAACGAAATCCGCCAATCGCCGCGGAGAACCGCCCGCAGCGGCCGTTTCGTCAGGCATCGTCGTCCTGGCTGTCGACTGCCGCCATCAGATAGGATTCGGCCCGCGCCAGAGCATCCGCGAAATCACCACCAGCATTCACCGATGCGATCAACGCGGCAAGGTCGGCAGACAAGCGCTGTGCCTCGACGCTACCGCGCTCCGCGGCCACCAACTGGTCGGCCAGGTCATAAAAGGCGCGCACGATCATTGACCGTTGATCCGTGTCGATCAAGGGCTCTGCCCCGGCTGCCACCCAATCTGACGGTCGGCCATGTATCGCCGACTTGCACTCGTTCACCTGCCCAGGTCCTTTCTGTCCATCAGCATCCGGTCGATCCGTGCACCGGCAGCAATCACATCGCCGATCTCGGCCATCGACCAACGGCGCGGCTTCATCTGCAAGAAACAAACCGTCCCGATGGATCCTTGATCCGGTAAATGAATCGGAGCCCCCAGATACGCCGCAACGCCATATTCGTCCACTGTGCGATTGTGTTTGAGCAATGGGTGGCTGATCGCGTCGTCGATGACCAATGGAAAGTCCATGGCGATCACGTGAACGCAGATCGAATAGTCGAGCGGGAACCGGCCTTCCGTTTCGGGCGGCACGTCGAAACCCGAGGCCACCACAACATGGTGATATTCGGATGTCAGGAAACTGATCATCCCCATGTCAGCCCCAAGCGACGCTCGCAGCGAGTCCACGATATTGAATAGGCCTTCTCGCCTCGTTGTCAGGCAGGCCAGATTATTTTCTGCAATGCGGTTCTCGGTATTTACCATTCGGACTCTCTATCAAACCGAAACAATCGCGCGCGAAAACCGTAAGCCCGCCCGGGACGACATGGCAAGGTCTTCAACGGTGGCCAATTGTCCCGCAAGCGCCCTGCTATCCACTGGACCGGCTTGCCGGACCACCCGCCGTTGGCTATGACGGCCCCGCTCCCGCAGACAACACGAACGCAAAGGCGCTGCCCCATATGATCCCCCGCTATTCCCGCCCCGACATGGTCTCCATCTGGTCCCCTGAAACCAAGTTTCGCATCTGGTACGAGATCGAGGCCCATGCCTGCGACGCCCAGGCCGACCTGGGGGTCATTCCGCGCGAGAACGCCGAGGCCGTCTGGAAGGCGAAGGATGTCCCGTTCGACGTCGCCCGTATCGACGAGATCGAAGCCGTCACCAAGCATGACGTCATCGCCTTCCTGACCCACCTGGCCGAGATCATCGGCAATGACGCAGCCCGGTTCGTGCATCAGGGCATGACGTCGTCCGACGTGCTCGACACCTGCTTCAACGTGCAACTGGTGCGCGCCACCGACATCCTGATCGAAGATACAAAGCTTCTCATGGCGGCGCTGAAGCGTCGGGCCTACGAGCACAAGGACACCGTCCGCATCGGCCGCAGCCACGGCATTCATGCCGAGCCCACCACCATGGGCCTGACGTTTGCGCGCTTCTACGCCGAGATGGACCGCAACCTGAACCGGCTCAAGAAAGCCCGGATGGAGATCGCAACCGGTGCCGTTTCGGGCGCGGTCGGGACATTTGCCAACATCGACCCGGCGGTGGAGGAGCATGTCTGCGCCAAGATGGGCCTCGAAGTCGAGCCGATCAGCACACAGGTGATCCCGCGCGATCGTCACGCGGCCTACTTTGCCGCCCTCGGCGTCGTGGGCTCGTCGATCGAGAACATCGCCACCGAGATTCGTCACATGCAGCGCACCGAGGTTCTGGAAGCCGAGGAGTTTTTCTCCAAGGGACAGAAGGGCTCCAGCGCCATGCCGCACAAGCGCAACCCGGTGTTGAGCGAAAACCTGACCGGTCTTGCCCGGCTGGTGCGCATGGCCGTCGTTCCGGCAATGGAGAACGTTGCCCTCTGGCACGAGCGCGATATCTCGCACAGCTCGGTCGAGCGCAATATCGGCCCCGACACCACGATCACGCTGGACTTTGCCCTCGCCCGGCTGACCGGGCTGGTCGACAAGCTGGTGATCTATCCCGACAACATGCTCGCCAACATGAACAAGTTTCGCGGTCTGGTCATGAGCCAGCGGGTGCTTCTGGCGCTGACCCAGGCCGGTGTCAGCCGCGAGGACAGCTATCGGCTGGTGCAACGCAACGCGATGAAGGTCTGGGAGGAAGGCAAGGACTTCAAGACCGAACTGCTCGCCGATGCCGACGTGCTGGCGGCGTTGAGTCCTGCCGAGATCGAGGAAAAGTTCGACCTTGGCTACCATACCAAGCATGTCGACACGATCTTTGCGCGCGTTTTCAAGGACGCATGATCCCGCCAGATTGGCAGAATTGTTTCCAGAGGGGCTTCGGCCCCTCTATTTATGCGCGATAGATATACATTTATATTCGCATGTAATCGAAACGTGCAAAATGCTCATTTCGGATCACCGTTATTTCATTCTTCGGGACACGCCAAAAGCCAAGACATAAAAACGCAAGTGTCTGAAATCTTTATTAATTTGCTCCAAGTTTTGACCTGAATCATGGCCCCGCGACGCCGCGCGTACGTACCCTCGTGTCAGCAATAGCATGACACCGACTTCGGGAGGGTGAGATGGCCAACTATACAGTCTACAACAAGTATACCGACACGACTGACAATGTTATTGACGGCTCGTCAGTGTACGATCATCTGACTTATATCTACAACGCCGAAACCACCGGCGTGTCGTTGAGCAGGCCAACCGCCAATACCACGTTGGGTGGGTACAACGGCTGGTTCAACGGAATGGGCTACAACGACGCCTCCTTCCGGGCGATCGACGCCTTCACCTTCATCGACTATTCCAGCGGCAACGATGTCATCTACACCGCTGGCGGCAACGACACCATTCGCAGCGGCGGCGGCAACGATACCCTTGATGGCGGCGGCGGGATCGACGTGCTCGATGGGGGCGCCGGGATCGATTATGTCGGCGGCGACAAGTCCTTTGCGACAAGCGCGATCAATATCAACCTGAACGGAACCTCCAGCTATCTCGGGTCAGGCTCGGTCGCTGCCAGCGAAGGCTTCTCCGATTTCCGCACCGGCAGCGGCAACGATACCCTCACCGGACACGCAAGTTCCGGGCTGAACGACAAGGTCTATACCAACGGCGGCAACGACCTCGTCACACTATGGTTCGGTGGCACCGACCGGGTCTATGCAGGCACCGGGGACGACCGGCTGGTTGTGACCTACAACGTCGAAACCAGCGGCGTCGCGATGTCGACGCCTTCTGCCAACACCACGGACGGCGGATACAACGGCTGGTTCAACGGCATGGGCTACAACGACATCAACTTCTGGTCGGTCGAGCACTTCACCTTTACCGACCTGTCTGGCGGAAACGACTCCATCTATACGGCCGGCGGCGATGACGTTCTGAAGGGCGGCGGCGGAGACGACACCCTGCACGGCGGACAGGGCATCGACGTGCTCGATGGAGGCGCGGGCATCGACTTTGTCGGCGGCGACAAGTCCTTTGCGACCACCGCGATGAAGATCAACCTCAACACGACGTCGACCTACCTTGGCACCGGCTCGGTCGCCAATTTCGAGGCGTTCAAGGATTTCCGCACTGGCAGCGGCAACGACACCATCATCGGCAAGCAAACCACCGGATTTGGAGACGTCGCCAACGGGTTCAACGATACGATCCGTACCAATGCCGGGAATGATTCGATCAAGCTGTGGGCTGGCGGGACCGACAATGTCCACGGTGGCACCGGCAACGATCGGTTGACCCTGATCTACGACCTTGAAACCACCGGCGTCGCCATGAGCATGCCTTCGGTCAACGCAGACGATGGTGGATACAACGGCTGGTTCAACGGAATGGGCTACAACGACACCAACTTCAAGTCGATCGAGCACTTCACCTTTTCCGATCTGTCCAAGGGCAATGACTATATCAATACCGGCGACGGCAACGACGTGCTGTCTGGCGGCGGCGGCAACGATACCCTCAACAGCGGCAAGGGCACCGACCGGGTAAACGGCGGTGCCGGAACCGACTTCTGGGGCGCTGACCTGACGCAGTTCTCCGCCAACCAGAAGATCAACCTGAACTACGTCAGCAAGTACAACGGCTGGGGCTATGCCAAGAAGCTCGAAGGTTTCTCGGACTTCTCGACCGGCGCTGGCAACGACAAGATCACCGCCCACAAGACCTCGGGCCTGAACGACATGATCGACTCCGGCGCCGGAAATGACACCGTGATCCTGTCGTTTGGCGGCACCGACAGAATCTATGGCGGCAGCGGCAACGACACGCTGAAGGTAACCTATGACGTGGAGACAACCGGTGTTGCACTTGGCATGCCATCGGTCAACGAAGACGATGGTGGCTACAACGGCTGGTTCAATGGCGCCGGCTACAACGACATCAATTTCTGGTCGATCGAGAACCTCTGGTTCACCGATCTGTCTGGCGGGAACGACTCGATCAACACTGGCGGCGGCAATGACGTCCTCCTTGGCGGCAAGGGCAAGGACACCTTGAACAGCGGGGGCGGCATCGATCAGGTCAACGGCGGCAAGGGCCTCGATGTCTGGGGGGCCGACACGTCGGATCTGTCGGGCAACCAGGTGTTCAACCTCAACACCACGTCCACCTATGGCGGTTTCGGCTGGGTCAAGAACGTGGAGGCGTTCTCGTCCCTGCAGACCGGGGCTGGCAATGACAGGATCACCGGCACGGCGGCCTACCTGAACGACACGATCCGCACCGGTGCCGGCAACGACATCATCACCCTTCGCATGTCCGGAACCGACCGGGTCTATGGCGAGAAAGGCAATGATACGTTGAAGATCACGGCAAACCTCGCGGACAGCAGCGTGTCGATGTCCATGCCGGTGATCGATGACGAAACCGGAGGATACAACGGCTGGCTCAACGGAAAGGGCTATAACGACACCAATTTCTGGTCGATCGAGAACTTCTGGTTCACCGACAAGGCCGGTGGCAACGACAAGATCAACACCGGCAGCGGCAAGGATGTGCTGAACGGTGGCGGCGGCAACGACGTGCTCAACAGCGGCGGCGGCGTCGACAAGATCAACGGCGGCACCGGTGACGACTACTGGGGCACCGACCTGTCCACGACGGGCAAGTCCCTGACCTTCAACCTCAACACCGTGTCCACATACATGACCGGCGGACGGGTGGAAAACGTCGAGGGGTTCTCGAGCCTGAAGACCGGCTGGGGGGCCGACAAGGTGACCGGTCACCGGACAGCGAACATGAACGACAAGATAGACACCGGTGGCGGCAAGGACGTGATCTCCCTGTGGAGCGGCGGCACCGACACCGTTGATGGCGGCAAGGGGTTTGACCGCCTGGTGCTGATCTTTGACGAGGCCGACAGCGGCGTCGGGCTCAGCGTGAGCGCCAATGCCCAGAGCGGTTTCGATGGCTGGTACAACGGCCCCGGCTACACCGACCTCAACTTCAAAGGGATCGAGGCGTTCACCTTCACCAGCACGGTCACCGGCAACGATGCCCTGACCACCGGTGATGGTGTGGACAAACTGAGGACCGGCGCAGGCAACGATACCGTCAATGCCGGCGGTGGCGCAGACCTTGTCTGGGGCGCTGACGGGGCCGATACACTCCGCGGCCAAGCCGGCAACGACAAGATGTACGGCGGCAACGGCGCCGATACGCTTGAAGGCGGCGGTGGGGCTGACAAGCTGTTCGGCGACGGCGGCGACGATATCCTGCGTGGTGGCGACCAGGCCGACAAGCTTGACGGTGGAGCCGGCAGCGACAGTCTGTACGGCAATGGCGGGGCCGATTCCTTCGTGCTGCGGACCCGGTATGACGGCACCGACATGCTGTACGACTTCGAGGACGGGATCGACACGATCCTGCTCAATGGCGTGAAATATGGTGGCCTTCGAATCACCGATATGGACAACGGGGCCCTGATCGAGGTCGCGTCGACCGGCCAGGATCTGGCACAGGTCATCGGCGTCGACGCCTCGGACCTGACCTTTGGCGACTTTGGCCTGATCTGATCCGACGTTCCCCGGTGCACGGCCGCGCCGTGCCCGGCCCGGACGCCAACACCTTGCACATCGCCCGGACCTGTTCCGGGCGATGGGTCTTGCATGAGTGGGACATCATGCTTGGCACCGGGAACCGCGCTGCAAACCGGTCCGCGCGACGCGACCGCCCAAAGTCGCCACTGCCTGTCCCAATTCTTGCCTTGGTGTTCTGGTTGTCTGGAGGGTGCTTGGGTTTGACCTTCAGATTGCCGCGAGGGGTAAGATGTTCCAGAAATTCCGCACGAAACCGACGCCTTCTGCCGGTCACGTCGATGCGCCCAGACCCTTTACGCCAAAACGCCCTCGCAGGATCATCGTTCCGCATTCTGCGGTGGATTCGGTCGCCTCAGCCCCCGATCGCCTAGTGTCCGCCGTGGTGAGTCACGTCAACTTCCTGACATCTCAAGCAAAATTTGGCCGGGACGAGATCCTGGACGAGGCCATCTGGACCTTTAACTGCGACTATTACCTGTCGCAGGTCACGCACCATGGGCATGCGGCCTTCCTCAGCAACAATCGCGAGACCCTGGCGATCACCCTGGCGGATATCGGCAAGGCCCTGAAGGCGGCCGGGTCCGGTCCGCACCGGGATATCTACGAACGGCTTCAGACCTGGATCGCGCTGCACCCCGAAGAAGCCTGGACCCAGGTTCCGCATTCTCCCGCCGCGGCACTTGGCCTGACAGAGCTGGACAGAGATCTCCTGGCGCTGGAAACCTCCGTCAGCCTGCACGGTGTGCTGGCGGCGTGGCTTCTAACCCTGCCGCATTTGCGCATCGTTCCCGATCAGGATCTTGACCGCCTCCGGATCGAGATTGCCGCCCACACCCCAGATTTCGAACGGCGGCGGGTCGCCAGCGACGTGATGTGCCTGACCCACCAGCTGACCGATCCGATGCACCTTGGCCTTGGCCTTGCCTCTGCCGGGGTCGCGCCACCTGCCCCGCTCCTCGGTCTTGACGAACCTGCCTTGCGCACCCTGCCCGATGGCCGTCACGAGTTGTGTTTTGTCCTGACCACGACAACCGGAAAATGCTTTGGCCTGCGCACCGAGGATGGGTTCGAGCTGTTCGAATGCGGCAGCCGGCACGCGACCGCACGGGTCATCGGTATCGACGAATCCGGCACCCGCAAGGCCATCGGCCCCGAGCGGACCGGCGATCAGATCGCGATCGTGCCACATGCCCGGGTCGACCTGGCCCGCCGGATCTGCGACCAGTTGCGGGCCGACATTGCGCTCTACCTGCTGCTCAAGGCCGCGGGGCTTCCGGTCCCGGCCGCACAGGTTTCGGTGGATCGGGTCAAGGTCGATCGTGAAGAGCCAGACCACGCCAGCCTTCACGTCGTTTGCCGTGACAGCGATGCGATCCTGGCCGCGCATGTCGGACGCGATGGCGCAACGATGCTGTCCACGCACACTGGCCAGGCCCTGTCGACGGTCAGCCGCGAACAGATCGACTCCTTCGCGAAAACGCTCACTCTTTGCTGACCCGCCTAGGCGCAAGGGTGTCTGGAAAACCGCGTCCGTCTGTGCGATCACGCCGCGATCCGCAGCCAGGAGGACATGCCATGCTATCCGACGCGACACTCACGCCGCTGACAGGCACGACCCTGCTGCTGGTCATGATCTTTGCCGGGCGCGCATTCCGCCAGAACTGGAAGGCCCAAGGACCACGCTGGGCGGCCAAGGCCTGGCTCTATGGCCTGCCGGCGGCCGTGGCCTTCGCGGCGCTGGCGTTCATCCCGATGGACATCTGAGGATCAGAGGTTTTCGACCACCCTCTGGGCACGCTTGCACTGCAACTTGTCGCGCAGTGGGCTGTCGGGGTCGACATCCTTTTGGCAGACCACGCATTTGTCCGCACCGGCAATGGCGTTCAGGCCGCCGCAGCTGCCCTTGATCCGCATTTTCTGCCCCATCAGTATCACGCCGATGGACATGCCAACCACCACCAGGGTCAACAGCACGAACGCCAGAACGAATGTCGCCATGACAGGGATCCTTTCCTCGCAACGTGGCGAGCTTACTTCGCCGTGCGGAGCTTTTCAAACGCGCTGCTGGCCTGCTTCACGTATTCCTGATCGCTGCCCGCCGCACCGCGCGAGATGAAGAACACGGCCAGATCGTTGTCTTCGGCCACGCGCAGTCCCTCGATCTCGCCCAGAACCATCATCGCGGTCGCCCAGCCGTCCGCCAACATGCCGCTTTGCGCCAGCACCGTGACCGAGGTCGCCCGGTGGGTGATTGGGCGACCCGTCGTAGGGTCGATCAGGTGCGAATAGCGCACGCCGTCCTGTTCGAAAAAGTTGCGGTAGTCGCCCGAGGTGGCCATGCCCAGATTGCTGACGGGCAACACCATCTCGATGTCATTGCTGCTGTTGTCGGGGGTTTCGATTCCGATCTTCCAGGGCTCGCCCTTGTCGTTCTTGCCCGCCGACACCAGGTCGCCGCCAATCTCTACCAGGTAGTTTTCGACACCATAGTCCTGCAGGGTCCGGGCCACCGCGTCGTTGCCGTATCCCTTGGCGATCGCCGACAGGTTCACCGAGACCTTCGGGTCGGCCTTGGCCAGCGTTTCCCCGTCGAGCGTCACCAGTCCACCCTGGTCAACATGGGTCAGCGCCTCGGCGATTTCGGCGTCTGACGGAATCGGCTCGCCCGGTTTCTTGGCCCCGAAACCCCACAATTCGATCAGTGGAAACAGCGTCACATCGAACTTGCCGCCGCTCTGGGCGTGGATCTGGTCCGCGGCCGCCATGACATGTGCGAACTCCGCCGAGATCGTCATCGGCTCTGTCGTGTCGTCCGCGTTGAACAGCGACACTTCCGAGGCCTTGTCCCAATTGGACATGCTGGCGTTCACCGCCTTCAGAGTCTCTTCGACGGCGACGGCCAGTTCGGTCTCTGTCACGTCGGGCGACACATCCACGGCCACCACGTTATAGGTCGTCCCCATCGTTTCGCCCGACAGGCGGATGGTCTCCCCGTCTTCCTCGCCGAAGCATCCGGCGAGCAGAAGTCCCATCGAAGCGAGAAGCAGCGTGCGCATCTGACCCATTCCATTTCGTTCCATTCTGGTTTCGAGCGGTCTGTCATTTCCCCCCGCACCTGTCAACGCGCACAGGGGCGCAGCCGCCCTGAGACAATTGGCACATCGAAGATTTCTCCTGAATCGTTGCACCCGGCGAACGGGCTGAGTAAGACGGATAAAATCATCTGTATGCAGATGCATACCGTGACCCCGACGTCAGGGCCGGATATGTCTGTTCCAGATTGAACCATGATCGTACCGGAACGGATATCGCAGCAAATACATGCCGGAATTTTCTTTCAAGAGGGGTCTGGACCTGCCAATCAGCGGGGCACCCGAACAGACAATTCACGATGGGCCCGCAATCGGGTCCGTCGCGCTTATCGGGGCCGACTACATCGGCCTGAAACCCAGGATGCTGGTCGCCGAAGGCGACAGCGTGCAGCGCGGAACACCGCTGTTCAGCCACAAGGATTCGACCGACGTCCTGTTCGTGGCCCCGGCAACCGGCCGAATCCGGGCGATCAACCGGGGCGCCCGACGGGTGTTGCAGAGCGTGGTGGTGGACGTCGACGACGCGTTCGACAAGGGCATCGACTTTGGTGCCCTGCCCGATGGAGCCGGTGGCGACGACATCGCAGAAAAACTTTGCAAATCAGGCCTCTGGACGGCGTTCCGCACCCGCCCCTATTCCAAGGTTCCGACCGCCGATAGCCGCCCCGCCGCGATCTATGTGACAGCGATGGACAGCGAACCGCTGGCCGCGGACGCCTCCGTGATCATCGCTGAACGGCCCGATGACTTTGTCGCCGGCCTCGCCGCGATCGCGCAAGTGTCGGACGGCCCGACCTATCTGTGTCACGAGACCGGCGCGACCATTCCGGGCGGCGATATCGACCGGGTCGAGGTTGCCACCTTCTCCGGCCCGCACCCTTCGGGGTTGGCTGGCACGCACATGCATTTCCTGCAACCGCCGACAGCCGACAGCATTGTCTGGACCATTTCCTATCAGGATGTGATCGCCATCGGACACGTGATGCGGACCGGCTTTCTGGATTCTGCGGTGGTGATCTCGCTGGCAGGCCCCCGGGCCACCACACCACGTTTGATTCGCACCATGCCCGGCGCCAACCTGTCGGAACTGGTCGATGGCGAGATCGCGGGCGACGACCCCGTGCGCGTAATCTCGGGGTCGGTCCTGTCGGGGAACATGTCGGATGGCGGCCCACTCGACTATCTGGGCCGGTACGCTCGGGCGATCACGTTGATCTCCGAGGACACGACCAAGACCTTCATGTCCTGGATTGCCCCGCGCCGGGATCAATTCGCAGTCCTGCCCGTGCTGGCCTCGGCCTTCAACCGGGCGACGACCTACGCAATGGGCTCCAGCCTGCATGGCGGACGGCGCGCGATGGTGCCGATCGGCATCTTCGAAGAGCTGATGCCGCAGGATTTCCTGCCGACGCAGATATTGCGGGCGCTGCTGGTGATGGATACCGATTCCGCGCAGGCGCTCGGAGCGCTTGAACTGGACGAAGAAGACCTGGCGCTCTGCACCTTCGCGTGTCCTGCAAAATACGAATACGGGATCGCGCTGCGCGACAGCCTGGTCAAGATCGAGAAGGAGGGCTGAGCGATGAAAGCACTGCGTTCAATCTTCGACAAGATCGAACCGCATTTCGAGAGGGGCGGGAAATACAACAAGTATTACGCGCTCTACGAGGCGGTCGAGAGTTTCTTCTATTCGCCCAAGACGGTTTCGACCGTCGCGCCCCATGCCCGGTCCTACACCGACATGAAGCGCATCATGATCTACGTGTTCCTGGCGGCCATGCCCTGCGCGATCTTCGGGATGTGGAACACCGGGCACAACGCCAACGTGGCGCTCGCCGCGCTCGGCCCGGATGCGGTGAGCGGCTGGCGGTTCGCCCTGATGGATTGGCTCGGCTTCGGGCTGAACCCGGACAGCATCCTGGCCTGCCTGTTCAACGGCTTCCTCTGGTTCCTGCCGATCTACGCGGTCACGATGATCGTCGGCCTGTTCTGGGAAATCCTGTTCGCCGTGATCCGCGGCCACGAGGTCAACGAAGGCTTTTTCGTCACCTCGATCCTCTATGTACTGATCCTTCCGGCCTCGACACCGCTTTGGCAGGTCGCCCTCGGCATCTCTTTCGGGGTGGTGATCGGCAAGGAGGTGTTTGGCGGCACCGGCAAGAACTTCCTCAACCCCGCACTTGTGGGCCGTGCCTTCCTCTACTTCGCCTACCCCGCGCAGATGTCCGGTGACTCGGTCTGGACGCCGGTCGACGGGTTCTCGGGCGCGACCGCGCTCGCCGTGACCGCATCTGACGGCGTTCAGGCGCTGGCCGGCCAGGGCATCACCTGGTGGAGCGCCTTCCTTGGCACCATCCAGGGTTCGATGGGCGAGACCTCGGCACTGGCCTGCATGATCGGCCTGGCCTTCCTGATGGTGACCAAGATCGCCAACTGGCGGCTGATTGTCGGCTGCATGGGCGGCATGATCGGCTTCTCGCTGTTGCTGAACCTGATCGGATCCGACACCAACCCGATGTTCGGCATGTCCTGGTACTGGCATTTCGTGCTGGGCGGCTATGCCTTCGGGCTGGCCTTCATGGTCACCGAACCCGTCTCGGCCAGCCACACCAACGTGGGTCGCTACTGGTACGGCGCGCTGATCGGTTTCATGGTTGTGATGATCCGTGTCATCAACCCCGCTTTCCCGGAGGGCATGATGCTGGCAATCCTGTTCGCAAACATCTTCGCCCCGCTGATCGACTACTTTGTCGTGCGGGCCAACATCGCGCGGAGGGCAAAACGCAATGCCTGAGCAAGACGACAATCAGGGCTTTCTGGCGCGCTGGAAAGCGTTGCCGACCGACTCGGTGCCCAAGACGATCTTTGTTGCCGTGTCGCTGTGCCTGTTCTGCTCCATGATCGTGGCTGCCGCCGCCGTCAGCCTGCGTCCGATCCAGGAAGTGAACAAGCTCAAGGACAAGCAGATGAACATTCTGCAGGTCGCGGGGCGCTACGAGGACGGGATCGACATCCCAGAGGCCTTCGCGGCCTTCGAACCGCGGGTACTGGACCTTGCAGCCGGCACGTTCACCGACGCGTTCGACGGTGCCACCTTTGACGACCGAGCCGCTGCCAATGACCCGGAACTATCGCGCAACCTGACGGACGATCCCGCCGGCATCGGACGCCGGTCCAACTATGCCGTCGTCTACCTGCTTAACGACGAGGCCGGAAATCTCGACAAGGTAATCCTGCCAATCCATGGCTACGGCCTGTGGTCGACGCTCTATGGCTTTATCGCGCTGGAAGAGAACGGCAACGACATCTTCGGCCTTCAATTCTATGACCACGCCGAAACCCCGGGTCTTGGCGCCGAGGTCGACAATCCGCGTTGGAAGGCGATGTGGTCCGGCAAGGAATTGCGGGACGCGGCAGGAGACCTGAAGATCACCGTCGCCAAGGGCGTGCCCTCGACCGACATGGAGGCATACCACATCGATGCGCTGGCGGGCGCCACGCTGACCTCGGTTGGTGTCGATAACCTGGTGCGTTTCTGGATGGGCGAAGAGGGCTTTGCACCCTTCCTCGAAAACCTCAAGGCGGGAGCCCTGTAATGGCGCAGACAAGACGCAGTTATCTGGTCGATCCGCTGGTCGACAACAACCCGATCACCCTTCAGGTGCTGGGCATCTGTTCGGCGCTCGCCGTGACATCCAGCCTGCAGGTTTCGTTCGTCATGGCGCTGGCCGTGACCTTCGTGACGGCGTTTTCCTCGATGTTCATCTCGATGCTGCGGAACTACATTCCCAGCTCGATCCGGATCATCGTGCAGATGGTTATCATCGCCAGCCTCGTGATCCTGGTGGATCAGGTGTTGAAGGCCTATCTCTATGATGTCTCCAAGACGTTGTCGGTGTTTGTCGGCCTGATCATCACCAACTGTATCGTCATGGGGCGGGCCGAAGCCTTTGCCATGAAGAACCCGCCGATCGACAGTTTCATCGACGGGATCGGAAACGGGTTGGGCTATGGCCTGATCCTGATGCTTGTCGGGTTCATCCGCGAGCTGTTTGGCGCTGGCACTCTGTTCGGCTTCACCGTGCTGCCGACCGTGACCAACGGCGGCTGGTACGTGCCCAACGGCATGCTGCTGCTGCCGCCCTCTGCCTTCTTCATCATCGGCTTGTTGATCTGGGGCTTCCGCACCTGGAAACCCGAGCAGGTCGAGGAAACCGAATACAAGATCCAGCACCTTGAGGAGGCGCACTGATGGAAGGGCTTCTTTCCCTTGCCGTAAAGGCGATCTTCGTCGAGAACCTCGCCCTGTCGTTCTTCCTGGGCATGTGCACGTTCATTGCCGTGTCCAAGAACGTCGCGACCGCGCTTGGCCTCGGCATTTCGGTCATGGTGGTGCAGACCATCACCGTGCCCGCAAACAACCTGATCCTGAACGGGCTGTTGAAGCCCGGTGCGCTGGAATGGGCCGGGTTTGGCGATGTCGACCTGACCTTCCTGGGCCTGATCTCCTACATCGGGGTGATCGCCGCGATGGTGCAGATCCTCGAGATGGTTCTCGATAAGTACTTCCCGCCGCTCTACAACGCGCTCGGCATCTTCCTGCCGCTGATCACCGTGAACTGCGCCATCCTTGGCGGGTCGTTGTTCATGGTCGAACGTGACTACAACTTTGCCGAAGCCACCACCTATGGCCTCAGCTCGGGCTTCGGCTGGGCGCTGGCCATCACCGCGATGGCGGGCGTGCGCGAAAAGCTGAAGTATTCAGACATCCCCGAAGGGCTCCAGGGCCTTGGCATCACCTTCATCACCGCGGGCCTGATGGCCATGGGCTTCATGTCCTTCAGCGGCGTGAAACTGTAAGAAAGGCGCAGAGATGGAAACGTTCACACTCGGCGTTGCGCTCTTCACGCTGATCGTCCTCGCCCTCGTCACGCTGATCATTCTTGCGCGGTCGAAACTGGTCTCGACCGGCGACGTGTCGATCACGATCAATGGCGAGAAGACGATTCACGTCCCGGCCGGCGGCAAGCTGCTGCAGACCCTCGCGGCCGAAAAGCTGTTTGTGCCGTCGGCCTGTGGCGGCGGCGGCACCTGTGCCCAGTGCCGGGTGCGGGTGCATTCCGGCGGCGGATCGATCCTGCCGACCGAGAAAAGCCACATCACCAAACGCGAAGCCGCCTGTGGTGATCGCCTGTCCTGCCAGGTGGCCGTGAAACAGGACATGGAAGTCGAGGTTCCCGAAGAGGTGTTCGGCGTCAAGAAGTGGGAGTGCACGGTGCGCTCCAACGACAATGTCGCGACCTTCATCAAGGAACTGGTGCTTGAACTGCCGGAGGGCGAGAACGTGAACTTCCGCGCCGGCGGGTACATCCAGATCGAGGCCCCGGCCCACGAACTGAAATACACCGATTTCGACGTCGCCGAGGAATATCGCGAAGACTGGGACCGGTTCGACCTCTGGCAGTACGAGTCGCGGGTCGACGAACCGATCGAGCGCGCCTATTCCATGGCCAACTACCCCGATGAAAAGGGCATCATCATGCTCAACGTCCGGGTTGCCTCGCCGCCACCGGGCACCCAGGGCATTCCGGCCGGCAAGATGTCGTCCTACATCTTCAACCTGAAGCCAGGTGACAAGGTGACGATCTCTGGCCCGTTCGGCGAGTTCTTTGCCCGCGAGACGGACAGGGAGATGGTCTTTGTCGGTGGTGGTGCCGGCATGGCGCCGATGCGCAGCCACATCTTCGATCAGCTGGGCCGCCTTGCCACGACGCGCAAGGTGACGTTCTGGTACGGCGCACGGTCAAAACGCGAGATGTTCTATGTCGAGGACTTCGACAGGTTGGCGGCGGAACACCCGAATTTCACCTGGCACGTCGCGCTCTCTGACGCCCTGCCCGAGGACAACTGGACCGGCTATACCGGCTTCATCCACAACGTGCTGTTCGAGGAATATCTCAAGAACCACCCTGCCCCGGAGGATTGCGAGTATTACATGTGCGGCCCCCCGATCATGAACCAGTCGGTCATCAACATGCTGGTCGATCTGGGCGTGGACCGTGAGGATATCATGCTGGATGACTTCGGCGGCTAGACCCAACGCCCTGGCACGGACACGATGGCCGGAGCGGAAACGCTTCGGCCATTTTCGCGACCGGCCCGGTCAGTGAAAAACCGGGGGCTCCCGCCCGTCGTCGAGGCATCGACATGCCCCTCCTCCCGTTGGGCCAGGCCGCGCGTTCCGCACGGCGGGCGGTGTTCCCGGGAACGACGCGCACGAAAGGCATATGGCCCCGCCTGACCATGCCCGGGCCGGCGAACACGAACCACAACGGAAAGCGCGCCACGGGTCAGGGCTGGCAGCAGGGCCCATTTTGCAAGGCGGCAATTCCATTTTTTTGTTGGGGAAAGTCGGATCGTCCGGGCTAAAGTAACCACGAGGGATAAATGCCGGGCCGCCTCCCGACGGTAACCGGCATCTGCAGACGAAAGAGAGAGACATGGTATCGAAGAAGAACGCTCCACATTTTGGGCACGAAAACCCGAACACACACAGCCAATCGGTCCAGTCCAACGTGACCGAGAGTTCAAAGGCGACCGCCGAAACCATCCTGGGCGCCAAGGGCCACCAGGTCATCACCGTTCGTCCGGGCGACACGATCCACAAGGTCACCGAGGTGATGAAGGAGCACGGCATCGGGTCGGTTCTGGTCAAGGACCAGAACGGGCATCTTGCCGGTATCCTGACCGAGCGGGACGTGGTGATGAAGTTCGCAGAGCAGCCGGATGACACCTTTCACAAGACCGCGCAGGATATCATGACCAGCCCGGTCATCACCGCGACGCCCGAAACACCGCTGATGGAACTGCTGCAGCGCATGACCGAGGGGCGTTGCCGTCACATTCCGGTGTTGGACGGCGACCACATCGCCGGGTTGATCTCGATCGGTGACGTCGTCAAGTACCGCCTCCGGGAACTGGAGTACGAAGCCCTGAAGATGAAGCAGATGATCGTCGGCTGACGACGACGTGCGGGGGCCCGCGATGGCCCCCATGAACCGCCGCTTGCAGGGTTAGAATTGCGACCGGGTGCCGGGTGCCGGATCCCGGGCAAGGATCGGGATCAGCAAGGTCAGGAGTACAAGCCGGAACACGTGATGCGCGGCCACGAACGTCGGGTCCAGGCCCGACGTGACGGCAATGGCGGCCATCGCCTCGACCCCGCCCGGCGCAAAGGCGACGATCAGCAGCTCCACCGGCAATTCCAGCAGCACAGACACGGCAAACGCGCCCAGCACAGCGCCCAGCAGGACGACGCCCGTCACCCCGAGCCCGGCCAGCAGGCAATCCCGGAACTGGGCCAGGCTGGCCCCGCGAAACCGGGTGCCGATCAACGCCCCCATGCCAAGCAACGCCGCCTGCGCCAAACCCGCTGGCAGATGGCCGGGGGACAGGTCCGTCAGGTGTCCGCTCGCGCTGACCGCCATGCCCGCCAGCAGAAAGGCTGCGGGGATCTTCCAGCGCTGGAACAGCACCCCGACGGCGAGTGCCCCCAGGTACAGCACCGCGCCCTCTGGCAGCGAAACGATTCGAGCAACGATGCCCACCTGACCTGTCGCATCGAACGCCGTCGCGATGAAGGGGGGCACACAAACGGTCAACAGCAGCACGCGGATGCTCTGCACCAGACTGACGGTGACAATGTCGGCGCGGCTGTCGTCGGCCAGCCCGATCACAAAGCTCAGGTGGCCCGGTGTCGAGGCGAGCGTCGCAGTCGTGCGGTTCAGGCCAAAGCCACGCTCCAGCAACGCCCGACTCGCCAGCATCCCTCCGACGAGCGTCACGGCCAGCACGGCAAAGCTGAGCGGCCAGGTCACGGCGGCCTTCAGGACATCCGGCGTCACCCCCGAACCGATATTGATCCCCAGCGTCAGGAAACAGGCATCTCGCAACCAGTTCGGGATTCCCATGCGAAATCCGCTCAACCCGACCACTGAAACCGCCACCGCCGGACCGGTCAGCTCGGCGACCGGAAACCCGACAAGGTGAAAGCACAGGAACCCGGCCAGCGCCACGGCGAGCGTCGCAACAAGGGTCCTGAGGGTGTTGGCCATGGCGGGACGGCTCCTGTAGCGGTCGCGCCAACGTATCCCCGTTGCCCGGGGAAAGGAAACACAGTCGGGGCGCGACTCGGCATCGGATTTGCGCCCCGCCGAGACAAGTCGATTGCACCACTGAAGATATGACGCGGACCAATCGCTCATTAATCAATCGCGTTTTGCCGAAATTCGCAGCATTATGCCTCAGATCAGGATGTCTGCCACGCCCATGCCCTGCTTGCACCCGTATCGAATTGCCAAATCCTTTGGCAATCGGTCAAATCCCCGGCAGAACCCTCGACAGAAATGTGTTCAACAGGAGAACTGCATGTCTTCAGCCACCCCAATGATCGGTCGACGCGCCCTGCTCGCCGCGGCCACTGCCATGACGCTGGTCACCGCCAGTGGTGCGGCGTTTGCCGCAGATGCCGTCAAGGTTGCCGCGATCTTCACCCTTCCGGTGGAGCAGCAATGGATCAGCCGCATTCACAAGGCGCTGAACGCAGCCGCCGAACGGGGCGACATCGAGTATGTCTTTTCGGAAAACGTCTCCAACACCGACTATGAACGCGTCATGCGGGAATATGCCGAGGCCGGTCACCAACTGATCCTGGGCGAGGTCTTCGGGCTGGAACGCGCGGCGCGTACCGTGGCTGCCGACTATCCCGAAACCGCCTTTGTCATGGGATCGTCCTTCCAGCCGCAGGAGCCGAATTTCTCGGTCTTTGACAACTACATCCACGAACCGTCCTACCTGACCGGGATGATCGCCGGCGAGGCGACCGAATCCAACGTTATCGGCATGGTCGGCGGCTACGCGATCCCCGAGGTCAACCGGCTGATGAACGCCTTCATGCAGGGCGCGCGCGAAGTGAACCCTGACGTGAAGTTCCTCGTGAACTTCATCGACAGCTGGTACGATCCGCCCAAGGCCAAGGAAAGCGCCTTTGCCATGATGGATGCCGGCGCCGACGTGATGTACGCGGAGCGCTTCGGGGTGTCGGATGCTGCCGTCGAACGCGGTGTGAAGGCCATCGGCAACGTCATCGACACCTCCGCCGATTACCCCGAAACCATCCTGGCCTCGGCGATTTGGCACATGGAGGCCACCATCGACAAGGCCGTCGAAGCCGTCGCATCGGGCAGCTACGAAGCCGCCGATTACGGCACCTACAGCTATATGGCCCATGGCGGTGGATCGATTGTCGCCGACGCGGCCCTCGTTCCGGCCGAGGTGCTGGATGCGGTCAAGGCCAGGGAAGCCGAAATCCTGTCGGGGGCCTTCACGGTGACCGTCAACGACGACGCGCCGGTGTCGGACAAGTGACCACGCGGTCCGACCGGCGCGCACCCTGCCGCGCCGGTCAGGCCAGTCACCCTGCGGTCGGGCCAGGCGGCCCTCTCCGCGCTCAAGGTTCGGCGCGACCTGCCCTCCGTGCGCCCGCCGTGCCATCCTCTTTCGGAACTGCCGCCACCCCATGAAAGACCCCACGCCCGTTCTGTCGCTTCGCGGCATGGTAAAGCGCTTCGGCCCCGTTGTTGCGGCCGACCATATCGACCTTGACCTCAATCGCGGCGAGGTGCTGGCCCTTCTGGGCGAAAACGGCGCCGGCAAGACCACGTTGATGAACATGCTGTTCGGGCAATACACGCCCGACGCTGGCAGCGTGCATGTCTGGGACGAGCACGGCGTTGAACATATCCTGCCGTCGGGCCAACCGCAGGCCGCCATCGAAGCGCGGATCGGCATGGTGCACCAGCATTTCACCTTGGCCGAGAACCTCTCGGTCGTCGACAACATCCTTCTTGGCACCGAACGCCTGCTACATCTGAACCGCAACCGCCGGACGGCGCGGGCCAAGCTGGAGGCGCTGATGACCCATTCCGGGTTGATCGTGCCGCTTGACGCCCGGGTGCGCGATCTTTCGGTCGGGGAACGCCAGCGGGTCGAGATCCTGAAGGCGCTGTACCGCGATGTCCGCATTCTGGTGCTGGACGAACCCACGGCTGTGCTGACCCCGCAAGAGGCCGACATGCTGTTCACCTCGGTCCGCTCAATGGTGGCAAACGGGCTCTCGGTGATCTTCATCTCGCACAAGCTGCGAGAAGTACTGGCCTTTTCTGACCGGATTGCCGTTCTGCGGCACGGCGCAAAGATGGGCGAGATGACAACCGAGGAGGCAGACACCCGCTCGATCATCCGCATGATGATCGGCGAGGAACACGATATGCCCGAACGTATTCCTGGCACACCGCAAGACGTTGTCCTGAGTCTGGACGCCATCACGGTGACACCGGGCAAGGACGGTCGCGGGGTGACCAACATCGACCTGGACCTGCGGCGCGGCGAGATCATCGGCATCGCCGGGGTTTCCGGCAACGGTCAGAGCGCCCTGGCACGGGTGCTGTCCGGCCTGCTGGTGCCCGACGGCGGCACGCTGGAGATCGCCGGGAAGCGGATCGACCGGCTGACCCCGGGCAAGGCGCTCGCCCAAGGCATCGGACGCATCCCCGAGGACCGCCACCACGACGGCATCATCGCCGCGCTGAGTGTCGCCGAAAACCTGGTGATCGAACGGCTGGATGCGCCGGATGTGCAGCGCGCCGGCTTCCTGCGCCGGGATGCCATCGCCAGCCACGCCGAGGCATTGTGCACCGCCTATGACGTGCGCGGCCCCGGCATCGCCGCCAATTCCGCGCTGCTGTCAGGCGGCAATATCCAGAAACTGATCCTCGCCCGCGTGCTGGAGACCCATCCCGACGTGATCCTGGCAAACCAGCCGACCCGCGGCCTCGATTTCCGCGCCGCCTCCGAGGTCAGCCGCCGCCTGATCGAGGCGCGCGACAGGGGCGCGGGCGTGATCCTGATTTCGGAAGACCTCGACGAGGTGCTGTCGCTGGCCGACCGGGTGCTGGTGATGCATGGTGGGCAGCTGACCGAAACCGCCAGCCGGGACCGCTCGGCCATCGGCCAACTCATGGCAGGACAGGCCGCATGATCGAGATCGTCCCCCGCGAACAACCTTCCCGCCTGCTGACATCGGGTATTCCCATTCTGGCCGCCGTCGCCGCGCTGGCGCTGGCTGCCATCCCGCTGGCCTTTGCCGGGGCGCCGATCATCGAAGCCTACGGCCAGATGTTCACCGGCGTTTTCGGCTCCCTGTTTTCCTTCACCGAGATGCTGACCCGCGCCACGCCGCTGATCTTCACCGGGCTGGCCGCCGCCGTCGCCTTCAAGGCCAAGCTCTGGAACATCGGTGGCGAGGGGCAGCTGTACCTGGGCGCCATGGCGGCGGTCTGGGTCGGATCGGGCATGATCGACGGGCCGCCGATCCTGATGGTCCCGCTGGTCCTTCTGGCCGGGATGATCGCGGGCGGGCTCGGGATGCTCGGCCCGGCGGTTCTCAAGACCCGGTTCGGTGCCGACGAGGTGGTGACCTCGCTGCTGCTCAACTTCATCATCCTGATCTTCGTCCAGATGATGCTCGAAGGCCCGCTCAAGGACCCGATGAGCCTTGGCTGGCCGCAATCGGAGCCGATCATCGACAGCGCCACCCTGCCGAAACTGATCGCCAAGATGCGCCTGCACGCGGGCTTCCTGCTGGCCATCGCCACAGCCATCGTCGCCTATGTGATCATGGCGATGACCGTCTGGGGCCTGAAGGTGCGTGCGGTGGGCGAAAACGCCGCCGCCGCACGCCACGCGGGCATCCCGGTGCGACGGGTCTTCCTGTCGGTGGCCTTCGCCTCGGGCGCGCTGGCCGGTCTGGCCGGGGTCAGCGAGGTCGCGGGTCTCAGGGGATACCTCACCGCCGACCTGTCGCCCGGTTTCGGGTACACCGGCATCGTCGTGGCGATGCTGGCCGGGTTGTCGCCACTGGGTGTGGTGCTGGCCGCACTCTACATTGCCTCGGTCTTTGTCGGCACCGACAGCATGAGCCGGGCAATGGGCGTGTCGAGCTTCCTCGCCGACCTGACGGTCTCGATGTCGCTGATCTGTGTCCTGCTCGGGGGGTTCTTCGCGCGCTTCCGCATCCGACGCATCACCCGGGGAGAGGACGCATGATGGACATCCTGCAGATCTTCCTCTCCGACAACTTCTGGGCCGCTTCGTTGCGCATCGCCACGCCGCTGATCTTTGGCGTGCTGGGGGCGCTTCTCTGCGAACGCTCCGGGGTGCTGAACCTCGGCATCGAAGGCATCTTCGTCGTCGGTGCCATGATGGGCTGGCTGATCGCCTACCTCACCGGCAGCCTCTGGCTCGGCGTCATGGCGGCCGCGCTCTCGGGCGCCCTGTTCGGCGTGTTCCACGCGGTGCTGACGGTGCCCCTGGGCCTGTCCCAACACGTCTCGGGCCTCGGGATAACGATGTTCGCCACGGCACTGATGTCGTTTTCCTACCGCACGGCCTTCCCGCAAGTGTCCTCTCCGCCACGGATCGAACCGTTCCGCGCGCTCGACATCCCCGTGCTGTCCGATCTGCCCTTCGTCGGCCCTGTCCTGTTCCAGCAGACCGCCATGACCTGGCTCGCCCTTGGGTTGGTGGCCGTGGTCTGGTGGGTGATGGAACGCACGGCGCTTGGGGTCGCCATCAAGGCCGTGGGCGACAACCCCGACGCGGTCAACGCGCAGGGCCTGTCGGTCATCCGGCTGCGCATGGGCGCTGTCATCGCAGGCTCGGCCCTGATGGCCCTTGGCGGGGCCTTTCTCACCATGTCGGCCTTCGACGCCTTCTTCTTCGGCATGGTCAACGGGCGCGGCTGGATCTGCATCGCACTGGTGATCTTTGCCAGCTGGCAACCGGGCAAGGCCCTGCTGGGCGCGCTGCTCTTTGGCATGTTCGACGCCCTGCAGGTCCGCCTTCAAACCGAAGCCGGCGCACTGATCCCGGGCCAGGTCTTCCTGATGGTGCCCTATGTTCTGTCCATCGTCGCCCTCATCCTCGCCGCGCGAAAGGCCGACTACCCGCGCGCGCTCCTGAAACCCTGGTTCAAGGGGCAGCGCTGAGCCATGATTGTCGCACGGCCAGACCTGTTCTTCTTGGTGGGAGTACCAGCGGGAGGAGGTCCGAAGCCCCTCCGCAGCGGCGCGCAGACGGCCCTGCCCTGCACCCACCACTCCGGATCCCACGCCTGCATCGGAACCTGACATGCTCGACCTCCTGATCAAGAACGCCACCCTTCCCGACGGCACCACGGATACCGACATCGCCTGTCGGAACGGCACGATCACCGCCGTCGAACCGGGCATCACCGCCGAGGCCGCACGGGTGATCGACGCCACCGGGCGCCTCGTCTCGCCGCCCTTCATCGATCCGCATTTCCATATGGACGCAACCCTGTCGCTGGGAACCCCCCGAATGAATGTGTCGGGCACCCTGCTCGAAGGCATCGCCCTCTGGGGAGAGTTGAAGCAGATCCAGAGCGTTGACGACATCGTCACCCGCGCCTTGCGCTATTGCGATATTGCCGTGTCGATGGGTATCGGCGCGATCCGCAGCCATGTCGATACCTGCGACGACAGCCTAACCGGCGTGCAGGCGCTGTTGCAGGTGCGCGAACAGGTCAGGGACTACATCGACCTGCAACTGGTCGCCTTTCCGCAAGACGGTGTGTTGCGCGACCCGACAGCGATGCAGAACACGCTGCGCGCGCTCGACATGGGCGTCGATGTCGTCGGCGGCATCCCGCATTTCGAACGGACGATGGAGGACGGTGCGCGCTCTGTCCGCGTCCTGTGCGAGATCGCGGCCGAACGCGGGCTGATGGTCGACATGCATTGCGACGAGAGCGACGATCCGCAGTCGCGCCACGTCGAAACCCTCGCCTGCGAGACCCAGCGACTTGGCCTTCAGGGGCGCGTTGCCGGCTCGCACCTGACCTCGATGCACTCGATGGACAACTACTACGTCTCCAAGCTGATCGCGTTGATGGCCGAAAGCGAGATGCGGGTGATCCCGAACCCGCTGATCAACATCATGCTGCAGGGGCGGCACGACACCTATCCCAAGCGCCGTGGCCAGACCCGCGTGCGGGAACTGCGCGATGCAGGCATGACCGTAGGCTTTGGATCCGACTGCGTGAAGGATCCGTGGTACTCCATGGGTCGCGCCGACATGCTGGACGTGGCCGCGATGGGGTTGCATGTCGGACAGCTGTCCAGCCGCGAGGACATGGCATGGTGCTTTGATGCCGTGACGGTCAATTCCGCCCGCATCATGGGGTTGGAGGGCTATGGCGTCAGCCGGGGCTGCAAGGCGAACGTCGTCATCCTGCAGGCCCCCGACCCGATCGAGGCGATCCGCCTGCGGGCCACGCGCCTGACAGTCGTGCGCCACGGCAAGATCATCTCCGAGACCCCGGAAGCGACCGCCGCACTGACCCTGCCCGGGCGCCCGGGCACGCTGGACCCCGGCGCGACCTGATCCCCGCCACCGGTCTTCGGGCTCGCACCGCACCGTCTGGTGATCCGGCCTGCCGGATCCGGACCGGCACGCGAGGGCCGCGCGGGCGCGGCAGAGATACATGAAATCCGGGCGAAAATTCATATTTCCGCCACACCCCTGCCGTGTGCTTTCCCGGCGGGCCGGATTGGGTGCGCTCATGATGCGGGGTCTTGCAATTGCTGAGTCCCGACATGGGACATCACGGAGCAAGACATGCTGGAAACCTTCAACAACGATCAGATTTCCGATCAATTGGTCACCGGGTACTGGACGGAGTCCGGGTCGGTTCCCCATGATTTCGGGTTCGACCTGAACGACGGGGTACAGACGCTCCACGTCGACTATTCGGCCCTCGACAGCTGGGGGCAATCCTTTGCCACCCAGGCGCTCGACATCTGGTCGGCGGTATCCGGCATCCGGTTTTCGAGCGATGTTCCCGCGGCCGAGTCGGTCGACATCAGCTTTGACGACACCCGCAGCGGTGCAAGTTGCTCCTACTCCTACACCTCCTCCTGGCTCGGCACCCAGACCACCCGGACATCGATCAATTTCGAGCCCGGTTTCGGCAATGGCGAGACCGGCGAGGTCGACAGCTATTCACGGCAGGCGATGACCCATGAAATCGGCCATGCGCTCGGGTTGGGGCATCCGGGCAACTACAATTACACCGGCACCCCGGTCGAGTACGAGGACTGGGCGAAGTTCGCCAATGACAGCTGGTCGAGCTCCATCATGTCGTATTTCTCGCAAACGGAGAACACCGAAGTCTCGGCCGACTATGCCTATCTGCTGACCCCGACCGTGGCCGACATCATCGCCATTCGCGAGATGTACGGCAGCAGCGGCACCCTGCGGGCGGGCGACACGGTCTATGGCAACGGTTCCACTGCCGGTGACGCCTACGACCTGCTGGAGGATTACTGGCAGACCATGGTCTTCACCATCGTCGACGACGGCGGCATCGACACCATCGACTTTTCGACCGCCTCCACCCCGCAGGACATCGATCTGACGCCCGAGGTCCTTTCAGACACCGGCAAGCTCAGCGGGAACATGTCGATTGCCCGCGGCACCGTGATCGAGAACTTCCTGGCAGGCAGCGGCGCGGACAGGATCGCGGGCAATGACGCGAACAACCTGCTGTGTGGCAACGGCGGCAGCGACATCCTGAGCGGAGGCGCGGGCAAGGACCGTCTGGAGGGCAACGCCGGCGGAGATCGCATCTGGGGCGGGTCCGGCAACGACAGATTGAACGGCAACGCAGACCGCGACAGCCTGTACGGCGGCAAGGGCCGGGACCGTCTGTTTGGTGGGTCCGGCGCGGATGAGCTCGACGGCGATGCCGGCAACGACAAGCTCTGGGGCGCCCGCGGCGCGGATGTTCTGTCGGGGGGCGATGGCAAGGATCGTCTCGACGGCGGCAGCGGCAACGACAGCCTCACCGGCGGCGCGGGGGGGGATTGTTTTGTCTTTGGCATGGGATATGGCCGCGACACCGTTCAGGACTTTGCCGATGACATCGACACCCTGACCCTCGACAGCAACCTGTGGAACGGCGATCTGTCAGCCCAGGAGGTGCTGGATCGGTTTGCCACCCTGCGGGGCGGCGATGTGGTGCTCGATTTTGGCACCGATGAACTGCGGATCGACGGCAAGATCGACATTCAGGATCTGGTCGACGATCTAATCATTGCCTGACGCCGATGGCGGGTCGCGGGCCGATCAAGCCCGCCAGCGCAACAACCGCCTTTCCACCAGCCCGATGACAGAGCTGACCACGATGCCCAACACCGACAGGATCGCAACCCCGGCAAACAACCGCTCCAGGTCATAGAGCGCCCCGGCTTCCAGAATATAGGCGCCGATGCCGTATTCGGCGCCCAGCATCTCGGCGGCAACCAGCAGGATGATGGCGATGGCCAGCGATATCCGCAACCCCGACAGGATGCCGGGCATTGCCCCCGGCAGAACGATCTTGCGCACGATGGACACCCAGCCGAGGCCAAAGCTCTGCCCCATGCGGATCAGCGTCCGGTCCACGTTGTCCACCGCGCCGTAGGTGGCGACCACGGTGGGGGTGAAGGTGCCAAAGGCAATCAGGGCGTATTTCGACCCCTCGTCGATGCCGAACCAGATCACGAACAATGGCAGGAGCGCGATTTTCGGGATCGGGAACAGCGCGGCCACCACCGGCACCAACCCCGAGCGCACATAGGTGAACAGCCCGATCAGGATGCCGACCGACACGCCCACGCTGACCCCGAGCGTGGCCCCGACAACCAGCCGGGTCAGTGACGGCACCAGATGCTTCATCAGCATCCCCGAGGTCCACAACTCGCCAAAGGTCTTCAACACGTCGGAGGGCCGCGGCAGGGTCAGCGACGAAATCCAGCCGGTGCGCGTGCCCCACTCGGCCAGCAACACCAGCACCGCAAAGACGACAACGCCGACCCAGCGGATCGACCGCGGGCGAAATCCTCCACCGCGAAACGGGACCTGGCGGGCGACGGCATCAGACATTCAACAACTCCGCATCGGCTGCGCGGGCCTCTTCGCGCATCAGGGTCCACAGGTATTCCTGCGTTTCTTCCAGGTCGGCATCCATGTGGATGCGGTCAGCCAGCGGCTTATCCAGATGCACCACCTCGCGAATGCGCCCGGGGCGGCGTGACAGCACCGCGATGGAATGGCCCAGCCGCACGGCCTCGGCCAGGTTATGGGTGACGTAAACGGCGGTGAAAGGTTGCCGGGTCCAGAGCCCGATCAGGTCTTCCATCAACAGCTCACGTGTCTGGGCATCCAGCGCCGACAATGGTTCGTCCAGCAACATGACGGCGGGGTTCACGGCCAACGCCCTGGCGATCGCCACCCGTTGCTTCATGCCGCCCGACAGCTGCCTGGGCAACGCGTCGGCAAAGTCGGTCAGATTGGTGCGTGCCAGAACATCGGCCACGATTGCATCGGCCTGACCGGCGGCCAGTCGATGCTCTTCCAGACCCAGCCGGATGTTGCCCGCCACGCTGCGCCACGGCAGCAGGGCAAAGTCCTGGAACACATAGGTCAGCGGGTTCAGACAGCCCTCGGGTGGTTCTCCGACCTGCTCCACGCGTCCCGCGTCCGCCTGCTCAAGCCCGCCGAGGATGCGCAACAGCGTCGACTTTCCGCAACCGGACGGCCCGACAAGACACAGGATGCGACCGGCCGGGATTGACAGGTCGATCCCCTCCAGCACCGACATCCCGTCATAGGCGTGGCTCAGCCCCTCAGCGCGCAGATCCAACGGCGTCCCTTTCCTTCATCAATTTCAGATGGGCCCGGATATCCCGGTTTTTCCAGACACCCCGGGCGTCATGGTGCAGGGCAGCGTCAGACATCACCGCGCCAAGGTCGTCATCGCGGATCCCGAGCGACGGGAACAGCCCGAACACCCACTCCAGCAGTTTCTTGGGATAAAACCACCCGCGATGTGGATCGGTCGGCACGATCCCTGCGGGGCGAAAGATCAGGTGATCGGACAGCCCCGAGCCGGTCACGACGGTCTCGGCCCGCCCCTTGACCAACGCAAAGACAACGCGGGATGTCTGCTCCGGCGAGGCCCCGGCGGCCCCATGCAGGCACAGACGGACCTTCGGGTTCACCCGTTCCAGCATCTCGACCAACGCCGCGAGGTAGTAGACCGTGATGGCTTCGTATTCGTCCGGCGTGACCTGGGATTGATAGACTGACAGGCACCAGTGCACGACATCCGCCGTCGCCAGAATGCCCGCCAGCGCCGTGTAATCGTTGAAATCCTTGTGCAGGATCTCGGTCAACCGCTCGTCATCGCGCTCGACCGGGCGCCGACCGATTGCAACCACCTCGCCAACAACCGGATCGGCAAGCGCATGCTCCAGGACCTTGCCGCCGACCATGCCGGTGGCACCAAATACCACAACCATGGCCGAAACGTCCTGCATGCGCCTGCCCTGCGCCAGATCAGACGGTTTCGACGTAGCTGGCGTTGACCAGCGTATCGAGCGTGATCCCGGCATCCACCAGATCTTCGGACTGGAACCACGCCAACTGGTCCTCGACGGACGCCATGTTCAGTGCCGCGCCTTCGTTCAGGCGCATGGTCCCGGCGATGATCCCCGGCGCCGCCTTCTCGCGCGGACGGTCGGTATAGACGTACTTGTGGATCAGGTCGACCATCGCGTTCACGCCGTCGTCACCGCCGGCCTTGTCGATCATTGCGGCGTTGTAGTCGGCCACACCCTGCGAATAGGCTCCGAGGAAGCCCTTGACCAGATCTGCCTCGCCCGACGCGTTCTTCTCCGAGGTGAACACGGTCGTGACCTGATAGTTCGGGATATAATCCGACACGTTGCCGATGATGTGCACCGCACCCGAACCGGCGAGCGGCTTGGCGATATGGGGCACGATGGACCAGGCGTCGATCTGCCCGGATTTCAGCGCTCCGATGATCGCGCCAACCTTCTGCAGCGGCTTGAACTTGACGGTCACGCCCTCGGCGGCAGCGATCTTGGACCCCATGTAGTGGAAGGACGACCCGGCGGTCGACATCCCGAAGGTCTTGCCATCCAGCCCCGCCGGCGTGGTCAACCCGGCCTTGAAGGCAGCGTCGGAGGCCAGGATCTTCTGCCCATCGATGCCCTTTTCCTCGGACAACCCGCCGCCAATCACCTTGACCGCGCCCTTTTCGGCCAACGAGATCAACCCGCCGGAAATTGCCGTAACGCCAAAATCGACATCGCCGGAGGCAATGGCCACGGCCATCGGTTGCGCCGCCTGGAAGAACTTAAGCTCCACATCCTGCCCGGCATCGGCAAAGTAGCCGCGCTCATAGGCGACAAAGCTTCCGGCATGACTGGTAAAGCGCAGTGCGCCCACTACAATCTTGCGATTCTGGGCCAACGCCGGGGCGGCAAGCGCCGTCGCGGTGGCGGCCCCGAACAGGCCAAGAGCGTGGCGTCGGTTGAAATGGGTCATGGTGGTTCCTCCCTGAGATTCCTTGTCCGGTCCGTTTCGGGCCCGCAGGCCCGGTCCGGTTATCGTGGCGGACGGCTCGGAGGCAAGTGAACCCTCCGCGGCGGTTCGCTGCAAGCGCGAACCGCCGAACCCTGCCGGAGAAACCGCCGCACCACGCCCTCCGTCCGCCCGCCTGTCGACGCGCGCCTTGCTTCAGACCACCGGCGTGAGCAGCGGATCCCCGGCAAGAAAGGCCGCGATGTTCTGGCGTTGCAATGCCCCCATGGCCGCCCGGGTCTCGGTCGTGGCCGAACCGATGTGGGGCAGCAGCAGCGCATTGTCGAGCGCCAGGAACCGCGGATCGATATCCGGCTCGCCCATGAAAACGTCCAGCGCCGCGCCGCGCAGGGCACCGGTTTGCAGCGCCAGGATCATTGCCTCTTCGTCGATGGTCGACCCGCGCGAGATGTTCACGATGATGCCGTCCGCGCCAAGGGCCGCGATCATCTCGGCCGAGACATAGCCCTGTGTTTCAGGCCCCCCCACCAGCGCCACCACCAGGAAATCGACGGCCTCGGCCAGCGCCAACGCATCGGCGTGATAGGTCCAGCCTGCGGGCACATCCTTGGCCGACCGCGAATGATAGTGGATCTCCATCTTGAAGGCCGCGAGCCGGTCCGCGATCTCGCGACCGATCCGGCCCAGACCAACGATGCCCACCTTGCCGCCCGACGCCTTGCGCGCCAGCGGCATGGCTCCTTCGGACGCCCAGGTGCCCGTGCGAACCCAATCCGAGGCCGGCACCATCTGCCGGCACTGCGCGATCAGCATCGTGGCCGCAATGTCGGCCACGTCGTCGTTCAGCACACCCGGCGTGTTGGTCACGCGAATGCCACGCGCCTGCGCTGCGTCCACGTCGATGGCGTCATAGCCGACGCCATAGTTGGAGATGATCCCGAGCTCCGGCAGCAGGTCCATCGCGGCACCGTTCAGCGGCGCGTGCGCCTTGTAGGCGATGGCGCGGGCGGCTGCCCGGTCGGAGTCCGGCAGGGTTGCGATCTCGTCGGGGGACATCAGGAAACGAACATCACAGGCAGCCTGCATCGGCACGGCATCCACGTCGGCATAGCCGCCAATGGCAATCAGGAGGGGCAAGGTCATCGATGAATCCTCGAAAATTCGGTTGGCTCAGGCCCCTCAGTACCCGGATCGACGCGCCGCGGAAAGGCTTGTACCGACGCGCGGCGCCGTCAGGTCCGCAATGGCTGGCGTCGGGCCGGCACCAGCAGTGTTGCCGCATGCCGCGCATCGAAACCACCGACGCTGGTGGCCGCGACAGCCCCACAGCGGTTGCCCGCCACGAGACATTCCTGCAGGTCGGCCTCCTCCAGCCAGCGGTCTATGAAGCCAGCGTTAAAGGCATCCCCCGCCCCGGTCGTATCGACAAGGCTGATCTTGCGCGCGGGTGCCTCGACCATGCCCTCCGCGCTCCAGGCCCGGGAGCCCTCGGCCCCCCGTTTCTCGACCGTCAACGGTGCAAAAGGGGCCGTCAAGCCGATCGACTGCAACCATTCGGCCTCGGCCTGGTTTGGCAGGAAGACATCGACCTGCGCGATCAGGTCGGCGATTTGCCCGGCCGTCAGGGTTTCGTCCCAACCGCAATCCAGCGACACGGTCACACCGGCGGCGCGTGCGACATCCAGCAGTTCGGGACGCTCGACCAGCGTTGCAAGCTCGCCGATATGCATGTGCCGAATCCGGCGGTGGCTCAGCTCCTTCACCGACAGCGGCGGCACCGCGGCACCGGATCGGCGCGTGACGAAGGCCCGATCTGACGGGTCGACCAATGCAACGGTCAGCTGCGGTTCGGCACCCCGAGGGGCGGGCTTGCAGGCACTCGAGTCGATCTGGGCCTCGACGATATCCTCGGTGACGATCACGTCGAACGGGGCTGCCGGCAGCCAGGCCGAGAGGCTGGCCTGCCGCCCGAGGGCGGTCAGGTAGGCCGCCGTGATGAACGCCCCGCCCCCCGCGTGCAGTTCCGCCCCGTTGGCAAAGATCTCGGTCCCGGCGGTCGGCATGCGCGTCAACCCGGACAGGATGACATCGCAATAGACCCGCCCCAGGCAAAGAATACCGTCGTCTTCGGTCCGTCTCAGCATCACAGAGCCTCGCCACTTTCAGCGTCGAACAGGTGCATGTCTTCGGGGCGGGCGCCAAGGTGCACGACCTGCCCCACGTCCGGTGGCAACCGACCGTCGGCCTTGGCCGTGATCTCGCCGGCACCCTCGACATGAACGTAGATCAGGGTTTCGGGTCCCAGTGGTTCACGCACCGTCACGCTGCCCGACAGGACCGGCGCGCCACTGTCCAGGTGCAGGTCGTCAGGGCGCACGCCAAGAATGACACGCCGCCCGTCGTCGAGCTCGGCGCCAATCGGCACCTGCTGGCCGGTGTCCAGCCGCACGCCGCCATCGGCCACGGCCCCGGTCACCATGTTCATCGCCGGAGCACCAATGAAGGTGGCGACAAAGGTGTTGGCGGGGCGGTGATAGACCTCGGACGGGGTGCCGACCTGCTGGATGAACCCGTCCTTCATGATCACGATCCGGTCGGCCATGGTCATCGCTTCGACCTGGTCGTGGGTCACAAAAACAATCGTAGTTCCAACACGTTGATGGAGCTTCTTGATCTCGAGTCTCATCTGCGTGCGCAGCTGCGCATCGAGGTTCGAGAGCGGCTCGTCGAACAGGAACACCGCCGGGTCGCGCACCATCGCACGCCCGATGGCGACCCGTTGGCGCTGCCCCCCCGACAGCTGGCTGGGCTTGCGTCCCAGCAGGTCGGTCATGTCCAGAAGGGCCGCAACATCTTCGATGCGCTTGTCCTTTTCCGGCCGCGACAAGGGCGACGAGCGCAGCCCGAACCCGATGTTCTTGCGCACCGTCATATGCGGGTAGATGGCATAGTTCTGGAACACCATCGCGATGTCGCGTTCCTTGGGCTCCAGGTTGTTCACAACCCGGCCACCGATCTCGATGAACCCGGAGGTCGCCTCCTCCAGCCCCGCGATCAGGCGCAGGGTCGTGGATTTTCCGCAGCCCGACGGGCCGACAAGCACGACGAATTCGCCGTCCTCGATCTCGAGGTCGATTCCGTGCAGGACAGTGACTTTGCCATAGGTCTGGACGAGCGAGCGAAGCGCGAGATTGGCCACGGGTCAGGATTCCATCAATTGGGAAAAGGCGGTGTCGAGGGTTCGGGCGGCCTGGGTGCGTCGCTGGTCGAGGACGGCGGCTGTTTTTGCATGCTCCGCCAGCGTGGCGGCGTAGCCATCCAGCGCAGAGGCCAGGGCCGCCGGAGCCGGGCCACCGGGGCGATCACGCTTGGCCACGAAGGCCTCGGCCGAGACCGCCTCTTCGAAGGCATCATGAGACAGCCCCGTCTGGCGCCCGGTTTCGGTGTAAAACGCACTCGCGAAGGAGTCGTAGCCCCGCGCCAGCGGTTGCCGGGCGGCGATGACAGCCCGCGCGGTGGCTGCGGCGATCTCGTGCGCCTGCCGAAAGGTCAGCCCCTCGTTGCGCACCAGCGTATCGGCCAGTTCGGTGATCGTGATGCAAGCGGCATCGGTATTGGCCCGCACCCTGTCGGCATTGATCGAACAGGCCGGCAGGAACGCCGTCAGCAGGCGCAGAACCCGGGTGCCGCTGTCAAACACCGCATACCCGGCCTGCTGCACCTCGCCCTCGCTGTCGTTCATGTCGGTGAAGGGCGTGTTGTGCATGGTGTTCACCACCGTGTCGCAGCGCCCCACGGTGACACTGGCCAGGTGCCGCATGTGCTCGATGGGCACCGGGTTGCGTTTCTGCGGCATGATCGAGGAAATCTGCACCAACGCATTGGGCACATAGAGCTGGCCGACCTCGAAGGCGGACCAGAAGGCCATGTCCTGGATCAGGCGGCCAAGGTGCAGGAACGGCAACTTCAGGGCCGAATAGAGCCCGGTGACATAGTCGACCGAGGCGATGCAACCATAGGAATTGAGCAGCGGCTCGCGAAACCCGAGCAGGTCGGCCACGCGGGCGCGATCGATGGGAAACCCCGAGGTGGTGATCGCGGCTGCGCCCATCGGGCAATGATCGAGCGCCTCCACCGCCGCCTCCAGCCGGGCGATGTCGCGCAGCAATACCTCGATCGCGGCGGCAAGGTAGTGGCCGAAGGTGGACGGCTGGGCGGGCTGGCCATGCGTATAGGCGACGATCAGCGTGTCGGATTCGGCGCGGGCCTTGTCGATCAGGGCCGCCGTCAGGGCGCGCAGGTCGTCCAGGATCGCCTCGCTGCGGCTTTGCAAGGCCAGCTTGAACAACGTGTGGTCCATGTCATTGCGCGAACGTGCCGTGTGCAACGCCCCGCCGGCGTCGCCCAGCCGGGCGCGCAATTCGGCCTCGACAAGGAAGAAATAATCCTCGTGTTCACCGGTGTAGGTGAGCGCGTCGATATCGACCTCGGCGTCGATCTCTTTCAGCGCGCCCGCAAGGGCGGCTGCATCGGGCCGCGTCAGGATGCCGGTGTCTGCCAGCATCACAAGGTGCGCGCGGTTGATCGCCCCCATATGTGCAGCGTAATGGGCCTTCACCCCGTCAAACAGCGGTGCGAGGACGGTGTCCCGATAGGTCGGGTCCGGAAAGGCGGATGTGTCAGTCATGTCTGGCGATCGTGTTGAGCCTGCATGCAGGCGGTGTTGGCGGTCGCAAACTGCGGCCCTTGGCGGGTTGAGCCGCCGCTTGCTGCAGAGGCGGATGTGTCGGCCGGCCGGTCATCCCTTGAGACCTGCCATGACGACGCCTCGGATGATGAAACGCTGGAAGACCAGGAAGACGACGAGGGTCGGCAGGGTCGAGATCGCGGCGCCGGTCATGATCAGCTCCCAGGCGACGTCGGCCTCGTCGCCGAACGAGGACAGGCCCACCGGCAAGGTGTACATCTCGACCGAGTTGGTGACGATGAGCGGCCAGATGAAGGCTGTCCAGTTGCCGAGGAAGACAAAGATCGCAAGGGCGGCCAGCGCCGGGCGGACCAGGGGCATTGCGACCGTCCACCAGATCTGGAACTCGTTCAGGCCATCGATGCGCGCGGCCTCGATGAAGTCGTTCGGGACCGTCTCGAAGAACTGCTTCATGAGGAAGGTGCCGAAGGCCGTCATCAGGCCCGGGAACATGATGCCCCAGTAGGTGTCGAGCCAGCCAAATTGCTGGGACATCAGGTACCAGGGGATCACCAGCATCTCGGTCGGGATCATCAGCGTGCTGAGGATGGCGATAAAGATGATGTAGCGGCCCGGAAACCGGAACTTGCACAGCGTGTAGCCGACGAGACTGTCAAAGAAGATGTTGCACAGCGTCGTGACGGTGGCGATGACGATGGAGTTGATGAACCAGCCAAAGAACCGCCCGTCTTCCAGCACGTAGGTATAGTTCTCGAGTGTCGGCTCCTTGGGGATCAGGTTCACGTTGTAGACTTCGTGCGGCCATTTCAACGAGGTCGACAGCATGTAGACGATCGGCATAATCATCATGATCCCGCCGAGGAACAGGATGATCCAGCGCAGGATCTGGCCCATGTTGGCCGGACGTCGCGGAGCGCGGGTGTTCAGCAAGGCCGCCGAGGTGGGGCGGATCTGGTCGGTGGCGGCCATCAGCTGTCCCTCAGGATGCGAAGTTGCAGAAGGCTGACCACAAGCAGGATCAGGAACAGCACAACCGTCTGGGCAGCGGCATAGCCCATGTCGAAATTGGTGAAGGCGCTTTCATAGATCATCAGCACCAGCGGCTTGGTGGCGTTCAGCGGACCGCCGGGGTTGTTCGTCGTCATGTTGAAGACGTGGTCGAAGATCCGCAGGAAGCCGATGGAGGAGAAGACCACGATGAAGACGATGGTCGGTTTCAACAACGGCAGCGTGATCTCCCACAGCACGGTCCAGGTCGAGACACCATCAATGTGGGCCGCTTCATAGTAGCTGCGCGGGATCGCTCGCAGGCCGGCCATGAAGATGATGATCTGAAATCCGAGACCTGCCCAGATGGCAGGTGCCAGCACCGCCGGCAGGGCATTGGTGGTGGAATTCAGGAAGCTGATCTGCGGGATCCCCACGGAGGCGAGGATATTGTTGAACAGTCCGATCGGCACCGGCTGGTAGAACCAGCGCCAGACCCAGGCCATGGCCACGGCCGAGGTCATGAACGGCAGGAAATAGAGCATCCGGAGAAACCCGTGCATGAAGCGCAGCTTGTCCAGGTGATAGGCGATCAGGAAGCTGATCACGAGGCTGACGGGCGTGCCCAGCAGCAGGTAGACAAAGGTGTTCTTGAAGACCTTCCAGAACACCGGATCGTTCCAGAGCTTGATGTAGTTGTCCAGCCCGGTCCAGGTGCGCTTGCCCAGCAGGTTCCAGTCCTGAAAGCTGATCAGGATGGCATTGCCGGTCGGATAGAACCGGATCACCGAATAGAAGATCACGGGCACGACCAGAAAGGCCCAGGCCCAGACGATCTGCTTCTGGCGAATGGAGAGATTGCGATACATCGTAAACCTTGTGCGGCAGGGACCGTGACGGCCTGACAGCAAAAAGGAGGGCCACGGAAAGGTCCGCGGCCCCCAGTCTTCAGGGAGGTTACTTGCCGTAGTAGTCGGTCAGGATCTTCTGCTCGGCTTCGGCGGCGGTCTTGAGGCTGTCGGCAACCGACTGGCCTTCGATGTCGATGCGTTCCACGGCTTCCATCATCACCTGACGCTGGCCGGATTCATTGGCAAACTTGGTGGTGTGGGCATAGGCGAGGCCACGGATGAACGGCCCGAAGATCGGATCGTTGGCATTGGCTTCGGTCATGCCGACCGAGGGCTTCGCGGGCAGTTCGCCCACCACTTCGAGCCAGACCTGCATCGCCTCGTCCGAGGTGATGTAGTCCATGAACTTCACGGCGGCGTCGTATTTCTCGCCCTCGGCCTTGGTGGTGACCGCGTTCACCCAATAGGATGAATAGTTCGACTGTGTGCCATCCGGCCCGGCGGGCAGCTCGGCCACGCCCCATTTCATCCCCCGGATGGACTTGAGCGACCCGATCCGGAAGGAACCGTCGATATGCATACCGGCCCGGCCGGCCTTGAACGCCGCCTGCGGCTCGTCCATGAAGCCGAACGACGTCACCTTATGTTCCGTGGCAAGCCCGGTGTAGAAATCGAGCGCCTTGAGACCTGCCTCGTCGTTGTAGTTCACCGTGTGATAGTCATCGAGATACGGGTCACCGCCGAACTGGCGTACCAGGACCTCGCGCCACCAGTGATGGTCCTGCGCGTTCATGCCGGCGGTGATGCCGACCTGGGTGATGTTGCCCGCGCCGTCGACCTTGGTCAGCTTCTTGGCGGTCTCGACCAGTTCGTCCAGCGTGGCGGGCGGTCCGTCAACACCAGCCTCTTCGAACAGGCGCTCGTTGTAGAACAATGCAAGGCTGCGCACCGCTGTCGGCAGGGCCCAATAGGCGCCGTCGCCCTTCATCGCCTGAACCATCGGGAAGAAGTCCGCGTCGACCTGTTCGGGCGGGAACATGTCGGTCGGCAGCGGCTGGATCAACTTGGCTTCGACGTAATCGTTCAGCCAGCCATAGAACAGCTGCACCACGTCGGGCCCCTCGCCCGCCGGGATCGCGGCGGCCACCTTGGTGCGGTAGTCCGCATAGGGGAAGGTGGTCATCGTGACGGTGATGTCGGGGTTTGCTGCCTGGAAATTCTCGATCAGCGTGTCCATCGCCTCGACGCGGGCATCATAGAAATACTGCCAATACTCGATTTCAACCGCATTTGCGGACCCTGCCAACAAGGCGGCAGTGCTGGTCGCGGTGGCCAGGATCCACCCTTTCAGTGACGTCTTTCCCATTTCAGTCTCCCTGTTTGGCGACCGCCGGGTGCCCCCGTGCAGCCATATCCGAAAATCGTCATTTGCGTTGTCCGGTTCTCCGCTATGAAAACTCAAGTTGATTGAGTTATCAAGGGACTTGAGTTAATAAGTGACACATGACCACGCCAAGCGATACCGTCCGGGGAGCAAATGCGGGCCGCTCGCGCAGCCACAATCGCCGCGTCGTGCTGGGTCAGGTGCGGGATGCAGGCCGGATTGGCCGTGCCGAAATCGCCCGCGCGACCGGTCTCAGCACCCAGGCGGTGTCCAATATTATCGCGGAACTGCAAAAGGATGGCCTGCTGGTCGAAAGAGGCCGGCGCTCGTCGGGGCGCGGATTGCCGGCGGTGCTCTACGCAATCAATCCCGGCGGAGGCTACGCGATGGGTGTGGAGATCCGGCCAGGCACCCTGTTCCTGTCGGTGCTTGACCTGTCGGGTGCCGAGGTTCTGGCCCGGCGCGAGACGCTCGACACCAGCGACCCCGAAACCGTGACCGCCCGAATCGCCTCCCTGCGCGATGAGGCATTGTCGACGACGCTCTTGCCCGGCAAACGGCTCAAGGGCGTCGGCATCGTGCTGCCCGGTCCGTTCGGCACCACCGGCCTGTCTGATGCAACCTCCGAATTGCCAGAGTGGCAGCAACTGGACGTGGGCCCGTGGTTCTCGGAGCGGCTCGACCTGCCGGTCCTGGTCGAAAACGACGCCAATGCCGCCGCAATGGCCGAACGGGTGTCGGGCTCGGCGCGGGATCTGGACAACTTTGCCTATCTGTATTTTGGCGCCGGCCTTGGCCTGGGGCTGGTTCAGAACGGGCAGATCAACCGGGGGGCCCATGGCAACGCCGGCGAAATCGGCCATACCTTTGTTCCCGGCCCGGATGGGGCGGTGATGCTGGAACATGTCGTCAGCCGCGTCGCCGCACAGCGGCACCTGCGCGCCGCCGGGATCGAGATCGACACCAGCGCCCAGTTGGAGGCATTGCACGTCGCCGGTCACCCTGCCCTGCAGGAATGGCTGGACGCGGCGGTCGTACCGTTGTCACATGCGGTGACCATGATAGAGAACATGCTCGACCCGCAGACGGTCATCCTTGGCGGTGCCATGCCCGCCCCCATTCTGGACCACCTGATCGCCCATGTGGTGCTGTCGGACCGCTCGGTCGCGAACCGGGCCGACCGCGTGGTCCCCCGCCTGATACGCGGCGCATCCGGGCGCATGACCGCCGCCCACGGTGCCGCCGCCCTCGTCATCAACCAGAGCTTCACCCCCCGGATCGCCGGGCATTGAAGGCCATCGAAGGACATCCCATGCCGCTGACCGATTCCGACCGTATCTTTCGCGAAGTGGCCCGCCCCCGCGTCGTGCAATTGTGGTGGGCGCTGCAACCGCTGAAATCCATCGTCAGCTTCATGAACACCGGCGCGCATCCCGATGATGAAACCTCGGCCATGCTGGCCGCATTGGGGTTCCGGGATGGCATGGCGCTGTCCTATGCCTGCGCCAACCGGGGCGAAGGCGGCCAGAACGATATCGGCACCGAGATGACCGCCGATCTGGGCACCCTGCGCACCCGCGAGATGGAGCGCGCCGCCGACGTGCTCAACATGCGGCTCTACTGGCTGGGCGAGCACCCGGACGACACGATCTTTGATTTCGGCTTTTCCAAGAGCGGCAAGGAGACCCTGGCAAAATGGGGGGACGAGCGTACGCTGGCCCGCTTTGTCGACATCATCCGGGCCGAACGCCCCGATATCATCTGCCCGACCTTCCTCGACATCCCCGGCCAGCATGGCCACCACCGCGCGATGACCGAGATGGCGCACCGGGTGATGAACGCGGCAGCGGACCCGTCGTTTTCCGGCAGCGAGCGCCCCGTCTGGCAGGTGAGCAAGCTGTACCTGCCGGCATGGTCCGGCGCCGGTCAGGCCTATGACGACGACCTGCCGCCACCGCCCGCAACCGTGACCGTTGCCGCGCGCGGCGCCGACCCGATCACCGGTTGGAGCTGGGAGCGGATCGGCCAGCAGTCGCGCGCCTTTCACCGCACCCAGGGCATGGGCCGCTGGGTCGCCGCCGGGACGGAACGTGACTGGCCGCTGCACCTGGCCGACGACCGGGTCGGCACCTGTGGCGACGAGGCCTCGCTGTTCGACAACCTGCCGCGTACCTTGGTGCATCTGGCCGATCACGCCGGCGTCTCGATCCTCGCCGGCACATTGTCGTTGGCACAGCGCGAACTGGACTCGGCTCTGGCCTCGTTCCCGGATGGCAACGCGGTGCTCGACCACGCGACGCGGGCACTTGGCTATATTCGCGATGCGCGCACAGCCTGCCCCGAAAAGGCGTGGGAGCAGGTCATTCATCGGCTCGACCGCAAGGAACAGCAATTGTCCCACGTGATCCGGCTGGCCGCCGGCGTCGAAGTGATCGGGCGCACCGGTCAGGACTGGCTCCACCCCGGCAACCGCACCGCGCTGACCGTCGAGACCCGCATCGGATCCGCCGAGGCGCTGTCCGCCTCGATAGCCGCTCCATCAGGCTGGGAGGTCGGGCCGGACTGGCTGCAGCCGGGCGCCGATGCCCTGCCATCAGACCCCTACCCCGCAACGCACGATCCCGCTGCACCGCGCGCACCCGCGCTGGTTGCACGGGTCACCACCAACGGCGTCACCAGTGAAAGCCGTGTCGCGCTGGAGACCACCCCCGTGGTGTTGCCGGCGACCACGGTCACGCTGTCACCCGCGACGGCCGTGTTGAACACCGCCATGCCCGACCGCGCGCTGTCGCTGGATCTGTCCGATGCCTTCCCGACCGAAGCAACCGCTGCCTTGGCGCTCCCGTCCGGGTGGACCGCGGAGCCGACCGAGACCGGTTTCAGGATCGTCGCCCCCGACAGACTGACCGAGGGGATGCACCGGATTGGCGTCACGCTGGATGGCGTCGCCGCCCAGAGCGTCGAGCGGATCGTCTATCCGCACATCGCCCCCGCCGCCCGCTGTTTCCCGGCAGAGTTGACGGTTCTGGCCGTGAACGCCACGATGCCCGATGTTGCGGTTGGCTATGTCGGCGGTGGCAACGACCGCGTGGCGCATTGGCTGCGCGCCCTCGGCGCTCGTGTCACCGAACTGTCGGATGCCGACCTTGCCAGCGACACGACGCTTGCGGCGCTGGACACCATCGTCATCGGGATTTTCGCCATCCGATCCCGCCCCGCGCTTGCCGAGGCCCTGCCCCGGTTGCACACCTGGATCGAGGCCGGCGGCAACCTTGTCACGCTGTACCACCGCCCGTGGGACAACTGGGACCCCGACACCACGCCCCCCCGGCGGCTTGAGATCGGTCAGCCATCGCTGCGCTGGCGGGTGACGGACGAGGCCGCAGAGGTCACCGTTCTGGCCCCCGATCACGCGCTTCTCAGCGCGCCCAACGGGATCACGGACGCGGATTGGGATGGCTGGCACAAGGAGCGCGGGCTCTATTTCGCCAGCGCCTGGGACGAGGCCTACGAACCGCTACTGGAGATGGCCGACCCCGACGAAGCCCCGCACCGTGGTGCCCTGCTGGCAGCGCGGATCGGCACCGGGCAGCATGTGCATTGCGCCCTGATCCTCCACCACCAGATGGAGAAACTGGTTCCCGGCGGCTTCCGCCTGATGGCCAACCTGCTCGCCCGCCCTGAATGACCGCGCCTCGGCGCAGCAACCTGTCTGGTGGCGCCTGGTTGATCGCCGACATGTTGCTGAACATCTGGGCGCTGAGCCTGGTGAAGCTGCTTGGGCTGGGCTATCCGCCCGCGCAAGTGGTGTTTCTGCGGGCGCTGACCGGGCTGGTGCTGATTGCGCCGTGGATCTGGCCTGACCGTCACCGGCTGATCGGGGTGCCCGACGTGCCGACCCACCTGCTGCGGGTGTTGCTGTCGGTCGCCGCGCTGACCGCCAGTTTTCATGCTGTCGCGCGGGTGCCCTTTGCCCTGTTCACGGCTGTCAATTTCACCCGGCCGCTGATCATCATGCTGCTGGCGGCGCTGCTGCTGGGCGAAAAGATCGGGCCGCGCCGGTGGGCGGCGGCGGCGCTGGCGATGCTCGGCGTGGTGATCGCCGTTGGACCGGCGGCGGCAGACACGCCCGACGGCCTGCCAACCCTGTGCCTTGCCGTGCTCTGTGGTGCGAGTTCGATCATCGTGCTGCGCCGCCTGCGCGACACCCACCCGCTGGTGCTGATGACCTTCTACACCGTCGGGTTGACCGTGTTGACCGCACCCTTCGCACTGGTCGCCTGGGTTCCGGTGCCACGAGCCGAGATCCTGCCATTGCTCTGCATCGGGCTGTTCGCGCAATCGGCGCAATTGTGTTTCCTGCGCGCCCACCGGCTGGCCGATGCCGGGTTCCTTGCCGTCCTTGGGTATCTCAGCCTCGTGGTTTCAACCGCCACCGGCGTCCTCGTGTTCCACGAGGTGCCCCGGCCCGCATTCTACCCCGGCGCCGCATTGGTTGTGCTTGGCGCGGCCTGGGTCACCCTGCGCCCCGGTCGTCCCACAGCGCGGGCCTGATTGCTTCGCAACCGTCAACGGTTCTGGAGCAAAGACCTCTGAACGTCGACAAGTCCGTCCCGGCACGTGCCGACACCGCTTGTGGCCCACACACCCTGGACAAGCCCCCCACGCTTCTGCGCGCCGCTTCGACCGCCGGCACCCGTCAACTCCACGCCTTGGGGATCGACGTGGTGCCCGATTCCAGCGAAGTGATGCTCCGGGTCTGACGGTGCCACCACTGGTCGATCCGGGCGAGGAACCGGGTCAAACCGTCGGTGAACAGGACAAGCGGCGAAAGATTGTTTCAAGACTGACTGCGCCTGCGTCACTTTATCCGCAAAAGCCGTTGACGCCCCCTGCGAGCGCTCATATGGTCACGCGCACGATAGCAAAGGATCCCCGGGAATGGCGAGCATTCTTGTACTCGTAGTGGAAAGGCGCATGGGCCGGTAACGGACACCCAATTGGTACCCCATGCGCCCTCGTCCCTGACGGGGGTTTTTTATTGCCGCAACGCCTGACGATGATGGAGAAATGAGATGGCGCAACAAATGACCGGAGCAAGAATGGTGGTTCAGGCCCTGAAGGATCAGGGTGTGGACGTCGTATTCGGCTATCCCGGTGGCGCAGTCCTTCCCATTTATGACGAGATTTTCCAGGATCAGGGCATAAAGCACATCCTGGTGCGTCACGAACAGGGCGCAGCACACGCCGCCGAAGGCTATGCACGCTCCACCGGCAAACCGGGCGTTGTCCTGGTGACCTCGGGCCCCGGGGCGACCAATGCGGTCACCGGCATCACCGACGCGCTGATGGATTCGATCCCGATGGTTGTCCTGACGGGTCAGGTTCCGACCTTCATGATCGGCTCCGACGCCTTTCAGGAGGCCGATACCGTTGGCATCACCCGCCCCTGCACCAAGCACAACTGGCTGGTGAAGGACACCGACCGGCTGGCCGCGACCATTCACGAGGGCTTTCACGTTGCCACCTCGGGTCGTCCCGGGCCGGTGCTGATCGACATCCCCAAGGACGTGCAGTTCGCCACCGGCACCTATGTCGGCCCGCGCGAGGCCCCCGTTGGCCACTACAAGCCGCGGGTGAAGGGCGATCTGGAGATGATCACCGAGCTGGTTGCCGCGATGGAGACCGCCGAACGGCCGGTGTTCTACACCGGTGGCGGCGTGATCAATTCGGGCAATATCGCCAGCCAGCTGCTGCGCGAGTTCGTCGATGCCACGGGCTTCCCGATCACCTCGACCCTGATGGGTCTGGGCGCCTATCCGGCGAGCGGCAAGCATTGGCTGGGCATGCTGGGCATGCATGGTCTCTACGAGGCCAACCTGGCGATGCACGGGTGTGATCTGATGATCAACGTCGGCGCCCGGTTTGACGACCGGATCACCGGTCGGATCGCCGATTTCAGCCCGAACTCGATCAAGGCCCATATCGATATCGACCCGTCCTCGATCAACAAGGTCATCCGCACCGACATCCCGATCATCGGCGATATCGCGCATGTTCTGGAAGATGCCCTGCGCATCTGGAAGGCCCGTGGGCGCAAGGTGAACAAGGAAGGTCTGGCCAAATGGTGGGCCCAGATCGAGGAATGGAAGTCGATCGACTGCCTGAAGTTCAAGAACTCCGACAAGATCATCAAGCCGCAGCATGCGTTGCAACGGCTGGAGGCGCTGACCAAGGGACATGACCGCTACATTTGTACCGAGGTCGGCCAACACCAGATGTGGGCGGCGCAGTACCTGACCTTCGAGGACCCGCATCGCTGGATGACATCGGGCGGTCTGGGCACGATGGGCTATGGCCTGCCGGCGTCGGTCGGCGTGCAGGTCGCGCATCCCGACAGCCTCGTCATCAACGTGGCGGGCGACGCGTCCTTCATGATGAACCTGCAGGAAATGGCCACCGCCGTGCAATACAGGCTGCCGGTCAAGCAGTTCATCCTGAACAACGAACGTCTGGGCATGGTCCGCCAGTGGCAGGAACTGCTGCATGGCGAGCGTTACAGCCACAGCTGGTCCGAGGCGCTGCCCGATTTCGTGAAGCTGGCCGACGCCTTCGGCGGCAAGGGCTTCCAGGTGTCCGATCCGGCCGACCTGGACGATGCGATCATGGAGATGCTGGCCTATGATGGCCCGGTGATCTTTGATTGCCTGGTGGAGAAGCACGAGAACTGCTTCCCGATGATTCCGTCAGGGGAACCGCACAACTCGATGCTGCTGGGCGACGCCTCGACCAAGGACGCGATCGGCAACACCGGCGCCGTTCTGGTCTGATCCCTGGGGCCTGCGCAGATCCGTTCTGGCGCAGGTCCGCATCCGCTGTCGGGCATTCTCGGCAGACCACCTTCTTGCACCGCCGAAAACGGTGCCGCGCGGACGATGGCGGGCAGCGTGGCACACCGTGGCGGGAATGGCCTTTTCGGCCTGAGCCTTGCGATATACCAAGGCGATGCATCGAAACAACCGCGCGCCAATGACGAGGAAAGACCATGTCGCCACTGAATATCCAAAAGGGCTCGTCGAAACATTCGGCCTATGATCTGCGCAATCCCAACGCCGAGGTCATCGAGACCCACACGCTCGCTGTCGTCGTCGACAACGAGGCCGGCGTGCTGGCGCGGGTCATCGGCTTGTTCTCGGGACGCGGCTACAACATCGAAAGCCTGACCGTTGCCGAGGTCGACCACACCGGGCACCGCTCGCGGATCACCGTTGTCACCACCGGCACGCCGCAGGTGATCGAGCAGATCAAGGCACAGCTTGGCCGCATGGTGCCGGTGCACGAGGTTCATGACCTGACCATCGAAGGCCCTTCGGTGGAGCGCGAACTGGCGCTGCTCAAAGTTGCGGGCACCGGCGACAAGCGTGTCGAAGCCTTGCGCCTTGCCGACATCTTTCGCGCCAACGTCGTGGATTCCACCTTGGAAAGCTTCATCTTTTCCATCGCCGGCGCCACCGATAAAATCGATGCCTTTGCCGAACTGATGCGCCCGCTGGGGTTGGTGGAGATCGCCCGTACCGGCGTCGCCGCCCTGACCCGCGGCGGCAAGTAATCCGGCTCCTGACAGGTCTGCCCGGTCACAGCGCCGGGCAGACCTTCAGAACAGGATGTCGATATCGTCCAGTTGCGCCAGTGAGACACCTTCAAGCGTCAAGGTTCGGGTGTCCGGCTCTGGCGTCGTGATCACCAGGTCACCGTCGACCTCGCTGACGTGTTTTTCCACCATGCTGCGCTTCCACAGGCCGGACCGGTTGAGGTACAGCAGATCGACACCCACCTCGAAATCCGTGATGATGTCGTTGCTGTGGAACTTCGAGAAGACAAAGGTGTCCTGTCCCTCACCGCCGGTCAGGATGTCATCCTGCGGACCACCATCGATCAGGTCATTGCCGGCGCCACCGTTCAACGTATCGGTGGAATAGCCGCCCTCCAGCGTATCGCGCCCATCACCGCCGTTCAGGATGTCGGCGCCGCCCAGACCCAGCAAGCGGTCTTCACCATCGCCCCCTTCGACAATATCGATCCAGTTCCCGCCAACGACCACGTCGTTTCCCGCGCCGGCATCGATGGTGTTCAGACCGTCGATGCCTTCGATCCAGTCGTTTCCGCCGCCCGCCTGAACGGTATCCTTTCCGGTTCCGGCCTCGAAATACTCGGCGTCGTCGCCACCGATCAACAGATCCTTGCCATCGCCCCCAACCGCGCGGTCGCCACCACCGTTGGTTGTGATCGTGTCGTTGCCACGGCCGCCATAGAACTCTTCATAGGCCGTGGTTCCGGTCAAGGTATCATTGAAACTCGACCCGATCACGCCTTCGATCGAGGTGATCTGGTCCACGCCCCCGCCACCGGTGTCCTGCAAGGCGTCTGCCCCGCCGACCAGCACGGTGACCGCCGCCCCTGCGTCCGAATAGTCGATCACGTCAAAGCCGTCGCCCCCATCGACACTGTCGTCGCCCAGCCCCGGGCGAAACTGGTTGGCCAGGCTGTTGCCAATCAGGATGTCATCAAACGGCGTGCCCTCCAGACCCTCGATGTCGATCAGGCTGTCGCCGTCCGCATGCCCCCCAGTCGCCGTTCCCAAGGACAGGTCAATGGTGATCGCCCGGTCCGACCCGGCATAGCTGGCCCGATCCAGGCCATCGCCCCCGTCGAGCACGTCGCCATCCTCGCCACCAATCAGAACATCGTCCCCGTCACCGCCGAACAGCTGATCCGTGCCGCCATCGCCCTGCAACCGGTCCGCGCCGCCGCCACCGTCCAGGGTGTCCGTTCCTTCGCCCGCCAGCAACACATCGTCGCCCTCGCCACCATACAGGATGTCGTTGCCATCTTCTCCGATCAGCCGGTCATCCCCATCGTCCCCGTGCAGGATGTCAGCGCCGCTGCCGCCCAGCACGACGTCGTTGCCTTCACCGGCATAGACCAGGTCCGCACCGGTGCCGGCCTGCACCGTGTCGTCGCCGTCCCCGGCCTCGATACGGTCCGCCCCGCCGCCCGCAGTCACAAGATCGTCACCGGCGTAGGTCAGGAACACCTCGTCCAGACCAAGGCCGGCGATGACGTCGTCGAAATCGTTGCCATAGTAGGTTTCGGGCAGGCTCGAACTGGCTTCATAGTTCAACAGCTTGCCCACAAGCTCCGGCGCAATCCCGTCCAGCATCGCCTCGGTCGCCGCTCCGGACAGGGTCTGCAACGTGCCCAGGACTTCGGCCTGATCGTAGCCCTGCACACCGAAATAGACGATCGACGCGCTTTCTCCCGGTGCCAGTGTCACGTCGAAATTGAAGACCACATCGTCGTAACTGATCATTGTATAGTTTGGGGCCAGCGTGCCATCGCCAAAGGCCATGCCGACAAAGGGATCGCCCGGGTCAATCCCGTCGTCGGTGATCAGGTAACGGTCGGTCGGGTCATAGGTCAGGTCGCCCGATGACGTTGCCACGATGGTCGTGCCGTAGTTGGACCCGAGGTCGGTCCGCACCGAAAAGCTGATCGTCTGCGTCGTGGTCCCGAGGTTGGTGGCGGTATCGACGAAGCGCGCCCAACCGGCGGTGGCCGGCACATACAGGTTGCGCTCGTACTCGATATCGACATTGTTCTGGGTGGACATGCCCCGAATGGTGAACTGCCGGCCCGACATCGAGGTTTCGAGCACTGTCGAATAGGGCATGTAGAACAGGTCGAAACCAGCGTCGAACGCATCGTTGGTTCCGTTGAGGATGCGGCCATCGTTCGACATGTCCCAGATGAAGCTGCCGCCATCGGTCAATGTCTGTGGAAAACTCGCGGCCATTCGCTCCTCCGGGTACCCATGACCGCGGTTGAGACGGCGCGGCTGCCCCCCTCCGCGTCACCCGGATCATCTGGATTTGGTATCCCCGAATCCCTTAGGGAGACGTTAACGGATTCAGTTCGTGGCGGCCTGAGCCTCGGCAATCGCCGGGCGGATGGTCTTTTCCAGAACGGAGGTCGTGATCGGCCCGGCAAAGCGCAGCACGATCTTGCCGTTGCCATCGACGACAAAGGTCTCCGGGCTGCCGTAGACACCCCAGTCGATGCCGGTCCGCCCCGCTGGATCAGCACCGCTCAGCGAATAAGGGTCCCCCAATCCGGCCAGGAACGCGAGGCCCTTGGCATCGGTGTCCTTGTAGTTGATGCCGAAGATCGGAATGCCTTCGGCAGACATCTGCATCAATTGCGGATGCTCGGCACGGCACGGTGCGCACCAGCTGGCCCAGAAATTGACCAATGTCACCTCGCCAGCGCGCAGTGCATCGTCGGTCAGTATCGGCTTGTCGGCAAACTGTACCACTTGCAGGGCAGGCGCCGGCTGGCCCTTGAGTGCGGTCGGCAGTGAATCGGGATTTTCCCGATTCATTCCGGCAAAGAACAATCCCGCCACCGCCGCAAAGATCGTTGGCGGCAAAATCATCAGCAGCGACACCCTAGCCATTGGTCACGGCCTCCTGTTTGTCCGCGCCCTGCTTGGCCTGGCGCTCTGATTCCACCTGCCGCAACGCTTCCCGCGTCCGGCGGGACTGGCGCAACGACACCGCGACAAGTGCCACGATGAGGCCGATGCTCACAAGGTAGGACGACATCACTTCGACGGCATATTTCCCAAGATCCGGCATCATGCCATACGCTCCCGCGCCAAAAGTGCCTTCATCCGGCGCGCCCGGATTTCGGTTCGGGTGCGGATCAGCACAAGCGTCACGAACAGCCCGATGAACCCGGCAATGCAGACCAGCAAAGGCCAATAGAACACGTCGGACACGTTCTCTTCCTTGTCCAGCGACAGCGACGCCCCCTGGTGCAGCCCCTGGTTCCAGAACACCAGCGCATACCGGCTGAGCACCGCAAAGACCGAACCGACGATGCACAGGACCGATGTCAGCTCGGCTGCGGTGTCCGGATCGTCGACCGCCGCCCAGAGCGCCATGTAGCCGAGGTAGAACAGGAACAGGATCAGGAACGAGGTCAGGCGCGGATCCCAGGCCCACCAGGTGCCCCACATCGGTTGGCCCCAGAACGCGCCGGTGACCAGCGCGATCACCGTCATCGTTGCACCGATGGGCGCCGCGGCCTTGGCCGCCAGTGCCGAAACATGGTGGCGCCGGATCAGCCAGACCAGCGAGGTCACCAGCATCATCAGCCAACAGTTGATTGCCATCAACGCCGAGGGCACATGAATGTAGATGATCTTGACAGTCGCTCCCTGGCGATAGTCATCAGGCGTGAAGAAAAACCCCCAAGTCAGACCGACGACAAGCGCGACGACCGTGCCCACTGCCGCAAAGGGCAGAACGAAGCCGGAGAGGGCCATGAATTTTCGCGGATTCGCGTATTCCCAGAGTGACATGACGGGGAGCCTATTCATTCCTGCGTGCCGGCTCAACGGAGCGCAGCCGCTCCATGTCACCGCAGGTTGATACGGATTGCCGCAGCCGAGGCAAACGGCAGCAACGCGACGGTCGCCAGGGTGATCCCGGCCAGCAAGGCAAGCTCGGTCGACAACGACATCCCGTCGGCCCCGCGGCGGGCCACCTCGGCCCCAAAGATCAACGTCGGGACATACAGCGGCAGCACGATCAGCGACAGCAACAGCCCGCCCCGCTTCAACCCGACCGTCAGCGCCGCGCCGAAGGTCCCGATGACCGACAGCGCCGGCGTGCCGATCGCCAGAGACACGGTCAGCCAGAAAAATCCGCCCTGCGGCAGGCTCAACAGCACGCCAAGCGCCGGCGCGGCCAGCGTCAGCGGCAGGCCGGTGGTCAGCCAATGCGCCAACGCCTTGAGCGTCGCCACTCCCTCCAGCGGGATCGGCGCCGTCGCCAGAAGTTCCAGCGAGCCATCCTCGAAATCCAGCGCCAGAATGCGGTCGAGCGATAGCAGGCAGGACAGCAATGCCCCCAGCCACAGGATGCCGGCGGCGATCACCGACAACGTGGCCGAGTTGGGGCCAACGGCGAAGGGTGTCAACGTCACCACGATCAGGAAAAACGCCAGCGCCAGCCCGAAGCCACCGCCAGCGCGGATCGACAAGGTGAGGTCTCGTTTCAGCAGGGCGATCACAGGAAGGCTCCATCAAAATCGTCGTGCGCGGGTTCGGGGGCCACCGCCTTGAACGGGCCCAGTTGCAACACTTCGGCATCCTGAAGGCCAAGGTCGATATGGGTCGCGATCACCGCGATGCCGCCGCTCTTCAGATGGCCGCTGACCGCCGTGGCAAACAACGCCACGCTGTCCACATCCAGCGATACCGTCGGCTCGTCCAACAGCCAGATCGGCCGCCCGGTCACCGCCATGCGCGCCAGCCCCAGTCGCCGTTTCTGACCCGCCGACAGCCCGCCCGCCGGACGGTCCTCGAGCGATTTCATGTTGAAATCCCGAAGTGCGGCGGAAATGTCCCCCACCCCGTGCAGGCTGGCCCAAAAGGCCAGGTTTTCAGCCACGCTCAGCGTTGCCTTGATCCCGTCGGCATGGCTGGCATAGGCCACGGCATCAGGCCCCGGCGACACCGTGCCTTCGTCCGGCGGTTGCAAGCCGGCCAGGGTCCGTAGCAACGTTGTCTTGCCGATGCCATTGGGGCCGCGCAGCACCAGCGCCCGGCCCGAAGCGACGGCAAAGTCCACCCCCTCAAGCACCCGGAGGCCGCCGCGCGTGCAGGCCAGATTGGTCGCGATCATTTCCATGGGGGCGGGTCTACCTCAGCCGTACCGGAACGGGAAGTACCAGCGCCGACCTCCGGGCAGATGTGGTGCGACAGGTCTCAGACCGCCAGGACCGCGGCCGCCATTCTGCGCCCTTCGCTGAGAAGGACATTGTAGGTTCGGCAGGCCGACGCCGTAGACATGATCTCGACCCCGATACCGGCCTCTTCCAAGGCGCGGCGAAACGCTTGCGGAATGTGCCCGATGTCCACGCCGGTGCCGATCAGCACAAAGTCGACCTGCTCCGACAGCTCCAGGATCGCCGCGGTGTCCTCGTAACCACCCCAGGGCGCGACCCCGGTATCCGACACCAGAAGATCGCCCTCGTGGCGTACCTCCCCAAGGGTAAAGCCACCCGCGCCGTAGCCACGGAACGGAACGGCTTCGGTGTAGGTCACTTCGTTCATGCGCATGGCGTGTCTCCTATACGGCGATCGGCAAGGCCACGATGGCCGAGGCGGTGATGATACCATAGGCGACCCAGCGGTACAGCCTTGCATGGGCCGGGTTGAAGATTCGAGCGCCGATCAGGTTACCCAGAATATAGGCCGGCAACACCACAACGCCCACCGCCAGCGCGCCGGGGTCCAGCACTCCCTGCAGGTGGAAGGTGCACAGCATCATGATTTCCAGCAGCAGGAAGAACATCAGGGCGTTGGCGCGCACCCGGGACGGATCGTAAGGACCGCTGACATAGGCCAGCACCACGGGTGGGCCGGCAAGGCCCGAGAACCCGCCCATGAAACCGCTGGCGCCACCGATCGCCACCAATTCACGCGGGCGAAAGACCCGGCCATGACGTTGACCGGATGCCAGCCATGCCACGAGCGTCAGCGCCATCACGCCAACCACCCAGCGAAAGATCAGCGGATCGACAGCCCGCAGCGCCAGCGTCCCTAGCGGCAGGCAGATCAGCGCGCCCAAGGACAACGCCAACACGTCGACGACGGTGCCGTCCCGGCGGGCCCGCGGGATCAGCGGCAAGGTTCCCAGCAGCTCGCTTGGCATCAACGCGACGATCACCCAGATCGGCGAAAGGTGCACAGAGGCGAGCGGCACAAAAACAAGGGCTCCGCCAAATCCGGCGAAGCCCCTTACCATTCCGGCGATCAACAGGATCCCCAACAGCCACCCGAGGCCCGGCTGCGCCAGGGCCCCGACCAGCCAGTCAGGCATCGATATTGGCGAACTGCGTGCCGGCGGCCCCGCTGTCGGTCTTGGACCAGTCGCGCTTGACGCCCAGCCGCAGCAGCAATGTCGACGCGACAAAGACCGACGAATAGGTGCCGACCACGACACCCCAGATCATCGCAAAGACGAAACCGCGAATCACATCGCCCCCAAGCACATACAGCGAGATCAGCGCGATCAGGGTGGTGACCGAGGTCATGACCGTCCGGCTCAGCGTCTCGTTGATCGACAGGTTCAGCACCTCGCGCAGGTCCCGTTTCTTGTAGCGCCGCAGGTTTTCACGCACCCGGTCAAAGACCACCACGGTATCGTTCAGCGAATAGCCCACAATGGTCAGCAGCGCCGCGATGATCGTCAGGTCGAAACGGATCTGAAGGATGCAGAAGATCCCGATGGTCAGCACAACGTCATGCACCAGCGCGGCGACCGCGCCGACCGAAAACTGCCACTCGAACCGCAGCCAGATGTAGAACAGCACCGCAGCCATCGCCAGCACGACAGACAGGATCGCCGTCTGGACGAGTTCGCCCGACACTTCCGGGCCAACGCTTTCAACCGACGGAAAGGTGATGTCCGGATCGACACTTCCAAGCGCCGCTTCGATTGCCTGGATGACCTCGGGCGTGATCGCCTCGTGGCCTTCCTGCGCCTGGATGCGGACCTGCGCCACATGCTGCGTCGCCTCGAACGACGCATCAAAGACCTGCGTGATCGACACGTCGCCCAGGTCAAGCGTCCCGAGGGCCTGTCGATAGGTGCCCACATCCACCGGGTTAACGCTTTCGGTGCGGATGGTCGTCCCGCCGAGGAAGTCGATCCCGAAGTTCAGACCGACCGAGAAGAACAGGACAAGCGAGACCACCATCGCCAGCACCGAAGCCCCGAAGGTCCACTTCCAGTACTTGAAGAAATCCCAATTGGTATTTCCGGGAACAAGTTTCAGGCGCATCTCAGACCTCGATTGTTCTGGGGCGGCGGCGCTCGAACCAGATCACGATGATCAACCGCGTGACGAAGATCGCGGAGAAGACCGAGGTCATGATACCAAGCGCCAGCGTGACCGAGAAGCCGCGCACCGGGCCGGAGCCCAGCACAAACAGGATCACAGCGGTGATGAAGGTGGTGATGTTGGCGTCGATGATCGCCGACAGGGCCTTTTCATAGCCAAGCTCGATGGCCCGGCTTGGGCCCTTGGCGGTCTTCAACTCCTCGCGGATCCGCTCGAAGACCAGCACGTTGGCGTCCACCGCCATGCCGACCGTCAGAACGATACCGGCAATGCCGGGCAGCGTCAGCGTCGCCCCGATGATCGACAGCAAGCCAAAGATCAGGCCCACGTTGATGATCAGCGCGATGTTGGCAAAGATCCCGAACAGGCCATAGCTGAGCCACATGAACACCAGCACCGCCACAAAGGCGACAACCGTTGCGATCCGGCCGGCGTCGATGCTGTCCTGCCCAAGTTCCGGCCCGATGGTCCGTTCCTGAAGGAAGGTCATCTCGGCAGGCAACGCCCCCGCCCGAAGCAACACGGCCAACTGGGTGCTGTCCTCGATGGTGAAGCTGCCGGTGATGATGCCGGATCCGCCCGCAATGTGGTCCTGAATGGTCGGTGCCGAGATCACCTCGTTGTCGAGAACGATGGCAAAGGGCGAGCCGATATTGTCGCGGGTGTAGTCGCCGAACTTGCGCGCACCGGTCGGGTTGAACCGGAAACTGACGGCGGGGCGTCCGTTCTGGTCAAACGCGGGCTGCGCGTCGGTCAGTTCCTCGCCGGTAACGACCGAGGACTTTTCGAGGATATAGAAGACACCATCGTCTTCCATCGCCGGCGCAAGGAAGTTGCGCGGGCCGGGGTTGGCCTGCGGGTCACCGGTGCGGCTGACAACCGGGTGGAATGTCAGCTTGGCCGTGGTGCCGATCAGGGCCTTCAACTCGTCTGCAGAGCCGATGCCGGGCACCTGGATCACGATCCGGGTCTCGCCCTGGCGCTGGATCGTCGGTTCGCGGGTCCCGACTTCGTCCACACGGCGGCGAACGATTTCAAGGCTCTGGCGAATTGTGCGATCATCGGTGGCCGTTTTCTCGGCCTCCGACAGGGTCACGATCAGGGTATCGCCCTGCCCTTTGACGTCGATGTCATTGGAGCCGACACCGGTCAGGCTCAGGATCGGCCGCGACAGGGTCTTCACCGTCGTGATCGCCGTCGCCATGGCCTCGGGGTTGGCAATCTTCACATGCAGCTCGCCCAGCGGCCCATCGACCTGCCGGATCGCGCCAATCGTGTCACGCTCCGCGCGCAGCGCGTCACGGACCTCGGGCCAGTAGCCTTCCATGCGATCGGCATAGACATCCTCGACCTGGACATCGGCCAGAAGATAGGCACCGCCCCGCAGGTCAAGCCCGAGGTTCAACAGCCCCGAGGGCAGCCAGCTCGGCCACGCCGCCACGCCTTCGAGCAACTCGGGCGTCTCGCCCGAGGCCTCGATGGTCTTGACGGCATCGTTGTGGGTTTCGACCCGCGGATAGAACAGGTTCGGCATCGCCATGAACAAGACCAGGGCAACGACGCCCCAGATCATCAGGCGTTTCCAGAAAGGAATCTGCAGCATGTGAGGGAATGCCCTTCAGAGCGTGAATGTCAGCCTTCGGCGGCCGGTTCGGTCTTGCTCAGGACCTGGGCAACGGTGCTGCGCACGATGCGCACCTTGGTGCCGTCGGCGATCTCGATTTCCAGCTCGTTGTCGTCCTTGACCTTGCTGACCTTGGCGATGATGCCGCCCTGGGTGACGATCTGGTCGCCCCGGCGCAGTTCGGACACCATCTTGGTGTGCATCTTCAGCTTCTTCTGCTGCGGACGGATCAGCAGGAAGTACATGATGGCAAAGATCAGGATCAGCGGCAGAAACTGCATGATGGCGCCAGTGCCACCACCGGCGGCCTGAGCGTAGGCAGGTGTTGCGAACATGGGATACCCCTTCGTTTTGTGGCGGGGACTCCGCCCCTCGATTTGGCGCGCACCCTATGAGCACGCTGTGACAAGTGCAAGACGATGCAGGTCCGCCGGCCCCATCCCCTTGCACCGCTGGACGCCGCACCAACCGCCCGCTAGCCTGAGCCCACCGGACCCGGCCCCGATTTTTGCCGAAAGAACAGCATGCAAGAGATCTACCTGACCGTCGTCACCTCGCCGTTTCTCTGGATCGCGGTTGCCTGCCTTGGCGTCTTGCAGGTGATGAAATCCATCCCGGCGCCCAAGGATCCGCCCGATCACATTGCCGCGACAACCGGGATCGCAAGGCTTCAGGCAAAACTCGGGCTGGAAGAGCTGTCCGAACCCCTCGTCGCCCTGATCGCCGCCCTCTGGACGATTCTGTTCGTCACGCTGGTTGGCGGCATGTTCTGGGTGATCCTCGGCTTGACCGGGGGCCTCGAAACCACCACCGCCCCCGACAGCGGCATCACGCTGGCGGATGTCTCGCCCGAAACCGATGCCGTCGCCGCCACCATCGAGGCGACCCGGGTCGAACACGCCGCTGCGACTGCGCCCACCCCGCCACCGGCCACCACGGATGCCGCATCCGGCAGGGACCTGCGCCTGTCACTGCTGACCCTCACCGCGCTGACCGCCGCGCTCAGCGCCGTGGTCGCCCTGCCCTTCACCCTGCTGCGCACCCGCCATAGCTCTCGTCAGACGATCGCAACCGAAGAAGGCCTGCTGACCGACCGCATCAATCAGGCCGTCGCGGGGCTGGGCAGTCAAAAGGAGGTCAACCGCATCGGCCGCCCGGTGACGCGCACCGAGGACGGACGCACGACCACCTTCATCGAATGGCAGGGCGAGCAACGGGTGGACGACTCCACGGACACGCCTGAGATTTGGCAGGTCTTCGCCGAAACCAAACCCAACCTCGAAGTCCGCATCGGCGCGATCTATGCGCTGGAGCGGCTGGCGCGGAACAACCTCGACGTGCATGTGCAGATCATGCAGATCCTCTGCGCCTATATCCGGGAGAATGCGCCCGCGAGCGACGCTGTGGAATGTCCGACTTTGGAGATGCGTGAGGAAGAACACAATGGCCCGCTGGGAGAGGATTGGGACAAACGGTTGACGGCGTTCAAGAAAGAGCTTCAGGCGTTGAAGGATGACCTCCCACCCGTTCGCGCCGATATCACCGCCGCCCTTCAGGTGATTGGCCGCAGGAGTCCCGAACAACGAACGGCGGAGGCGCAACACGGCACCCCCGGTTCGAACGCGCGTTTCGTGTTTGATGATCCACCGCCAGATTGGGCGGCGTGGTCCGACATCGAAACGCTCCGCAAGCAACAGAAAGACTTGAATGCGTGGAAAGAAACGCTTGCCGGCTATTCCGGATACAGGCTGGACCTGCGCAAGACCAACCTGCAAGGCGCGGACCTGTCTCGGCTGAACCTTCGGGCCGCGAACCTCGGGGGGGCGGAGATGCAGGGCGCGGACCTCGGGTGGGCGGAGATGCAGGGCGCGAACCTCGGGGGGGCGAAGATGCAGGGCGCGAACCTCTTGGGGGCGAAGATGCAGGGCGCGAACCTCTTGGGGGCGGAGATGCAGGGCGCGGACCTCGGGTGGGCGAAGATGCAGGGCGCGAACCTCAGGGGGGCGGAGATGCAGGGCGCGTACCTCAGGGGGGCGGAGATGCAGGGCGCGTACCTCGGGTGGGCGAAGATGCAGGGCGCGAACCTCTGGGGGGCGGAGATGCAGGGCGCGTACCTCGGGTGGGCGGAGATGCAGGGCGCGAACCTCTTCGAGCCGGCGA
>CANLZY010000011.1 GCA_947495685.1 uncultured Tropicimonas sp.
GGCATGGTGTTCCAGAAAGGCGCGCTGTTCGAGTGGATGTCGGTGCGCAAGAACGTCTCCTTCGGGCCACGCATGAAGGGCATTCGCATGCGCGTGCAACACAAAGTTCTGCACACCGCATAGCGGGGCCTTCCCGGCGCGGCAACGCTCCCGACTGATATCGAACGCTTCCGCCCACGTGGCAAGCGGTCGAGATTGGCAGCGTCGCCGATCATGCCCGGTACGATCTCGGGCGCTCCGAATTAGGCGTGGTGGCGATAGCCCAAAGTCCCGCCGCCTTGCCCATTGAAGACATCCAGCACGCTTGCCGTGATCCCTGAGCCATCTGGATTGTTGTCGCCACAGATCGCAGAGCCGTCGAGGGCCCGGCCGATGATTGCATCGGCATTGGCCATCTGGCCGATCGCACAGGTTGGTTTGACATGGTCGTGGTCGTCACCCCCGCGTCCGGCATGCGCGCCGCCACCATCCAACTGATTGGTCTGAAGCGTGTCGTACTGCGATTGGTGGCGGGCCAGATTGGCTTCGGCGATTGCTCCGCCACCCGTCTGGTCATGGATCGGCGCGCCATTCACCGCGGCACCCAGGGCTGCGACGCGGGTCAATGGCGCCGTGCCAAGTGCCGGAAACCGCAGGATCGGCGCGCAAAATCAGCCGGAACGGGCACCTGTTCGTTCACCCGATCCCCGTCATCTATTCGTGGGTTGGACAGGTGTCGGATTGGATGGGCGCATGGCTGTCGGTACAAGGCACGGCGACGCGCGCATCCAGGCCCGCGTCGTTCGGCAATCGGGACCGGAGCAGTCATGGCCCGACTGGTTGGATGGTGCATTTCCCTACGTCCCTTCGGGTGGTCTCACTCGACCGTCAGCCGGCACAGAATGGTGTTGCTTTGCTCAAGGTCAGGACCCCAGATCAGCTCCGCTTGTTCGACCCAATCGATCCGATCATAGCCACCCTTGGGGCTGACCTCGCGTTTGGAGTAGACGCTGGCCCGTGGCCAGTCCGACGCATCGAACCCGGTCAGATCCCAGCCATCAGGCTGCTCCGTTGCCTCGAAGGCACAGGCTCCTTGCCCCGCGACTGGATTGGCGGACCGCTCGCAGGATTTGTCCAACGGGGCGGCATGTGTGACGAGGCATCGCCAATCGGCATTGCTGACGGCGACAGGTTCACCCGCCTCATTCTTGATCTGAACGATCACGCCCCCATCGCCCATCTGCTGGCGACCGGTGCCGATATATTCCAGACCGGTGTCGTCTTCCTTGAAATCCTTGGCGAACAGTCCGATCACAAAGGGCCGGTCCGCCTCGAAGGCAAAGCTCTCGGCGTTGAACGACCGCTCTGTCGTGATTGGCACGCTGTCTTTGGCAACTAGCGTTCCGTTGATCCGCATCTCGAACCAGTTGTCGGCCCAAACATCCGCAGAGAAAGTCTCGGCGCACAGGGCTGTCCCGGAAAGGCTCAGCAGTGAAAGCAGGGCGGCTGTCGGTTTCATGGGGAGATCCTGTTGGCTGATATCTGGGCTTGAACGGTCTGATCGCAGCTTTCCGTTGCTCGTTGGCGCGTCCTTGACGATTTCTCCGACCATCTACGGTCTTCCCTTCTTTTGTAGACGGTCTTCCTCCAATGGACGACGCGAAAGCATCTCCATGCCCGTCTCTGTCCTCAGACCCTGCTGTTCCAGTTTCACACCGTCGCAGGCACCAAATGGGTGAAACTTGCTTTCAACGTCCTGCATCATGCGGCAGCCACGGCCCGAGAGGCACTGCCTGTTCTCTTGGTGTTTTTCCGGGATATCCCAAGCGTGGTCGGCTCAGTCGAGAAGACCCATGCCAGCGTACAGGATGTCCATGTTGTGGTTCACCGGCTCAAGCGCGACCCCGGAGAGCACAAGTTCAGCCTCGATCGGCTGTCCCGGTCCCAAATGGAAGGTGCGCGAAATGTCGGAGAAATCGCCATGGCAGCCCTCCACATCGGCATCCTATGCGATCAGTGAATTTGAGCCGGTCCCATTGCTGTGGGTTTCTTGAACTTGGGGTTGGATCGCTGGCCGGCGTTCTGAGAAATTTCGGAGTGGTGAAGCACGGACCAAAGCTCATCTTCGGTCCCGCCCGGACGGATAGAGGATACCGCATTTCGACGCCGATTTCCGTGGCACGAAGCGAGGCAAAAGACGCGTCTCAATTCATAGCAAGAATTGATCGCGCACGCCATTTTGACCGGTTTCTGGGCACCAACGATGTTCAAGCCGCAATCCTTCAGCGCAGTCGCCGTGCCAACGCTCAACCGTTCCAACCCGGCGGTCGCACCTATGCCATCCGTTTCGTTGATCAGGTTGGTCATCTCGGCGGCCCTCGCCCGCGCAGCTATTTCGGGGCGTGCGGCGACGAAGCCCGCGGTTCTGGAGGGGCGGACCTCGTCGTTGGCCTCAAACCCCTGGCCCAGATGCGGGAAGCCAGTGAACCCAAGGAGGATGGACTTTCTTGCAGTCAGCAACAAGCGGAAGTCGGCGATGGGCTGGTGGCCTGCGGCAAACCGCTCGACCGGCCACACCGGTTCGACGGCCTGTCCGACCAAGCGTTCGAACGGTCAGCTGGAAAAAATGCGATTCGGATAGCCTTGGATGAAAATCCTGGGCGACCCGCGGGATGATGGTCAGGGCGACCTGTTCGAGCCGGAGCGGCGCGGGAAGATCCGAGATCCAAAGGCTCGGGTTCATCAACGTAGGGATCGACGACGCGGACCGGAAAGCCCTGATGGATCAGATCCCCGAGTCGGTCCGGAGACAGCATGGTTCGAGACCGATCCGCGCGGTCAATGAGCCACGGGACCCTGACCGATGGCACAACAGACGCAGCCAATGGTAACCTCGAGGCGAGCTACGCACTGCGCCGCCTGAGCCCGTTTCGGCGTCCTGCGTCGCAGACCGTTCACAGGCGCCTCTGCTCAATGCACCTGAAACACCTCCGGGGCGAGATCCAGACCGACGGCGATAGCCCGTGGCATAGGAATCCCCCAATGTGGATTGTCACAAACCCGCCGTGGCATACCGATGTCGCCCGCTGGCGGCTTCAGCATCAACGCAGAGCATGTCTCCCATCAACGCCCCGGTGCCGGTACCGCCTGACGGGCCACGTCTGGCCCGGCCGGGATGTCTTGCCATATCTCGCGCCCCCCCCATCCTTGAAGCGTCGGGAGATGCAAGACAGACCGGCCCATCTGAACAAATCTCACAACCGTTTCGAGTTGGCGCCGCGGCATTTCATCGACTGTCTTCCACTCAGACCAGAGCCAGATCGTCCTTTAGATCGGTCAGGTTGGCGAAGCCCTCGATAACCAAGGTGTCGTCACCAAAATCGAAAACGATGTTTCCATCTTCGACAGTCGCAAACTTGCGGATGACCTGCGCCTTCGTCAGCGTGTCCTCCCACAAGGCCTCGTCGAGACGGATCGTATCGGCGTCATCCGTGAAATCCCGGATACGGTCCGTTCCATAGTCCTTGCTGAACACGAAAGTGTCGGTGCCTCGGCCACCGGTCAGCACATCGTTTCCACGGCCGCCGTCGACAATGTCATTCCCCTTTTGACCGAACAGCCGATCGCTGCCGCCCTGCCCTTTCAACGTATCCTTGCCGACACCTCCGGTCAGGGTGTCCTTGCCCTTGCCCGCTTCGAGCACATCCTTTCCCTCTCCACCGCGCAGGATATCGTTGCCCCGGCCCGCCCGAAGCGTGTCGTCGCCGGTCAGGCCAAAAAAGGCCTCAGCAGCGCTTCCGCCCGTCAGGACGTCGTCGGTGCCACGACCGACAAAGGTATTCCCGGGGGCAAGATCATCGGCGATGTAGGCGTGAAGGATGCGATCCGGCGTGCCCTGCACGACGCCGTTCTGATTGGGGTCGCCCTGCTTGATCTGGTCGACAAACTGCATCCCGTCCCGGACAACACCGAAGGCCGTGTACAGACCGTTCAACGACAGAGCGGAATCGGTCATGATGAAGAACTGACTGTTGCCGCTGTCGGGATCGGAACTTCGCGCCATGCCGACGATACTACGCACAAAGTAGGTGCCCGACGCTTCCAGGGGAATATCAGGCAGGGATGACCCGCCCGTGCCAACAAGGGTTGGGTTCCAGCCATCCTTCAGATCACCAAATTGCACGTCGCCGGTCTGGGCCATGAAACCGTCGATCACCCGGTGAAAGGCAACGTTGTCATAGTCGCCACTCCGGGTGATCGCCTTGATCCGCGCCACGGTTTCCGGCGCGACATGTGGGCCAAGGCCAATGGCCACGGTGCCATAGGTCAGTTCGAGGATCAGGATGTTCGAGGGGTCATCAATCGGATTGTCGGACATCGGCAAGCCTTTGTATTATCGGTTTCCGGCAAGGAGCGTAGTCTTGCCAGCAGCCAGTGTCGAGTGGGACGCTTGCGACCCGGTGCGCCATGGGTTTTCCCTTGCCTTCCCGATGCCAGAGGAGTTCATCCTTGTCCCGTCCACGGGCAGCTCCCGGCACGGATCGCCCCATTTGCCGCCAAGACGATCGCCCACTCGGCACCGGCACGTTCAAGGCAGGCGATTGAACCACGAACCGCAGTGCCCAGCCCTCGACACCGGGTGACAGCGAGCCGGCGCGCGAGCGTGCCGGCGCCACGATGACAAGATGGAGAATGAACATGCGTATCGGTTTTCTGGGACTTGGAAAGATGGGCAGTGGCATCGCCGCGCGCCTGCTGGAAGCTGGCCATGATGTGACTGTCTGGAACCGGACCCCTGGCAGGGCCGCAGACCTGATTGCCCTCGGCGCGCGGGAAGCCCCCACGCCAGCTCAGGCGGCAGAAGGGGCCGAGGCCGTGTTCTCGATGGTCGCCGACGACGGGGCGTCCACCAGTTGCTGGTTTGGGGAGACCGGCGCGGCGGCGGCCATGCCCGAAGGCGCCATGTTGATCGAGTGCTCGACAATCTCGCACGCTCATTCCGTTCGATTGGCGCAAGAGGCCCGAAATCGTGGGTTGGTCTATCTCGACTGCCCGGTGAACGGGCCGCCGTCGGGCGCCAGACAGGGGGAGCTCGTCCTCCTGCTCGGCGCTTCGCAGCAGGACCTCGACCGCGCCCGCCCTCTGTTGGAGGTCATCTCCAAGTCGATCCTGCACTTTGGCGACGTGGGCACCGGGACCGCCTACAAGCTGATCAACAACCTGCTCGGCGCCGTGCATATCGCGGCCATGGCCGAAGCCGCCACGCTTGCCGGAAAATGCGGGATCGACACCGACACCATGATCGAGGCCATTCGAACAGGGCCAATTGCCAGCCCGCACACGATGCGCATGTCCCGCCCGATGCTCGAAGGCCGCCCGGCCGACACATTCGCGCTCGCCATCGGACTGCGGGAAAAGGACGCCCGCTATTGCCTCGGGATGGCGGAGGCTGCTGGAGTCCGGATGCCGGTCGGGGACAGCGCGCACGATTGGTATGCACTGGCCACCGACACGCACGGCGATCAAGACGATTCCTTGCTGCTGGAGACTGTCGCGGGTCGGGCAGTATCTGCCTGAATCGGGGCCCAAGGGCGACGGTTGGCATCCTTGGGGCCCGTTTGCCTCATCGTGCCACCCGCTCGGGTAGGGAACAGGCAGCGGCAGCACGCGTCGCTGCCCCAAGCCACGGATCGGGCGGATGCGACCCCGCTATGCAGTCAGCGAAACTTACTTGCCGTTTACGGCAACAAAATATCACAACCTCTCAATTGACTTGCAAATTACGAACAGACAGATTGGCCGTGGGGAGCGAGTTTCCTGACAGGGATAGCAGTTTTGCGGCGGGTGCCGGGAGAGCGCCCGCTCGTAGTAGGCGGGAGAAATCGGACTAATCGTTATAGCTCATAACCAGTTTTCACCTCGAACCGGAAAAACCGGTCAACGGTGCAAGGTGTTGAGTTTGTTGAACCACCAGGGAGGAAATAATGGTCAACTTTCGTAGGAATTTTTTGCAGTTGATGGGGGCCACGGCTCTTACGGCGGCAGGTTTTGGTCTTGGAGCAACAGAAGCCTTGTCGGCCGATGTGACGTTGCGCTTGCACCAGTTTCTGCCGGCACAGGCCAATGTGCCCAAGAACATTCTCGATCCGTGGGCGGACAAGATCGAGGCGGAATCCGGCGGGCGGATCGAAATCCAGCGCTTCCCGGCCATGCAGCTTGGCGGCAAGCCACCGGAACTGATCGATCAGGCAATCGACGGTGTCGCCGACATCGTCTGGACCGTGGCCGGCTACACGCCCGGTCGTTTCCCGCGCGCAGAGGTCTTTGAACTGCCGTTCACCATGACCGATGCCGGTGCAATGTCCCGCGCCTATTGGGACCTTGCCGAAGAAACGATGATGGACAACGATTTCGCTGACTTCAAGGTTCTGGGCCTGTGGGTTCATGGTCCCGGAGTCATTCATTCCAGCAAGCCGGTCGAAAGCATCACCGATTTGAACGGTGTGAAACTCCGCGCCCCGACGCGCGTGACGAACATGCTGTTCGAAGAACTCGGTGCAACGCCGGTCGGCATGCCGGTTCCTGCAATTCCCGAAGCGCTGAGCAAGGGCGTGGTCGATGCAACCGTCATTCCCTGGGAGGTCGTGGGCGCGCTGAAAGTGGCCGAACTGGTCAAGAACCACACCGAGTTCCCGGACGAGGCAATCTACACCACCACTTTCATCTTCGCGATGAACAAGGACAAGTACGAGTCCCTGCCGGATGATCTGAAGGCGGTGATCGACGCCAATTCCGGCGCCGAGTTCTCGGCCCATGCCGGTGCGCAGATGCAACAAGACGACGCCGGCCCACGCGGCGGCGCGGTCGAGATGGGCAACAACATCATCGAACTCACCACCGAGCAGGCGGCCGAGTGGAAGGCTGCCGCGCAGCCGATCACCGACCGCTGGACGGTCGAGATGGATGAAAAGGGTCTCGACGGGACCGGTCTGAGACAACGGGCCAACGAGTTGCTGGAAAAGCATTCTTCCATGTAACCCCGAGGGTCTCCGGGCGGTCGTCGCCCGGAGACCCTACCCACCCATAGAAGAGCGAGTCCTTCCCCATGTTGCTCAAGTTCGTGGAACGCCTGGCGCGCCTGATGGCGATCCTCGGCGGTCTGGTACTGACGGCCCTTGTCGTTTTGACCTGTGTCAGCGTTCTGGGGCGTGGCCTGAACACGTTCGGTCATTCCGAGATGCTGACGTCCCTGTCGCAGGGTGTCGCCGATGCGCTGATCGCCACCGGTGTCGGGCCGATCACAGGTGACTTCGAACTGGTGGAGGCCGGTATCGCCTTTTCGATCTTTGCGTTTCTGCCGATCGCCCAGTTGCACGGGGCGCATGCCACCGTGGACATCTTTGCCAATTCCTTTCCGCGCCGGCTGAACCAGTTTCTCGTCACGTTCTGGGAAATCGCCCTCAGCGCCTTGATCCTGCTGATCACATGGCGGCTGTTCGTCGGGATGCAGGGCAAGATGTCGAACGGCGAGACGACCTTTCTGCTGCAATTCCCGGTGTGGTGGGCCTATGGGGCAAGTTTCATTGCCGCGCTCGCGTCTTCCGTCATCGCGATCTATTGCGCAATTGCCCGCGTGCTGGACCTGCTGACAGGTCGCCCGCACCTGCCCCACTCCGAAGGAGCGCACCATTGAGCATGCTTGAGCTGGGATACGTCTCCTTCCCGATCCTTCTTGTGATGATCTTTCTACGGGCACCGATCGGCCTGGCCATGATGCTGTGCGGCATCGGCGGGCTCTATTTTGCCATGGGCGGGACGAACATGTTCATGTCCAAGCTCAAGAGCGAGACCTATTCGACCTTCTCCAGCTATTCGCTGACGATCATTCCGATGTTCCTGCTGATGGGGCAGTTCGCGACGCTCTCGGGCATGTCCTCGGCGCTGTTCAAGGCCGCCGAAAGCTGGCTCGGGCACCGCAAGGGCGGTGTGGCCATGGCAGCCGTGGGCGCCTGCGCGGGCTTTGGCGCGATCTGCGGATCGTCTCTGGCCACTGCCGCGACGATGAGCAAGGTCGCGTTGCCGGAATTGCGCCGTTACGGCTATTCGGGCGGATTTTCCACCGCGACACTTGCAGCAGGCGGCACGCTCGGCATCCTGATCCCGCCGTCCGTCATCCTGGTGATCTATGCCATCCTGACGGAACAGAACATCGCCAAGCTGTTCCTGGCTGCCTTTGTGCCCGGGCTGCTGGCCGCGCTTGGCTATATCATCACGATCTCGATCTATGTCCGGGTCTACCCCAAGGCCGCCGGCACCCGGGAGCCGATTCCCTACCCGGAACGTTTCCGCGCGTTGGTCAATGTCTGGCCGGTGCTGCTGGTGTTCGGCCTGGTCGTCGGCGGCATCTATCTCGGCTGGTTCACCCCCACCGAAGGGGCCGCCGTGGGCGCGGCCGGTACCGGCGCCATCGCGCTCATCTCGGGCAGCCTGACGTGGAAAGTGTTCATCGACTCGATCATCCAGACCGCGCTCAGCACCGCGATGATCTTTTTCATCGTGTTGGGTGCCGGCTTTTACAACAGCTTCCTCGCCCTGAGCCAGGTCCCGCAGGAGCTTTCGAGTTGGGTCGTCGGACAGGGTTTCAGCCCCTGGACGGTACTTTCGCTGATCTTGGTGTTCTACCTGATCTTCGGGTGCCTGATGGACAGCCTGTCGATGATCCTGCTGACGATCCCGATCTTCTTTCCTGTGATTAGCGTGCTCGAGTTCGGCCTGAGCCCGGAGCACGTCGCCATCTGGTTCGGCATCCTGGTCCTGATCGTGGTCGAGGTCGGTCTGATCACGCCACCTGTGGGCATGAACCTGTTCATCATCAATGCGATGGACCGAACGACGGCCATGAAGGACACCTACAAGGCCGTGATGTGGTTCGTCGCCTCGGACATCGTCCGGGTCGTCCTGCTGGTCCTTTTCCCCGCCATCACACTGTTCCTGCTGCCCGGTTGATCCGGGCGACAGCCCCCACCCAACCGATGACCTTCGGAGAAATTAGATATGAGACATAACAATTCAATCGAAACGCCAGGGGGAGCCTGAACCATGTTGATTTCCGACCAGATTTCAGTGGTATCCGGTGGTGCCAGTGGACTTGGCGCGGCAACCGTCCGGCACCTTGCCGGGCAAGGGGCACGGGTGGCTGTTCTCGATTACGATATCGAACGCGCGCAGGCCGTCGCGGCCGAGGTCGACGGCGTTGCCGTCCAGGCGGATGTTTCTGACGAAACAGCGGTTGATCGGGCCATCGAGAGCGCCACGCAGCACTTTGGCGCGGCCCCTCGTATTGCGGTGAACTGTGCCGGGGTTGGCACGGCGGCCCGGATCGTGGGGCGCGAGGGAAAGACCTCTGCCGACGTGTTCGAACGGACCCTGCGGGTGAACCTGTTCGGCACCTTTTACGTGATGAGCCACGCCGCCCGTCGAATGATGGAGCTTGACCCGCTGGAGGGTGGCGAGCGCGGGGTCATCGTCAACACCGCCTCCGTCGCCTGGGAGGATGGGCAGCTCGGGCAGGCTGCCTATGCCGCCTCCAAGGGTGCCATCGCCTCGATGTGCCTGCCAGCCGCGCGGGAATTCGCCCGGTCCGGCATCCGTGTCATGGCCATCGCGCCGGGGCTGTTTCACACCCCGATGATGGAAGGCCTGCCCGAGGAGGTTACGGCCCAGATCACCGCCAACATCCCCTGCCCGCCCCGGCTCGGAGACCCGCGCGAATACGCGCTTCTGGCCGAGCATATCATCACCAACCCGTACCTGAACGGGACCACCATCCGGCTGGACGGCGCCGTGCGCCTCCCGCCGCGCTGAGGAGACCGCCATGTCCGACCCCATGCTGCAGATCGAGGTCAGCGACGGCATCGCCACGTTGACCATGAACCGCCCGGCCAAGCGCAACGCAATGTGCGATGCGCTTCTCGCGCAGATCGATGCCTTTTTCCGCAATCCGCCAGCAGAGGTGAAGGTCGTCGTGCTGACCGGCACGGCCGGGCACTTCTGCTCCGGTCTGGACCTGAGCGAACATGTCTCGCGCGATGCCGAGGGAACGATGCGCCATTCCCGCGGCTGGCACGAGGTGATGCAGCGGATCAAGTTCGGTGGTCTGCCGGTGGTTTCCGCCATGTTCGGAGCGGTGATTGGCGGCGGGTTGGAGCTGGCGGCGTCCACCCACGTGCGCATCGCGGAACCCTCGACGATCTTTCAGCTGCCCGAGGGGCGGCGCGGGATCTTTGTCGGGGGCGGCGCCTCGGTCGCGGTCGGTCGCATCCTCGGTGCCGACCGGATGACCGAGATGATGCTGACGGGGCGGAAATACACCGCCGACGAGGGGCTGGCGCTCGGCCTGACCCACTACAGCGTCGGCGACGGCGAGGCCTTGCCGCTGGCGCTCGATCTCGCCCGCAAGATCGCCGCGAACGCGCCGCTGTCCAACTACATCATGATCCAGGCGCTGTCCCGGATCGAGGATATGCCGAGAAGCGAGGGCCTGTTCACCGAGAGCCTCTGCGCCGCGATCACCCAGACCAGCCCGGATGCGGTCGAAGGCCTGGCCGCCTTCCTCGAAAAACGCCCGCCAAGGTTCCGGTGATACGATGACCGATCCGTCCAAGAAACCAGTGGAAGGCGCGCCGGTGACCTGGGTCAGCGACCGGACCCTGCGGAACCTGTTCGGCTATCAGATGAAGCGCACGTTCAACGTGATCCAGTCGGACCTGGCCCGCACGTTGAAACCGTTCGAGCTGCGGATGCTGACCTATACTGCGCTGGTTCTGATTGTCGAACATCCGGGGATGCGCCAGTCGCAACTGGCAGAGGCGATGGATATTGAACGCCCCAATCTGGTCGCCATTGTCGAAGACCTCGCGCAACGGGGGCTCGTGGACAGAAACACGGTGCCGACCGACCGCCGGGCCTATGCACTGTTTGCGACTCCCGCCGGGCAGACCCTGTGCGCCAATGCCATCGCAGCGGTGGAAGCCCACGAGACGGCACTGTTGCAACATCTGGATGCGGACATGCAAGCGACCGCCCTCGAGGCGATGCGCCGGATCGAAAAAAGCCAGAGGCGCGGCTGAACAGAAATGAAGGAACACCTCATGAAACGGACAAACCGGTTCCGCCCGCATTCGGTCTCGCGCGAGGTGCGGGACGACGGAAGCCTACTGCTGACGTCGAACTACCCCCTTGGCCCCGTGGTCGAGCGAACCGGCGACTGGCTGCACCGCTGGGCCGACGAGGCGCCCGATCGCGTGTTCCTGGCCGAACGAAGTGGCGCAGGCTGGCGCGCCGTAAGCTACGCCGCCACGTTGCAGCAAGTCCGGGCCATCGGAGCGGCACTGCTGGCGCGAGGCATGGGTCCGGACACGCCGATCCTGATCATGTCCGGCAACGGGGTGGATCACGGGTTGCTGTCGTTGGCCGCGCAATATGTCGGTGTGCCGACGGCGCCGGTGGCCGAGCAGTATTCACTGATCCACGGCGCGCATGGCCGGCTTCGGGGTGCAATCGAGCTTCTGAAGCCTAAAATGGCCTATGTGGTCGATGCTGATCTCTATGTTGAGGCGCTCGGGCTCGATGCCCTGGCCGGTGTGGAAATCGTGTCCTCCCGACCAGGCCACGTGATCGGGGTAACACCTTTCGAGGAGCTGCTTCAGGGCGACGTCGGGGTGGATGTCGATGCGGGATTCGCACAGGTCACGCCGGACACGGTTGGCAAGATCCTGATGACCAGCGGCTCCACCTCCAGCCCCAAAGGCGTGTTGACGACCCACCGGATGATGTGCGTGAACCAGACACAGCTGGCCGATGCACTGCCCTTCCTGCCGGAACGGCCGCCGCGCATCGTCGACTGGCTGCCATGGAACCACGTCTTCGGCGGCTCGCATAATTTCAACATGATGCTCGCCAACGGCGGCAGTCTCTATATCGACGATGGCAAGCCGGTGAAGGGGCTGTTCGAGCGCACGCTGGAAAACCTCTCGTTGATGACCGGAACCGCAGCCTTCAACGTACCGCTCGGCTTTGGCATGTTGCTGGGCGCATTGCGCAAAGATGCCGAGTTGCGCCGCCGGTTCTTCGAAGACCTCGACCTGGTGTTCTACGCCGGCGCCTCGTTGCCGCAGGACACCTGGGAAGGCTTTGAGGCGATGGCGATGGAGGTGAAGGGCGAAGTGCCCTTGATGACCTCCTCCTGGGGGCTGACCGAAACCGCGCCGTCCGCCATGATGCAGATGGAACCCACCGAACGCTCGGGCGTGGTCGGCGTGCCCCTGACCGGCGTGACGCTGAAGCTTGTTCCCGATCCCGACATGCGGTGCGAGGTCCGGGTGAAGGGGCCAAACGTGATGACCGGCTATTTCGAGGACCCGGACAAGACCACCGCCGCCTTTGACGACGAAGGGTTCTTCATCACCGGCGACGCGATGATGTTCCTCGACCCCGCCGACCCGAACAAGGGCATGCGCTTCGATGGCCGGATCTCGGACGACTTCAAGCTGTTGACCGGAACCTGGGTCCGCGCCGCGCAATTGCGTCTCGACATTCTGGCGCACCTTGCACCGCTGGCCAGCGACATCGTGATCACCGGCGCGGACCGGGCCCAGATCGGCGTGATGATCTTTCCCGATACCGCGGAGCTGCAGCGCGAGGGGTTCGAGTTGCACGAGGATACCGGCGCGCTGACCTGCAAACTGTTGCAGGGCGAGATCCACCGTCGCCTTGCGGAGCGGGCGCGCGAGGTCTCCGGCAGCTCGACGCTGGTGTCCCGGGCCATCGTCCTGTGCGAACCGCCGTCCATGCCGGAGGGCGAGATGACAGCCAAGGGAAACCTCAATTTCCGCAAGGTTCTGACGCGGCGCAAGGCGCTGCTCGACCGCCTGTATGACGACAACGACCCGGCAGTGACATTGGCATGACCGCCCACCGAATTCAGACATATTCCAGAAGGGGTTGACCCATGGTCGATATCTCGAAGATCCGCGCGATCGACATTCACACCCACGCCGAAGAACCCTGCGGCTGTCATTCCGACGACGGCTATGACGACCTGCAGGCGACGATGGCGCAGTATTTCCGTGCGCCCTGGACCCACCCGCCGACGGTACAGCAAACCGCTGCGCATTACCGCGAGCAGAACATCGCCGCTGTGATTTTCCCCGTCGATGCCGAGCGCGAGACCGGCTATCGACGCTACAAGAACGAGGAAGTCGCCGAGCTTGCGGGCGAAAACGACGACGTTCTGATCCCCTTCGCCTCCATCGACCCGCACAAGGGCAAGATGGGCGTGCGCGAGGCGCGCCGCCTGATAAAGGATTTTGGCATCAAGGGGTTCAAGTTTCACCCAACGATGCAGGGGTTCTATCCCAATGACCGCATGGCCTATGACCTCTACGAGGCCATCGCGGAGGACGGCGGCATCGCGTTGTTTCACACCGGACAGACCGGCGTCGGCTCCGGCATGCCGGGCGGCAACGGGATGCGGCTGAAATACTCCAACCCGATGTACATGGATGACGTTGCGGTGGATTTCCCCGAGATGAAGATCATCCTCGCACACCCGTCCTTTCCCTGGCAGGAAGAGGCGCTCGCCGTCGCCCAGCACAAGCCGAATGTCTACATAGACCTGTCCGGGTGGTCGCCGAAATACTTCCCCGAGATCCTGGTGCGCTACTGCAACTCGATCCTGAAGAAGAAGGTGCTGTTCGGCTCCGACTGGCCGATGATCACACCGGAGCGTTGGCTGGCCGATTTCGAGGGTATCGCAATCAAGGACGAACTGCGCCCCGACATCATCAAGGGCAATGCCGCCCGCCTGCTGGGGCTGTCGTGACCCCGCCGCGGCTCACCCCTTTCTGCGACCTGAATGTGGACCTCGGCCCGATCCGGGAACTGGGCGCAGGGTTGGCCGGGCACCGTCGGATCGTTCCGATCATCGGGGGAACCGTCACGGGGCGGGTGTCGGGGCATATCCTGACCCTCGGAGCAGACTGGCAAACGATCCTGGCCGACGGGACCGCCGATATCGACACCCGCTATGCCTTCGAGACCGACGACGGCGCGGTGATCGAGGTCGTCAACAAGGGCGTTCGGCATGGGCCGCCGGACGTTCAGGCCGCGCTTGCCCGTGGCGAGGCGGTCGATCCAACGCTCTACTACTTCCGCACGGCAGCGCGGCTCGAAACCGGGGCAGCCCGCTACAAATGGGTCAACCGGACCATCTTTGTCGGCACCGGACAGCGGCTCGCATCCGCGGTGCGGATCTCGCTGTTTTCCGTGGACTGAGGCAGGAGGCCGACATGAAACCGTTTCAGGCACCGCTCGATGATATCCTGTTCACCCTGCACCACGTCGCCCGGGCGCGGGAGCTTCCGGGGTACGACGCCGAACTGACCCGCGAGATCGCCGGCCATTTCGCCAGCTTCGCGGAATCGGAGATCGCGCCACTGGACGAACCGGGTGACCAGCAGGGCTGCCGGCTGGAGACTGGCCGGGTGCTGATGCCGGACGGGTTCGCGGACCTGTACCGCGCCTATGCCGACCAAGGATGGCTGGGGCTGACGGTGCCGGAAGCGTACGGCGGTCAGGATCTCGACGCGACACTCCTTGCCGTCACGTCCGAGATCTTCTCCGGCGCCAACCACAGCCTTCAGATGGTGACCGGGCTGGTCCCGGGGGCCGTCCGAACGCTCCTGAGCTTTGGGACCGGTGCCCAGAAGGCCGCTCACATCCCCGCCCTCGCGAGTGGCGAAGCCCTGGCGACCATGTGCCTGACCGAGCCCGGCGCCGGGTCCGACCTGTCACAGGTCCGCTGCCATGCGGCAAACGACGGCGACGGCTGGCGGATCAGCGGCGAAAAGATCTTCATCTCCGGCGGCGATCAGGACATGAGCGACCGCATCCTGCATCTGGTGTTGGCGCGCACCTCCGATGACGGCATCCGGGGGCTATCGCTGTTCCTGTGTCCCTGCACGCGTGGCGATGGCAGCCGCAATGCCGTTACCGTGACCCGGATCGAGGAAAAGATGGGTCTGCACGCCTCGCCCACCTGCCAGCTTGCCTTTGACGGGGCGGAGGCCGAATTGCTCGGGGCAGAGGGGAAAGGGTTGAAGGCGATGTTCACGATGATGAACCATGCCCGGGCCGATGTGGCGCTTCAGGGCGTGGCGCATGCCGCGCGCGCTGTGGATGTGGCGCGAGCCTATGCTGCCGAGCGGGTGCAGGGGCGCGGGCCGGATGGCACCCCCGTCGCCTTGGACAGGCACGCCGATGTGCAACGAATGCTGGACGAAATGGACGCGCTGGCGTTTGGCGGGCGGGCGATTGCGCAGCTTGCGACCGTCGCGATGGAACACGCCGATCGCCCCGATCTGGTGGAGATCCTGACACCCATCGCCAAGGTCCACTGCACCGAGGCGGGGATACGCGCCGCGGACCTCGGCATCCAGGTGCTTGGTGGGTACGGCTACCTTCGGGAATACCGGCTGGAACAGACCTACCGCGATGCGCGCATCACGGCGATCTACGAGGGTGCCAACGGAATCCATGCCCGCGCACTGGTCGCGCGCCTGCTGCCGGGCAAGTCGGGCGATGCCCTGGAGCTGTTCTTCCAACAGGCTGCAGAGGCTCCGGGGACCGAGGGATGCCGCGCATGCCTCGATCTGTGGCAGGCAGCGCGGCGGGACCTGATCGCGCGCGCCGACCCGACACCTGCGGCGCATGACTTCATGGCGCTGAGCGCCGAGACCCTGTTGCAATGCCTCTGGCACAGAACACTGGAAATGGCGCGGGACCATCCGGACCCCGACAGGATTGCGCGCGTATCCAATCGCGCACTGGCCGCCGGACGGCTTCGGGCAGCCTATCACGCCGGAATGATCAAGCAGATCCATTGACTGCGCAGGGACGATGCCCTCTCCCCAAGGGCAACCTCCCGAGATCGCGGCAAAACGTGTGGGCAGAAGGTGCCGCAAGATTGCGGTTGATCCGAAACTAGGCTTGTCAGACACCATGGTCCCCTGAGACCGAGGTCTCCGCCACAGGGGCACGGGGGGGCGTTGGCTCGTACTGCGATGTCCCTTGCAACGCTCCTGCCAGCAGGGTCATCCAGTCCCCCAATGCGGGTTCGGTCATCATCCCGAGATGGCTTGCCTCGACAATTCGCATGTCCGCAGGGCCGGCGAGGAGCGAGGCCCAGACATCAGACCGTTCCTCCCTGTGCGTGAACACCGCCAGACAGGTCCCGTCGTAGGGCAATGCCACGTAGTCCCGGGCCAGCCTGCCAGCCGCAAACCAGAATGCCGGCCAACGATTGCGAGGCAACAGCAGGCGCGTCAGCCGTCCCGGCCGCCGCCCATGCAGATCGACAAGCGTGTAGGACAGGTGACGCCAGAGGCGGGCACGCTGGAGTTCTCGCGTGACAAGCCTGCGGGTCGGTCCGACCTGATTGACAGGGTCGCGGACCAACGCCGCCAGTTGCCGCCGTATCCGCCCGGCCGGTGACACCTGCGCAATACCGGGTGCGGTCTCGACCAGATCGGACCCGGAGGATTGAAAGCGGACCGGCATCATCGGATCCAGCAGAAACAGAAGTTCCACCTCTTCTCCGGCCCGCCGAAGCTGTTGCGCAATCTCCAGTGCAATCAGTCCACCCATCGAATACCCGCCCAGCCGATACGGCCCTTCGGGTTGAATTTGACGGATCTCGGCCAACTGCGCCCGGACCAGTTCGGCAATCGAGTTCGCCTTGATGAAACCCGTTCCGTGCGCCCATTGCGTCAACGCAAACAGCTGGCAGTCCGGCGTCCAGCGACCGGGGCGGGCCAGCGCCAGGTCGATATTGCTGAAAAAGAGCGGTGGACCCGCCCCTTCCCGGACCAGTGGAAAGACGACGCGTCGATTGCGAAGGTCATCGGGCTGCGCACGCGCATTGTCGATACGTCTTGCAAAGTCGAAAAGCCTTGGTGAGTCCCAGATGATGTTCGGATCGAGTTGAACTTCGAACGACCGCTCGGCGTCCTGGATCATCGAGATCGCCGACAAAGAGTCGCCACCGACAGAGAAAAAGTGCGCGTCGTTGGTGATGCGATCGAGGCCGAGGTTGCGCTCCCAGATCTGCGAAAGGCGCGCTTCCGTCTCCGACATGGTCATCGATCTCAGATACCCCGGCTCGATTGGCACGACGTCGTGGGCAAGCGCCTCCCTGACCGCCTGTCGGTCGATCTTTCCGCTCGCCGACAGTGGCAAGCGCTCCATCGCCACGAAACGCGATGGCACAAGCGATCGGGGCAGAAGTTCGGACAGTGCCGCGTGCAATTTCTCGAACGGCATCGCCCTGCCCGGTTTCCAGACAACCGCAGTGACGAGGCCGCGCGCGCCGGACGTGGTTTCAAACCACGTGGCTGCCGCCTGATCGACGTTCGGGATGCGCATCAGGGCGACGTCGATCTCGCGCGGTTCGATCCGAACGCCGCGCACCTTTATCTGATCGTCATCGCGGCCGAAGTAGTGCAGGATTCCATCGGCATCCCGCATCGCAAGATCGCCGGTCCGGTAGTGGCGCGCCCCGTCGTGCCCCAGCGCGATGAACCGGGTTGCGGTCAGGTCCGGTTTGCCACGATATCCCCGCGCAACACCGGCGCCGCCGACAAACAACTCGCCCGTGGTGCCATCGGGAACCGCCGCGCCGGTTTCATCGACAATGGTTGTCGCGTACCCCTTCAGCGGCGTTCCGATCGGTGCCGAGATCGTGGACGCCAGCGCATCCCCTGCCCCCTCGTCGTGCAGGCGGTGTCCGGTTGCCCAGACCGTGATTTCGGTCGGGCCGTACAGGTTCCACGCCACTTGTGCGACCTGTGCCAACTGCGCAGCCAGCGCCGGCGATACGGCCTCGCCGGTGGTGATTGCAACCTTGAGGGGCGCCGTCAGATGACCGCTCGCCACAATGATGGACCAGGAAGATGGGCCCAGTTGAACGACAGTAACGGCGTGGGCCGCGATATCCGCGCACAACCGCGCCGGATCCAGCAACAGCGAACGATCCCTGAGCAGCAGGCTTCCCCCCGTGATCAGGGGCAGGAACAATTCGACGACCGACACATCAAACGCAATCGTCGCCACCGCGAGATACCGGTCGCTTTCAGTGAACTCGATCAGCTCGCAGGCGGACAACAGCAGATTGACAAGCTGCCTGTGCTCGATCTCCACCCCCTTGGGGGCTCCGGTGCTGCCAGAGGTGAACAGAACGTAGGCCAGGCGATCATGCCCCGGAGCGCACTCCGTGGCCTGCCCTGTCGCCCCGGCAACGATCAACCCGGCGGGATCGATCATCGCTGGCAACGGGCTTGCAACCGCAACCTTCCGTATGTCCGCCATGGCATCCGGGGGCGCAACCAGCAGGCGGCACTCCGCGATCGTCAGAATTTGGCATGCGCGCGCGGGCGGGTCGTCGGGGTCGATCGGCACATAGGCCAATCCACACCAGTGAATGGCCAGCAGGAGCGCAACCATGTCGCCGTCCCGCGACAGGCGGACCCCGACCGTAGATTCCGGCGGCAGGTCCTGATGTGCAAGCCCTCTGGCAAATTCGAACATCCGGGCCAGCAGCGCATCATAGGACCATTCACGCTCCGCAACGATGGCCGTTGCATTGGGGGTTGTCCGCGCCTGACGCTCGAACAACACGGCCAGATTGGCGCCGTGATCCTCTGTTGCCGCCAGGTCCGTCATTGCACGCCGTTGCTGCACAGGTGGTGGGGCGTCAGCTCTGGCACAAAGGTCGAGGCCGGTTCCCAATGATAATGGCCGCGAACGGCAGGGCCATCGCCGCGCGCGGCCACCCGGTAGTGCCGCGCCAGTTCGGACAGAAACCTCGCGCCAAGCTGGATCGAATAGGAGCCGAACGGGCATTGATGCCGGTCGAGGCCAAACGGCGCAAAGCGGTCCGACCCCGGGCGCGCCGACAGGAAACGGCCGGGGTCAAAGGTGAACGGCGCCTCGAACAGGTCGTCGGACTTGTGGGATTCCCAGATGCACAGCCGAAGGTTGGTTCCGCGTGGAAACAGGAAACCGTCAAAGACGAAGTCCCGCTTGACCCGTCGCACCAGCCGTTCGGATTGTTCCATCCGCAGCGCCTCCATGACGAAAGCCTCGGCAACCTCGGTCGCGCCGTCGTCTGCTAGGGCGATACGCTCCATCCAGTCCGGGTTGCGGGATGCAAACCACGTCAACCAGCGGAAGAAGGCCGCCATGTCATAGCGCCCCATTTCCACCATGTAGATCAGGTTGCCGAGCATGACCGGATCGACCTCCCCGTCATGAACCAACCCGGCCAGGACCGAGGGGCGGGCGTCTGCGCGCGCTGCAATCTGTTCGGTCAATCCGCGAATGATCAAGGACAGGTCAGCATAGGCACGCTGCTGACGCGCCGCGATGTTCCAGACAAGGCCACGGCCACCCAGGTCTTTGTACGCCGCCACAAGCCGCTTGTGAGCGTCCTCGTCGGGCGTGGTTCCAAGGACCACCCCCAGCAAGACGTCCGTAACAAGGTCGGACAGCATCGCGCGATAGGCCGCAGCGGCGTCCGGCAGGTCGGTGCGATCCTTCAATCCCGCAAAACGGCCCGCGACCGCCAATGGTGGCGTCTCAGCGGCGCCGCGGCCCTGCGCCTTGATCGCGCGCACCAACGCCGCCCGATACCGGTGGTGATCCTCGCCCTCCATCTGGCGCAACAGTCCTTTGTCGAACAGCGTGCCAACAGACAGCGTGACCGGGCGCAGATCCTGTTCGTGGGTTCCAACCAGCCGGCGGCACACCGGCAGGCCGACAACATAGATCCAGAACCCGCCCCATGCGCGCCCCTTGAAAATCGGGCCATTGGCAACCGCGTGGTCCAGCAGCGCATGTCGGTCTGCCTGTTCCACGATGTCCAGCGTCGGTGAAAACGGTCCGGGCGGCAACGGCGTCCGGCGCAGCCAGGACATACCGATGCCCCGTGCAATAGCCCAATCAGGCCGGGAGGTCTTGCGAAACCGGGATGAAGACATTTGCGAGCGCATGCACATGTCTGGCGCGACAGCGGTCGCGACCACAAGGTTTTTCTCGGGTTTAGCCTGGTTGAAACTGCCCGAGCCCTGAACATCGTCGCTGTGGTTTTCAGGTCAGACCTCATCGAGGTTGCCCAGCGCCTCGAGTCGGACAATTCGCCGACAAGGTTGTTGAATGACAGACGCTTCGCCGCAGCGGGTATGAAGGCGCGGAAATTCCACGTTTCCACGCCCGCGATGCCCCAACTTTGTGCGTATCCGTCAGATTCTTCTTCGGGTGCAGGAAGGTCCCTGCTAGTCACGGGGCAACACGGTTCAGCGACGCGATTTCCACCAAGGTCCTCAAGTATCGCCGAAGCGAGTGGCGAACAGAATGCAGGAGCCTTGCTTTGCCCATCGAAAGACCCATCGCCGCGACCGGCCAGCCACAGGTTCGGCGTCCTGGAAAACTGCGCCTTGGTCTTCTGGCACTCGTGTTGAGCGGTAGCATTGCTGCCTGCACCGGGCGTCCACCCGACCTTGTCGGCATCGACAACCCGGTTGTCCCGGCTGCATCGGTCGCCACGGCAACCCATCACAAGATCTTCATCGCCACGACGCGAGAGGCTTCGGAGGTGATCGGAGCCTTCTATTCGGGCAAACGCGCGCCCAGCCTTGGACTGGCGTCGGTCAAGGTTTCTGTTCCGCCAAACCATGTGGACGGCAACCTTGAACGCCCCGAGGATCTGCCGCCCGATCCAGAAACGGAGTTCGCGGTCCTCGATCCGACTGTGTACCGGAACGATACAGGGTTTCTTGCCGCTCTGAACCGGGAACTGGCAACGCGTCCGGCCGGAAAACGAGACGTTCTGTTCTTTGTGCATGGCTACAACAACACCACCAGCGACGCGATCCTCCGTCTGGCGCAATTCGTCGAAGACACGGGTTTCGAGGGCGTGCCGCTGCTCTTTACCTGGGCATCGGCGGCGGAGCCGATAAAATACGTCTACGATCTCAACTCGGCGCTGGTTGCACGCCCCAAGCTGTCTGAAATCTCTCGGATTCTTGCCCGAAGCAATGCCGCCGGATACGACATCTTTGCGCATTCCATGGGCGGCTTCCTGACGATGGAGGGCATCGTTCAGGCCGACCTCGCCGGGAGCTTCAACAGTGGCGGACGGCTGAAAACGGTGATGCTGGCATCGCCCGACATCGACATCGACCTGTTCCGTACGCAGATGGCCCAGATTGATGGCACCCTCGACGGAAAGCTGTTCATCCTGACCTCCGGCGACGATCGTGCGCTGCGCGTGTCACGCCGCCTGTCGGGCGGCGTTGAGCGGGTCGGCGCTGCCGATGCGGAGGAGTTGGCGACCCTTGGCGCGACCGTCATCGATCTGTCGGAAGTCGAAGATTCGACAAGCGGCAGCCACTCCAAATTCGCCGGATCTCCCGAGGTTGTGCAATTGATCGGCCGAGGGCTGAACGCGCAGCCCGGATTCGATCAACAGAGGCAAACCTTGCTTGGGGATCTGCTGGGGGATGTCCCTATCCGGATCGTTCTGGACTAGGGCGCGAACCTGCTGCGCGGCAAACCACCTGCCACCAAAAGGCTCATGTCGATCGCGGGGCCTTGGGCGCAGGCCCGGTCACACAGGCAGCCATCAGCCGATAGACGATCTGGGCCGTGGTGAAGTCCCAGGCCGGGTTGCCGTCCGGGGCCAGTTCTACCACGTCGAACCCGACACAGCGACGTCCTTGCAGGGCATGTTCAACGAGGTGCAGTGCCTGGTAGTAGTTCAGCCCCCCGGGGACAGGCGTGCCCGTCGCCGGCATCTGAGACGGGTCGAGCCCGTCAACGTCAAAGCTGACATAGACCAGGTCGGGAAAATCCTGCGGCAGGTCGACCGCGTGGCGGTTTCCGGTCACCAGTTCCTCGGCGTCGACATGGAAAACGTTGTTCTTCACGCGGCTTTCGGCCTCTTGCGAGCAGAGGGCCCGCACGCCGAACTGCGCCAGCGGAATCCCCTCTTCGGACAACAGGTGCATGACGGACGCGTGCGAGTGTGCTTCGCCCTGATAGGCGACCCGCAGATCGGCATGGGCGTCGATCTGCACAATCCCGACGGGCCGGTCCAGCGCCCTGGCAACCCCGATCACCGCGCCGTAGCTGAGCGAATGTTCCCCGCCCAAAGTCACAGGCACCTGCCCCTGCCGCACGGCGGCTTCGGTACGTTGCGCAAGGCGCTCCATCACCATTGGCAGCGGGCCGTCGCAGTCCAGCGACGGTTCGGTCCGGATGCCTTGCGCGCAGGGCTCGATGCCTTTGCACAGGCGCTCAAGCTCGTTTGAGGCGTCGAGGATCGCCGCCGGCCCGGCGGCGGTTCCCGAGCCATAGGACACGGTCCGCTCCAGGGGCACCGGGATCACCCGAAACAGGGCATCCTGACCGCGCTCGGACTCTGTCAACTCACTGTCCAGAAAGATGCTCATGACAGGCGCTCCTTGAAATCGTCATATCCGAAGTGGCGAACGACCCGCAGATCGTCCGTCCTGCTGTTCCACAGCAGGATCGTCGGCAGGGGAACGCCGTTGAAGGTGTTTGTCTTGACCATCGAGTAATGCGCCTGATCCAGAAACGCGAAACGGTCTCCAAGCTTGAGCGGTTGTTCGACCGTGTAATCCCCGATCACATCCCCGGCCAGACAGGACGGGCCGCCAAGTCGATAGCTATGACCGGTTTCGACCTCGCCCAGCATGGCGGGGCGGTAGGGAGCCTCGATCACGTCGGGCATGTGGCAGGTGGCCGAAATGTCGGTGATGGCAAGGTTCACCCCGTTCTGCGGCAGGTCGAGCACCTCCCCGACAAGGATGCCGGCATCCAGCGCAACGGCCTCGCCCGGTTCCAGATAAACCTCGACGTCGTAGCGGTTGCGGATTTCCCTTATGAAGGCAATCAGCGCCTCGCGGTCATAATCCGCCCGGGTGATGTGATGCCCGCCGCCAAAATTCACCCACTTCAGTTCCGCGAGATAGGGCAACAACGCCGGTTCGATCGCTGCCCAGGTCCGTTGCAGCGGCGCAAACCCCTGCTCGCACAGCGTATGCATGTGCACCCCGTCCACGCCATCCAGCGTCGCGGCCGTCAGTTGGCTGATTGGCATCCCAAGGCGTGAACATGGCGCGCAGGGGTCGTATTTGGCGACCTCCCCCTCGGAATGCTCCGGATTGATCCTCAGCCCGACCTGAACACCCGCCGCCTGACATCTGGCCAGAAAGCGGTCCTTCTGGCTGGGGCTGTTGAAGATGACGTGATCCGACAGGGCAATGATCTCGTCGATTTCACTGTCCTTGTAGCCGGCGCAAAAGGTGGCAACCTCACCGCCGTATTCTTCGCGGGCCAGCCGCGCCTCGAAGATCCCGCTGGCACAGGTGCCACCAAGGTATTGACGCACCATCGGCGCAAGCGCGAACATCGAAAACGCTTTCAGCGCGGCCAGGACGTGGGCACCGGATCGCTCGGCCACGTCGGCCAGGATCATCAGGTTCCGCTCGACCGCCACGTCATCGACCACGAAAGCCGGTGTCGGAACGCGGGACAGGTCGAAATCTTGAAAGGCGCCAGCGTCACCGGCCTGGGTGGTCATCATGTCGGAGGCTTTCGGGTCAGCTGAGGGAAGGGCGTCATGATCGGCGGCGGCCCGGCGTTACCGCCGGGCCGGTGGTCTCAGAACGTCACGGGGCCATCCAGCTCGTGAACCTGCCAGGGAAGACCGTGGCCATTGAGCATGTCCATGAAGTCATCAGGATCGAGCTGCTCCATGTTCCAGACACCGGGCTCGACCCAGTTGCCCTTGAGCACCTGCGCAGCCCCGATCATGGCCGGCACACCTGTGGTGTAGCTGACGGCCTGGCTGCCGACTTCGCGGAAACATTCCTGATGATCGCAGATGTTGTAGATGTAGAAGGTCTTCTCGCCCGAACCATCCAGCGCCTGACCCGTGGCGATGTCACCGATGCAGGCCTTGCCGGTGGTCTCTTCGCCCAGATCACCGGGATCGGGCAGCAGGGTTTTCAGGAACTGGATCGGAATGATCTCGACGCCGTTGTGCATCACCGGATCGATCCGGGTCATGCCGACGTTCTCCAGCACCTTGGCATGCATGATATAGGCGTCGCCAAACGTCATCCAGAAGCGCGCGCGTTCGATCTCCGGGAAATGCGTCGACAGGCTTTCCAGTTCCTCGTGATACATCAGGTACATGTTCTTTGGACCGATGCCGGGGAAATCGTACTCGACCTTGTGGGTCATCGCAGGGCTGACCTGCCACTCCCCGCCCTCCCAATGGCGGGCTTCCTGCAGCACTTCGCGCAGGTTGATTTCGGGGTTGAAATTCGTCGCGAAGGTCTGGTCGTTCGAGCCGCCATTGGCGTCCAGCACGTCGATCTGGCGAATGGTGGCCAGCTTGTGCTTTTTCAACCAGGTGGCGAACACGCTGGTCACGCCCGGATCAAAGCCGGAGCCCAGAATGGCGGTCAGGCCAGCGGCCTTGAATCGCTCCTGATAGGCCCACTGCCAGTGGTATTCGAACTTTGCGACATCCTCGGGTTCGTAATTCGCCGTGTCGAGGTAGTGACAGCCGGCCTCCAGGCAGGCGTCCATCAGGGCAAGATCCTGATACGGCAGCGCAAGGTTCACCAGAAGCTCGGCGCCGGTGTCACGGATCATCGCCACGGTGGCGGCCAGGTCCATCGCGTCCAGCGCGGCGGTTCTGATCTCGACCCCGGTGCGGTCCTTCACGCTTGCAGCAATGGCATCGCACTTGGATTTCGTGCGGCTGGCCAGGGTAATCTCGGTAAAGATATCGGCGTTCATCGCCATCTTGTGCACCGCAGCGTGACTCACGCCGCCCGCGCCCACGACAAGTAGCTTGCCCATGGTGATCGTCTCCTTCCCGGGGTTATTCATAATAGGTATAGCCGTTGATCGAGTTCCTGTAGGCCCCGATCAACAGCTTGCGTTCGCTGGCTTTCACCGACCCGTTCGAAATCGCCTCGTCCACCATCTTGCGAAAGGCGGCGACGCAATCGTCCGGGTCATATTCGACATAGGACAACACTTGTGAAATCGTGTCGCCTTCCTGTTCGTGCAGCAGGTCGAACCCACCATCGGCCCGCAGGTCAATGGTGACCACGTTGGTGTCCCCGAACAGGTTGTGCAGATCGCCCAGCGTTTCCTGGTAGGCGCCGACAAAGAACACCCCCAGATAATATCGTCCCTCTTCGGGCAGGGAATGCACCGGCAGCGACGGTGAGATACCGTCGGCCAGAATGAACCGATCGACCTTGCCGTCGCTGTCGCAGGTGATGTCGGACAGGATAGCGCGGCGGTCGGGTGTCTGGTTCAGCATCTGCAACGGCACGATCGGGTGCAGCTGGTCAATGGCCCAGACATCCGGCAGCGACTGGAACAGCGAGAAATTGCAGTGATAGACGTCGGCCACATTTTCAAGCTGCTCTTCCAGTTCGCTCACGTCGTCCAGGGTCGCGACAATCGACTTGATCCGCGCGGTCAGCGACAGATAGATCCGTTCGGCCCGCGCCATCTGGCGCAAATCCACCACGCCCCTGCGAAACAGCGCCCGCAGTTCATCCCGGTAGAACGACGCGTCGTTCCAGCACTCCTGCACCCGCCCGGGCACCAGGTAACCGCTTACCGCAGCCAGGTCGGCGACAAGGTGGTGGTCGTCCGGCTGGACCTCCGGTGCGTCGGGCGCATCGTACAGCGTGGTCTCCAGCACGTCGAAGATCAACATGGAGGAGGTCGCAACCACCGCACGACCACTTTCCGTAACCAGAACAGGATGCACCATCTCGGCCTCGTCCATCGCGTAGCCGACGGTTTCCACCACGTTTGCGCAGTATTCCTCGACCGTGTAGTTGATCGAGTTTTCAGCGGCCCGCTTTTCGCCCGTGTAGTCCACGCCCAGACCGCCGCCCAGATCCAGATGGGTCAGCGGCGCGCCCTCGCGGGAAAGCTCGATGAAATACCGGCAGGCCTCGTCGGCAGCGCGGCGCACGTCCCGGACGTCGGGCACCTGGCTGCCGAGGTGCGAATGCTGCAATTGAAGACAGTGCAACAGGTTTTCCTCTTTCAGGCGATCGACCACCCTCAGCAACTGGTCGGTGTTCATGCCGAACGTCGATCTGTCACCCGAGCTTTCCTGCCACTTGCCGCCGATCCGGTTGGTCAGCTTGACCCGCACGCCCAGCAAAGGCTCCAGTCCCAGTTCGCGGGTCACCTCGATGACGGTTTCTGCCTCCTTGGGGCTTTCAAGCACGATGACACAGTTGAACCCCAGCCGACGCGACAGGATGGCGAGCCGAATGAACTCGGCATCCTTGACGCCGTTGCAGACGATCAGGGCGTCCTTGGACAATCGGTGCGCCAGCGCGATGACCAGTTCGGGCTTTGATCCGGCCTCAAGTCCAAAGTCGTACGGGCGTCCGAACTCCACGATCCGGTCGACCACCTGTGCCTGCTGGTTCACCTTGATCGGAAAGACACCGCGATACGGAGCCTTGTAACCAACCCGGCTGATGGCGTTGGAAAAGCTTTCGTTGATGTGGCGGATCTCGCTTTCGAGGAACGAGCTGACGCGCAACAGAAGCGGTGTCACCACGCCGCGCTGTTCCAGATCCTGCAGAATGCCCGGAAGGCTGATCGGCGGTGCCCCGTTGCGTGCCGGATCGCACAGCGCGATCTCGCCGTCGGGCGTGACGGTGATCAGGCCCTTGCCCCAACGGTCAACACCATAGAGGGTCTCGGAGTGCGTAGGGTTCTGTTTCAAATGAAACGACCTTCATGTTGAGGGGAGGAAAAAACGCATCGGACGTGCTCGCGAGGCCGGTACGCCCCTGCAAGGCGCAGGAACAGGGTGGTTCTATCGTCGGTCCTGAAACCACTTCACCGGAGTACAACCTTTCGGCATTCGCTGCGTCTGCACGGCGCCTTTTACAAGGCCATCGTCAATCCGACAATACCACAGATAGGTCGTCACGACGTCGATGCCGCCGGAAATCCGACGCCATCCGTCAAGCACATCCTGACCAATGGCGTGCGCCGTCTCTGGCGTTGTCCCCGGCTCGGGCTCGGTGTCCGCACCATCGGCGAAGCGCTGCTCCAATGCGTTGTCGTACGTTTTTTTTACCGAGGCCTGACGCGCCGCGAAACTGGCGACCGGCCCGGATTCATCCATGCGACCGTCTGCATCGAGTTGTGTCAGCGCGGAGTGCATGGCCAGCGTCGAACGAGAACACCTGCATCGTCACCGGGGAGGTGTTCGGGTTTGTCTTGCCCATCGAACAGGCGGATCCGTTTCGTTGAAAACCCTTGGACCTTGGACCGCTTCACCGGAAGATCGCCGCAGGACGAACCCCGACGCGCCGATGGAAATTCACATCCACATCCCTTCTTTCACACGAAACCGCGGCAGGTCGACCGGGTTATGCTGTACGAGGGAAACGCCGCTCGATCTGCCGCGCCCGGCTTCCAGCCTCGCAGGCATGACACCGGCGGAATGTGCCAATCGGTCAAGGAAGGACCCAAACCTGAACAGAGCTAACTCATGACAGCAGACTGTCAGGAGAGCAGGTCAGATGCGGCGAACCCTATCCAATTCGCGAAGCCTGTCGTCATCGGGATGGCTGAAACCGCAAAGACGGCAATGTTGTTCAACCCAAAGGTGTCCATGATCGGCGCAGTGGCCGCGCTGGATCGCCATTGCCACGCGATCGACATGGAGAACCTCGCCGTCCGGTTGATCCCGATGGGCAATGACCACCGGCCATCACCCTGTCCAGCGGAATGTGCGTTGCCGCGGCCGCGCAAATCCCCGGAACCATTGTTGCCGAGAAGGCAAGACCTTCGGACAAGTCGATCCACCCCGGCAATCCGTCCAGTGTTCTTGCGGCATCTGCCGATGTCGAGATCGGCGCGGGCGCCACACACGCCATTTCTGCCGAAACGTTCCCGACCCGGCGGCGCATCATGGAGGGCTTCGTCGTCGATCCGCGCCCCTTGCACGAAGGCGGCCAATGACAAATTCCTTTGCAGGCCTGGCCGACCACCGCGCTGAACGACACCTACCCCAGCAGGGTCCAGTAAGGGATGGAGCCGTTTCAGGATATTGGTGCCCAAGGTACCTTTGCTGGACGCATTCGGACGGTTGTCACAACGGAGGACTCGCGCATTTTGCGTGTGAACCTGTGTTGTACGTCGCGGGAAGCCGATGCGTTCGTTCTGGATGGCAGAGGCACGACACCGTGAGCGCGCTGATGCTGATGGCCTTCCGTAGAATACGGCGCGATGAACGGTGAACGGATCTCGTCGATCCTGCTCGACGCCCTTGGCGACAAACCGGCGCTGACAACGGGTTTCGACGGGTATCTGATGGCCAGGAACGCGCGCGCTGGCGATACGCTGGGGCTGTCGATCGGGGACTGGACGTCCCCCGTCTCGTCCGCGATTTCGATCGGCTTGAGGACGGTTGCAGTGGTCGGGTTCATTTCACCGATCTTCTTGCGCAAGTCTCTGAAGGAACCGCAACGCATCCCGGATTGATCGGTTGCCGTCGAAACCAAATCGGGCACCAACCGGTGCGAACGCGGTGGCGGTTTTCTTTTGCGGGGTGATGATGCAAGGGTTCCATCCGATAGGCCAACCGCGCGCAATCCGGGTGGCCCCACGCGGAAAGGCTCAAGGATGGCGCATGACATGATCTGGCAGGCAGATGCCGTTTCGCTGGGCGAGGCCTTTGCCGCAGGTCGCGCAACTCCCGTGAACATTCTTGAGGCCCACCACAGGCAGGTCGCCCGGCTCGATCCGATTTTGAACGCCTATTCATTCATGGCGCCAGATGCGCGATCCGAGGCCGCGGCGTCAGAGAAACGTTGGCGAACCGGGTCCCCGTTGAGCCCACTCGACGGCGTGCCGATCATCCTCAAGGACAACCTCTGCGCGTCCGGAATGCCCGCTTCCTGGGGCAATGCGGCACTGTCACGACACACCTGCGCATCGGACGAAGCCCCGGTGGCCAGGTTGCGAGCCGCCGGCCTGGTGATCCTGGGCAAAGGCAATACGCCCGAATTTTCGGTCGATGGCTACACCGACAACCTCACCTTCGGCGCCACATGCAACCCGTTCAACCCGGACCTGACGCCGGGCGGATCCTCTGGTGGCGTGGTTGCGGCGGTCGCGGCAGGCATGGCGGTGGCTGGCCTTGCCACCGATGGCGGCGGATCGATCCGGCGGCCTGCGGGCTATACCGGGCTGTGCGGCCTCAAACCGGGCATCGGACATGTGGCGCGTGCCGGCGGGCTGGCGCAAGTGTTGCTGGATTTCGAGGTGGTCGGTCCCGTCGCACGATCCATCCGGGATCTTCGGGCGTTCGACGCGATTCTTACGGGGCGGCCCACCGCCACCGACCGGCATGAACCACCGCTGCGCATCCTCGCCGTCGAGCGGTTGGGAAACGCCCCCTGCGATCCGGCGATCCGTGCGGCCTTTGCACAAAGCACCCTCGCCCTGTCGGCGGAAGGGCATACCGTGCAAACCGGGGCCCTGCCCGTCGATCTGGCGCCGCTCGACGCCGTCTGGGGGCAGATCGCGGAAATCGGGCTTGCACGGTATTTCGACGACGCGCCCATGGTAGCGGCGGCGGCAGCGCCGAAGTACCGCGAGATGGCAGAGCGCGGTGCGACCCTGTCGGCCACGCACCTCTTCGACATCCTGAGCCGGGTCTTTGCGCTGCGAGAGGTCGCGCGCGATCTGTGGGGATACGATGCGATCCTGATGCCGACCAGCGCGGCCAATCCGTGGCCCGCCACCCGGCCCTTTCCGCCCGAAATCGACGGACAAGCGGTCGGCCCGCGCGGGCACGCCGTCTATACCGGCTGGGTCAACGCCGCGGGGCTGCCGGCCCTTGCCCTGCCCGCACCGGTACAGTCGGGCCTGCCGATCGGCATGCAACTGGTCGGAAGGACGGGCAGCGAAGCGCAGCTCCTGCGGCTTGGCGAGGCCCTTGCCCCGCCCTTTCGCTGGCCCGCCATGTCACTCAACCAAAGGTGACAGAAACCTCGCCCAGGCCGTCGATCTGACCTGCCACATCGATCCCGGCCGGGCGGTACGCGGGCGGGTGCAGCGAGCCGGTGATCACCACCTGCCCCACCTGCAAACCCCCACAGTGATCGCCGACAACGCGCACAAAGGCCGCCAACGTGCTCAAGGCAGAGCCGCCCGGAACCCCGGCCGTGCCGTCCAGCAGCCCCTCGTCACCGGCAGACAGATGCGCGGTGACCGTGCCAAAATCACTGCCGTCCCATGTCGCCAACGGAGCACCGACAACCAGACCGTGATTGACCTGCAGATCCGCCAGCTTCACCCAAGGGTCGTCGGCGTCGGCCCCTGTCACACGGGTATCGCACAACTCGATCACCGGCACCGGCATCACGGCGCGGATCAAGGCCGCCTCGAAATCCGGTGCGCCGGGGGCGGGAACCGGGCCGATGACCTTCCAACCGACCTCCAGTTCAATCCCCATCTTGTCGGCAACAGCGATTTTTGCGCCCGATGCCACGGTGTTCACCGCCGGGATCGGGGCCATGATCGGCGTGCCGTCGGGCAGAAACCCGACCTTGAAGCCCGCCACCGGCCCGAGCGCCGCGACCAGCGCGGTCTGCACGACATAGGCATCAGCGGCGCCTTGCGGCAACGGACCTTCTGGTGCGACGCGCGTGCCGGAGTGATAGGCTGCCACAAGGGCATCGCTGAAAGCGTAAAGCTCGGTCATTTCGGATCCTTGATCAGAGTGCGAAGGCGCCGGGCGGCTTCGGGGATAGGCGCGATCAAATCGCACGGCGCGTGCCTGCGCAAGCGCTCTGCCGCTTCGCCCAGTGGTCCGCCGCCGATGATCACCGACCCTGCTCCGGCGTCCCTGGCCCGGAGGATGGCCGCCAACAGCGCTGAATCAAGCGCCTCGACGTCGGCGGAGAGTGCGAATGGATCTCCTTCGGCCAGGAAGGTTCCAAGATACTGACCCTCGGTGGCAAATCCGCGCATCATCGTGTCGATCGCCGTGACGACCCCCGGCGTATGGGTGGCGACCGCAAAGGGCCGCTGCCGCTGCCGCCGCGCCGCCGCCTGTGCCGCCGCCTGCCCGATACCGACCACCGGGATCTGCAACCGGGCGGCCAGCGCCGCGCGCCCCGGATCGCCAAAGGCCGAAACCATCACCCCATCCACCCAGTCCGGAACCTCGGCCGCAGCGACACGTTCCGCAGCAGTTTCCAGATCAGGCATGGAGGTCAGCAATCCCGGCCCGTCAGCCGCCGTCCACCCGGTGACGTCCGGCAGATCCCGACGGGCGATGGCCACCATCGCCTCTGTCGTGGCGCGGGAACTGTTCGGGTTGATCAGCAGGATCCGGGCCATGGGCGCGCCTCTCTGACACTCAGTCCAGCTCGACCATGGCGTCGACCTCGACCAACGCGTTGGCGGGCAATGACGCGACATTGACAGCCGTGCGGGCATGCCGACCAGCGTCCCCCCAGAGATCGATGAACAGCTGCGAGGCCCCGTTCACGATCTGGGGGCCGTCGGGATAGCCGGGATCGGCGGCGACAAAGCCACCCAGACGCACGACCTGCCGGACCCGCGACAGGGAACCCGCGACGGCCTTGATGGAAAAGAGAAGGTTCAGCGCGCACATCTGCGACGCCGCCTGACCGGTAGCGATATCGAACCCGGCACCGATCGGGCCGACGTATTTCGGTACGCCTTCCCATTCGCAGATCTGCCCTGACAGGACGAGCAGATTTCCGGTGATCTTGCCGGGCAGGAACAACGCCCGGGACGGCGCAGACGGCGGCAGGGCAAGGCCCATCTCGTTCAGGCGCGTTTCGATCGGGCAGGTCATTGCGAACTCCTCTGGGCCAGGTCGCAGGCCAGTGATATCAACGCCAGATCGCTGCCGCGTGGCCCGATCAGCGAAACGCCATAGGGCGCATCGTCAACCATGCCGGCTGGCAGAACGACCTGCGGCAGCCCGGCGAGCCCGGCCACGCAGAGCAGTCGCATGGCATCGTGGCGGAAGTTGTCGAAGACCTCGACCGGTGCATCCAGCCGAAATGGCGCGTTGTGAACCACGGGCGCCAGCAACACACCAGTTTCGCCGAGCAAATCATCCATATGCGCGCAAAAATCCGTGCGCAGGGCTCGGGCAGTGGCAATCTGGTCCGGTTGCAAGGCTTCGGCGGCTGCCACCCGTCCGTCGATCCCGCGCACCAAGGGCATCCCCGAGGCACGAATCCAGGGCACGACAGCCTCCTTGGCGTCGGCCCCGTTGGTGGTCAGGTAGGTGTCGTAGTCCGCCGCGAGCCCGGCCAGGTGGACATCCACATCGCGCGGTTGAAGCGTTGCAAACGCCGCGTCCCAAACTGCGCGTGGCTCCGGCCCCAACTGCGCAAGCATGTCCATCGGACGCAGGAAGTCGGGCGTCCTGGCAATCGGCGCGCTGTCTGACCCAAGCAAAACCTCTGCGGCCCGCAGCAATGTCGCGCCATCCCGCGCGAACAGGCCGGCGGTGTCATAGCTTGGCGCAAGCGCTTGCACGCCCCCCAGCGATACGCGCCCATGGGTTGGCCGGACGCCCCAGATGCCACAGAAGCTCGCCGGTGCCCGGATCGAACCGCCGGTGTCTGTTCCCAAGGCAATATCGGCAAGCCCCGCCGCCACCGCGACGGCGGAGCCAGAGGACGATCCGCCGGGAATGCGGTCAGGCGCGGCCGGATTCACCGGCGTGCCAAAATGCGCGTTCATGCCATAAAGCGACCAGGCGAGCTCGTCGGTGTGGGTCTTGCCGACAAAACGCGCGCCCGCATCCAGAAGGCACTGCACCGCAGTGGCGGTTTCCGTCTTCACCGGACTGGCGGCAAGCCGCAGCGGACAGCCCGATCCGGTGCGGTAACCGGACACGTCGAAAATGTCCTTTACCGCCAAAGTCAGACCGGAAAGCGGCCCGGACCCAGCCCTGTCGACCGGGGTCGGTTCGTAGGGCAGGAACGCATGATATGGATCATGATCGATCAGCATCGGGCCTCACTCGGCAGAAACGGGGGCGTTGGCGTGGATACAGGCGATCCGGCGGCGGGGGCTTGGCACATGTACCGGCGGCAGCGTGGCGCGGCAGGCATCCTCTGCCAACGGACAGCGTGGTGCAAAGGAGCAGGCGGCCGGCCGGGTTTCCAGCGATGGAGGCGCGCCCGGAATGGCGTTCAACCGCTCACCACGCGCCACGCCATGCAGGTTTGCCGCCATCAACCCACGCGTATAGGGGTGACGCGGATCCTTGATAACCTCCTGCGTCGTGCCTTCTTCGACGATCTGGCCCGCGTACATCACCGCGATCCGCTCCGAGACCTCGACGGCAACGCCGATGTCATGGGTGACAAAGATCACGCCCATGCCGAATTCACGCTGCAGCTCGCGCAACAGCAGCAGGATCTGGATCTGAACAGTGGCATCCAGTGCCGTCGTCGGCTCGTCCGCCAGCAGGAGCCGCGGACGGCAGGCCAGCGCCAGCGCAATCATCACCCGTTGCAGCATCCCGCCGGACAGTTCGTGCGGAAAGTTGCGCAACCGCCGTTCGGGCGACGGAATGCGGACCCGGCGCAGCATGTCGAGCGCGGTGGACATCGCTTCGTCCCGGCTGATGCCCTTGTGGCGCCGCACGGCTTCGGCGATCTGCGCACCGACGGAGTAGACCGGGTCCAGCGCAAGCGCGGGTTCCTGAAACACCATCGAGACCTCGGCCCCGCGATACTGTTGAAGCGCCTTTCCCGACAGCGTCAGCACATCGGTGCCATTCACTTGGATCTTGCCGCCAATCTCCGTTCGTTTCGGCGGAAGCAGGCGCAGCAGCGTCTTCAGTGTCACCGATTTGCCCGAGCCGCTTTCGCCCAACAGCGCCAGCGTCTCCCCCTGCCCCAGGTTCAGCGTCAGGTCGTTGATCGCATGGACGGTTCGCGCGCCGGTAAAGCGGACGTCGAGGTTCTGAATATCGACCAGGCTCTCCTTCACAACAGACCCTCCTTGCCGGCCTTTTCATGGCCCGACGACAGGTCATGCAGGTGACAGGCCGCCAGATGGTCCGGCGCTGCCGCAATTGGTTGCAGGGCGGGCACCCTGGTTTTGCAGACCGCCTCGGCATAACGGCACCGGGTATGGAACCGGCACCCCGAGGGCGGGTTGATCGGGTTTGGCGGATCTCCGGTCAGGGGCGGTTTTTTGGTGCGGGTGTCGGGATCCATCGACGGCATCGCCGAAAACAACGAGCCGGAATAGGGATGCGCCTGACGGGCCCAGATCGCATCGACAGGCGCCACTTCGACCACTTCGCCCAGATACATCACCAGCACCCGGTCGGAAATGTAGCGCACCACGTTCAGGTCGTGGCTGATGAAGATATAGGTCAGCCCAAGTTCGGCTCGCAGGTCCGCCAGCAGGTTCAGCACCTGTGCCTCGACCGATTTGTCCAGCGCCGAGACGGCCTCGTCCAGCACCACCAGACGTGGAGACATCGCCAGCGCCCGCGCAATGTTGATGCGCTGGCGTTGACCACCGGAAATCTCGTGCGGATAGCGCTGTGCAAACCGTGCCGGGTCCAGCCCGACGCGGGCCATCAGGCTGTGCGCCCGGCCCAACGGGTCCGACAGGCCCTGAACGCTTGCGCCGAACGCGATGGAATCCTCGATGGTCAGACGCGGATTGAGCGAGGCATAGCTGTCCTGAAACACCATCTGCACGCCGCGGCGCAGATCCCGCAGGGACAGCACGTCGCCCAGACCTTCGCCGTCATAGATGATCTCGCCGGCGTCCTTTTCGATCAGCCCGACGATAAGCCGCGCGGTGGTGGACTTTCCGCAGCCGGATTCTCCGACGATCCCCAGCGTCTCGCCCTTCCTGACGCTGAAGGAAACGCCGTCGACCGCCTGGACCATCACCTTGTTGCGCCCAAGGATGCCGCCGCGAACGGGGAAGTGCTTTTTCAGATCCTTGACGATCAGAAGCGGCTGATTTGGTCCGCCCTTGTCGATCGGTGCCTCGGGACCGGGCAAAACGGTTGCGTCAATCACGGACATTCATCGCACTCCTCACACCGTCGCTCAGCAGGTTCAGGCACAGCGACGTGACAAAAATCAACAACCCCGGCAAGGCCGACACCCAAGGGTTGACGTAGATGGCAGAGCGCAGCGTGTTCAGCATCAGGCCCCATTCCGGTTCCGGAGGCCGCACGCCGATACCCAGAAACGACAGTCCAGCCGCAAGGATCATGCAGACCGACGTCAACGACGTGGCATAGACAAAGATCGGCGACAGCACGTTGCCGATCACGTGCACGCGGATCACCGTCAGCGTTCCGGCCCCCGACGCCCGGGCGGCCTCGATATAGTCGAGGGCGCGCACGCCCGATGTCACGGCTTCGGCGATGCGGGTGATCGGCGGAATGAAGACGATCGTCAACGACACCAGGCTGTTGACGATGCCCGCACCAAGCGCCCCCGATATCGCGATTGCCAACAACACCGACGGGAACGCAAAGAACACATCGACCGTGCGCATGATGAGTGTGTTGAGCAGCCCGCCGACATACCCGGCGACGATGCCCAGAAATCCGCCGATGAAAAAGGCCAGCACCACCGGCATCAGGCCGATAAACAGCGTCAGCCGCCCCCCATAGACGAGCCGGGCCAGCATGTCCCGGCCCTGTTCATCGGTGCCCAGGATGTGCCCCGGCGTTCCGATCGGTTTCAAGCGTTGGATCATCGAGCCCTTGAACGGGTCCGCCAGCCCCAGCCAGGGCGCAAAGATCGCCGACAGGACAAGCGCCAACACAACGCTGAGACAGACAAGGGTGAGCGGATCCCGCAGCATCCGGGACAGCACGCCCGACCAATATCCAGTGCCCGCAGGCGCGGGAGCGGCGGTGACCGGCGGGGCGGTATCGACAATTGCCATGCGTCAGGTCCTCTTGATCCGGGGATCGATTGCGGCCTGTGCCACATCCACCACCAGGTTCATGGCCACAAAGAACAACGCCAGCACGAGGATCGTGCCCTGCAACAGCGGCAGGTCGCGTTGGAAGATCGCGTTGGACAGCAGGAAGCCGGAGCCAGGCCAGTTGAAAACGGTCTCGATCAGGATCGACCCGCCCAGCAGATAGCCAAGCTGCAATCCCATGACAGACAGCGCCGTGGCCGCCGCGTTGCGGGCCACATGCCGCAACACATCCCCACGGCTCATGCCCTTGGCATACAACGCCTGCACGAAATCCATGGTCAGGATGTCACCGGCCAGTGCACGCACCGTGCGCGCCACGATGCCGATGGGCACCACGGCCAATGTAACCGCCGGCAGGACCAGGTGGCGCATGTGCAGCCAGTCCCACGCCCAGTCCTGCGATCCGCCCGGCCCGGCCCCCATCGACGGAAGCCAGCCGAGGTTGACGGAAAAGATGATGACCAGCACGATCCCGAGCCAGTAGTTGGGAACCGAGACCCCGGCGATGGATATGGCCGTTACAGCGCGGTCGATCGGCGTGTCACGGAAGTATCCGGCCAGAAACCCGAGGAAGATCCCGATGGGAAAGGCAATTGCCGCGGCACTCAGCGCCAGCAGCAACGAGTTCTGCACCGCCCCGAACACTTCGCCGGCGACCGGTCGTCCCGAGGCGATAGAGCGCCCCATGTCGCCCTGGGCAAGCTTGGCCACCCAGATCGCGTATTGCACCGGCAGGGGTTTATCCAACCCGTAGACGGCCCGCATCGCCGCCTGTTCTTCGGCAGTGGCATCCACCGGCATGATCGCGGTCAACGGATCGCCGGGCGCGATCTGGACCAGCAGAAAACAGATCACCGACACCCCGAAGGCAACTGGCATGACAAGGATCAGACGACGCAGGAAATAGGCGAACACGGAGGGAATCCTTTGCGGCAAGACGCCCCCGCCACAGCGTCAGTGGCGAGGGCAGGCTGTTTTCAGGGCCTCATTCCATCGTGATGGACGAGAAGTTCTGGTACCAGTTCTGCGCCTGCACGAAGCCTTTGACCTTCGGGCTCATCGCGCGTGGCGCCACGTCGTGTGTCACCATCAGAAACAGTGCTTCGTTGACGAACTTCTCATGCGTCGTCTTCAGCACCGCATCCTGCTCCACCGGGTCGAACGTGGTCTTGATCTGGTCGAACAGCGCCTGCATCTCGGGGTCACAGTAGTGGCCCCAGTTGGTGCCGTTCGGCGCAATCAGGTCACACGACAAGTGACGGATCAGGCCGGTGAACGGGTCCTGGATGAAATAGGTGAAGTTGATCGACTGGCTGCCATCGACAGAGGCATCCGCCGCCCCGGCCCGCCACAGGTTGATCATCTGGTTCCACTCGACGACCATGAACTCGACCTCGATGCCCACTTCGGCCAGGTTCTGTTGAATGTACTCGTTCATCGGCAGCGGCAGCATCTGACCCGACCCGGAGGGCGAGATCAGCGCCTTGACCTTCAACGGGGCGTCCGGCCCGTACCCGGCTTCGGCCAACAACGCCTTGGCGGCTTCCGGGTCGTACTTGACCTCGAAGTCAGGTGTCCCGAACCATTGCGACGACGGCGGCAGGAAGCCCTTCGCGGGAACCATCAGCCCCCCCAGAAGGGCCCCCATGCCCTCGCGGTCGATCGCCAGGTTTGCAGCCTTGCGCACCCGGATATCGTTCCACGGCGACCCTTCGAGGCGCGACAGGTGCCAGGTCCAGTTGTGCGGATAGGCATTGGACGAGACAACGAAACCGTTGCCGGTCATCGCCGGAATGGTATCGGGCGCCGGCGCCTCGATCCAGTCGACCTGCCCGGACAACAGCGCCGCAGACCGTGCGTTGGGCTCTGGCAGCGGGATCAGGACCATCTTGTCGAGCTTCGGCACCCGGGTCGCATCCCAAAAGGCTGCGTTGGGCACCAGTTCGGCGCGTTCACGCGGCACAAAGGACTCCAGCTTCCAGGGACCGGTGCCAGAGGGGGCGGCCGCGACCTTTTCCCAATCCTTGTCAAGCGTCTCCCAGTTTGCTTCCGAAGACATCAGGATCCACGCAAGCTGATACGGCAGGGTCGCGTCGGGGCTCTTGGTGATGATCTCCAGGGTATGGTCGTCAATCGCTGTATAGCTCGCCACGGCGGGAATCCGCGACTTGCCCTGCGCAGCCTGACGGGAATCGTATTGTTCGGAATCGTCCTTCAGCAGCTTGTCGAAGTTCCACACCGCCACCTGGGCCGTGAACGGGCTGCCGTCGTGAAAGGTAACGCCCTCGCGGATCTTGAAGGTCCATTTGGTCTTGTCGTCCGGATCGACCATCCATTCGGTCGCCAGACCGGGGATCAGGACCGACGGCTTGTCAGCGCTGGAAAGATCCCATTCGATCAGCGAGTCATAGACCGTATAGCCCATGAACCGCATGCCCTCGCCGCCCTGGTCGGTCTGACCGGTGGTCAGCGGGATGTCTGACGCTGTCATGCCGACGCGCAATGTCCCCTGCGCGGCGGCGCCCTGGGCACAAACCATGCCTACGGTCAGGGCCAAGGCAGCCAAACTGTCTTTTAGTCGTATCACTGGAATCTCCTTGTCGGTTCGCGGTCTCTTGAAAGGACCCGGCAAGACAAGCCTGTGACGAGATCAGGATGTTGCGCAGTCGAAATCGGATTTCGCTGCGGTGCAGAAAAAGAATTCGGTCCGCCCGCCCGTTTCTTGTGCAGACGCGTGGCTTTCGCCCGAAAGGTTTGCCACGAAAAGGCGGCCCCAAGCGCTTTGGACGCGCGTATCGCGGCGGTCGCATCCCTGGTTTCTCCGGATTCTCACTTCGGACACCCGAACGATTCACTGACCGGCAGGAACACAAGCTCAACTGCGCGTCGCACCAAAATCTGCCAAACGCCCCCTGCCCGCCGTCGCGGCGGTTGCGACGGGCCGGTTATCGAAGGCCCGCCACCTGGGTACCGGCCCGGACAATTTGGTCGGACAAGGCTGCTCAGGCTGGCCTTGGGTCCGCTGAACGAAATTCTCGTCGGCAAGGATCCGATTGAACAATCCGGCAACGCCCCGACGCAAGTCCCGTTCGCTCTCGATGCCGACGGCATTTTCGGCGATCCGTTCTGGAGTTGGCGGATCAGAACACACTCGATCCCTGATGGATCACACCATCCTTTCAGGCAAAGCGTTGTGCTGAACTGATCAAAGGCAGTCTGTGCACGGGCTTTCCGATGCATGTCTCAGTTGTCCGGGAAGCCAATGGAATACCATCGTCGCCAGCCCGGAAACTCTCCGCCTTCGTCGCCCTTGTCTGCGGCCGAGTTTGCGGTGTTGGCGCGAATGCCTTCACGACGGTTCCCCGGCACCGTCGTGATCTTCTTCGAGAAGCGCATAGAGAAGCCCATCGAATTCCCCTCCGCGGGATGAAGCTCTTCAAGTCCCGCCATCGTGATCTGCCTATCTCGTTGAGAGACGGACCCGGCCCACCATTCACCGCAATCGACACGTGGCGGGCCGACAGGGTCCGGATATGCCATTTCCGTCTCTTCGTCCGCGCGTCGGGTCCCTCCGCAGGTCAGCAGCTTTTCCGGTTTCTGACGCGTCGGACAGCGACCTGACAAGGCCCCGCACCGATTGACCGGATCTCGATGCCTCCCAGTCTCGTGACAGCATGGCTGGTCTCGCCAACGCTTGTGATGGCAGGCCGAACGGACGGACGGACTACGATATGTCCCCAGGTCCAAGACCACGCCCATTGCGGAGTCCCGAAAACGACGCCCCGACTGCATCCCGCCTTTGGAAAGCCTCGGAGCTGCAAACGCGGCATCGAGGAAGGAAATGCAACCGCGGGTATGCGGTGTCCCGAGATCGGTGTGGTGTTTTCGAGGTGCCTGAAACGCTCACCTTGACCCTCTCGGAAACCGATGGGAGAGCCGCTGCAGTTTCCTGCGCTCCCGAGGGCTCGGCCCTGTGAACAATTGGACCATTTCAACGGTCCGGCCGATCGATCTCCTGCCGGCTGTTGGCCTCCCCCATGGACCGGGAGCCGCTCGCTGCCGGTGCAGGACCCCAAGACATCTTGATGGATGTCTCAAGGCGGCCCCAGAATGTTCAGAACTCGGATCATGACCATTGCCCTGTGCCGGAACTCTGACCCTTGGCGCGCTCCCAACAATCCACTTTGCCTCCAACGGGGTCGACGCCGTGCGTGTTGTCATGACCATGCCTACCTCGATCACGCCCCCGTTCCATCTGGCGCACCAGGTTGCTCTGTGTCGTGTTCCTGCTTGTGGGGCATTGGTGTTGATCGTTGGCGGCACGTCCGTTGTCGGGTTGCCGTTCCATTTCCAGTCCGTCTACGATGCGGCCCCCGATCTCTCCGGAGCGGTCTCTTTCAACGACCACCTCGGCAACGCGATCTCGCGGTTGGCGCCGTTCTTCTCTCTCTTCGCGTGCCATGTCTGGTTGCCGGGGGCATCGGCCGGTGCGGGTGGTCCTTCCGGGCATCGCGATGACGATGGCGCTGTGGTTGCCGGCGGGTCAGGCGTGTTCCTTCTACCTCGAATGGTTCCAATCCTACTGCGTGACCCATGAAGGCCTGTCCGGGGTCATGGCGACACTTGTGGTCATGTACGTGATGGCAGCGATCATTGTTCTTGGTGCGGAGTTCAACGGTCGACTGGAGGTATCACGCCACAATGCGAATCTGCCGCCGCCAACCAAACCCTGAGTCGTTTCCAATAAATCGGCATGCTTCCGACCCAATGTCATCGCCGACCAGCCCAAGGCCCCATGCGATGCCAGAATCCTCGAATTAATCGCCAAAGGGCTGCTGTTGTTGGAGTGGTTCAGTTGAGTTAGGTGGCGAAGCGGAATAGTAAATCGTGACGCAAAGCAGGCGGTCCGGGGAAACAATGTCAGACAAGAATTTCGAAGCACGCCACCTTGAAACGCTCGACCGTGACCTCGATCGCCTATCGAGCCTCGAGATGGCGACAGCCTATGCGGCGCGGCCCCTGGTCGGCCCGACCATTTCGTTGGTGTTCATTGCATTGGCCGGTCTGGCTGCCGCAGTGTTCATGGGCGAAACCACCGACACGCTGGTGGTTGTGGTGGCTGCCGCCTTTGGCGCCTACATGGCCTTGAACATCGGTGCCAATGATGTTGCCAACAACATGGGCCCAGCCGTCGGTGCAAACGCGCTGTCCATGGGCGGCGCCATCGCGATTGCCGTGATCTTTGAAAGCGCCGGCGCCCTGATCGCCGGTGGTGATGTCGTCTCGACGGTCGCAAAGGGCATCGTGGCGCCCGAGAGCATCGGGTCTGCGTCGGTGTTCATCTGGGTCATGATGGCGGCGTTGTTGTCATCCGCCCTTTGGGTGAACGTGGCCACGTGGATCGGCGCACCGGTTTCGACGACCCACTCGGTCGTTGGCGGCGTCATGGGGGCCGGTATCGCGGCGGCGGGCTTCGGATCGGTCAGCTGGTCCACGATGTCCGCGATCGCGGCCAGCTGGGTCGTGTCACCGATGCTGGGTGGGCTGATCGCCGCCGGTTTCCTGTGGTTCATCAAGGCCCGCATCATCTATCAGCCGGACAAGATCGCCGCCGCGCGGACATGGGTGCCGGTACTCGTCGGAATCATGGCTGGGGTCTTTTCCGCCTACCTGGCGCTGAAGGGCCTCAAGAAGATCATCAGGATCGACTTTGGAAGCGCGCTGCTGATCGGTGCAGGTGTCGGAATTGTTGTCTGGCTTGTCCTGATTCCAGTGATCCGCAAGAAATCCGAGGGGCTGGAAAACCGGAACAAATCTCTCAAGATCCTGTTCGGAATCCCGCTCATCGTGTCCGCCGCGTTCCTGAGCTTTGCGCATGGCGCCAATGACGTTGCAAATGCCGTGGGCCCGTTGGCTGCCATCGTTCAGGCGTCCACGACGGGCGACTTCACCGCCTCGGTCAGCATCCCCTTCTGGGTCATGACCATCGGCGCGTTCGGCATTTCGTTTGGCCTGTTCCTGTTCGGGCCAAAGCTGATCCGTATGGTCGGCAGCCAGATCACGAAACTGAACCCCATGCGGGCCTATTGTGTTGCGCTGTCTGCCGCGGTGACAGTGATCATTGCAAGCTGGCTGGGGTTGCCCGTCAGTTCGACCCATATCGCGGTCGGTGGCATCTTCGGAGTCGGATTCTTCCGGGAGTGGTATTCCGAGCGACGCCTTGTCAAGGCACGTGGCGAGGTGCCGGATCGCCCGGTGATCGCGTCTGAGGAACGTCGGCGGCGCAAGCTCGTGCGCCGGGCTCACCTGACAACGATCGTTGCGGCCTGGATCGTGACGGTGCCCGCCGCCGCCCTGCTGTCTGCGATCATCTTCCTCGGGATCCGCGCGGTCGCAGGATAACCACTCCGATCATGGGGCGCATGGCAAAGGCTGTGCGCCTCAACCGCAGTCGTCAAGGAACGCCTCCATGGCGGGCGATTTCCGGATCACCCGGCCGCGGACTGCGAACAGAACTCGATCAGATCCTGACACGCATTGGCAAGCTGGGTCTCCAGCACCGTCAGCTTCACTGTGCCCACGGTCTGTGACGGATCGTCGGCCACGGCCTCGATGTCACGTGCATGGGCCGCGATCTCTGTCATTCCAAGCAGGCCCGAAGCCCCGGCAAGCGCATGCGCAGCAGAGGACACAACCTTGCGATCGCCTCCCGCGACGCCGGTGCGCAGGGTTTCAAGACGCCCCGGAGCCGTGTCGAGAAATGTCTGGACGATGCGCAGGCTGCGTTCCGGCCCAAGGTGTGACAGGTGTTTCCTGAGCAGCCCCAGGGTCTGCGCATCCTTTCCCGGCCTGTGCGCGCGGGCCCGTGCCCTGCCTTTGTCGGGCACCTGGCGCGAGATCACCCGGGACAGGTCATTGCCATCGTATGGCTTGGCAAGCACATCGTCCGGTCGTACCTGCCCAGCCGCCCCTGCCAGCAAGTCGTTGGCGGATGCCGTCACGATCACGATCGGGATGTCGGAATTTGGGCCATGTGGCATGGCGCGAATCCTTTCGACCAGTTCCAGCCCCGAGACCCCCGGCATACGGTTATCACTCAGAACCAGGTCGAAACCCTGCCTTTCAAGGCACCGCAACGCGTGCTCTGCCGAGTCAACCGCCACCGCCTCGTGTCCGAGTCTGGCAAGGTACCCCTGGGCAATCTCGCGGTTGACCTCGTCATCGTCGACAACAAGAATCCTCGCTCCGCAACTGGCAACCGGCGTCGGTCCTTCTGCAATCGACGCATCTGATTGCGCGGGGTCGAGCGGCAGGTCGATCTGGAACAGGCTGCCGCCACCTGGGTTGGGTCGGCAACGGATCTCACCCTGCATGCGGGACACGAACTTGCGACAGATCGCCAACCCCAGGCCGACTCCGCCCTTCAGGCTGTCGCCCCGACGGTCGTTCTGGGTGAACGGGTCGAACAGCCAGTCGGTCGGCCCGTCAGGCAGGCCGACGCCCGTGTCCGCCACTTCGAAACGGAACCTGCCCGTGGCCCCATCCGCAGAGGCCAGCGGCGACACACGCACGGTGACCGCGCCGGTTTCCGTGAACTTGATGGCGTTGTGCACGAGGTTCAGCAGGACCTGCCGGATCATCGACGTGTCCCCCTGCAGGCGCGCGGGCAATTCGGGGTCAATGCTGGTATCGAGCTTCAGGCCCTTTTCCACGGCGGGCCGCTCCACCACCATCAAGACCTGCCGGACAAGCGCCGCAAGATCGAAATCTTCGCGCACCGCCGCGTGGCCACCAACCTCTGCCTGCGAGAAATCGAGGATATCCCCCACGACCCCGGCGAGGAGCTCGCCGGATGAGATGATGCCCTCGACGTTGCGGGCCTGCTGCTCGCTCAGCCCTGTATCCCGCAGCAACCGCGCCAGCCCCAGCACCCCGGCGATCGGCGTGCGGATCTCGTGGCTCATCGTTGCGAGGAAGGTCGATTTTGCGTGGTCGGCGGCCTGTGCCCGCCGCAGGGCGCGCTTGTACTCGGACACGTCGTTCAGGATGATCACCATGCCGTCGAACTTGCGGCTGACATCCAGCATCTTCTGGGTGTTCACGTTGAATTCGCGTGGTCCCGACAGGGTCTCGATGACCGTATCATAGCTGCCCTCCGAGGTTCCCTTGAGGATGGCAGCGATCTGCGAATTCAACAGTGGGCTCATCAAGGCGCCGTAATAGGACGCCCCCGGCGCCTCGTCTCCGCAGAACAGCCGCAGCGCGGCGTGGTTGAGGTGATTGGGCCGGTCCTCGGCATCCAGCAGGATCACCGGTTCGCGAATGCTCTCGAAGATCGTCAGATACTTGTTTTTCTCGTTGGTCAGGCGCTTGTTCTGCTCCTGCAGGGCGCGCAGGCGATCAACATTGGACGCCACATGCCATTCGCTGCAAAGCCCCATCTCCACCTGGTCGAAAAACTCCAGCACGTAGCCCCGAAGGCGTCTGCCATCGATCACCTCGATCGGGTTTTCGTCGATCAGGTCGAGGTAGGCGCGCCGGTAATACTTCAACAGGCCCAGAAAATCGACCAGTTGCACGCCGCGCTCGCGGTGGCGCATGGCCTGTTCGACCCCAAAGCCCACGATCTTTTCACGCGCCTCTCCAAAGCCGACATCGGAATTCGTCAACGTGTCGGCGGCGGCAATCGCTTCCAGGATCGGACCGGACAGGCCGCAGATCGAGGACCGCCAGGCTTCTCGCAAGGTGGAGGTGTTTTCCGAAAACCCCTGGACGACGGCGTAATGGACAACCCGGTCAACCAGCCAGTCCTCATTGTCGACAATCAGGGCTTCGAGTGTCTTCACCTGTCACCTCCCGGCTGAACATTGTCCCGGTCCGCATCGGCGGCCTGCAGATCGATGGTATCGCTGGCGTGGTGTTGAAGGAAGGTCAGAATAAGTCCCTGGTCATCCTTCGGCAAGCCGGTGCGGGGGCCCATGACCTTGATGTGGCTGCGCCATTGATTGGCCGTGTAATTCGACGGCACGCGGCGTTCGTGGCAGGCGGTGCAGCGTTCCGAGAACAGTTCCCACGCCGCATCCCAGATCGGATCCAGCCCTGGCAGGGTGTTGCCGGCCGCGATCCACCCCTCGATCCGCATTCGGTTCCAGCGGATGGCCGTGTCCGGGTCGTCAACGCTGTCGAGCCGAACCATCCGTTCGATGGCGTCGGAATCCACCCGCGCCACAAGGATCCGCTTGCCCGGATAGGCAAACAGAACCCGTTCCGCCCCGTCCCGCGTCCATCCTTCGAGCGCCACCCTTTCGAATCCGTTCTCTGCAACGAGGACGGTCACTTCGCTTGCAACCGAGAGGGTCGCCAGCGGTACGGCGGTTGCCCTGGGAGAATCGGACAACGTCAGCGGGCCGGTCAAATAGGCGGTGTCGGCCAGGAGACTCGAGGCCCCAAGAAGGGCCAAGAATGGAAACACGACAAGGCCACGCCAAAGCGCGGCCAAGCCGGGGAAGAAATGCGACATCAACGTCACCATGTTCGTTTTGACACGCTCTGACCGGGGGCGACTGCCCGCCCCCGGTCAAGGTTCGCGTCAGCCCTCGGCGGGGGCGGTGAATACATGGAGGGCCGGAGCCTCGCCAGTGTATTTTTCGAAGTCGGCAATGGCCGTGTGCCCGCAGTTGCCCTGCGCAAGGCTCGACGTGCCGATGCCCACGGTCAGGGTGTTGACGTCGCCATACACATCCAGCGCGCCCGGTTCCCCGTTCAATGCCGGGTCGTACCAGCCACCTTCGGAGACAAGGATCACGTTCGGACGGATCTCGTCGGTGACAACCGCACCGGCCAGCATCTGACCACGATCGTTGAAGATCCGCACGATATCGCCGTCGACAATGCCCTTTGCGGCCGCGTCCACCGGGTTGATCATGCAGGGCTCACGCCCCGACACCGCATAGGTCTCGCGCAGCTTGGTCCCGCAGAGTTGCGAGTGCAGCCGCGAGTTCGGGTGTGCGGAGTTGACGTGGAACGGGAACTTGGCGTTGTCACCACCCAGACGTTCGATCGGTTCCATCCACATCGGGTGCGGCGGGCAATCGTCATAGCCCATCTTTTCGATGTTTTTGGAATAGATCTCGATCAGGCCCGTGGGCGTGCCCAGCGGCTCCAGAAGCGGGTCTTCGCGGAAGTCGGCATACCGCACGAACTGTCGGCTGGACTCGGGGATCTCGAACTCGATGATGCCCTTCTCCCAGAACTCGTCGAAGGACGGCACCTCGATTCCACGTGCCGGTGCCTGTTCCGCAGCCGACTCGTAGAAGCCCTTGATCCAGGCCATCTCGTCCTTGCCTTCGGTAAACGCATCCCGCGCGCCGAGTTTTTCGGAGATATCGGCGAAGATGTCGAAATCGTTGCGGGCTTCGAACACCGGGTCGATGACCTTCTTCATCGCCACGATCGCGCGGGCCGAGTAGTCGCCCACGTTCTCGATGTCGTTGCGTTCGTAGGCAGAGGTGGCCGGCAGGACGATGTCCGCAAACCGCGCCGTCGGGGTCCACTGGAAGTCTTGCACGACAACTGTTTCCAGCTTCTTCCAGGCCTCGATCAGAGCCGGCGTACCGGGATGGTGTGCAAACGGGTTGCCGCCCACCCAGTAGACCATCTTGACCTCGGGATAGGCCTGCGTCTTGCCGTTGAAATTGAAGTCCGAACCCGGGTTCATGATCATGTCGACCACGCGCGAGACCGGAATGGAGGCTGCACCGGCATCGGTCATCCAGGCCGCGCCGTCCACGGCTCCGCCGCCGTCACCGATACCGGGCAACGTGATGGAGTTGGCCGAGGGAGCACCACCATTGGCATAGTGATAGCTGAGGCCGAAGCCACCGCCCGGCAGACCGATCTGACCCAGCATAGAGGCCAGCGTGACCAGCATCCAGTGCGCTTGCTCGCCGTGGTGCTGACGCTGGATCGACCAGCCACTCGACAGCATCGTGCGGTTGGATTGGAACAGGCGCGCCAGGTCCTTGATCGTGTCGGCAGGCACCTCGCAGATTTCAGAGGCCCATTCTGCCGTCTTCGGCACGCCATCGCTTTCACCCGTCAGGTACGGCAGGAACTTGTCGAAGCCGGAGGTGTTGTTCTCCAGGAAGTCCTCGTCATGCAGCCCTTCGCTGTACAGCGTGTGCGCCACACCCAGCATCATCGCCACGTCGGTGTGCGGCCGGATCGGGATCCATTCGGCATCGAAGAACTGAGCCGTCTTCGACCGCCACGGGTCGATGCAGATAACCTTCTTGCCGGTCTTCTTGAAGTCTTCCAGGCCGATATAGCCATCGTGATCGGCCACGGTCCAGGCAATCTGGTTGGTGCGGACCGGATCAGCGCCCCAGAAAACCAGCACGTCCGTCGATTCCACCACAACGGGCCAGACGGTCTGCTGTTCGTAGACTTCAAGCGTGCCCATCACGTGGGGCATGATCACCTGTGACGCGCCGGTGGAGTAGTCGCCCGACGAGTTCACGAACGAGCCATTCAGGCCGAGGTTCAGCATCCGCCGCATCAGGTTCTGGCAATTGTGCAGCTTGCCCGAGCTTTTCCAGCCGTACGAGCCGCCAAAGATGCCGGTTTGGCCGTAGGTTTCGGACACCCGCGTCAGCTCGCCACTGACAAGGCTGAGCGCCTCGTCCCAGGTCACGCGGACGAAATCGCCGGTGCCACGGGTTTCAGGACTGGCGCCAGCGCCGCCTTCAAGGAAGGCGCGGCGCACCATCGGATACTTGATACGAGAGGGCGACATCACGGAATCCATGATGCCCGGCAGTTGGTGGCTGGGATGTGGGTCGCCTTCCCATGGGCGCACGTCCGTCCACTGGCCGCCTTCGACCTTGGCGTAGAACACACCCCAGTGCGACCCGGTCAGAACCTCCCCGTCCATGCCTGCCGCACGGGCGGCGCCTGCCTGCAGCCAGGCCGGTGCAAGCACCCCAAGCGCCCCCATGGCCGTTGCGCCCCTGAGCACGCTGCGTCTCGTAATCTCTGTATAGCCCTTGCCGGACATGGTCTGCCCTCCGCTGTTACGCTCTATCACTCCAATTGCGCATAGAGGCGTCCACTGGGCCGTTGCAGACCCCTGAATCGCAGCCTCGCGCATGGGAAAAGTCTATTGCGAGGGTGTAAACAACGTTCCGGAGGGCAGTGAACCACGTGTAAAATTCTGTAAACACGATGTAAACAAGGGCTCAGACCCCTGGCTGCTCACGGGTGGATCGAACCTCGACAAACCGCAACCACCCCAATGTGGCGGTGCCCAACTCCCGATAGAGCGGGACAGGGGACAACCGGGTGCACAGGGCAGCCAAGGTCGGCACCCAAGGCAACAGGTGATCGCGCAGAAATGTCTGTTCGTCCTGGACGTCCGGCACAGTGGTCACGGCGAGTTCGGCAAGAATGCCAAGCTGGATGCCGATGTGATCCGCCGGCTCGTTGAAGCCCGGTGGCACGCACAATCCCAACTGCTCCAGAACCGCCGAGGTCTGACGCGCCGTTTCCTGCATCAGCAGGCCCCGGTCGCTGAGATAGGCCGACGCGTACAAGGGAACAGAACGCGGCCCGCCGGTCAGGAACAACTGTCCATACGCGGCCGCCAGATCGAGCCGGACGGTCTCTGGCCTCGCGTCCCGGGCCGCCTCTTCCCGCAACGCCGTCACCAACCCGGACAGTGCCGGGATGTCGTCAAGAGTGTGAAGGAAGCTCTTGCCGGCGTCGCCGCGGTAGAGGTCCAGGGTGGCAAGGTCCATCTCCTGCAACCACAGCCCTGCCAGCCATCGTCCGATTTCCTGCCGCGTGGCTGCATTGGCTTGCATGTCCGTTGTCTCCCTAATGATGTGCGTCGGCGCCGCCAGTGTCGCTGGCGTGCATTTGCAGGTATTTCTGCAGGAAGCGGTATTGCTCCTTGTCGAGCGGGATGAAGCGTTTCATTGCGTTCAACGCGCCAATCCACTGGTTGGCGAGCATGTGTTCGGGCGGCACCGTCGAGTGGCAGGTGCCACAGCTGGCATTGTTCATCTCGGCGCCATAGGCCCAGAGGTCATCGATGCTGTCCACGAGGTCGGCCTTGTCCACCCAACCGTCGAGGGTCACCTTGTGCCAGACCAGTTCCGTATCGGGGTCGGTCTCGGTGGAGGAACGCGCGATCCGGGCGATCGCGTCCTTCTTGGCCGTCGCGGTAAAGATCCGCTGGCCCCGCAACTCGTAGATCACCTTGTCGACCTCGTCCTGTTGCCAGCCATCAATCTGCACCTGCAGAACATCGCCCTTTCGATCCAGCACCTTGAGGTGGCTGGCCGCGAGGATCTGCCCGTTCGCTGCATCGCCGGCCTTTGCGTCCTCGGCACTGGCGAAATAGGGCTTCGTCTGCAGCACATAGAGTTCATCCGCCTTTGCACCTTGCTGCACGGCCTCTGCCTGCAGGTCCTCGAACATCTTCTTGTAGCCCTGCGACATGTCGGGAAGCTTGTGGGCGATCCCCTTGTGACAATCGATACAGGTGTCGCCGTTGGCGAATCCGGCCTGCATCTGCTTGGCCGCTTCGGGGGTCTGCAATTCGAAGTCCATCGCATGTTCGACATGGCAAGCGCGGCATTCGCGGGAATCGGTGGCTTCCATGTAGTCCCAGACGCGCTCGGCCATCTCCAACCGATGCGTCTCGTATTTCTCCGGCGTGTCGATCTTGCCCTTCCAGGAACTGTAGAGTTCGCCGATCGCCTGATAGTGGTCAACGACCATCGGCACGAAAGGCTTGGGAACGTGGCAGTCCGCGCATCCGGCCTGCACGCCCGAGGCGTTGGAAAAATGCGGCGATTGCTTGTACTCCTCGTAGGCCGGCGTCAATTCGTGGCACGAAACACAGAACTCGGTGCTCTCGGTATGTTCGACGGCCTTGTGGACGCCCACCAGCAGCAGCATTCCGACGAACACGCCGATTATCAACAGAAAGCCTGTCGACAGAGCACCTGACGGGGTCCGCAGCCAGTTCCAGATCTTCTTCATCACGCAGTCCTTCGGTCAACAGCTTTGTGCCACGGCGACGCACTGCGACCTGTGGCTTTGGCACATCCATACGCCCCGGCTGTAAATCCGCTGTTGTTTGGATTTGAACCGGCTGTAGAAATTTGTAAACGTGATGTGAACAGGGAGGTGACCAATCGATGGATGTGCCAAAGCGCGTTCTGATCGTCGAGGACGATCCTACAAGCCTGGAACTCATGGCCAGCTATTTCGAGGTCGAAGGGTTCCGGGTGACGCGCGCCTCGGATGGCAACGAGATGGACATCGCCCTGCGCAAGGTGGACGTGGACCTGCTCTGCCTGGACCTGCGCCTGCCGGGAAGAGACGGGTTGAGCCTGCTGAGGGAACTTCGCCGAACTTCGGACCTGCCGGTCATCGTCATCAGTTCAAAGACCGAGGACATCGACCGGATCGTGGCGCTTGAAATCGGCGCCGACGACTATCTCGACAAGCCATACAATCCGCGGGAGCTTCTGGCACGGGCCAACAATATCCTTCGGCGGGTCGGCCGCTCGGAGCAAAAGGAACCGGTGGTCGCAACCGCGGCCTATCAGTTTCGCGGCTGGACCCTCGATCCGGCGTCGCGTCGCCTGACATCACCGGACGGAACCGATGTGCACCTGACCCGCGGCGAGTTCGAACTGCTGCTGGCACTGGTACGGCACCGTGGGCGGGTGATGCAGCGCGACACGCTTCTGGACGCGCTCAGCGGACGGGGGCGCGACCCATTCGACCGAACAGTGGATGTGCTGGTCGGTCGTCTGCGCAAGAAGATCGAGCGAGACCCCAAGGATCCAGAACTCATCATCACGGTTCACGGCATCGGCTATGTGTTTCTGGAACCACGCAACACACCTGCATCCTCGGACGCCTGACGGCCCCGCAACGGCGCCTGCCCTGGCCTGACCACCTGCGCTTGATGTTGACGTTCGGCTGTCACGTAGACGAAATCAACGTTCCTTCAGCAACTTGTTGATCACGCCCTGCTTGCGCGGCTTGTTTGCCAGTGACAGCAGGATATCGCGCAGTTCAGGTTCGTTCACACGCCTTGCCGCACCCTTCAGGCTGAACCAGCGACGTTTCCGTTGGCCCCGCTCCTTCCAGTGTTTTTTCAGGCGCAATACAATCATCGGATAGAGTTGCACCCGAACCGGAACGCTGCTGCCGTCTTCGAGCAGCTTGTCATACGAGTATTCCCCGATCAGGTCCGACCCGATGGAGCCAACGGCCCCGGCCTCCTCAAGAGCCTCGATCTCGGCAGCGTGCCAAGGCTTCTTGCCATCCATCATCCAGCCCTTGGGCATCACCCATCGTCCCGTTTCCCGGGACGTGATCATCAGAACCCTTGGCGCGCGCTTGTCATCGTACCGGAGCGGCAGTGCCGCGGTCTGCAGGACAACCTTGTGTCCCTTGTTCGGTTTTCGGTCGGACATCAGGCTTCCACTGCCATTGGGCCACTCGGATGCGCCACGGAAAAAATCGATGCCCGTCCCGTGAGGCGAGCAGCCGGATCTGCTGCATCCGGCCCGGTCCGGGCGCGTCGGGCGCTGGACGGCTCGCGGACTGAAATCAAATAGGATGTCAAAATAGATTTGTACACGTGTCGAATCCTTGTTCCCAAGCTGAAATACCGGGACTGCAATCCAAGGCGTTGCCGCCATTGGTCGCTCGCTGGTTTGGAGTTCCCACAAACAAACGCCAAATGCTGCAATATGCAACATTATTTCTTGCATTACTGTGGAAAACCCCACAATCCTGTCCAATCGAACGTTCAACCAAACCAGTTTCAGGGGCTTCACGAACGTGCTCACGACCGACGACCTCGACGCACGACCAAGGCTGCGCAAGGGCGAACGACGCCAGCAGATCCTGCTTGAGTTGCGGTTGCGCCCTCATGTCCGTGTGTCGGATCTGGCAGCACGGTTTCGTGTGTCGACAGAGACGATCCGACGGGATTTCGAACAACTTGGAGCGGATGGGCTTCTGGATCGCGCCTATGGTGGCGCGTCGGCCGTCACCACCGGCCATCCGACCTTTGACGAACGGGCGACCGCGAGGTTGGACGAGCGCGAGCGGATCGGGCGACTTGCGGCAAGCCTTGTGCAGCCGGGCGAGACCTTGATGGTGGATTCCGGGTCGACCACGCTCCAGATGGCCCGCTTTCTGGCCTACCGCGCGACGCCCTGCACCGTGGTCACCAACAGTTTTCCGGTCGCGATGACGCTTGGCCAAAGCGACGCTGCAAAGGTCATCGTCTGCCCCGGGGACTTCCTGCCATCAGAATCCGCCGTGATTGGTGGCGACACCCTCGAATTTCTGGGCCGTCTCACTGTCGACCGATGCCTGATCGGGGCGTCCGGGTTATCCGAAGCCGGACCCTCCGAAGCCGTCCGCGGGTTCGCCGCCGTCAAGCGCACAATGCTGCGCCAGAGTGCGGTGTCGCAACTCCTGGTGGACAGCCAGAAATTCGGACGCCGGGGCCTGATGCAAATCGGGAGATTGTCCGATTTGTCGACCGTGGTTTGCAATGAACCGCCGGCGGGGGCGCTCGCGGTCGCCCTCAGTCAGGCAACCGTAGAGGTATTGATAGCATCTTAGACCATCGCGGGATTCGTCCGGAAGAGACGCGGCCTGCAAGGAAACCCAAGGGAGGACGAACATGAACAACCTGAAAACACTGCTTTCGATGTCGGGCGCCGTGGTGGCGTTGACTGTCGCGGCAACCGGAGCCTGGGCCGAGGACTGCGCCCGCGGAACGCTCGACACGCGCTATTGCGACGTCGATGGCGACATGATCGCGGACATTCCGACCGACGAAACGCAGCTGGTCGACCCGGACACGCTGATCTTTGCCTACACGCCGGTAGAAGACCCGGCCGTCTACAAGACCGCATGGTCGGACTTCCTGACCCATCTGGAGAGCGAGACCGGCAAGAAGGTGGTCTTTTTCCCGGTGCAGAACAACGCGGCCCAGATCGAGGCGATGCGCTCCGGACGTCTGCACATTGCCGGATTCAACACCGGCTCGAACCCGTTGGCCGTAAACTGCGCCGGTTTCCGTCCGTTCACGATCATGGCGTCCAAGGATGGCAATTTCGGCTACGAGATGGAAATCATCACCTATCCCGGATCAGGGATCGAAAAGGTCGAGGACATCAAGGGCAAGCAACTGGCCTTTACCTCGCCGACGTCCAATTCGGGTTTCAAGGCGCCATCCGCCATCCTGAAAAGTGACTTTGACCTGTTGCCTGACCGTGACTTCGAACCGGTCTATTCCGGTAAGCACGACAACTCGATCCTCGGTGTCGCCAACAAGGACTACATGGCGGCTTCGATCGCGAATTCCGTCAAGGCGCGGATGATCCGCCGGGATGTGATCAAGGAAGACGACGTCGTCACGATCTACAAGTCGCAGACCTTCCCGACGACAGGGTTCGGCGTGGCCTACAACCTCAAGCCGGAACTGCAGGACACGATCCGCAACGCGTTTCTCAACTTCGAGTGGGAAGGCACGTCGCTGCAAGTGGAATTCGAGAAGTCCAACGAAGGTCAGTTCATCGAGATGACCTATCAGGAGTTCTGGGAAGTCATCCGCAAGATCGATACGGCCAACGGCGTCAGCTACGCCTGTCAGTAAGCCCAACCGGCGAAGCGGCGCGCAGTTGGTGCCGCTTCGCTCCCTCCCCTGACGCCCGGAACCAAACATGCTCACACTCAAGAAGCTCGTGAAGACTTATCGCACCGGCGATCAGGCCCTCAAGGCCGTGGATCTGGACGTGCCGGAAGGTCAGGTCCTTGCGCTCATCGGCCCCTCGGGTGCGGGAAAGTCCACCTTGATCCGCTGCATCAACAGGCTTGTCGAACCGACCTCAGGCGAGGTCTGGCTGAGCGGCACCGAACTGACCGGTATTGGCTCGGGGGCATTGCGACGGACGCGACGCGAAATGGGCATGATCTTTCAGGAATACGCGCTGGTCGAGCGCCTGACGGTGATGGAAAACGTCCTGTCGGGGCGGCTTGGATACGTCGGTTTCTGGCGCAGTTTCACCCGGCGCTTTCCGCAATCGGACGTGGACGAGGCATTTCGACTGCTCGACAGGGTCGGCCTGCTGGCGATGGCCGACAAGCGGGCCGACGAGCTGTCCGGCGGCCAGCGGCAACGTGTCGGCATCTGCCGCGCACTGATCCAGAACCCCAAGTTGCTGCTGGTGGACGAACCCACCGCGTCGCTGGACCCCAAGACCAGCCGGCAGATCATGCGCCTGATCTGCGAACTGTGTTCCGAACGCGGGCTGGCAGCGATCATCAACATTCACGACGTGGCATTGGCACAGATGTTCGTGCAACGAGTCGTCGGGCTGCGACATGGCGCAATCGAGTTTGACGGCCCTCCGGACGCGCTGACCCCGGACGTGCTGACCGCCATCTACGGCGAGGAAGACTGGGAAGCGACGATCGAGAAGGTCGAGGACCCGGAAGAAGCGATCGAGGCCGTCGGATGAGCGCCACCGAACTTGATACCATCCTGGGAACCCGCTGGCGCCGCCCCCGGCTGATCCGGCACCCGGGCCTGCGGTGGTTCCTGACCGTCGGGTTCGTGGTCTACCTGGTCGCCGCCTTCATGACCATCGAGGTCAACTGGGCCCGGGTCTACGAAGGGCTGGATCGCGGGGCCAAGTTCGTGCTCGCCTTCGCGACCCCGGATTTCACTTCGCGCGCCACCGACATCTGGGAAGGCATGATCGAGAGCATCATCATGACCGTCGCGGCGTCCGTTATCGGGATCTCGATCTCGATTCCGATCGGCCTCGGCGCCGCGCGAAACATCGCGCCCCTGCCGGTGTACCTTGTCTGCCGGGGCATCGTCGCCATCAGCCGTGCCTTGCAGGAAATCATTGTAGCGATCCTGCTGGTCGCGATTTTCGGGTTCGGCCCGTTGGCGGGGTTCCTGACCCTCAGCTTCGCGACCATCGGGTTCCTGTCAAAGCTGTTGGCCGAAGAGATCGAAAGCATGGACCCGACCCCCGCCGAAGCCATCAAGGCGTCCGGGGCCAGTTGGACGCAATGGATAAACTTTGGCGTTCAACCGCAGGTCATTCCGCGCCTGATCGGGTTGTCGATGTACCGGATCGACATCAATTTCCGCGAAAGCGCGATCCTGGGCCTTGTCGGTGCCGGCGGCATCGGCGCGACCCTCAACACCGCGTTCGACCGATATGAATACGATACGGCGGCGGCGATCCTGATCATCATCATCGTGATCGTCATGGCGCTAGAATACATCTCCGGCATCGTTCGTGCGAGGGTTCAATAATGCCAATGACGGATCAGGACGGAACCGCGATCTGGCGGCGCCGCACGACGGGCCAATCCATGCTGCAATGGTTCGGGTGGCTGATTGGCGCCGCCGTCTTCTTCTATTGCTGGCAACAGATATCCGAGGCGACAACGTGGTTTTTCGTCTTTGATGCGCCGCGCATTGCCGCCGATATCTGGACCCGGGCGACACCGCCGAAATGGGAGTACATTACCCAGCTTGGCCGTCCGATCTGGGACACCCTGAACATTGCCACGCTGGGCACGTTGATCGCGTTGTGCTTCGCTGTGCCGGTGGCGTTTCTCGCCGCGCGCAACACCACGCCTTCGGCACTGTTTGTCCGCCCCATCGCGCTGCTGATCATCGTTGCGACCCGCTCGATCAATTCTCTGATCTGGGCGCTGCTGCTGATCGCGATCATCGGGCCCGGCGTATTTGCAGGGGTGATCGCCATCGCGATCCGCTCCATCGGGTTCTGCGCCAAGCTTCTGTATGAAGCGATCGAGGAGATCGATGCTGCGCAGGTCGAGGCGATCACCGCCACCGGGGCGTCGCGCTGGCAGGTCATGATCTATGGAATCGTGCCTCAGATCCTGCCCGCTTTCGCCGGCATCGCCGTGTTCCGATGGGATATCAACATTCGCGAGTCGACCGTACTGGGCCTCGTCGGTGCGGGCGGCATCGGATTGCAATTGTCGTCTTCGCTCAACGTTCTGGCATGGCCTCAGGTCAGCCTGATCCTGCTGGTTATCTTGTCTGCTGTCATCCTCGGTGAATGGGTTTCGGCCAAGGTGCGGGGAGCAATCATTTGACCTCGATGGACACCGCGACCGCCCTTGCCGCCTACGAGGCAATCCGTCACCGCCTGCCGCCCGCCATGCCGCCACAAGCGGTCCCGCAACGTGCCGGAACGCTGGCAGATCTTGCCGATGCGTTCGACGTGTTCCTGCTGGATGCCTTTGGGGTACTCAACATCGGCGAGACGGCGATCCCCGGCGTGATCGACAGGATTTCGGACCTGACGGCGGCAGGCAAACGCGTGATTGTCGTCTCGAACGCCGCCGGGTTTCCGCATACCACCCTGATGCAGAAATATGCTCGCCTCGGCTACAGTTTTGCGCCCGAGGACGTGATCACCAGCCGAGCAACGCTGCTCTCGGCTATAGTACCCTTCCAGGACCGGCATTGGGGCTTGATGGCGACCCGCAGCGCCGGACTTCAAGACCTCGAACATCTCCGGGTCACCTACCTGGAAGAGGACGCCACCGCTTACGATGCCGCCGAGGGTTTCCTGATGATCGGCAGCGCCACCTGGACCGAAGAACGGCACTCGCGTCTCACAACCGCCCTGATCAACCGGCCGCGCCCGGTCTGGGTCGGCAACCCGGATATTGTCGCGCCCCGTGAAACCGGGTTTTCGACAGAGCCCGGTCATTTCGCCCACCGTCTGGCCGATGACACCGGCGTTGTGCCCGAATTCTTTGGCAAACCGTTCAACAACATCTTCGACCTGGCGTTTCGACGTCTTGGCGACGCTGTCCCACGCGACAGGATCGTCATGGTGGGCGACTCACTGCACACCGATATCCTCGGCGCCCAGACGGCAGGCATCGCCTCGGCCCTGATCGCCGGCTACGGTTTTTTCGCGGGCCACGACGCCGCGGAGGGGATCGAGCGTACCGGAATCTCTCCGAACTACATCCTCGACAGACCCTGAGACACTGCGCAACGCACGGGTGCCTCCCCGAAGATCACCTCCAGAGCCCGTGGAACGCCCAGCCATTGGCACGGACCTACGGGCCAGTCGGACGCATCCGGGGTCAGTCCTTGCCAATCAGGGCGGATGCGATCCGGCCGCGGACATCGTCGGGCGCGTCGTCAATGACCTTGGCCAGCGAACGAAGCTCTGCACGGACCGCATGCAATTGATCGATCAGGGACAGCACCATTGCAAGCGCCTCCTCGTCCATGTCGAACGCCTCGCAGAGGTCACAGATCAATTCCAGCCGCGCACAATCCATCTGGCTGAACCGCGGTCCTTGCTCCGACACTGTTGGGCGAACGAGATCGGCATCGACCCAGACCGTCAATTGCCGCCGAGACAACCGCCCGACCGACCCCAGGATCTCCTCTTCCGTGTATAGCAGGCTCATTCTGTCACCCCCTTGCGCGGATCGTAATGATGCGATGTTCGCCACTCGGTCATGAAGTCCTTGAGCGCCCCGTCAACCTTGTCCGGCATGACGACGCGCAACTCCACGAAAGCATCCCCCTTGCCGGATTTCCCCTTGGCTCCACGCCCGCGCAGTCGCAGGACCTTGCCGCTGCTGGAGCCTTCCGGCACGCTCACGCCAACCGGGCCGTCGATGGTCGGGGCTGAGACCCGCCCCCCCAAAACCGCCTCGTCCAGCGTGATGGGCAACGTCACGTGGATGTCGTTTCCATCGCGACGGAACACCTTGTGCGGGCGGACATGCAGCGTGACCAGCGCATCGCCACGCGGCCCGCCGCCGATCCCTTCGCCACCTTTGCCACGCAGGCGGATCGTCTGGCCGTCTTCGGTGCCTTCCGGAATCGTGACCTCCAGCGGCTCGCCCGACGGCAGGGCAATCCGCTGTTTGCTGCCACGCACGGCGTCGAGGAAATCCACTTCCATCGTAAAGCGCAAATCGCCCCCCGGAGCCTTGAACCCTGCGCCGGCCCGTTGCCTGCCATAGCCTGACTGGGCACCGCGTTGGCGCAGGATCTCGGCGAAAATGTCGTTCGTATCGCCAAAATCCTCGAACCCTTGCGAGGAGTAATAGCTGTGGCCGGGTTGCTCGGTGTATTCCCGATAGAAGTGCCGATCAGGGCGCTCCGCTCCGCTGGCGTCGACCTCGCCCTTGTCGAAACGCGCCCGGGTATCGGGATCTTTCAGCAGGTCATACGCGGCCGAGGCCGCCTTGAAACGCGCCTCCGCAGTGCTGTCCCCCGGATTGAGGTCCGGGTGGCTTTCCTTGGCAATACGTCGATAGGCTTTCTTGATCTCGGCCGCCGTGGCGGCTTTGGTCAGGCCAAGTGCGGCATAGGGATCGCTGCTCATGGGACGCTCCGGTTGAGTCTCTCCCATGAAGTTTAGGCCTCTTGTGCATCTTCCACCAGACAGTTGAGATGCTTGATTGGCCAAAGGTTAATTACACCGGACGACCTGCGAACCGGCCCGTCGGGTCGTCGCCTGCCCCTGCGAGACGCGTGGCGGAGCGGGCCAGCGCCGCCACGCCTATCGCGATGTTTTCTCGCAGCCAATTTGGCCGGCAACCGGCTTGGCCGAAAGATCATCAAGGATCGGACAATTCGGACGGTTGTCGCCGGCGCATTCGTGCACGAGGTGGGCCAGCGTTTTGCGCATCGCAAGCAGTTCCTCGACCTTGGCATCGATCCGCACCAGGTGTTCGCTGGCAATCTTCTTGACGTCGGCGCTGGCGCGGGCGCTGTCGTTGTACAGCTCCAGCAGGGTGCGGCAATCTTCGATGGTGAAACCCAGCGACCGGGCCCGGCCCAGAAAGGCCAGCTTGTGCAGGTCGCTTTGACGGAATGTCCGGTAGCCGTTGGTGCTGCGCAAGGGCGCCACAAGGCCGATGTCCTCGTAATAGCGGATGGTCTTGGCCGGCAAGCCTGACAGGCGGGCAATCTCTCCGATGTTCATGACGGTTTCCCTACTCTGCCGGGGTGGGATCAAGGGCAATCTTAGCAGCGGGCGATGCCGCACCGTCGGTCAGAACCGGCGCGACAAACCGCAGGCGCAACGCATTGGACAGCACAAAGACCGATGACAGCGCCATCGCGCCAGCCGCCAGAACCGGTGACAGCAGGATGCCAAACGCCGGGTACAGCACACCGGCGGCAATCGGGATCAACGCGGTGTTGTAGCCAAAGGCCCAGCCGAGGTTCTGACGGATGTTGCGCATCGTGCGGGCCGAAATGTCGAAGGCGTTGACCACACCGCGCAAGTCCCCGGTCATCAGCACCACGTCGGCACTTTCGATTGCAACGTCCGTTCCGGTACCGATGGCGATGCCGATATCGGCGTGGGCCAGCGCCGGGGCATCATTGATCCCGTCCCCGACAAAGGCGAGCTTGCGGCCATCTGCGCGCAGGGCCTCCAGTGCCGCGACCTTGCCATCCGGCAGAACTTCGGCCACCACGTGGTCGATCGCCAGTTCGCGCGCGATGGCATCGGCGGTCGCCTGCGCATCGCCCGTGATCATCGCCACCTGCAGGCCCAGATCGTGCAACGCGGCGATGGCCGTGCGCGAGGTCGGCTTGATCGGGTCGGAGACCGCGATCACCGCGGCAACGCTCCCGTCGATGGCCGCAAACAGCGGCGTCTTGCCAGCGGCGGCAAGCGCGTCACCGCTGACCGCAAGCGCGCCCAAGGCAATGCCTTCCCGCTCCATCAGCCGACGGGCCCCCACCAGCACATCATGCCCCTCAACCGTCCCGCGGACGCCAAACCCGGCAATCGAGGCAAAGTCGGCGACCTGTGGAAGCGCCGCACGATCCCCGGCGGCGCGCAGAATGGCCTCGGCCACCGGGTGTTCGGACAGTGCCTCCACTGCAGCGACAAGGCGCAGGATGGTCACCTCGTCCGCCCCAGCTGCAAGGTCCAGATCTGTCAGCGTCGGCTTGCCTTCAGTGATGGTCCCGGTCTTGTCCAGCGCAACGATCTGCACCTCCTGCAATCGTTGCAGCGCGTCGCCCTTGCGGAACAACACGCCCAGTTCGGCGGCCCGGCCCGTTCCGACCATGATCGAGGTTGGCGTGGCCAGCCCCATGGCGCAGGGGCAGGCAATGATCAGCACCGCGACCCCGGCCACCAGCGCATACGTCAGCGCCGGGTCAGGGCCGAACATCAGCCAGACCAGCACCGTCAACGCGGCCAGCCCCATCACGGCTGGAACAAACCACATGGTGATGCGGTCCACCAATCCCTGGATCGGCAGCTTTGCGCCTTGGGCGTCTTCGACCATGCGAATGATCTGGGCCAGCATCGTGTCGGCACCGACCTTGGTTGCACGGAACGCGAACGCCCCGGTGCCGTTGATCGTGCCGCCGACGACCGTGTCGCCCACGCCCTTTGCAGCCGGGATCGGTTCGCCCGTCAGCATGCTTTCGTCAACATACGAGGCGCCCGAGGTTACCGCGCCATCCACGGCAATACGTTCGCCCGGACGCACCCGGATCACGTCACCCACGACAATCTGCTCGATCGGCACATCGATCGTCTGGGCGCCGCGCTCGACCAGCGCGGATTTGGCCTGCAACCCGACGAGCTTGCGGATCGCCTGCCCGGTGCGTCCCTTGGCACGGGCCTCCAACCAGCGGCCCAGCAGGATCAGCACGACGATGACTGCCGCCGCTTCGAAATAGACCGCGCGGGTTTCGGTTGGCAGCAGCGACGGGAAAAAGGTCGCGATGACCGAATAGCCATAGGCGGCCGAGGTGCCAATCGCCACGAGGCTGTTCATGTCAGGCGCCCGGCGCAACAGCGCCGGGAAGCCCTTTTGATAGAACCGCCGCCCTGGCCCTACCAGCACGAGGGTCGTCAGGACAAACTGGATCACCCAGCTTGCCTGATGGCCGATGGTGTTTGCGATCAGGGCATGAACCCCGGGGATCATGTGCCCGCCCATTTCCAGCAGGAACACCGGCAACGCCAGCGCACCGGCAATCAGGGTCAGGCGCTTGAGGTCGGCGGCCTCGGCGTCTTTTCGGGCACCTTGTTCCGGTGCGTTGGCCCTGCCCTCCGGGAGCGATGCCGGATACCCCGCCTTTGTCGCGGTGCGTACCAGCAACTCCGGCGTCACCTGCCCTTCCAGGTACCGCACCCGCGCGGTCTCGCTCGCCAGGTTGACCGAGGCTTCCAGAACACCCGGCACCTTGGCCAGGGCCCGCTCCACCCGCCCGACGCACGAAGCACAGGACATGCTTTCGACCCTCAGCGTGACATCGCCGGTCCGCGCAGGATATCCGGCCCTGGCCAGCGCGTTGGTCACGGCCATCACATCCGCAGGCTCGGCAAAATCCACCCGGGCGCTTTCGTTGGCAAGGTTGACAGAGGCCGTCTCCACGCCCGGCAAGGCCGCCAGTGTCCGCTCCACCCGGCCCACGCACGAGGCACAGGACATCCCCTCCACCGACAGATTCAATGTACTCATTCCGGTCACCAACGACTCATCTGTTGTTCAGTTGATGCCTTACATGGGGGTTCCACCAACTGGAAGGTCAAGACCGCCCGCGCATCGCAATGGTGTTTTTGGAACCGCCCGAGGCTTCGACAGGCATGCTGTTCGACCCGGCAACATGCAGGATGATCGGTGCCACAGCGGCTCATGCGTCGCGATGCACCTGCCCCGAGCCGACGAAAGAGTCACTCTCCACCCGCTATCCGGTGTGGATCGGGTGTTCGTCAATGTCCTCTGGCCGGATCCTGCGACCAACACGGCGAAGGGCGACATTGCCGTGCCATGGGCCGGCTCATCTGGCCGAAGTGCACAACGTGATCACGCGTGCGAGACGCCCCCGTTCAACGGGGCAGAGGTCACAATCCTTCCGAATTGTTGCAGGTCGGAGAGTTCGTTCAGGCCGTAGCTATCGCCCACCTCGCTGCAAAAGCTGGCAGCAGGGGATTTGTTCAGCAGGCAAATCTGCCGCCGGACGGCGCCGGGTTGCGCGTGACCGGTCCCCCGCATGATCGCGCGCGAAGTCTCGGCCCTGCTTTTTCGCGACCTTCAGCCTTGACGCCCAGAACCAAGCCTCCTCCATGCCCTTCGCCCGTGGCGCTTCACCGCACGCCAGCCGGACCGAGTGATACCCATATCTGCTTGACCTTCCAGCGCTGGACGCCCTCAGACGATGCCGCAAAAGGAGAAAGCCATGATCCGTTTCAACGTCCCTGAAATGAGCTGCGGCCACTGCACCGCCGCCATCGAAAAAGCCGTCAAGGAAATCGATGCGCAGGCGCAGGTCGACTGCAACCTTGCCGACCACTCCGTGTCGATCGCAAGCAACCAGCCAGCCCCGGCGCTACAATCGGCGCTTCTCGACGCCGGCTTCGAGTCCAAGGCTGCCTGAGCAACTCAACCGCCAACGGCACCGCCGGACAGGTACGTCGGTCAGTTGCCCTGTTGGCGGCGCTCCGCTTCGGTTCGCACGGACTGGATTTCACGAATTCGGTCAGACCACGTCGACTTGATGAAGGCGATGATGTTCCAGATCTCCTGGTCGCTCAGGCTGTCGCCGAAGCCCGGCATACCGCTTTCGAACGCCACGCCTTGCCGCGCCAGCGTCTCGGCCCCGCCCAGCTTGGTGTAGGTGAACAACAGCATATCGCCATGGTGCCAGGTATGGCCGGTATGGTCATGGGGCGGCGCAGGCAACAGGCCATCCTCGCCAGGAGATTGCCAATTCGCCTGGCCTTCGAGGTTTTCGCCGTGGCAATCTGCGCATGTCGCCTGATACAGCGCCTGACCGGCGGCAAGGTCCACGCTGTCCGGTTGCCCGAAGGAGCTTGCTCCGCCGCTCAGCAGCAGCCACGCTCCGGCCCCCGCGGCCAGGCCCACCGCTCCGAACACCGCCTGTGACCACCTCATGCAAGCACCTTGATGCGAGTCATCATGCCCGAGGCCGCGTGGCTCAACATGTGGCAATGGAACACCCAATCGCCGGGATTGTGGGCCACGAAGGCAATCTCCCGGGTTTCGTCGCCAAACATCAACAGCGTGTCGCGCAGCGGGCCAAGGCCACCGCCGGGCAATACCTCGCGGAAGTGGTGGCCGTGCAGGTGCATGGCATGCGGGAACATGGTGTCGTTGCGCATTTCGACCCGAACCGTCTGGCCACGCTCCGCGACGAACAACGGCTCTTCCGGCATGCCGACAACGCCATTGAAGGCCCAGAAGTTCATGGCCTGAGCGGCCTCTCGGAAATCGACATCGCGCCCATCCATCCGCGCCGAGGCGAAGCCCCGCATCGCGCCGCCTTCCATGTGAAGGCGGCTTCGCAGAGCATCGTCGAGACCGGTGACCGCCATGTCGGCATTTGGCGGCAACGGCACGGGCGGGCCGCGGCGCGCAACCGAGGCTTGCCCACGGACCTCGAACAGCACCTGGCTGAAACCCTCTTCGCCCTCGAACCGGACCAGGTGGGCCTCGCCACCATCATCGGCGGTAACGTCCACGATCAGGTCCGCGCGTTGTGCGGACGCCAACAGCAGGCGTTCCGTGATCGGCTGCGGCGCCTCCAGCGGCATCCCGTCCAGCGCGACGATCCAGCCTTCGATGCCCCGAAGCTCCAGCGCAAAGATCCGGGCATTGGACGAGTTGATCAGGCGCAGGCGCAAACGCTCGTTGTGCTTCACCGCAAGGGTCTTGTTGAAGGCACCGTTGGTGACCGCGATATTCCCGGTCCGCCCACCATGGCTGAAGTCGTGCATGTTGCCGAACGCCGCGATCTGCCCCGTCTCCGGGTCGAGCCGGAAATCGTCCAGCACCAGAACCTCGTCCCGGTCGGCGTCCGGGCCATCGGCTTCCTCGACGATCAGTGGCCCCTGCAGGCCGCGCGCCACCTGCTCATAGGACTGGTTGTGCGAGTGATACCAATAGGTCCCGGCATCCGGCAGGTCGAATTCATAGAGAAACTCGCCCCCCGGCCGCACCGCCTCCTGCGTCACGCCGGGCACGCCATCCATCGCATTGTCGATCCGTATACCGTGCCAATGCAGCGAAGTCGGCTGGGGCAATGAATTGATCAACCTTCGACGCAGGCGGCTGCCCTGCGCCACCCGGATCTCGGTGCCGGGCACCGCGCCACCGTACCCCCAGATCTCGGTCTGCGGATACCCCTCTGGCGCGATCTGCACCCTGGCCAGCGCGGCCTCCATGATCTCGGGGTCTGCCCCGGCGGTGACCGCGCGACGCGGCAGCAGCGGTGCCGCTGCCAACGCCGCCGTTCCGGCCAGCAGGGATCTGCGTGTGATCATTGCTCATGCTCCCTTTGTTGTGGGTGTCGCGCCCAGACCGGCCCGACTGACCCAATGTCAGTCCTCGTCAAGAATATAGATCGAGATTGCTCTCAGGTCGTCTGCGGTCATGAAAGCCGTCCCGTCCCGGACCACCTCGCCCATGCTGCCGCCAAAGGCATCGCCATCTGGCATCGCGCCCACCCGCAAGGCAAAGGCCAGATTGTCCACCGTCCACCCCCGCGCCCGCAGGTCATCGGCACGGATCGACGGCGCCCTGCCACCGCCCGGCAAGGCGTCGTTGCCGGCGAATGCCGCCCCCGGGATACGCGCGCCCGCCAGATTTCGGGCGGTGTGACAGGCCGCGCAATGGCTTGCCCCTTCGGCCAGCCAACGCCCACGGTTCCAGGTGTCGCTCCTGCCGCTGATCACGGTCGTTTCCGGCGGCCGCAGGAATGCCGCCCGCCACAGCTTCAGCCCCCACCTCTGATCGAAGGGGAAGGAAACGCTGTGGTCGGGCACCGCCATGGCAACCGCAGGAACCGTCCGGAATGCCGCCCACAGATCCGCGATCTCCTGATCGGTGAAATTTGTATAGAACGGATAAGTGAAGGTTGGAAAATAGGGGTTCCCCTCCGGCGACACCCCTTGTCGAACCGCGCGTGCAAAGTCCTCGACCGACCAGCCGCCGATGCCCTGAACTGGATCGGTCGTCAGGTTGGGTGGGAAAAAGGTGCCAAAATCGGTCGGCAACCCGGCCCCGCCCGCCAACGGTGCCCCCCCCGCGGCACCATCAGTGTGGCACGCGATGCACCCGCTGGCCCGTGCAAGATAGGCGCCACGGTCCACATCGCCGACCAGATCAATGGCCTCGCCCCCTCTGCCAATCGGCCAGAGGATCACGGCAACGACGAACGCGCCTCCGGCGACGATCCCCGCCGCTACGAACCGCAGGATCGTCAGCATGTCATTTTTTCTCTAAGCGAAAGCGGGTGTGACACGCCGAACAGGTCTGGCTGACCATCCCGAATATCGCGTCGGCGGGCATGTCGGAAAGCTGCTCAGCGGTCATTCTTTTTTGTCCGCCCCCCATCATGCCTGCCCCCATCGTGGCGGCCTGCCCGCCCATCATTGTCCCGGCACCCGACATGCCGCCCACTCCGGTCTCGGCTGCGGCCCCCAGCGCCTCTGCAAGACGCTCCATCTGGATGGCGAATGCCTCGAAATCGCGCCACTCGGTCCAGATTTCCTCCCTGGCTTCCGAATGCCCGCCTCCGGTGCCCGCCGGAAACCGGGATGTGAGCCCTTCGCCCGAATGTGCGGCAATAATCGCCGCGCCATCCCGCACGGCGGTCACGTCATACTCCGCGCTTCCCTGCATCATCGGGGACAGACGCTTCATCACATCCGCCATTGCGGACATTCCGTCCATGCGTTCCTTGACGATTCCGGTCGCCCCGGCGTGAGCAAGGGCCGTCGCTGCGACCAGAAAAAGCCCGAGTACGGCGAAAGGCAGGGGCCTGATGTTCATGTGATGCGGTCCTTTCAGGTGTCCGGGGTGGAATTTCGAAGACCTGGTCAGCGGCAATCCGGCAAGGTGCCCCCGACCGGGCTCAACCCACCAATGGCCCAGATCAATTGATCCCGTTTTCGCGTTGCAGTTCCCGGATGTAGAGCGTGATGTTGACCACCTCAGCGTCGGTCAATCCCTCAACCGGAGGCATGTTGCCAAACGTCCAGTGATGGGCGCGCACGCCATTCTTGGCCGCCAGTAGAAACGCGACATCGCCATGGTGGCTGGGTTCATAGATCTTGTGGATCAACGGCGGGGCAACACCCTGCTGACCGGCGGCGTTCTTTCCATGACATTCGGAGCATTTTGCGTCGAACCCGCGCTTGCCCATGTGGGCACTTGACGAAAGCTCGGCCGGCAGGTGCACCTCGACCATTGCGCTCTCCTCGTCAGGGGAGGTGTTCACGACCTTCGCATCGGAACTGCCGCCGACGACGTGGTCCCCAATCGCCACCAAGAGGGACGCACCGACAAGGAGTCCCCCCGCCAGGATCGCGATCGATCTTTTCATGTCCGCTTCCGTCCCATGTGGTCTTTTCTTGTTCTTGTGCCTGCCGCTGCGGTGATCCAACTCTGGGCAGCTTTCAGCCCGAAGCCATTCACGATCCGGTCACGAAACGACCTTCCAGCGCGGGAGGGTCAAATCCTCAATGATAACGAAACGGTGAAAGACGTGGCCATTCGGTTGCCAAAGGTCATGAGCAAATCGATGCGCCCGGCGTCCCGGACCTTGCCAGCAGCGCCGGACCCAGACGTGGCCTGCACGGCTTTGACCTCTTGGATAGTGCCGCCGGGACAAGCGCTCGCCAGCCACAATTGCGGGACCCGACGGACGGGTCAGCGCTTGGCGCGCGCCTTAGCGGCCAAGTGGCATGTGCCGGTTCACATCCTTGTAGAGCAGATAGCGGAACGGCCCCGGCCCACCCGCATAACAGGCTTGTGGGCAGAACGCGCGAAGCCACATGTAATCACCGGCCTCGACCTCGACCCAATCGGTGTTCAGCCGATACACGGCCTTGCCCTCCAGCACATAGAGTCCGTGTTCCATCACATGCGTCTCGGCAAATGGAATGAGCCCACCCGGCTGAAAGGTGACGATGGTCACGTGCATGTCGTGCCTCAGATCGGTGGGATCGACAAACCGGGTCGTGGCCCATGTGCCATTGGTGTCCGGCATCGGGGTTGGCGGAATGTCAGCCTCGTTGGTCACGAATGCGTCGGGGGCATCCAGCCCTTCGACACCTTGGTACGCCTTGCGAAGCCAGTGAAACCGGGCCGGAACCTTCGAAAGGTTGCGCAGGCTCCAGGCCGCGTCGGGGGGCAGATAGGCATACCCCCCCGGGGTCATTTCATGCACTTCACCACTGATCGTGACCGTGATGGTGCCCTCGACGACAAACAGCACCGCCTCGACACCGGCGTCGGTTTCGGGCCGGTCGCTACCGCCGCCGGGTTGAACCTCGGCGATGTACTGCGAGAACGTCTCGGCAAATCCCGACAGCGGGCGCGCCAGAACCCAGAACCGCGCCTTGTCCCAGAACGGCAGAAAGCTGGTCACGATGTCTGTCAGCGTGCCCTTGGGAATAACCGCATAGGCCTCGGTGAACATGGCGCGGTCGGTCATGAGTTGCGTTTGTGGCGGGAGGCCGCCGCTGGGGGAATAGTACGACTTGGTCATGGAAAAGCCTGCTCGGTCACATCGGGTACCGCATAGATACCTGACCACCGGGCCGATCCAACTCTATTCGCCATCGGGCGCGTTGGAAAATCTCCGTTGCGCAGGCGGCCCGGGTGACCAACTGGCGCCATGTGGTGCCCGAGGTCCTCCAAAACCACGCTCAGGGGTGGTCACTAGGCCGGAAATGGAGGCGGATTTCGAAGGCCGTGTCGCCCAATGCCACCGGGATGCGCGGGCATGGCCATGGTTGGAGACAGGTCATCGCTGCCGCGACGGCACATGGCGCACCGGACGATGCCGTCGGGAGCATCGGATGCGGGGCGGGCAGCCTTCACTGCCCGCCCACCCGCTCGTCAATGGCAGGCCGTCATCTCTTTCAGAACCGGAAATTCCAAGCCAGCATCGGACCCGTCTGGGAATAGTTCGTCACCTCATCGTCGTCCGGAAGGTCCCATTCCATGTGTCGGTAGCCGAACACGACATCGTTTCGCCCAAAGCGGTAGCCGAGGCCGAGGCCGGCCTGCCAGGTTAGGTCGGATTGGCCCGCGCCTACGTCGAGGATCCACGGCATGAACCAGTTCTCGTTGAACCGTGCCTCGCCGTTGAGGCCGATCACCGCATCCCAGTAGTCAGACGTCTTGTCGATTTTCCTGATCTGCTCGTTGACCTCGACGTCCAGATTCTGATCCAGACGAAGGAACCGCAAGCCGGCCGTCCCATAGAGTGTGTAGGTCGGATTGTTCACCAGCCGATAGCCACCGCCCAGAGAGACCACTGTGGTCTGGATCTCGATGTCGGTGTCGACAGTGACGCCCGGTCCGGGGCCCGGATTGAGCGTGGCAGAGCCATCCTTGCCGAGGTTGGCAACGCTAAGCTCGCCGTAGGTCATCCACTCGTCCTTGTAGCCCCGCAAGCTGCCCATGAGGGCGAAGTTCAGGTTTTCGAGAATTTGGTCGAAACCAAGTTCAATGTCCTGACCTGCGGCGGTCATGCCGACATCGGTTCCCCAGAGGTACAGTTGCATCTGGTATGTCCAACCGTTGTTGGCGACGCCGGCCCCCTGCATTTCGACGTCGCTTGCATCTTGCGCCATGGCAACAGGCGCAAAGGCGATCGTCCCGGCGGAAACGATTGTAGCAATCATCTGTTTCATCGGGTCATCTCTCCCATTCTCAATTCGGGGCGCGCCTCCGTGACTCACCCATTTGAGGTAATTATAGGCCGATTGGCGCGATTGACTGCCGCAAATCACCGCCGTGGTTTGAATTCCCGCAAGATGTTGCCAAGCGAGCCCGAACATCCCGGGCCCCGGCGCGGCTACCTTTGTTGCAGTAGGACGCCCGCGCCCCTAGGGTGCCGACGATTCCAGAGGAGTTGTCCCATGAACGACGCTGCCCCCCAGACCGTGCATCTCGCCGATTACACGCCCTTCACCCATCGTGTGGAGCAGGTGCACCTCACGTTTCGGCTGGCTGCCACGGCCACTCGGGTCCTGTCGCGCATCGAGTTCGCACCGAATCCCGATGCCGCGCCCGGGCAATTCTTCCTGCATGGCGAGAATCTGGCACTGATCTCGGCCCGGATCGACGGCAAGCCGGTCTCGCCGGAGGTCAGCGACAAGGGCCTGACCTGCACCGTGCCGGATGCCCCGTTCATCTGGGAATCCGAGGTCGAGATCAGCCCCGAGACCAACACCGCGCTGGAGGGACTCTACATGTCGAATGGCATGTATTGCACCCAGTGTGAGGCCGAGGGCTTCCGCAAGATAACCTACTACCCCGACCGTCCCGACGTCATGGCACCGTTCACCGTGCGCATCGAGGGCGACCTGCCGGTCCTGCTGTCCAACGGCAACCCGGGCGCACGCGGCAAAGGCTGGGCCGAATGGGTCGATCCGTGGCCCAAACCCTCCTACCTGTTTGCGTTGGTCGCTGGCGACCTCGTCAACCATCCGGGCAGGTTCACCACCAGGTCGGGCCGGGATGTGGAGCTGAACATCTGGGTCCGCCCCGGAGACGAGGGCAAATGCGCCTTTGGGATGGACGCGCTGAAGCGGTCGATGGCATGGGACGAAGACGTCTATGGCCGCGAATATGATCTGGACCTGTTCAACATCGTCGCCGTGGATGATTTCAACATGGGCGCGATGGAGAACAAGGGGTTGAACGTCTTCAACTCTTCCTGCGTGCTTGCCAGCCCCGAAACCTCGACCGACGCCAATTTCGAGCGCATCGAAGGCATCATCGCGCATGAGTATTTCCACAACTGGACCGGCAACCGCATCACCTGCCGCGACTGGTTCCAGCTGTGCCTGAAAGAGGGTCTGACGGTCTATCGCGACCAGCAGTTCACCGGTGACATGCGCAGCCGGCCGGTCAAGCGCATCGACGACGTGCTGGCCCTGCGCGCGCGCCAGTTCCGCGAAGACACCGGCCCCCTGGCCCACCCTGTCCGCCCCGAGAGCTTTGTCGAGATCAACAACTTCTACACGGCGACCGTCTATGACAAGGGCGCCGAAGTGATCGGCATGTTGCGCACGCTGGTTGGCGACGATGCGTATCGTGCGGCGCTGGACCTGTATTTCGAGCGTCACGACGGCGATGCCGCCACCATCGAGGATTGGTTGGCGGTCTTTCAGGATGCCACGGGGCGCGACCTGTCACAGTTCAAACGGTGGTATTCGCAGGCCGGCACACCGCGGATCACGGTGGCCGAGGCCTGGTCGGGCAGCACATACACGCTGACGCTGCGCCAGGAGACGCCCCCCACCCCCGGCCAACCGAGCAAGGAGCCCTTGGTCATACCCGTCGCCGTCGGATTGCTGAATCGCGATGGCAAGGAGGTCGTTCCGACGACGATCCTGGAACTGACCAAGGTCACGCAGAGCTTTGCCTTCGACACTCTGGAGGAACGCCCGATCCCCTCGATCCTGCGCAACTTTTCCGCGCCGGTGATCCTGAACCGCAAGAGCGACCGCAAGGAACTTGCCTTCCTTCTGGCCAATGACACCGACCCGTTCAACCGCTGGGAAAGCGGTCGGGCGCTGGCCAAGGACACGTTGACCCGCCTGATCACCGAACATCAGGCACCGTCGTCGGCCTATCTGGACGCGTTGGATGTGATGGCCACCGACGACAGCCTCGACCCGGCTTTCCGGGCCCTGTCGCTGCGCCTGCCCAGCCAGGACGACATCGCCCAGACCCTGTTCGACGCCGGGCGCACGCCAGATCCGCTCAAGATCCACGCCGGGCTGCGCAGCCTGCGCCAGACCATCGCCGAACGTATGGGCACCACCTTGTCGGATCTGTACGATACCATGGCGGTTGCGGGCCCTTACCGGCCAGATGCCGAGGACGCCGGCCGACGAGCCTTGCGGCAGGCCGCGCTTGGCTATCTCAGCCTGCTGGACGACGGTGCCCGTGCATCTGCCCAGTATGACGCCGCCGACAACATGACCGAACAACTGGGTGCCCTTTCTTGCCTGCTGGACATTGACCGGGCCGATGCGGCGCTGGCGGCGTTCCGCGATCAATGGCACGCGGACCGGCTGGTCATGGACAAGTGGTTCGGCCTTCAGGCCAGTCAGGCCGCCCCCGACAGGGCCGCCACCACCGTGCGCCAGCTGACGACCGACAGCGACTTCGACTGGAAGAACCCCAATCGGTTCCGCGCCGTGATCGGCGGGCTGGCGATGAATGCCGCGGGGTTCCACGACCCCAGTGGTGCCAGCTATGCGCTGGTGATCGACTGGCTGATCCGGCTCGATCCGTTGAACCCGCAGACCACCGCCCGGATGATCACGTCCTTTGAAACCTGGAAGCGCTATGACGCGGATCGACAGGGATTGATCCGGGAAAACCTCGAACGGCTTGGCGCCACACCGGGCCTGAGCCGCGACACGACGGAAATGGTCGCACGGATCCTGGGCTGACGTTCACCAACGGCACCGGCCCAAAAGGGGCCGGGCCTCATCTGCAGCGGTGCGACGCGGTTTCTGGCAACGTGAGCCCCCCGACTCGGTCAACGCGTGATGCTGTCGGGCCTCGACGAAGCCGTCAGCACGTGCTGCCTCGGGCGTTCCTGATCTGTGGCCGTCATCGTCCTGATCCACGCCGTCGTGCAAAAACCTCTCTGTTCCCGCAAGGAAACGGGCGTCTGCGCCCGGCGATAAATCGCTCAGCAACGACGATTGCCGATGTGTGCTGCGCCGTGCTATGTCATTGAAGTGTCACAGCTACGTGATGAGTGCTCCCATGCGAGACCGAATCGACCCCATGATCCAGGAACGCGCTGCCTGGCTGTTTGCGGACAACTTCGTTGCCCGTCATTCGCATCGTATTCTCAACAGGATGCTGGGATACGATCGAACAATAGAACTGGGCTCCGAGCTGCGCGATGCCCCGACCGAAGTAATCATGTCCCGCATGGCGGACCTGATCGCGCGAGACGTCGAGATCACGGGTCTGGACCACATTCCGACGTCGGGGCCCGCGATGGTCGTGGCCAATCACCCGACCGGCATCGCCGATGGAATCATCATGTGGCACGCGATCACGCAACGCCGCACTGATCCATTCTTCTATGCGAACTCGGACATCCTGCGGGTCATGCCACAGATGACCAGCATGATCGCCCCGGTCGAATGGCGACTGGAAAAGCGAAGCCATGCCAAGACGCGCGAGACCATGGCCTATACCCGCAAGGCGATCGAGGCCGGGCGGATCGGTGTGATCTTTCCGTCGGGCCGGCTGGCAAAACGTCGCTGGCTGAAGCTGCACGAACGCGACTGGATGGCCAGTGCGGCGATGATTGCCCGCAAATGGGACCTGGACGTGATCCCGGTGAACGTGCGGGCCCGGAATTCGGCGCTGTTCTACCTGTTCGACAGGATCCACCCCAGCCTTCGGGACATCACCTTGTTCCACGAGACCCTGAACAAGGATTCGCAGCCCTATCGCCTGACATTTGGCCGGCCTATCCCGGCCAGCAGCCTGTCAACGAATTCGAACGAAGCCATCGAGCAACTCAAGGCCGAAACTCTGCGGCTTGGAGGACGCCATGCGCCGACAGTCTCGCTGGCCGAGATGACCCGACGCCCCCGCTGGGTGCGCTCGGCGTTGTCTGCCTGACGGTCTGGGGCCTCGCCGGACCGGACGTATAGCGCCGGGAAAGCTGGCTGTAGGTCCGCGGGATGACAGAACCGCCGACCTCGCGACCCGACCGCCCCTGGATCAGCGGGGTCAGGCATGACGCCAGATCCAGCCGGCATATCGGTCGCGAGGTGCCCCGGCGGCTGGAATACAGCACCACGGGCCCACGAAGCAGACACCCTGGCGCCGAGCCAAGACACTCGCCAACACCGACCAGTCTGACGACGCGGCGCCGTTGGATGCAGTTCCAATGGGAGCGTTCAGCGGCAGCAGGGTTTCGGTCCGCGGGATGGCCTCAAGCGGCTCTGCGCCGTCCGGAAGGAAGCTTTGCAGCGCACGACTGTCCCTGCCCCGGACCTTCATCAGATCGGAATGCGCGATCATTGCCTACGGCAAACCGCAAACTGGAAATTCACTCTGCCAAGACGGATTTGATCAAGCCACGCACCGGACTACGGCACAACGGCCGGAACATATCCGGCCACCATACAACACTTGCGAAACTCTTGCGGTACGACCTGCCCTGTTTAGGCTGGAAATCCTCAGCCCTTTGTCGAGAGACTCTTCAACAGGGCCGCCGGTCCCTTGGCCTCGGGTTGCGGCTGACAGAACGGCTGGGTCCGTGTCCAGGCGATCATGTCCTTTCGTTTGGAGGAAGAATGGAACGGCCCCCAGTCGGCAGCAACACCGCGCATGCCCTGGCTGACAACACCATCCCGTGGCACCGTGGAGGACATGATGCGAATGGCACAGCTGACGTTGTCGGACCCGTTCTTGAGCGCCGCGCCGCTGCGGGCCTTGCAGCCATATCCCTTGGCCGTGGCCGGAGCGATCTGGACCAACCCGTACCAGAGGCCACCACCCCCCACGGCCGTCGGGTTCCATGTGCTCTCGTGCTTGGCCAACGTCGAGATCAGCCCGACCCAGAAAGCCTCGCGATCTTCCTGGCTGGCGGTGACATAGCCCGGGCACCAAGTTTCGATGTCGCGGGGCACCATGGTTGGCAGGACCGACCCATGGGTCCGCAACGCCGTCAGTGCCGTCGCCGTCCAGGTGTCCGACTCGGGACGGTGATCCCACCGCATGGGCGGTGCCTTGGTTGAAACCGACGCAGTGGTCGCGCCATTGGCGGTGGCATCTGCCTCTGATTTCGACATTTCCTCCGTGCCGACACAGGCTGAGACCATCAGGGGCAACACGAGCAAAGCGGCTTTCAAAGCCTTGGAAGGCGCGGGAATCATGGAGTTTCCTCTGGCTGCGTCAAACGATTTTTGCAGTGGCTCATACCCCAAGTTGCGCGTCGGGCAAAGAGTGCGCTCCGACATAGGCGATTTCACGCATCGGATCGCATCCCACAGGCCAGTTTCTGCCTGTGCGTCACCGGAACATGCCCCGGTAGCGCGCGCCTGCCGCAAGGCACAGGTGCGCACCGGCATCCTCGGCGATCCCGTCGAACAACAGGTCGATCGGCAGATCCTGCTCGTCCTGCACGATGTCAAATCCATAGGATCGGGCCACGTTGGCCGGCAGGCGCAGCCGGGTCTCGACCTCCGGCAGATCACGCAACACCACACGCACATCGCCGATCACCGCCAGGTCGCAGGCCGCCGCCCGAAGGGCCGGCAGGACGATGATGTTGGACCCACGTGCCGCCGCCGAAGCAAAATGCAACTGCAGCACCTCCTCGGTCAGACTGGCGCCATAGGGCAGATGCAGCGAGGGCCGTTCACAGGGGCGATGCAGACCTGTCAGGCTGGCCATGCGCCGCAGATAGACCTCGCGCGGAACCCCTTGCTTGACCTCCATCCAGTCGTCGAGGGCGACCAGAACGATGCGCTCCATCTGCTGTTGCAGATCGGCATCCGGATAGAGCACAGCCTTTGGTCCTTGCGGCGTCGATGCGGGTTCGGCAGCAGGCTTTGGGCCACGCGCCTGATCCTCCGGCCGGCCCTGACGGCGGGTTGGTTTCGCCGGGCGGTCGATCGGACGTCCTTCCTGACGCAGGATCGCGTCATAGGCCGCATTGATGCGGGCCATGACTTCGCGGGCGCCGACATCGCCGGATATGTCTGGATGGTGTTGACGCACCAGGCGGCGATAGATCTGCTGGAGATCCTCCCGCGACAGGTCCGGGCGCAATCCAAAGGCGAGCGCCACTTCCATCTCGGCGGCGGTTGTCATGGCCGGCCCGCTTGCGCGGCCCCGACACAGAGCGCATCGGCGACACCGCGATCCCGCCGGCTCCCCGGTTTCCTCCGATAGTCCATTGTTTTCCCCACTCTCGGCACGCCCCCCGGCACACCACCACTCGTGATCGAGATTCGCCCCCAACTGTGGCGGAAATCCGTTACGGATCGGCACTTCCTCTGGCGCTCCGGTACAATTCGACGCAAAATCCGGCCGCTCTGCCAGCGGGCATCCCTGGATCGGTCGACGCACGCCCACATGCCTTGCCCCGCGCCCCGGGCTGCACTAAGACCGGAGCCGATCAGCCGAAGGACCACGCAGATGCTCGACCTGACCTATGACTCCCCAAAGCCCAAGGTGATTGCCGGGGCAAAAGACGACTGGGAACTTGTGATCGGGATGGAAGTTCATGCCCAGGTTGCGTCGCGGGCCAAGCTGTTCTCGGGCGCCTCGACGAAATTCGGCGCCGAGCCAAATTCCAACGTGGCCTTCATCGACGCGGGCATGCCCGGCATGCTGCCGGTGATCAATGAGTTCTGCGTCGAGCAGGCCGTCCGGACCGGGCTGGGGCTGAAGGCCGATATCAACCTGTTCTCGGCCTTCGACCGAAAGAACTATTTCTACCCGGACCTGCCGCAGGGCTACCAGATCAGCCAGCTTTACCACCCGATTGTCGGTGAGGGTGAAGTGCTCGTGGACATGGCCCCCGGCATCGCCCGCAAGGTGCGTATCGAACGCATTCACCTCGAGCAGGACGCGGGAAAATCGATCCACGACATGGATCCGAACATGTCCTTTGTCGACCTGAACCGCACCGGCGTGGCGCTGATGGAGATCGTCAGCCGCCCCGACATCCGTGGACCGGAGGAAGCCGCCGCCTTTGTGGTCAAGCTGCGCCAGATCCTTCGGTACCTGGGCACCTGCGATGGCAACATGCAGAACGGCAACCTGCGCGCCGATGTGAACGTGTCGGTCTGCCGCCCGGGCCAGTACGAGAAATACCAGGCCACGCAGGATTTCGGGCACCTCGGCACGCGCTGCGAGATCAAGAACATGAACTCCATGCGCTTCATCCAGGCCGCCATCGACTACGAGGCCCGCCGCCAGATCGCGATCCTGGAGGATGGTGGCAGCATCGATCAGGAAACCCGGCTCTATGATCCCGACAAGAACGAGACCCGGTCGATGCGCAGCAAGGAAGAGGCGCATGACTATCGCTACTTCCCCTGCCCGGACCTGCTGCCGCTCGAGATCGAGCAGGCCTGGGTCGACGGCATCGCGGCGACGTTGCCCGAACTGCCCGACGAGAAGAAAGCGCGCTTCGTCGGGGATTTCGGCCTGACCGAATACGACGCCTCGGTGCTGACCGCCGATGCGGAATCCGCCACCTATTTCGAAGAGGTCGCGGCTGGCCGTGACGGCAAACTGGCGGCCAACTGGGTCATCAACGAGCTGTTCGGGCGCCTGAAGAAGGACGAATCCGACATCACGGCCAGCCCGGTGTCAGCAGCCCAGTTGGGCGGGATCATCGACCTGATCTCCAAGGGCGACATCTCGGGCAAGATCGCCAAGGACCTGTTCGAGATCGTCTTTACCGAGGGCGGCGACCCGGCCCAGATCGTGGAAAGCCGCGGCATGACCCAGGTCACCGACACCGGCGCCATCGAGAAGGTTGTCGACGAGATCATCGAGGCCAACCCGGCGCAGGTCGAAAAGGCCAAGGCCAACCCCAAGCTGGCGGGCTGGTTTGTCGGCCAGGTGATGAAGGCAACAGGTGGCAAGGCCAACCCCAAGGCGGTCAACGAGATCGTGGCCCGCAAGCTCAGCTGACGTGCAAGGGCAACGCTCATCCTTTTTCCGGCAGAAATTGCCGGTCAGAGGTATCGTTGCCCCCACAAGTCACTGTAGTCTGACCATAATCTGCTGTACCGGGATGTCGGGCGCAGGGAAGACAGGCGGTTCGCATGAAGGTTATCTATCACATCGGCCTCCATTCCACCGATGAGGATCGCGCCCTTCGGTGTCTGCTCAAGAATTCGGAGGCCCTGGCGCGTATCGGAACTGTCGTTACCACGCCCGGGCGGTTCCGCCCCGTCCTGCGGCAGGCAATGCTCCACCTCAAGGGCGCACCCGCCGACAGGCAGACCCAGGAACAGATCCTCGACGCGTTGATCGAACAGGATACGCCCAAGCGTCTGCTGTTTTCCAGTGACAGCTTTCTCTGCGTGCCAAAACGGGCGATCGAGGACAATGTGCTGTACCCACTGGTTGGTGAGCGGGCGCCCTGGATCCGAAACCTCTTTCCCGACGCCCCGGCGGAGTTCGCCTTTGCCCTGCGCAATCCGGCCACGTTTATCCCCGCGCTGCATGCCCGTTTCAACGATGACGAAAGCTTCGGGGACTACCTCGCCCGAATTCGCCCCGAAGAGATCTCGTGGGTCGACATGGTCGATCGGTTGCGCGCCTCGGTCCCGGATTGCCCGCTGACGATCTGGTGCAACGAGGATACGCCGCTGATCTGGCCCGAAGTACTACAGGCGCTGTCGGGGTACCCAGACGACATGCGACTCGATGGGCTCGAGGATTTCCTGGCCACGCTGATGTCCGACGAAGGGATCGAGCGGCTGCGCGCCTATCTGGACAGTCACACCCCGCGCAATGCCGATCACTACCGGCGCATCATCTCGGCCTTCCTTGACAAATTTGCAGAGGAAGACGCCGTCGAGATGGAATTCGACCTGCCCGACTGGACCAGCGACCGGATTGCGCGGCTGACCGAGCGCTATGAAACCGAGATCGCCCAGATCGCCGAAATGCACGGCGTGCGGTTTCTGCATCCCTGAGCCCGGAGACCCCTGATGAAGACGATCGGCCTGATCGGCGGAATGAGCTGGGAAAGCACCGTCACCTATTATCAGCTCCTCAACCGCATGGCGCGGGATCGGCTGGGCGGGATACATTCGGCGCAGATCGTGATGTGGTCCTTTGACTTCGCCCGGATCGAAGCCCTGCAGGCCGCCGGCGACTGGGAGGCTGCGACTGGGTCAATGATAGACGCGGCACAGGCGATCGAACGGGCGGGCGCCGGGATGATCGTGATCTGCACCAACACGATGCACAAGATGGCCGATGCGGTGCAAGCGGCGGTTTCGGTGCCCCTGGTGCATATCGCAGATGTCACGGCCGATGCCATCGACGCCGCGCACGTGCGCCGTCCGTTGCTGCTCGCCACAAGGTACACGATGGAGCAGGATTTCTACATCGGACGACTACGTGCCCGCGGGATCGACGTGCGGGTGCCCGCCAAAAGCGATCGGACCGTTGTGCATGACGTGATCTACAACGAGTTGTGCCAGGGCATCGTCTCGCCTGCGTCCAAGGCCGCCTATCTAGAGATCATTTCCCGTGGCATCGCTGATGGGGCCGACGGTGCCATCTTTGGTTGTACCGAAATCGGGCTGCTGCTGCGGCCGTCGGATCTGGCCATTCCCGCCTTCGACACGACGGAACTCCACGCCGCCGCAGCGCTGGACCTGGCGCTCGGCTGATCGACCGGCCGCCATGCTTGCGCGACGTTCCGCATGGGACCGGACCGCCGCTGCATAATCTGAGAACATGACCAGGCAGGTCACGACCTTTCCCTTGGGAAGCGTGGCGTCAAGACGAACCGGTGCAGATTCCGGGCCGGCCAACTCTTCAAGTCGGGAAACGGCCTCGTGTTTCCACGCCTTGGGGTGTCTTTCCGGTCAAGGTTGGGAAGATGTGAGACGAGTACGGCCAGCAGAAACGGTCGACGTACCTAGTCATCGGACCAACTGGTGCAGGGTATCCGCGCCACCTGGAAAAATGCCAGAAAGGGTGGATAGCAGACACTCTCAGCGAAAGGTGAGAATTTCCGCTTTCGGCCCATGCCGTGGTATCGCCGAATTGAATGGAGGCACACAGCCCGACGAGCTGTCGTGGCTGGCCAGTCACCACTCCGTCTCACACATCCGAACCCAAGCCCGCTGCCCCCTGACGGATGGAGAAACTCAATCGGCGGAGCGCAACCGAGAGAGACCGATAGAGGTGCGGTGTGTGGGAAGACCATGCGAAACTATCGAGCCACGAAACCATTCCCGTTTCCGCAGCTGCTGGATCTTGCCCTCGTTCGCCGTGGAAGGGATGCGTCACACTACGCCCGTCTCGATGTACTTTTCCCGCGAAACCCGAACCACAATGCAAGCGCTACGAGCGCACAGCACAGCGCCAGAAGAACCGCCGAGATTGGCCGGTCGGTAAAGATCCACAGACCCTCGCGTGATATCAGCATCGAGCGGCGAAAGTTGTTCTCGACGATCGGGCCCAGAATCGTCCCGATCACGACCGGCGCCAGCGGGTAGTCGGCGGCGCGCAGCAGGATCCCGAGCAGCCCGAAGCCGAACATCACCCAGAGGTCGAACACGGAGGACTGAAGCGCAAAGGTGCCAATGGCACAGAGTACGAGGATTGTCGGGATCAGCGAGGATTTCGGAAGCCGCAGCAGCCGGACAAACACCGGCACCAAGAGGAACCCGAGGACCAGAAGGAACAGATTGGCGAGGATATAGACAAGGAAAATCCCGCCGACGACCTCTGGTCGATCTGCAAAGAGGGCGGGCCCGGGAAAGAGGCCGAGGATCAGCAGGGCTCCCATCAACACGGCGGTGGTTGCATCACCCGGAATGCCCAGCGACAGGGTTGGGATGAGCGCGCCGCCACAGGTGGCGTTGTTGGCGGCTTCGGTGGCAACAACCCCGCCTTCGGCTCCTTCGCCATAGCCCTCTTCTGGCTTCGCGACCGCTTTCGCAACCGCATAGGAGGTGAAAGCGCTGATGTCGCCACCGGCCCCCGGGAGGGTTCCAAAGAACGTACCGATTGTTGAGGAGCGCAGCAGGTTGGGGATGTGGCGGGCAATGAGTTTCAACGAACGCAGGCCCGGGCGTGCCGCCCTGGGGCTTTCGCTGGAGACCTTTTCCCGACCGATGAATTGCCAGGCCATCTCCGAGACGGCAAACAGCCCGACCACGATCGACACGATGTGGAAGCCGTTGAGCATTTGGTAGCTGTCGAAGGTGAAGCGGTAGCCTGTGGACAGTTCATCCGTCCCGATTGTCGCAATAAGCATGCCGAGCATCCCAGCGAGCAATCCCTTCGTCGTGTCCTCACGCGAAACCACGGCGATGGACAGAAGCCCGAGCACCCCCAGGAGCGCCAACTCCGGCGGGCCGAACCGGGTGGCGAAGGCGGCAAGAAGGGGCGCAAACAATATCAAAAGCACGCCGCCGAACAGCCCACCGAGCGAAGAGGCACAGATGGCGAGGCCAAGCGCATCGGCGGCGCGGCCCTTTTGCGCCATGGGATAGCCGTCGAACAGCGTCGCCGCCGCAATCGGTGTTCCCGGAATGCGCAGCAGGATGGCCGAGATGGCCCCGCCGCAGGAGCCGCCGACGAACACTGCGATCAGCAGCCCCAATCCGGCAAGCGGTTCGACATAGAGGGCAACGGGCAACAACAGCACCACGCCCATGAGCGGCCCGAGCCCGGGGAGAGCGCCGATCACCAACCCCAGGATCACCCCGAGGAAGGTCAACAACAAGACTTCTGGGCTGGCCATTAGGACCGCACCGCTGGAAAGCATTTCAAAGATCATTGCTGGCTCCTACCAGGGGATGGCCAAGCCGAACTGACCACGCGGCAGAACCACGTCGAGCAATCCACCGAAGACGGCGGAAAGCGCCAGGGTCACGGCGAGTGGAACGACAATCAACTGGACCGGGGAACGCACGCCGGCCAGATACATGATCAGGGCCATGAAGAACGGTGTCGCGGCAAGATAGCCCGCCGCGCCAAGGGCCCAGAGATAGCAGGCAAAGGCCAGGAGCATCGCCGCCGGACGCGACAGTTCGGTCAGCGGTGTCCCGGACGGGGTGTGGCCTCGTGCCGCCCAGAGCCGCGGCGCAAGGGTCACGATCAGGACGGCAGCAATCAGGAGCGCCAATGCTTCGGGATAGCTGGCCGCGTTGGAATAGGGTCCGCCCGAGGCAATGCCCTGTTCGACCATATTGCCGCGCGTCTGCTGAAAGACCAACGCGACAACCGCGGCAAACAACGCGGCAATGGCCAGTTCTGCATGGAGTTTGGTGAGACGCATGAGACCCTCCCCAGTCCTGCGTGTCGACAGCGCGGAAAGCTGGCCGCGCTGTCGATCTATGCTCAGTTCAGGGCCTTGAGCTGGCCTTCTTCCCAGGTCAGGGCGTCGCCCATGGCGCGCAGTTGGTCTGCGACCGGTCCGACAACCGCCTTGTACTCTTCCGGAGCGTATCCGAGAATGTTGAACCCAAGATTGGCAATGCTTTCCTTGACCTCTGGGCGCTCCAACGCGCGGCCCATGGCGTCCGAAAGCGTCTTCACGCGGTCTGCGGGCGTGTCGGGATGCACGACCCACCACGTCCAGCCCATCGGTGCGAGACCCGACAGGCCGAGATCGATGTCGAGATCGGCGATGCTGTCTGCACCATGGTAGGTGTCCTTGGCGCCCGGAAGCTCGGACAGAACCAGCAGCACCTTGGCCTGCTCGCGGTTCTGCAAATAGGCCGACGGGGTGTGGAATGCGAAGTCCAGAATGCCGGCGTAGAGGTCCTTGTGGGAATCCGGATCGGACGGATAGGGAATGTTCTGTGCGACGACGCCGTAGGATTGCAGCACCTTGGCAATCACCATGTGCGGCAGGTTGTTGCGCGATCCGGTGGAATAGCGCAACCCGCCCGGATTTTCCTTGCCCCAGGCGATCATGCCTTCAAAGTCATCCCACCGTGTTTCGTCCTTGCGCCCGACAATGGAGAATGCGTTGGAAACGGCAGCATAGAGCGGTGTGAAATCCTCGTACGTCCAGTCGGCCTTGCCCAGCACCGGCATAAGCACGAGCGGCGCAACATATCCGTCGATCACCGTGTATCCGTCTGCGGGTTTGGCCATCGCGGTCTGGAACGCCTTGGTTCCCGCCGCACCGGGGGTCGAGACCACCGGCATGGAGACGCCGAGTTCGTCCGACATGGCTTCGGCGAGGATCTGGCTTGCGGCCATGGCGCCGCCGGGCGCCCAGGGGAAGATATTCTCGACCGTGCGGGCGGGGAAGTCCTCGGCCTGCACCAGGGTTGCCGCAGTCGCCAGCGCAGCGGCGAATACCGTCGTTCGGCTCCAGAGTTTCATGATGTCGTTTCCTCCTTCAATTGTCCAAGTCCGGACCCTCCGTGTCCGGGGTGTGTCGTCCCTGCCGCCGGGTCTGGTACGCTCAGGCCGTAATGGGCAAAGATCTCGTCTGGCGCATCGTGTTCGGCCAGATGGCGAGCGGCCGCGACTTCCAGGCGGCGGCATGTGGCAGGATCGTCCAGGGGATGCTCCTGCCGCGGGTCAGTGATCACGTCGAAAAGTGGCGAGTTCGCCGGGCGCCGGGCCGTGGCCTCGAACCCTGCCTCGCCGATGGGCGCCATGGCATCGATACGCAGCACCGGGCTTCCCTTGGTGAAATCCATCGGCGGCGCCAGACGGGCGGTCCCGAGTTCCGCGAGCGAAAAGTCTCGATCGATATGATGCGGCGCAAGAGTGTAATGTGACAGTCCGCAAGCCGTCTCGTCCGTCGGGTACAGGTAGTAGGTGAAGCGGCCATCGGTGACGCACATCGGGCCGGCGAACATACCCAGAACCGCCGTTTCGCGCCCGACGTCTTCACCCTGCAGTGCGGGAACCAACGAGTGCGCGCGGACTTCCGACGGAATCGGCGCGCCGTGAAGTTCAAGGATGGTCGGCATAAGGTCGGTGGTCTGTGTCAGGCCCGGATAGCGGCCGGGTTTCCCATCGGGATGCCGGATCATCAGCGGTATATGCGAGATTTCCTCGTAGAGCGGCATCTTGTTCTTGCCCCACCACGCGTGCTCGCCCAACAGGAAGCCGTGGTCCGTCGTCACGATCACGCAGGTATCGTCCCAACCCTCGGTCTCGTCGAGCCAGTCCAGAAGGCGCCCGAATTGCTCGTCACAATGCGCCACGAGCGCGGCGTAATTCGCCCGGATCTCGGCGATCTCGGCATCCGAGCCTGTGACTTCCTCGTAGACCGGCCAGTCGAGAACCTTGTTCGTCCGTCCCGCCCCCGCCGCCTGTCGGAACCGTTCAGGGGCGTTGAACGGCTCATGCGGATCGAAGCACTCGATTTGCAGAAACCAGTCGTCGGCCCTGCCGTTCGTGTCGAGAAATGCGAGGGCCTCGTCAAAGCATTGGACGGTCGGCCATGCCTTCTCCCCCTCGTCTTCGAGAGTGAGATAGTTGATTGCACCGCGCGACCGGCGCCATTCCGTCTCGGAAACGCTGTAGCGGGTCACGTTTTGCCCTTCCGGAAGGTCTTTCAGCGGGTAGTGCCGGCTATCAAATCGCTCCTGGATCTCCCGCAGGGGAGGCGCAACCACGACCTTGTGCGGATCGTACTCCTGGCCGCGGATAAATTGCCAACTGTCAAAGGCGTTCACGTATCCCGTGCCACCGACCTCACCGTAGTGCAGGTGGTCGGTCACGATATGGGTGTAGACGCCCCGGGCGCTCAGATCCCGGGCAAACGAGTTGTCGAAAGGTTCGAGGGGGCCCCAGGACCTGTGCAGGAAATTGAGACGCCCCGTGTGCATGTCGCGCCGCGCCGGAATGCAGGGCATCGAGCCCACGTAGTGGCTGTCGAAAACCATTGCTTGTTTGGCGAAACGATCAAAATTCGGTGTCGCAAGCGCCGTGCCGCCATAGGCGCCGAGCGCGGAACGGTTGAGCGAGTCGAAAAGGACGAAAATGGTTCGCATCAAGACCTCCCTGGTCAGCAGTATCCTGCCCGATCTGATTGCATTGGAAAATTGAAATTATATCGCACCCTCTATAGACTGAGGGAATGGACAAACTGCTTCTCACCTTTCTGGAGATCTTCCGAACCGGCTCCCTGACGACAGCGGCAGCACGGCTGAACATCACCCAACCCTCGCTGACAAAGCGCTTGCAGCAATTGGAAGACATCTACAGTGCCGCGCTCTTCGAACGGGGCGTTTCGGGGGCAAAGCCCACGCAGGCAGGCCTGGCGCTCGTCACCTATGCCGAACGCATAGAATCCGAGACCCACCAGTCGCACGAGGCGGTAACGGCGGTGCGAGACCGCCGCATGGAAGTGTTGCGGATCGGGGCGGGGCCGCTCTTCCATCTGCGCCACCTGTGCGGCCCTTTGCTGAACATCCGCAAGGCGTTTCCCGACACGCGAGTCGAACTGGTAACGGGTCTCTACCGCGACTCGATGAAAGATCTCGAGAGCTTCCAGCTCGATATCGTCTTTGGCGCACATGAAGCCCGCGAACTCGCGGATCAGCTCCATTTTGTCCCCATGACCGAGGTGGAGCAGGGCGTCGCCCTGCGAAAGGGACACCCACTTTCGAATGCCGAAATGCTGGACGCACCAACCCTGGCCGGCCTCGAATGGATCATCTACGGAAAGCGAACCGAAGACGCCGTCTTGCCCAATGGGTTCTTCATGAGAGCCGGCATTCCTGTTCCGTCCTGCCGTTTTCTGACAAGTTCCTTCACCGCAGGCCTGCAGACCGTTGCACGAAGCGACGCTGCCATGATGGTTCCGATCGAACTTGCCCCTGCCCTCCCAGTCACGGGACTAACATTGCACAAAACGTCTCCGTCAATCGCGCTTATGCCGGCGGGAGGCTTCCTTCGGAGGGCGACACTAGAGTTCGAAATCGTTGCTGCCCTACTTCAGGAAGTCCAGGTCGGCATCAACAATGGACTGTAGCGAACCGGGCTGCCTCCGTGTCCCATTCTGGCAAAAGGAACAGCAGTTCCAAGTGACCTCGCTCCGGCTGGTCGTTTGGCATCAAATGGGGTTCCGGCATGAGCAACTAGCGCAATCCCGATCGAGCCGCCCCGGGTTTGCCGTCGGCTTCAACACCTCAGGGATGGAGCATCATGAGCAAGACAACGAACAGGTAATCCGCCGAAGTGCAAAAGCGTGGCGTTTGCATGGTCCCGGATCATCAAGCACAACATGAGAGCCGCGGGTCGGCGATCCTGTCGATTGCCCCTTCGACCGTCTACGATCAAAAGGCCAAGCGGGCGAACCCCGACCGGCTGTCCGATCGGGCGAAGCGGGACCCGGAACTGCGGCCGAGAATCCAGCGGGTCCGGGAGCAGAATTACATGGCCTCCGGCGTTCGAAATGTCTGGCACCAGATGCGCCGGAAGGGCCTTGATGTCGCTCGCGGCACTGTCGCGCGACTGATGACAGACACGGGGATCGACGGCACCATTGCGAGGCAAGAAGGTTCGAACGACGACCCCGAACGCGCAATCTTTCCCGCTCGACAAGGTGAACCGCCAGTTCAATGATCCTGCGCCGAACATGCGATGCCCCCGCGGCGTTGCCCGCATCGCCTGCCGAGTACCAGGTGAGCGAGTTCACCTCCGTTGACACCTGGCATGGCCCCGTGCGTGTCGCCGCTCGGCCATTGGTCTCGAGCCAATGGCGAACAAGGTCTCGCTCATCGACGCATTTACACGCCGCATCGTCGGTTAGGGGGAGAGCCGGACGGCCAACGCTGGTTTCGTGCTGAGTGCGTTCGAACAGGCTGTGCATCCGCGACACCCCGGAACGGGGCTGGTGAAACAATCGGGCTGCGGGTCACAATACCTGGCCACTTGCCATGCCGAGCGCTTGGCGGAGGCCGGGATCGAGCCATCCGTCGGCAGCGTCCGTGCCTCCTGTGACAATGCCCTGGCCGAAACGATAAACGGCCTGTTCAAAACCGAGATCCTCCACCGGCGTGGTCCCTGGCGCAGCCTCGACGCCGTAGAAAACGCCACCCTCGAAAGGGTGGATTGGTTCAGCAACCGCCGCTTGCTCGAACGCATGGGATATATCCGCCTGCAAAAGCCGAGACAAACTTCCACGCCGTTCCGGAAAAACCAGACATGGCCGCGCAACCAAGATCAATCAACCGCCGGAAAACTCACGGCCGTTCACGGGTTAGGATGCATCAGAGGAGAAATGTGGCCTGATGCCTAACACAGCTATGTCGTATTCCTGCCATTGCCGCCGCTGCAATCCCCCGGTGCCAGCCAACAGGAGTCCGTAATTAAGGGCGGGAACCGGACCTTCGCTACGCTCGACATCAAGGTCGGACATGCGGGCTTTCCAGACCTCGGTTCTGCTCAAGCTGTTCATCCATGGCTATCTGAACCGGATCCCCTCGAACCGAAGGCTGGAACGCGCGACGGGCTGGTATGGCGGGGTGATGTGGCTGACCGGCCAGATGTCATCGAGCGATCCCGACGCCCGCGCCAAGGCGACAAGCGCCCGGCGAAGCGGGCTCGTCGGCGACAACGTCCTGGGCGCCATTGAGTCCGAGAGCCACCTGATCCCGACGCATGACGTCACGAACCAGGGCTTTGACCGCGACCGACTGAGCCCGATGGCGACGACGGCAAGGGAGGCGCTCAACCGCGAATATCTGAATGCGATTGCCGACAAGGGTTACTTCAGCGGTGCCGAAATTCGTTCCTGCCGCGAGGCAGGCATCATTCTGACCGTCGCCCGGCTCGAAACCTCGGGCAGCCGCAGCAAGGGCATGTTCGTGAAGGTCAACGTTCATCCCGACCCTGACCGGGATGTCTGTCGCTGCCCCGCCCGCAAGGAACTGAAGTATCACTACACGCGGAACGTCGGCATCCTCTGAATCTGCTAAATGAACGTTCCTACCGAACCAGGACAGACATTCAGTTTTGTGTGCCAGCGGTCGATTCCGTGCACCACGCTGTAGAAACCCTCCTCCCGGGACGGCGTAGCGATGTGGCCGCAGACCGGCCGGGACAATTCGTCGGTACCAGCGAACGAATGGTCGCCTTGGGCGCCGCATGCGCCCCGCCTTCCCAAGCAGATCTCGTCGAACACATCCAGGACGGGCAATTGGTGTGCCGGGCCTGTCCGGTCAAGATTACCCAGCATTCAGCAGCGGGGGGCGATCGTGTTCACCGGGATTTCAAGGACAACAGAGATACCGGCGTTCACCAGCCCCGAAACATGGCCCCCGTGATGGTGGGCACCTGTGATGTACGGCGCAGGAAAACCGGGGTCATCCCTATCTGGTCGGCGTAAAGCGCGTTCAGCCAAGTGTCTTCGGCGATCACGATGGTCCCGTCTTGGCCGCCGAGTTCCGCTGTCAATGCGGACTTCCCGGCGGCAGACTTTCCGTAGAGCAGATGCAGGACGGGCGATGTGGGAGACATGAAAACTCCCCTGTTCGGCGTATCGTGATCGATCGATGTTCGATGCGACTGGTCAGGTCGCCTGGGCCTTGTCCAGAACCAGCCACAGCAGGCCGGACAGCAGCATGGCGGCGGAAGACCCGCAGGCCAAGGTTCGCACGCCATTCCAGAAGGTCCAGCGCGGCAGGTAGGTATCTCGCCAGAAGTCACAGGTTTCCGGCGCGGTCAGATCCATCCTGGCCAGCGTTTCGTTGAGCGGCACGTTGAAGACCACTGTTACCCCGAAACAGCCGACGAGGTAGAACAGCCCCGAGAGCAGGATCAATGTGCCGCTCCAGCCAGCAAGGCTTGTCGCGGCGTAGCCGATGATGAGCGCCGACACCGCGGCCATTCCGAGAAACAGCGTCATGAAGACCCAGTGGAAAACCTCCCGGTTGATAGATTGCATGACCTCGACACCGCCGGTTCCGCCAGTGCGATACAGCGACCGCATGATGAAGTCGGAGAAGGCGAGGAAGACGCCACCGATAAAGGCATAGGCCAGGATGCAGAGTTGCAGCAGGATGATAGGAACGGACATCTTTTTTGAACTTTCCTCTAACGTTTAAGGGGATGGCCGGAAGGTCGGGATCTTCCGCCGTTGGCGTCTTGGGTCAGTGAGTGGCGAAACGATCTCCGACTTGGCCGGAGACCACTGAACGCCGCCGGGGACGAAAGGCCGCAAGGCATAGCACCGCGATTGCCAACTCGATCGCCAGCGCCCAGAGGATGCCGGCCGAGGGCATGCCATCGACGAGCAGCCCGAGAATGCGCCCGGCTGGGAAGGCGAGAAACACGGTCAGCGCCACTACCATGGACACATGGCTGAAGGTGCTCTGCCGGATGCCGGCGAGCATGAGGCCGCCGAACGCGGCCAGCCCGGCGGCAGGGGCCCGCAATTCGCTGAGAAGACTGGTGTCGCCGCCAGGAGAGACGCCGTAACTTGCGTAGAATGTGTGCGGATCTGCCAGGATGAAAGCGCCGATCCCAAGCGCCGTGGCGCCGGAAATGCCGAGCGTGATCTTCTGGAGTAGAGTGAGAGTCATTGGATAATCCTTAGCTCTGAAATTGGGATGTGGTTCAGGCGGCGACCTGCCAATTGCCAGCCTTGGCCGCCGTCCGGGCGAAATCCGCGAAATCCCGCGGTGGGCGGCCGAGGGCGCGTTGCACACCGTCGGTCACATGGGCGTTGCGCCCGTCGAGCGTTTCGCGCGCGATGGCGGTGAAGACATCGGCCACGAAATCTCCGCCCGCCTGGGCGATATTGGCGTGGAAATCCTCGAAGCTGATCGGGATATGCCGGACCTCCCGACCGTTGGCCGAGGACAATTCGGACGCCATCTCGGCAAAGGTCATCAATCGCGGCCCTGTCACCTCGTACAACAAGCCCTTGTGCCCCTCTTCGGTCAGCGCGGCCACCGCGACATCGGCGATGTCGTCGATGTCGATGATAGGCTCGGCGATCTCGCCGCCGGGCATCGGCAGCACACCGGCAAGGATCGGATCCCGCAGGTAACCCTCCGAAAAGTTCTGCGCGAACCAGGCCGACCGGACGATGGTGAAATCCACGCCCGAGTTGCGCACCACATCTTCGCCCAACCGCGCATGATGCTCGCCACGGCCCGACAGCAGGACAAGATGGTCCAGACCGGCGAACTTCGCGACCCCGCACAGCGAGTCCAGTTTCTCGACCGCACCGGGGAAGGCGAGATCCGGGAAATAGGTGATGTAGGCGGACCGGGCTCCTTTCAGGGCGGCGGCCCAGGTCTCGGGTTCCTCCCAGTCGAAAGGCGTTGCAGATGTGCGGGAGCCACGGCGGGTCGGATGGCCCTTGGCCTCCAGCTTGGCCGCGATGCGCGCGCCGGTCTTTCCGGTTGCGCCGATGACGAGGATGGGGGACTCTTGCATGGATCGGGTTCCTTGGTTTGGGTGGATGACCAAGGCATAGGCGATGCGCAGCCACGCCGTATTGACCGCTGTTGCCACGGTCTTGACCGACTCCGCCAAAACAGCTGTCAGAGCCCGCGGCGCTCCTTGCGATAGCTCGCCGGCGTTTGCCCGACCCAGCGTTTGAAGGCGCGGGTGAAGGAACTTTGCTCCGAAAATCCGGTCAGGAAAGCGATTTCCGCCAGCGAATAGCACTCGTCGCGCAACAGCCCTTCGGACAATTCGCGGCGGGTTTCCTCTGTCAGGGCCTGAAAGCTCATCCCATGCTCCGAGAGCCGCCGATGGAAGGATCTTGCGCTGAGACCGAGACCTCGCGCAATCTCGGCCATCTTTGGCGTGCCTTCGTTCAGGGCCTGCGCAATCGCATCCTTGGCCCGTTCCACGAGCGATCCCGGATCGGCAAACCCGGACAGTTCCGCATCGAGATGGGTAATAAGGTAGCGGGAGATCCCGGCGTCGCCGAGGACATTCGGCTGTGTCAACATCTTCGGCGACAGAAGGAGCGCATCAAACTCAGCGTTGAACCGGACGGGGCAGCCGAACCATTCCTCATGCGCCGCGACCGACCTTGGCGCCGCGTGCTGGATCAGAACCTCACAGGGCGCGAATGGCACCGGCGAGACCTGCCGCGAGATCGACACCGCGCTGGCAAGCGTCGCCTCGTTGGAAAGGCGCATCCCCAAACGACGCGCCCCCGGTCGGTGCAGGATGAACAGCATGCCGCGCGGATCGGGACGCAACTCGTAGCTGACGACGCCGGTCCAGAGCCGGGCATATCGCTCTACACGCGACATCGAGCCGTGCAGATCCAGCGCCGCCTTCCACGCCAGGCCGAGCGCACCGTAATCGTCGCAACACATGGAGGCGCCGACGCGAATGGGCAGGTCGGTCACGTCGGTCTGGGCGGCGATCCGTTCCAACATGTCGTAGTAGGCGGCGGCTGGGATCATCACCTTCGGGTCCCACGCATCATCCGGCTCGAGCCCGACCCCGGAAAGGAGTTCGGACGCGGCGATGCCACCCCCCGCAGCGGCAACCATCTTTCGTGCAAACAGAGACGTGACGTATCCCATGGCTGGAAGTCTAGGCAGGAAGACGGAAACCTCCAAGTCCTGACGCCTGAAACGAGAAGATCCAAGGAAGCGAATGCCCGCCCTGAGAGCCAGCGACGGATATCGATCCGAAGATACTGGACACTCTTTGGTGTCGCGGATTGCCGGAACGACAGCAAAGAGAATGCCGCCTTGCAGCGTATGCCCAATGCGGCAACGACCGGAGCAGGGTGTTCAGGTCGAGCGGCCCGAAGGCTTGGAAATCAACAACCTCTGCAATCGCCTGAGCGTCCACGAGGTCAACTCCCGGATGCCGAACGGTGCTGTCCATCTTCGTACGCGCCAGCAGCAGCGGAACTGCATGCAATGTGCCGGTCTTCCGTTTTGGCCTGTGGCTGACCTTCATCCGCCGCATTGACTGGGTGCGGTAGGCGGGAATTTCCAGCCCGAGTGACGGGACCCGGCCTCGCACAATCCGGGTGGATTGGCGCGTCGAGATGTGCAGGCGCTCATGGAACCGTCCCGGCCGGAGATACTCGGCCCCAATCATCAGCGGGTCCTCCATCCTCGCCTCAACCGCAGCCCGAGTGCTTTCCGGAATGTCAGGATGGACTGGTTTCCGGGTGTTGCTCTGAAAGGCGGAGGCCCGTTCCTTGATCTGACCCGATGGCATAGAGTCCACGACCATCATCTTGCCCAGATCGGAGCCTCGCAACTTGCTATCGATGGCCTTGTTGCACAGCGAAAGGTCGCGATGGCTCTCCGTGAGATCTAGACGCACGCGAATTCCCCTGACGTGCCCTGGCTTCAACGGTCGTTTCTGGCCGACGGTACAACCCTCGTCGCAAACGGGACGAACCGCCCGGATGAGAGGCAGGCCTGGCGTCCACGCCCCCTGTTTCACGCTCAGGCTCGATGCCGTGCGGTGTGCCTTCAAATATGTCGCGTCGATCATCATGGTCCGGGGATCGTGAGCTTCTTCTGCCAGGCCGGTCATGATCCGGGCAAAGACACCCATTCGGCTCCAGCGCACCCAACGGATGTAAAGGGTCTTGTGAGGGCCGTGTTCGACGGGAGCATCACGCCACCTCAAGCCATTGATGTTGATACATATAATTCCATTCAACACCCGCCGATCATCGACACGGGGACGCCCGTGAGACTTGGGGGAGAATGGGCGCAACCGCTCCATCTGTTCGTCGTTCAACCAGCATGGATCACTCATACACACCTCCAGGGAGGCGCCGTGAATCATGCTCCAAGATCCAAATCAATGGGTCCTGACCCTAAAGTCAAACTGCCAGTTCAAAGTTTGGAGAACATGGCGTGTGAACGTTGAAAAAGGTGGTTCGGGAAATCTGAACAGGTGAGTTAGGTGGATTTTCTGCTCCCGATCCGGCAGCGATGCCGGGAAGAAGGAGCAAAAGATGGCAAGACGTCCGAGAAGAAACCACAGCGCCGCGTTCAAGGCGAAGGTCGCATTGGCGGCGCTGAAGGGCGACAAGAGTTTGAGGGAAACGAAAGGCGTCCAGTGGACGGCTTTCCCCGAGAACGAGCGAACTGGCCAGGCAGTTCGACCTGCATCCGAACCAGATCAAGCAATGGAAGGATCAGTTGCTCGATGGCGTGACGGATGTGTTCGAGGATCGGCCAACTGACCTTGGAGAACGATTTTTTAGGTTGAAGAGGGACCGTCGCGCCAGTGGCGCGGCGTAAGCCCGATGAAAGCGCTCGCCAAGGCCGATCTGTTGCCGAGCGCAAGGAAATGACGGATCGAGACCACAAGCTGAGCCTCACGCGGCAGGCCGAGTTGCTCGGGATCAGCCGGGGCAGTCTCTACTACGAGCCGCGCCCGGTCAGCGAAGACGACCTGCGGCTGATGCGCCGGATCGACGAATTGCACATGGAATTTCCCTTCGCGGGCAGCCGGATGATGAAGGGCCTGCTGCGGCAGGAGGGTTTCACCGCCGGTCGGCTCCATGTCGCCACGCTGATGAAGCGGATGGGCGTCGAAGCCTTGTATCGGAAGCCGAACACCTCGCAACCGGCACCCGGTCACAAGATCTCCCCATACCTTCTGCGCAAGCTCGCCGTGACACGGCCCAACCAGGTCTGGGCCATGGACATCACCCACATCCCCATGGCCCGAGGCTTCGTCTACCTGACGGCAGTGGTGGACTGGTTCAGCCGCAAGGTGCTGGCCTGGCGGCTCTCGGTCACGCTGGAGACGGAGCCGTGTCTGGAAGCTTTGAAGGAAGCAATGGCAAGATACGGCAAGCCCGAGATCATGAACACCGACCAGGGCAGCCAGTTCACATCCATCGACTTCATCAAGGTGCTGAAAGCTGCCGAAATCCAGATCAGCATGGATGGGAAAGGCGCCTGGCGCGACAATGTCTTCGTCGAACGGCTATGACGGACGATCAAATACGAGGAGGTCTACCTGCACGCCTATGACAGCGTCTCGGAGGCCCGCACGGGACTCTCCCGATACCTGACCTTCTACAACGCCCGACGACCGCATTCATCGCTGGACGGGCAAACGCCCGATCAGGCATATCTCAACCCGCCCCGGCCAATCCCGGTCGCGGCATACCCGAGCGGAAGACCCACTCAGAAAACGGCTCCAGCCTGTTCAGACAAACCGAGCCACCTCTAACACGAAAAATTGCCCGGACCACAATGTGCGCAGAGATTCCGAGAAAAATGGCACGTTGGCACAACAGGCAAAGATCTATTTCTATTCAATGGAATAGCACCCTATCAAGCCTGTGTCATTGCTGTAACAAACTAATTTCTCGGCATAGGCCCGTTGGCACATCATTTCGCCCCGTTGACACATCATTTCGCCCCGTTGACACATCATTTCGCCCCGTTGACACATCATTTCGCCCCGTTGACACAGACAACGGCACAGATCTGAAATCCGGCAACCTGTTGAATATCAACAAGCGTTATATTGTTTCAAGACTGCCCCCAAACCGTCTAAGTCGCCCAGAAATTCATTGAATTTCAGCCACCTACTCCTTTTTCGGTCGTCATTGTGTCAAAGGGCGATAGGAACCGTGCCAAGCGAAGTGCTCTGCTCGGTTTGTTCGGCAGTCACTCCGGCTCGGCAGTCAAATCACAACGCCTTTCCGATGGATCACAAGTTGAGAATTTTTATTTTTTTGTTCAATCACTTACAGGGATTTCACGACATTCCGAGCGCTTCCTTGTACATATCCAGAACGGCCTCTTCTTCGGCGATGTCATTGGCGTCCCGCTTACGAAGTGCAATGACCTTGCGAATGACCTTGGTGTCGTAGCCGCGCCCCTTGGCCTCGGCCATGACTTCTTTCTGCTGTTCGGCAATGTCTTTCTTCTCGGCTTCAAGACGTTCATAGCGTTCAATGAACTGGCGAAGCTCGTCCGCAGTCACCCTGTAAGTCGCGTCACTGCTGCTGATATCGGTCGGTGTGTCGCTCATGCCTGTGCCTGCCCTGTGCTGTCTTGAGTGAATCCTCGAACGGGCCCTCGGTCTATCCAGCAATCCCGCGCCCTGCAAGGCCGGTTGAAACCCGGAGGCAAAGACGGTAGCCGCACCGCCAGACATCAAAAAGGGAACGCGATGGAATTGCTGATCTGGATCGGGGCCGCGATCTCGCTGGTCGGGCTGGCCGGTATTATCGGCTGCGTGGTTGCCGTGGCCCGGGCCAAGCGACTTCAACTGAGCGACGACGATATGCGCACCCGCCTCCAGAAGGTGGTTGTCTGGAACCTCGGATCGTTGCTGACGTCGGCGTTGGGGCTGATGATGGTGATCGTGGGGATCTTCCTAGGCTGACATCGGTTTGCTCAGGCACCAGTCGCGGCCACCATGGTCGCCGCGCCTCTGTCATCCGCAGCCGCGAGCCGCCCCAACAGAGGCGGAGCCGCCCAGAACACCGAATCCTCCGTTGAGGCGAGTGTCTGCAGACGCATCAGAATCCGCGACCAACCCTCCCGTGAGGCCTGGAACATCGGGCCACCGCGCGCAGCGGGATAGCCCAGACCATGCACCGCCAGAACGTCGATATCCGACATGCGCTGTACGGCATGGCGTTCCTGCAGCCAAAGGCCTTCCAACGTCAGGGCCAGCATGCATCGATCGACGATTTCTTCGTTGGCAATCGGGCGGGCGCTGATTCCTGCGTCGATGCGGGTGGCGGAAACGATCCCCTCGACCGCAGCAGACGGCACGCCCTCCGGGATGGAGTCGGGATAATCATAGAACCCTCTGCCGACACTCTGCCCAAGTCGCCCGGATTCGCACAGACGATCGGCAATGACGACATAGCGCCGCCGTGGGTCGCGCCGATCCGCAGCAGATCGACGCTCCTGCCAGAACACCGCCAGGCCCTCGCGGTCCAGCCAGCGGTAAGGGCCCAACGTGAAGCCGGCGTCTTCAAGCGCCAGATCGACCTGCCGCGGTGTCGCCCCATCCTCCAAAAGCTGGTCCGCCGCATCATGCAGGCGTCGGGCGAGGCTCCAGACAACGCCTTCACCAGTCCCGGTCAAGGTCGTGACGGGCTGTCGACCAAGGCGCGTGAAAAGCGACATCAGGCCCGCAACCGGCGCGAGGGCAGCGCTCCCGGGAATGATCTCGACCACACCACCCGCCGCGGCCTTGGCAAAGGCAAGGTGCAGAGCGCGCCCTGCGGTGTCGGCACCGCCCACCTGGGATTGTGTGGGCGGCACCGGACCGGCGCGGCCCAGAATGCCCTCCGGGCCCAAGGCCCGCAGAATCCGCGCCACTGCGATGTCGGAGACGGGACAATCCCGCGCACCGGCAATGACCAAGTCACAGCCCGACAGACTTGCCGGAGTGGTTCCGCCGCGAAGCCGTGAGAGCCGTGTGGCCCGTTCCTCCGCCGACAGGCTTCCGCGCGCGCCCTCGGTCGCCAAGGTTTGGCCGATTCGGGACAACATTGCCTGCAACCCAGGTTCCGTCTGGTCGCTGACCACGACCGAACAGCCACCCGCGAGCAACGCGCAGGCCAAATCGGCACCGTCGCGCCCACAGGCATGCAGGCCAACGGTCTTGAACCGGGGCGGCTCCGTCATGTCCAAAGCCGAGGCCGCCGCCTCAGCCGCCCGCAGATGACGAATGGCGTGGGCGCGGTCGGAGCGGGCCATGTCGTCCGCAGCCGCGGCCTCGAAGGCAAGGCCGACCTCGAACGGCAACACCATCGCCGCTTCGACACATTCAACAATCCGCTCCGCCGCGCTGCAATGCTCGAACGGGCATTGCCGCCGCAACCGCTCCATCATGCTGTGATACCCTGAGCTATCGGTCAGCCTGCCCAGGCTGGCGCCGGTGGGCCGGGGGCCAGCTTCGGATTGCGCCAGGCGCCGAGCCAATGACACCGTCGCCTGCACCAGATCGCCGCGCACCACGCCATCGATCAACCCGATGTCGGCCGCTTGCTGCGCGTCGACCAATCGACCCGTGATCAGGATTTCGACCGCAGGACCGGGCCCGACAAGCCTTGGCAGGCGTTGCGTTCCCCCGCCCGCCGGAACCTCCTCCAGGGCCACGCCGGGCCAACCGACCTGGGCTTCTGTCGTCGCCAGCCGAAAATGGGCCGCCAACGCCATGTCGGCCCCCGGCCCAAGGCATGCCCCATCCAGCCCGAGGACAACCGGGCGCGTCATCGTTTCAAATCTTTTGCAGAGATCGGAAATCATGGCGGCAGGATCGCCGCTCGTCTGTTCTTCCCCCGGTTGGCCCTCCGAGCGGCCCAAAAGGACGATCGCAGCCACCGACGGATCCACGTCAATGACGTCAAGCGCCGAGATCAATGCCTGACAGGCCAGGGCCGACGGCACCATGCCAATCCGGACATCGACGACCAGAACGACAACCGGCCCGACCCGCTCCTGTTGCACCCCATCGTGCATTCCCGCCCCTCTGTTACAGACCGCAACCGTCACCGGCGCCCGGGCATCAAAGCGACAGTTTCACAGGAAGACAAGCGTCCGTCCGGCCGAACAAGTCTGGCAAAAGACCGCTACGCGCCCGGCCTTGCACCAGTCGGATGGCATGTCACGGATGCAAGCTTCGCGCACATTGGGCACAGAACGGTGTGTAGGGCAGAATTTCGAGCCGTGCATCGGCGATGTCATCCCCACATCGCACGCATTCGCCATAGCTCCCCGCCGCAATCCGGCCCAGCGCGGCCCGGATCGCCGCGATTTCGGCCTGACCGGCACGGCCCTCGCCTTCGAGAACCTCATCCGTCTCGCGCTCGACGGCCAGTTCCTCCCAATCGCGGGATTGATGGCTGTCCAACTCGGCATCAATGCCGCGCAACTTCTCTGTCAACACGGACAAACGTGCCTCCAACTCGGCCTTGCGCTCCAGAACCTCAACCATTGGTGTACTCCTTTTGTCGGTTCCAGGTCGCATCAGCTTTGCATGGCATGCGATATTTCGTCCTTGACGCAAATCAACCCTACAAAAAGGTGGGTTGACCTCGGCCGCGGGTCAGCCAATTGTGCGCACATGGAAATACGCGCACTCACTAGCGAATACGCTGTCACGCCTCAGATCACGATCGAGGATATTCCGGCAATTCTTGCAGCTGGATATGAAACGATCATCTGCAACCGCCCGGACGAAGAGGTCGTTGCGGACATGCGGGCCGCGGCCATCCGCGCAGCAGCCGAAGCCGCCGGCCTGACCTTTGTTCAGATCCCGTTGGCACAACGAGACATGACCGTGCAGGACATTCGCCAGCAACGCGATGCCATCCAATCAGCCAAGGGACCCACGCTGGCCTATTGCGCGTCCGGTACTCGCTCCACCATTGTCTGGATGTTCGGCGCCGCAAGTTCGGTTCCGGTCGGGGACTTGGTGGAAGCAGCGATGCGCGCCGGGTATCCGCTGGCGGCACTGCGTCCGCAACTGGAAGCAATGTCCGATCAGATCTGACCCGGCGCCAGTTGAAAAAAGCGCAATCGAAGGCGCGTTTCCGTTCGCTCGCAGTCTTTGACGTGCCTCCCATTCCGAGGTCGATTGAGCTGATCATAGGCACAGGTTACGCGGCGGTCGGGCACTGCAAGGTGCAAAGAACAGCATGACATCTGACTTGGACCTGATCCCTCATCGAAGCCCCCGCCCCAGCAAGCATCGCGCAAGCATTGCGGTGTGACGAACCTTCAAGCAACCGTCGAGAGCGGCACGTTGCCGATCAAAAGTCCTCGGGCACGGGGCACACTTTGATCAGAGGTCGTCGAGCCCGGCCAAAGCTGCATCGAGGTCCAGCGGCTGTATCATTGGCATCGGCACATCCACCAAATCGCCCTCTGCCCCGAGAGGCGGCAGCGCGGGAAGCCCGGGGGCATCGCCTCCGGCATTGCCACCCGAGGGCGGCATCTGACCGGGCGGTCCACCCGGTGATCGCTCTGCTGACAGGTCCAAGGAGTCAGTATCTGCGTCGGTTGCAGCCGCACGATTTCCGGTGTCCCCCAAACGGACGGCCCGAAACCCCTGGCTTTGCCCGAGACGCCCTTGGCCGAGCGGGATATGTTCTGCGCCGGCAAAGCTGACCTTCCCGATTGCGCTTGCCGGGATAGGGATCTCGTCCCCGACGTTCAGCCCCTCTATGGCTGCAATCGGAAGCCGCATCCGATGCAGGACCGCCTCCAGCCGCACGTCGCCCTTCAGGACCAACGAGGTCAGACCGGCGCTCCATGCGGGGTCCGAACCGGCCTGGGTATCGACGACTTCACCAATCCGCACCTTGCCCCGACCGATTGCCGGCAATGCAAGGAGGACCTGACCATTGCGGCGTCCGCTTTCGAGGTTTGCCGAAAGGCCAAAGATCCTGTAGTCCACGTCCTCCATCAGGAGGCCAAGAGGACGCAGGTCTTCAACATGGCTGCCATATCCGAAGCCTGACGCCCAACGGGATTCTTCCCGTCCGGCAAGGCTGGTCTCGAACTCCCGCAGGGTAAGATCGATCAGGTCGGCAGCGAGTGCGGCATCGGTCCGGGTCACCCGACGAGTTCCCGGCGGGCTCGTTGACACCGCCCCGGTCATCTGTTTCTCGATCACGCCAGACAGGAACGCCACGTCAAAGGCCATGATCCCCTGACAGTCCTCCGGCCCTTCGAGAACAGCGAGCAGGCCCTGTTCGGGCAACAGCTCCAACAGGTCCGACAGGGACGCGATCCGCTCCGAGCAGGAATCCACCGACACCTCCAAGCCCATCGAGGCATCCGCGGCCCGACTGATCGAGGCGGACAGGGCCTTTGCTGGCAACACCGGACGGCCGCCCGGGGCGGTGCTTCGCCCGGCAGCCACCTTTCGCTTCAGAACCGATTGCCCGGTTGCTTCGGCCATTCTGGTGTCATCCCGTCTTCACCATACCCTAATGGCACGGAGGTTATCCTGTTTCAGGTTGACCAGAACAAAATTGGGAAACGGTTAACAGATCTCTCGACTTACAGCACTTTGCTCACGCGGAAACGACGGGAGCCTCCGCCGCGGCCAGCGGAACCGTCACCCGGAAGGCCGCACCGCCCTGCCCCGGCAGGTACTCGATACTACCGCCAAGGCGCGCCATGATCTCGCGACAGATCGCAAGCCCAAGCCCTGCTCCACCCGCTGCAGCCTGGTCGGACAGACGCGAGAACTTCTCGAAGATGATGTCCTGACTGCGTGCCGGAATGCCCGAGCCGTTGTCGATGAAATCCACCACCGCCCGCCCGTCCCGCGCACTGACACGAATGGTCAGAACCGGTTTCGGCGCATCGCAATACTTGCGTGCATTGCCGATCAGGTTGATAAAAACCTGTGTCAGGCGGTCGGAATCGGTGACCAGGTTCAGCGTTTCAGACGGCGGATCGCGCCGGATATCTAGGCCCCCGTCCGAGCGCAGTTCGGTCACGGCACCGCTCGCTGAAATGGCGCGGTCGATCAGGTCGGTCAGCCGGGCGGTTCCCAGGCTGAGGCTGACCTGGGCGTTTTCCAGAACCGACAGGTCCAGAAGGTCGTCAAGCAGTCGCGTCAGCCGGATCGCCTCGTCATGGATGATCCCGGAATACCGATTGCTCTCCGCTTCGGTCAGCCCTCCCTCGCGCAGGATCTCGGAAAACGCCCGGATCGAGGTCATCGGCGTACGCAATTCGTGGCTGATCTGGCTGAGGAATGCGTCCTTCTGGATCGACAGTTCCGTCAATTTCTGGTTGGCATCCCGCAGTTTCCGGGCCGTGCGCTCCAGTTCTTCGGACTGGCTTTCAAGCTGGTTGGAATACTCGAGGATCTGCTGCGCCTCGTCCGCCACCCGGATCAGGTCTTCGACCAGCACCGAGGACGACCCGGCGATCTGTCCTACCATCGCATGGGCCGTCGCCGAACCGACGCTGCCGGACAACTCCCGTTCCAACAGATCAAGGAATTCTGGCGTGGTGTCAGGCAGATATCCCGCCTTTCCCTGGCTTGCGGCTTCGGTCTGGAACAGCGCCTGTGCCTCGGTCGCGCCCAGGATCCGCTGTGCCATCATCAGGAGGTCTTCCGCCTCGGCACTGCCTCGCGACCAACCGCGGGCGCCCAGGGTGTGTTCAAAGACATTCACCACCTGCGCGCCCTGCAAACGCTCCAGCGGGGTCGGAAAGCTGACGAGGGACACGCCACAATAGGCGATCGTGTTCAGCAGGATCGACCAGAAAACCGAATGGATCAGCGGATCCATGTCTTCGATCCCGAACAGGGCGCGCGGCCGCAGCCAGTGAATGCCGAACGGTCCGTTCTGCAGCATCTCGGTACTGAACGGTCCGAGGGAGCCGAAGCTGGGCAGGAACAGGGTGTACAACCAGACGGCGAACCCGACCATCAGACCCGCCGCCGCGCCGGCCCGCGTACCGCCGCGCCAGAACAGCCCGCCCAGCAACGCCGGAAGAACCTGCGACACGCCAACAAAGGAAATCAGGCCGATGGAGGCCAGCGCAACGGACCCGCCGGTAAACCGGTAATACAGGTACCCGAGCGCCAGAACCCCGGCGATGGAAAACCGGCGCGCCCGCAGCACCACGTTGCGTACGTCCCCCGACATGACGGCACTTTCCTGCCGGGTCGACAGGTACAGCGGCATGACAACGTGGTTGGACACCATGGTCGCAAGCGCCAGGGCCGCCACGATCACCATGGATGTCGCCGATGAAAATCCTCCAAGGAATGCAAAGACCGCCAAGCCATCCCAATGCTCTTTCAAGGGCAGCGTCAGGACAAACAGGTCCGGGTTGGCACCGGGGGGCATCTGCTCCAGCCCGACCACGGCGATCGGGACAACAAACAGGCTCATCAGGCAGAGGTACAGCGGAAAGGCCCAGGACGCAGCGGCCAAGTGCGCCTCATCCGTGTTTTCGACCACCATGACCTGAAACATTCGCGGCAGGCAGAGGATGGCAGCAGCGGAGGTGAAGATCAGCCCCGCCCACCGGGTCGGCTCGACCTCCCAACCAGCAATCGGAGAGGCGTCGATACGCGCCAGGATGTCGGCCGGACCATCGGCCAACCCCCAGACCACGAAGATCCCCACCGCCAACAGCGCCGCCAGCTTGACGACCGCTTCGACCGCGATGGCCATGACCACGCCGTGGTGGCGCTCATGGCTGTTCAGATTTCGGGTACCGAACAGGATCGTGAAGACGGCCAGACCGGCGGCCACCCACAGCCCGGTCGAGGCCGGATCGGCCGGGGCCCAGAACTCGCCACCCGGTTCGGCAAAGACACCAAAAGACAGCGTGACGGATTGAAGCTGAAGCGCGATGTACGGCGTCGTTCCGACAACCGCCAACACCGTGACCAGAATGCCAAGCCCGTTGGACTTGCCATAGCGGGACGAGATCATGTCGGCGATGGACGTGATCCGTTGCGATCGGCCTACACGGACCAGTTTGCGCAACAGCAGCCACCAACCGGTAAAGACAAGCGTCGGTCCAAGGTAGATCGTGATGAATTCCAGCCCCGACCGCGCGGCATAGCCAACCGCGCCATAAAAGGTCCAGGCGGTGCAATAGACCGACAGCGACAAGGTGTAGACGAGGGGCGACCGGAGCCAGCCGCCGCCGACCCGGCGGGTGCGTTGCTCGGCGTAGGCGGCAATCAGGAACAGGAACACCACATAGGCAAGCGCCACGGTGACCAGCATGTTGAAAGACACGTGTCAGGCCTCCCGGTCGGGACCGGCATCGGTTGCCTCGGGCCCCGCGCTGACGCCGACGTGGCGCAAGGGCTCTGACAACCTGCGCGACAACAGCGCCGCACACAGGATCAGGCCGAACCAGATCAGGAACAGGTAGACCGCGCCCGCCGCGGTGCCGTGGTCTTTCGCCCACAGGATCGGCAGCAACAGCAAGGCCGTGCCGAGCGCCGGAAGAAGCCGCGCCGCGTCCATCACGCGACGACGGCGATAGTTCTCACGATCGACAAACAACGGAACGCGGCTGCGATCGTCCACCTCGAAGCGCAGACTGTCCCAGTCATCCCACGAGTCGTCCGGTCGTCGCCGGCTGACAGCCGGACTCCGACCGGGTTCGGACCCTCTGCTCACACGGTCCCCGGCGCGCCGACATGGAGCGAATTCACAGTCTCCAGCACTTCCGCGTTCGCGAAGGGCTTGGTCATGAAACGCGTCGCGCCATACCTCTCGGCAAGCTCGCGATCCCGTCCCTGCCCCTTGGCTGTCAGCATCAGGACCGGCAAACTGCCGGTGGCCGGATGGGCCCGCAGGTCTCGCAATATGTCAAAACCAGATTTCCCTGGCAGCATCACATCCAGAACCAGAACATCGGGCGGCGACGCCGTCAGGATATCCATCGCCGTCGCTCCATCCGAATGCGTTTCGACTGTCCAGCCGTCCCGCGCCAGAATAAATCGAATGGCCTCGATGATGTTCGGCTCGTCCTCCACCAGCAATACGCGCTTGCCCATTCAGCATCCCCCCAAAAGCAGGCAGTTCTTACGTTGCCCCCGCTTCTTTCGCCACTATTGCCCGTTCGGACCTGACTGTCAAAATGCCTCTGCCATGATCGACGGTTCGCGGCGCGCGGCACAGGCCGACCGTGGACAGATCCGGCACGATGTCCCTACATCGACACGCGAATCCGACGGCAACGGGGTGGCCAGTTCCTCTGGCAGGATCAGCATCGCTGCCTCCAGCACCTGCGGCCCGTCAAAGCCGGCCGGGTGAGAAGGCTGGCAGATCGCGTAGGCGACAAACGTTCGCGGGTTGCGCCCCCCCATTTCGACTCGCCGGCGCACCGGCGCCATCGGGCGCGACAGCGACAGGTAGAGTGGCCACAGCGGACAGGCCGCCGAATACCGTGGCAGCGGAAACCCGTCGACCGGCTTGCGAAAGGTCAATGTGCCGGATCCGTCGCAGGCCACAAGACCAATCTCGGCTCCAACGCGCTCGACCGGTAGCGTGGCCAGACGCCGGAACACCGCGGCAAGGTCGACACCGAATTTCATCGCCAACGCCGCAGGATCAAAGCCGCACAGATCGGCCTCCTCGTGAAACCGGCTCAGCGGCATGTGTTCCGCATCCTTGCGGTAGCGTTCAAGGTAGGAGCGTGCCAGCGACTTTGCCGCCGCGCTCCGGAGGCCGGTCGCCCCTTTCAGGATCATCTCCGGTTCCAGCAACAGGGGGCGCTCCAGTTCGGCCACGTGGAACCCTTGCCCGCGCAACCACCCGTCCAGTTCTTCCTGCGGGGTGGATCCGGCGAATTCGGTCGAGCTGGCCTCGTCCAGATAGCGAACCAGCGCCTCCGCACTTTCCGCCAACCGGTCGCTGTCTTCGGCCATGTTCCGATGGAACCGTTCCCGCCATTCGGGGTCGATGTCCCGGGTCTCGGCAAGAATGGTCGCCGTCGACCGGATCGCCGTTACGGTCGAAATGACCTCGTGCAGCGAGGCGGACAGAAATGGATCATGGGTCATCCGGTCAGACAGGACCTCGACCGAATGCTCCAGCTCCATCGCCCTGCGGCGGGTATCGGAAATCAGGTTGGCCCAACCCGGAAACCGCCCGACGAACTCCTCCAGACGCGGCAATTCCTCGGCGGCACGCACGTGATCCGCCGCCGCTTCGCGCAGGGTATCCAGCAGGGCTGCCTCGGCGCCTTCGGTCAGCGCAGCCGGCTCCACACCCAGCTCTCGCGCAATATCATTAATCAATTTGCCGCCGATTCTTCGCCGATTGTGCTCGATCAGGTTCAGATACGACGGAGAAATACCCACCGACCGGGCCAGATCGGCCTGTTTTCGTCCCAGCATTGTCCGGCGCTCCCGGATCCGACTGCCTGTGAGCGAGGTTCTCGGCATTAACTTTTTCCCGTCTTCCCAAGGGCTTTCTGCACTGCGGTGAGAAGTACTTTACAAGATATACCGATCACCTGTGTAAGTCTTTACAAAAAAATCGTTCTTTTGAAAGGAGTTGTTGCCAGATTTGCCAATTGAGCCTGATACTGTGACTGCCCACAAAACGGGCGGCGCGTGCCAGGAGGACGGTGTGCGCAAGAAAAACATTGGGAGGACTACATGTCGAAATTCAACGTGACGCGCCGGGGGGTACTCAAGACCGGCGCAGCCGCAGGTGCAGGCCTTGCCCTGCCGACCATCTTCACATCCTCGGCCTACGCAGTAACCAACAACCCGATGGGCGGCACCGTCACCCTCGGTTTCAACGTGCCCCAGACCGGTGCCTATGCCGACGAAGGTGCTGACGAACTGCGCGCCTACGAGCTTGCTGTCGAGCATCTGAACGGTGGCGGCGACGGCGGCATGTTGAACACCTTCTCCTCGAAGGTTCTGGACGGCACCGGCATCCTCGGCAAGAAGGTCGAGTTCGTCACCGGCGACACCCAGACCAAGTCTGACGCTGCCCGCGCATCGGCCAAGTCGATGATCGAAAAAGACGGCGCCATCATGATCACCGGCGGCTCGTCTTCGGGCGTTGCCATCGCTGTGCAGGGTCTCTGCCAGGAAGCCGGCGTCATCTTCATGGCTGGTCTGACCCACTCCAACGACACCACGGGCAAGGACAAGAAGGCCAACGGCTTCCGCCACTTCTTCAACGCCTACATGTCGGGTGCCGCCTTGGCACCGGTGCTGGCCAAGATGTACGGTGCGGACCGCAAGGCCTATCACCTGACCGCCGACTACACCTGGGGCTGGACCCAGGAAGAGTCGATCGTCGCCGCCACCGAGGCACTCGGCTGGGAGACCGTGAACACGGTCAAGACTCCGCTGGCCTCCACCGACTTCTCGTCCTACATCGCTCCGGTTCTGAACTCCGGCGCCGACGTTCTGGTCCTGAACCACTACGGCGGAAACATGGTCAACTCGCTGACTAACGCCGTTCAGTTCGGCCTGCGTGAAAAGCAGGTCAACGGCAAGAACTTCGAGATCGTCGTGCCGCTCTACTCGCGCCTGATGGCCAAGGGTGCCGGCGAGAACGTCAAGGGCATCTTCGGCTCCACCAACTGGCACTGGTCGCTGACCGATGAGGGCTCCAAGGCCTTCGTGAAGTCCTTCGGCACCAAGTACGGCTTCCCGCCGAGCCAGGCTGCGCACACCTGCTACGTGCAAACCCTGCTCTATGCGGACGCCGTGTCCCGCGCCGGCTCCTTCGCTCCTTGCGATGTGGCTGCTGCGCTCGAAGGCTTCGAGTTCGACGGCATGGGCAACGGCAAGACGCTCTATCGCGCCGAAGACCACCAGTGCTTCAAGGACGTTCTCGTTGTGCGCGGGAAAGAAAACCCGACTTCCGAGTTCGACCTTCTGGAAGTCGTGGAAGTCACGCCCGCCGCTCAGGTCACCTACCCGATCGACCACCCGATGTTTGCCGGTGGTTCGCTGGGTCAGTGCAACAACGGCGCCTGATCAATATCTTCAGACACGGCCGGCCGCGCATCCTGCGCGGCCGGTATACGTAACGCCCGGGGGCTGTTTCCCCGCCGGCGCCCCTGACACTCATGACAGGTGGGGAAAAAAATGGACGCGGTCCTCCTTCAAATCCTGAACGGGCTCGACAAGGGCTCAGCCTATGCGCTGATTGCACTTGGGCTCACACTCATTTTCGGCACGCTGGGCGTGGTGAACTTCGCGCATGGCGCGTTGTTCATGCTCGGTGCCTTCTGCGCGGTTACACTGAGCCGCATTCTGACACTCTCGTTCGAAACCATCGACGAAACGAAGGTGGACTTCCTCGGCAACCCGTTGAAGGTCAAGACGCCTTACGTTGAATCGTGGTTCGGTCCCGAAACGGGTGGCGCCATCATCGACTGGGCGGTTCCACTGTCGATCCTGTTTGCCATTCCGGTGATGATCACAATCGGTTTCATCATGGAACGCGGCCTGATCAAGCACTTCTACAAGCGTCCTCACGCCGACCAGATCCTTGTGACCTTCGGCCTCGCAATCGTGCTGCAGGAACTCATCAAGTATTTCTTTGGCGCCAACCCGATCCCGACCCCGGCACCCGATGTGTTCAAGGGCAGCTTCGATTTCGGCGTCCTGCTTGGCTATGATCCGAACGTGATCATCTATCCCTACTGGCGGATGGTGTATTTCCTGTTCTCGACGATCATCATCGGCGGCGTGTTTGCCTTCCTGCAGTTCACCACCTTCGGCATGGTGGTGCGGGCCGGGATGGCCGACCGCGAGACGGTGGGCCTGCTGGGCATCAACATCGACAAACGGTTCACCTTCATGTTCGGCCTCGCGGCTGCTGTCGCCGGCATCGCAGGCGTGATGTACGCCCCGATCAACTCGCCCAACTACCACATGGGCATGGACTTCCTCGTGCTGTCCTTCGTCGTGGTGGTTGTCGGCGGCATGGGCTCATTGCCCGGCGCCGTTCTGGCGGGCTTCATGCTCGGCATTCTCGAAAGCTTCGCCTCGATGAACTGGATCAAGGATATCATCCCAGGCATCGACCAGATCATCATCTACGTCGTCGCGATCATCATTCTGCTCACACGTCCTCGCGGACTTATGGGCCGCAAGGGCGTGATGGAGGACTAATCAATGCTCGGTATCAGCAAAAAAGACATGACCATCCTGTTGGTGGTGATCGTGCTGGCGCTTTGCGCGCCATTCATCCTGAACCCCTTCCCCACCGGCTCCGCGATGGCGCAGTTCAACGCCGGATATCCGGACCTGATGCAACGTTTCGTCATCTTCGGGATCTTTGCCATCGGTTTCAACATCCTGTTCGGCCTCACCGGCTACCTTTCGTTTGGTCATGCGGCCTTCCTCGGCGTCGGGTCCTATTCCGCCGTCTGGATGTTCAAGTTGCTCAGCATGAACGTCGTCCCGGCGATCCTGCTGTCGATGATCGTGGCGGGCCTGTTCTCGGTGCTCATCGGCTACGTATCTCTGCGCCGTTCCGGGATCTACTTCTCGATCCTCACGCTGGCCTTTGCGCAGATGTCGTTCAACCTCGCCTATTCGGTTTTGACGCCGATCACCAATGGCGAAACCGGCCTGCAGTTGACCCTCAGCGACAAGCGCTACCTCGGCCAGAGCGTGACGGAGAGCGGCTCCATCCCGGTAACCAACTTCTTCGGCCTCGAAATGCGGTCGACTTATGATCTCGCGGTGGGCGGTTGGAACTTCCAGTTCAATGCCGGATATTACCTCTGCGCGATCATCATGATCGTTGCTTTCTACGTCTCCATGCGCATCTTCCGCTCGCCCTTCGGGCTGATGCTGCGCGCGGTGAAGTCGAACCAGCAGCGCCTCAACTACACCGGCATCAACCCCAAGCCCTACACGCTTGCGGCCTTCGTCATCTCGGGTATCTACGCCGGCCTCGCCGGTGGCCTGATGGCCTCCATGGACCCACTGGCAGGTGCCGAGCGCATGCAGTGGACCGCTTCGGGCGAAGTCGTCCTGATGACCATCCTCGGCGGTGCCGGCACCCTGATTGGGCCGGTCCTGGGCGCGGGCTTCATCAAGTACTTCGAGAACATCTTCTCCAAGATCAACGACACCGTGCTGCACCAATGGTTCGCCTTCATGCCCGATGGTCTGGAAGATGTGGTGGTCTTCATCGTGCACCCCTTCGTCGGCAAGGGCTGGCACCTCACACTCGGCATCCTGTTCATGCTCGTCGTGACGTTCCTTCCCGGCGGCCTCGTCGAGGGTGGCCAGCGGATCGCAAAGCTCTTCAAGCGCGAAAAGGCGCCGGCTGTGCCCCCGTCCGATCCCGAGCATCACCCCAAAGAAACCCCGCACGTGGCGGAATAAGGAGACCTCAGACATGGGAATTCTTGAAGTCAAAGGGGTGAACAAGCGCTTCGGCGGCCTGCAGGCCCTGGGCGACGTGAACCTCTCCGTGGCCGAAAACACCGTCCACGCGATCATCGGGCCCAACGGTGCCGGCAAGTCCACGCTGTTGAACTGTCTTGTCGGAAAACTCATCCCAGACACCGGATCCGTCATGTTCGACGGTCAGTCGGTGCTGGGGCGCACGCCCTACGAAATCAACCAGATGGGCATTTCACGGGTGTTCCAGACGCCCGAGATCTTTGGCGACCTGACCGTGTTCGAGAACATGGTCATCCCTTGCTTCGCCAAGCGCGACGGGTCATTCCGGATGCACGCCTTCGAAAGCGTGGTTCAGGAGCAGGACATCTGCCTTCAGGCAGAACAGATGTTGGTCGACGTCAACATGCAGGACAAGCGGCACATGCACGCCGCTTCCCTGTCCCGCGGTGACAAGCGGCGGCTGGAAATGGCCATGTGCCTGAGCCAGAAGCCGCGCCTGTTGCTGCTGGACGAACCCACTGCCGGCATGGCGCGCGCCGACACCAACAACACGATCGACCTTCTCAAGGAGATCAAGTCGACGCGCGACATCACCATCGCCATCATCGAGCACGACATGCACGTGGTGTTCTCTCTGGCCGACCGGATCACCGTCCTCGCACAAGGGACACCGCTGGTCGAAGACAGCCCGGAAAATATCCGCGGCAACCCCAAGGTTCGCGAAGCCTACCTCGGAGAGGCCGCGTGACCCCTTCCATCCTTCTTGGTGAAAATACGCCTGCCGGAGGCTCCTCCAAGAGCCACCGGCACCCCGGCCGCATCGTGCCGCGCCGTCTCAAGGGAGCGCAGAAATGAACGTCAAACCCGACTTTTCCAAGAATGCCAACATGGCGGCCACCGCCCCGGCGTTTCTGTCGATCTATGACCTGCATGCCTACTACGGCGAAAGCTACATCGTGCAGGGCATTTCCTTCAACGTCCACGAAGGCGAGATCCTGGCTCTTCTGGGGCGCAACGGTGCCGGCAAGACCTCGACCCTGCGCGCCATCGCGCGGATGGACGAGCCGATGGTCACCCACGGCGAGATCTGGCTCGACCACCAACACCTTCACACGATGAAGAGCCATCAGGCCGCCGTCGCCGGACTGGGCCTCGTGCCAGAGGATCGCAGCATCATCCCGGGTTTGACCGTGGAAGAAAACCTGCAACTGGCCCAGATCGTCGAACCTGTCGGCTGGTCCATCGAACGCCTGTACGACCTCTTCCCGCGCCTCGGTGAACGCCGCAAACAGGAAGGCGTGACCCTTTCAGGCGGCGAACAGCAGATGCTGGCCATTGCCCGGGCCCTTGCCCGCGACATCAAGGTCCTGCTTCTGGATGAACCTTACGAAGGGCTGGCTCCGGTCATCGTTGACGAGATCGAAAAGACCCTGATCCACATCAAGGAACTCGGCATCACCACCGTGATCGTGGAACAGAACGCCGTGCGGGCGCTGGAGCTGGCGGATCGCGCGGTGATCCTCGACACCGGCGGAATCGTCTTCGACGGGACCGCATCCGAAGTTCTCGACAATGCCGAACTGCGGTCCGAATACCTCGCCATTTGACAGGTCGGCGCAGACCCTTCCGTCATCCCATTTGCCGGACCCTTCGGGGTCCGGTTTTCTGTTTTCGGCCTCTCCAAGCGCGTAAATGTCGATGAACATTCAACAGCTTCTGCGCACCCACAGATCTCCTCCCAAAACCGCTTGTCGCATTTCTTTCAAACAGGATTGCGAGCGGGTTTAACCTCTTGTTCAGATGTGCTGTGCAAATATCCAATCGGGTGGGGGTTCCTGAGAATAGGAACCCGACAATGATTATCATCGGAAATGGTCCGGTTCCGTTTGCGCTCGCCGGTCCACAAGCTTCCGTCGGCCGAGGGAACGGTGGACCAACCAGTCCCGCAGCGGAAAATGGCACCGGTGCGCCGCAACAGACGATTCCGGCGGCATCTGCGGTTCGCACAGGACAGGCGGAGCCTGCAGCGTCTGGTCAGGTGGCGGCCGCCGTACGCCCCGTTCTCGCGCCATCCCGCATCGATCGAACCGAGGTCAATCCCAATGATCGTCCCTCTACCGCATCGACCGGCAGTGCTGCGACGACCCCGGGCGAGGCACCGACATCCGACGGTCAATACTATCTTCGGGCACCAGTGGCACCGCTGACCGAATTCGTGGAAATCCCGATGGAGGTCACAGCAGAGATCCAACGACTGCGGGAAGAGAACCGCGAACTGAAGGCAAAGGTGCTCCAACAGGAAGAACAACTTGAAAGGCCGCCTCCCTCGAATGGCGCTGACGTTGAACCCTTCAGTGTGCCAACACAGGTCGATCAGTTGAGCGAGACCTCGCAGACGGAACAACCCTTGGAACCGGAAGCAACCCAACGCGAGGACTCGGGCCGAGAGGCCTCCGTGCCGCAGGAGCGGGCCGGATTTGCCTCGGAGGTGGAGGCCATGCGGCAACGCATGTCCGAGAACCGCCCTGCCATCGACCGCCAGAGCTGACAGCCAGGCGCGCCGTAACCGAGCGGCGCGCCTCCCCGAAATGCACGACATTGCAAGCTCCGTGATCGCATGTGTCCGGGCGCCATCCGGGACCTCGGCAATCACGGGATCCGAACCACCGCCGAGCAGGATCTCGACAATCCGGCAAAAAACCGCCTCACTCAGCGTCCCGGTGAACCCTTCGACAAGCGCCACGACCTCGTCCAGCATCCGCCTTTGATGCGTGCGGTTCATCAAGCCATCCACATCGCGATGTCGACCGCCTCGTCGCGATGGTCGACCGCATAGGCCCAGCCCGATATCAACGCCCGCACAAAGCGCGACACCTTCTGCTGAAACTGCGGGTTGAGGGCATTGATCTCGTGGAGATAGCTTCCGTCCTCCAACGTTGCCACGCCATGATCCTAGTAGCCAAAGGTCAGCAAGTCTTCAGCGGTGAATCCGGCGCCGATCATTGCCAAGAATCTATTGTAGGTCATCGTCGAGATGCAGTCCGCCTGCCCCGTGACCAGCAGATCGACATCGCCCCGCTACTGAGCAACCGTGACGCCGCCATCGCTCCCGTCGATTGGAAGCCCAAGCGTCTTCACCCAGCTGGAAAGCGGCCCTTCATATCCGTAGAACCAGCCCCTCAGCGTCTTGTCGCGCAAGCTGTTCGGTGTCTGAATCCCGGCGTCAGGTGAGCATCATGCCCGACCGCTTGAGTGGCCAAACGACAAGAAGTACGGGAAGCCCCTGTTCGCGGCTCGCCGGCCATTCTAACGTCACGTCGACATTGCCGGCGGCAAGCGACAGGTCTGGCCGGCCGGGCAGGATGTCGGTGTTCGGGTTTTCGGCTGCATGGAAACCCCTTTGTCCAGGCAACGCAGCATTCGGCGAACTGTGCCTGTGGCAACCACTTCGGTTGCAAGGTCAGATCATCCGCCGCTTGCTGTGGCGGTATTGGCGTTGGAAGTTTCCAGGATTTCACTCGGCGTTCCCGTTTGTGACGTTCCAGACGTCCGAATGGCCAAACGATCAAGATGCAAAATGAGACATTTTTGTTCGTGGTTCCCTTTGACCATACGGAAAGCGACCTGAAGCCCTCGCCAACACGAGCGGCAGACACGAAAACGCCGCCCCCGAAGGGGCGGCGCAGCGCTGCTTCACGAGATCACCGGGCTCAGTTCAGCGCCTTGTCGGTGACGACATGGGTCCAGGCGCCCTCCGGCTCCATGGTGATGACCGGATCGGAGCCACCGCCCAGCAGCGTCGCGACGGTCCGCTTGTAGTCCGCCTCGTCCAACGCGCCGTTCGATCCGGACGTCAGCTTGGCGATTTCACCCATCATGCGTTTCTGGTGGCCTTCGGTCTGCGCACCGGTTTCGTCATTGTCGAGCACGATCATCGCCGCGTCGTCAGGGTTTTCCTCTGCCCATTTCCAGCCCTTCATGGATGCCCGCACAAAGCGCACCATCTTGTCCTCGAAGGCCGGGTCGGCGAGTTTCTCCTCCATCACATAAATGCCGTCCTCAAGGGTCGCCACGCCCTGCTCTTCGTACTTGAACGTGATCAGCTCCTCCGGTGTCACGCCTGCATCGATCACCTGCCAGTACTCGTTGTAGGTCATGGTGCTGATGCAGTCGGCCTGACGCTGGATCAGCGGATCGACGTTGAAGCCCTGCTTGAGCACGGTCACACCGCCTTCGCTGCCGTCAGTGGCGATCCCGAGCGAGGACATCCAGCTCAGGAACGGGTATTCGTTGCCAAAGAACCAGACACCGATGGTCTTGCCCTTCAGGTCTTCGGGCTTTTCGATACCGGTGTCCTTCCAGCACGTCAGCATCATCCCGGACGACTTGAATGGCTGGGCGATATTGACGATGGGCAGGCCTTTTTCACGGCTTGCCAGTGCGGAGGGCATCCAGTCCAGCACGACATCGGCACCACCACCGGCAATCACCTGCGCGGGCGCGATATCCGGGCCACCGGGCTTGATGGTGACGTTCAGATCCTCTTCGTCGTAGAAACCCTGGGCTTCGGCCACGTAGTAGCCTGCGAACTGCGCCTGCGTGACCCACTTGAGTTGCAGCGTCACATCGTCGGCAGCCTGCGCAGCCGTGGCCAGAGCAAGTGCCGAGGCGGCGCCAATCAATACGTTCTTCATTTGGATAGTACCTCCGAGTTGGATTTTCTTTTGGTTCTGTTGGGTTTGGTGTCAGCGCCGCCGTCGTTGCGACGGATGCCAGAAGGTCACAATACTTTCGAGCATCGCAACGATACCGTAGAAGGCCGAGCCTGCAATGGCCGCGACCAGAATTTCCGCCCAGACCATGTCGAGCGCAAGCCGACCGACCTCGGTCGAGATCCGAAAGCCCATGCCCCGAATGGGCGAGCCGAAGAACTCCGCAACAATCGCGCCGATCAACGCCAGCGTCGTGGCAACCTTGAGCCCGTTGAAGACGAAGGGCATGGCCGCCGGCAGGCGCAGCTTGAACAGCGATTGCCAATAGGATGCCGCATAGGTGTGCATCAGGTCCCGTTGCATCCGGTCGGTGGCCCGCAATCCCTCGACCGTGTTCACCAGGATCGGAAAGAAGACCATGACCACGACGACCGCCGCCTTGGACTGCCAGTCAAAGCCGAACCACATGACCAGGATCGGCGCGATCCCGATGATTGGCAGAGCCGCCATGAAATTCCCCACCGGCAAGATGCCCCGGCGCAGGAAATCACTTCGGTCCACCAACAGGGCCACGGCAAAGGCCGCCAGCGCCCCCATCAGGTAGCCCGACAACGCCCCCTTCACGAAGGTCTGCACAAAATCCTGCCACAGGATTCCGGTGCTGGCCTTGAAGGTTTCCCAGATCGTGCTGGGGGCTGGCAGAATGACGCCGGGCACGTCCAACCCACGCACCACCCCTTCCCAGAGCATCAGCAAGGATATTCCGAACAGCGTTGGAACGAGAAACCGCGTGATCGCCTGATCGCGCCCTTCCCCGTTTGCCATCTGCACGTTGACGTAGGAGGCCCCCAGCAGGAAGGCAGCGCATCCGATCAACCAGTTCATCGACGATCCTCCGGGCAAGCCGTTTCTTCCTGGAGCCAATGCCCCCGCCGGAGGCCCTGGCCCCCAAGAACGGCCGCAATGGCCGCAATGGCCGCAGGCTGTCTGCAATACCTCAATGCGCCATCCCCAACTTCTTCAGCGTGCGCCGCTGGAGGATCCCAATGATCCCCACCAGCGCCGCAGCGAGAATGGCCGCCGCGAACAATGCCGCCCAGATCTGAACCGTCTGCCCATAATAGCTGCCCGCCAACAACCGGGCACCAAGGCCACGCACCGCACCGGTCGGCAGTTCGCCGACGATGGCACCCACAAGCGATGCCGCCATCGCGATCTTCATCGAGGTAAAGAAATACGGCATCGACGACGGAAGGCGCAGCTTCCAGAAGGTTTCGGACTTGCTCGCATAGTAGGTCCTGAGAAGGTCAAGCTGCATGGCGTCCGGGCTTCGCAGCCCCTTCACCATCCCGACGACAACGGGAAAGAAGCTGAGATACGCGGAGATCAACGCCTTTGGCAGCAACCCGGTGATCCCGATCGAATTCAGCACCACGATGATCATTGGCGCAATCGCCAGGATCGGAATGGTCTGGCTGGCGATCGCCCAGGGCATGACAGACATGTTCATGACCCGGCTATGCACGATCCCCACGGCCAGCAGGATGCCCGCAACCGTGCCGATGGCAAACCCCAACAACGTCGCCGACAAGGTTATCCAGGCATGGTACAGCAGGCTCCGCTTGGAAAAACCCTTGCCCTGCAGGACCATATCCCCGGTCGTGTTCCACAATTCCCGCGCCACCTGATGCGGCGCCGGAAGCAGTGGCCGCTCCTGGCTGAAGGTCGTGCCCGTATGCTCCGGATTCGCCAAGGCAAGGCCGATGGGGCTCATGTCCCGACGCACCTTTGCCTCGGGGGGCACGATGACCGCCCCCTCCCGTTCGGCCTGGGTCAGGGACGCCTTGATGTTCATCGGAACACAGGCCGCGTACCACAGCCCGACAATGACGGCGACCACCACCACCACCGGGAATATGGCCTCAAAGGTCGCCTTGACCACGGCGCTTGCGCCCGCGGATCGCGCGGGCAAGCTCACATCACTCATGGGCCATCTCAATCGTCATATGCGTGCCCCGCCCGCAAACCTTCGCGCACGCGATGCGCGACGGTGAGGAATTCCGGCGTATCGCGAATATCCAGCGGCCGCTCTTGCGGCAGGGGGCTTTCGATCACGTCAGTGATGCGACCGGGCCGTGGCGACATCACCACGATCTTGGTGCTCAGATAGACCGCTTCCGGAATCGAGTGGGTGACGAAGCCGATCGTTTTGCCGGTTCGGTTCCAAAGCTCCAGAAGCTGCTCGTTCAGATGGTCCCGGACGATCTCGTCCAGCGCCCCGAAAGGTTCATCCATAAGCAGGATTTCAGCGTCGAACGCCAATGCACGCGCAATCGAGGCCCGCTGCTGCATGCCCCCGGACAATTGCCAGGGATACTTGTTGGCAAACCCCTCCAGGTCGACAAGCTTGAGCACTCTCTCGACATGCTCGTCCTGATCGGCCTTGGAAAACCCCATGATTTCGAGCGGCAGCTTGATGTTCTTGGCGATGGTACGCCAAGGATACAGCCCTGCGGCCTGAAACACATACCCATAGGCCCGTGCCTGTCGCGCTTGCTCGGGCGACATCCCGTTGACCGAGATCACGCCTCCCGTCGGCTGTTCAAGTGCCGCCACCACCCGCAGGAATGTCGTCTTTCCACACCCCGACGGGCCGATGAAGCTGACGAAGTCACCCTTGTTGATGGTCAGGTTGACGTCCCGCAACGCCTGAACCGCACCGTCGTTGGTCTGGAACGTAAGATCCAGCTTTTCGGCAACGATGACAGGCTCCTGCGCCACGGTTTCGATCTGTTCCAATTCCTTTGCCAGCGCCATCACACCCCACTTGCCGGAATGCCGGTGCGTTCGACCGGTCGCGGCGCGGTCAGTTCCTTCCAACTCGACAACGCCGTGTTCACGGCCCCGTTGGGCGCGCGCGCAACAAACTCGCCCTGGCCTTCCTGAGTCCTGACCTCGCCGTCGACGATCGCAACCTGGCCACGGGTCAGCGTATAGCGCGGCAGGCCCTTGACCTGCTTACCTTCGAACACATTGTAATCGATAGAAGATTGCTGACTTCCGGCTGTGATCGTCTTGGCCTTCTCGGGATCCCAGACAACGATGTCCGCATCCGATCCAATCAGTATGGCGCCCTTTTTAGGGTAACAATTCAGGATCTTCGCGATGTTCGTCGAGGTCACCGCCACGAACTCGTTCGGGGTCAACCGCCCTGTTGCCACCCCATGTGTCCAGAGCATCGGCATCCGGTCTTCAAGCCCACCGGTCCCGTTGGGGATCTTGGTGAAATCGCCGACGCCGAAACGCTTCTGCTCGGTGGAAAAGGCGCAGTGATCCGTCGCCACAACCGACAGAGACCCCGATTGCAGCCCAGCCCAGAGGCTGTCCTGATGTTTCTTGTTGCGGAACGGCGGGCTCATCACCCGGCGTGCGGCGTGATCCCAGTCCTTGTCGAAATACTCGCTTTCGTCCAGCGTCAGATGCTGGATCAGCGGTTCGCCCCAGACGCGCTTGCCATTCATCCGCGCCCGTCGGATCGCCTCGTGGCTGTCCTCGCAGGATGTATGAACCACGTACAACGGCGCACCGGCCATGTCGGCGATCATGATCGCGCGGTTCGTCGCCTCGCCCTCGACCTGCGGCGGTCGGGAATAGGCGTGCGCCTCGGGGCCGTTGTTGCCTGCGGCCAACAGTTTGGCGGACAGTTCGGCCACGACATCGCCGTTCTCGGCATGCACCATCGGTGTCGCGCCCAGTTCGGCGCAGCGCTGGAACGAAGCGTACAACTCGTCGTCGTTCACCATCAACGCGCCCTTGTAGGCCATGAAATGCTTGAACGTGTTGATGCCGCGGTCCACGACCTCCTTCATGTCGTCAAACACCTGCTCGCCCCACCAGGTCACCGCCATGTGGAAGGAATAGTCGCAATTCGCGCGGGTGGACTTGTTGTCCCACCGCTTGAGTGCATCCAGCAGGCTCTCGCCCGGGCTTGGCAGCGCGAAATCCACTACCATTGTGGTGCCGCCCGCCAACGCCGCACGGGTGCCACTCTCGAAATCGTCGCTAGAATAGGTGCCCATGAAGGGCATCTCGAGGTGCGTGTGCGGATCGATCCCGCCCGGCATCACGTAGCACCCGGTCGCGTCCAGCACCTCGTCGCCCACCAGCCCCTCGCCAATGGCGACGATCTTGCCACCGTCCACCAGCACATCCGCCTTGTAGGTCAGGTCGGCAGTCACGATAGTTCCGTTCCTGATGACTTTGCTCATTTCATTTTCCCTTCTTGTTCGGGCCCATCATCGGCGCGTTGCGGTATCGACGATGGAGAATTTCCAACGCCTGGCGTCTTCGACCGAGGTTTCACTTCGAAATATCATCCTTCGCTCCGTTCCGGAACGTCCCCCCCAGATCCGCGCATCCGGCCAACTTCGATCCGCATCTTCTCGACTTCCAGAGCCAGCATTTCGTCTTCCAGCACCCGCCGACCACTGCGTTGAAAGTACAGAACGACGGTCATGAACCCTGACATGATCCCGCTGACGGCGGTCACAAGGATTGAGACGGTCTGGGCGGATTGTTGCTCGATAATTATGGCCTCTTCCACGAGGGCATCCCCAAGGCCTGCAATCTCTCGCGTAAACGCCACGAAATCTTCGGCGAACCCCTGGCGGGCTTGAAGGTTGTCGGCTTCTGCAACGGCAAGGATTCTTCCTCGCACGTCGCCGCCGTCCGGGAACCTCACCAGCAGGCCCGTCAGGTCATCGACCATGCTTTTGGCCGCCCGAAGGCGATCCGTCAGGTCGGGCATGGCCACCATCGCGTCGACCCGGGCCACAAGGGCGTCGCTTGTCACCTCGAAATAGAAAGTCTCGGTGTCCCGCTGCAGGCTTGCGGCCTCCAGGCGATAGAAGTCGACCTCCCCCCGGAGGAACCTGGCCTCCTCGCGGAGTTTCTGCACGGTATAGCCAAGAAGGCCGGCCGTCAGCGCCGCGAACACGGCCACCAGGGTCCAGCGAACCGAAGGCGTCACTCCACGATCTCCGCCGCTTCCAGCACCGCGTGAAACAGCACGTTGGTCCCGGCTTCGGCCCATTCGGGGCTGATATCCTCGGCCTCGTTGTGGGACAGCCCGTCCACGCAGGGGCACATGATCATTGAGGTCGGGGCGACATCGTTGATCCAGCAGGCGTCGTGACCTGCGCCGGAGATGATATCCATGTGGCTGTAGCCCAACCGCTCGGCGGCATTGCGCACTGCCGTCACACAGCCCGTGTCAAAGGCGGGCGGGTCGAACTGGCCCACCATCTCGGCCGAGAACTGCACCCCGATTTCCTCGCAAAGCTTTGGTGCACGGGCGAGGAACTCCTCGACCATGGCGTTCAGCTTGTCCAGCAGGTGGGTGCGCATGTCGACGGTGAAGACGACCTTTCCGGGGATGATATTGCGGGAGTTCGGGTAGACGTCGATATGGCCGATGGCGCCCACGGCGTTCGGCTGGTTCTTCATCGCGATCTCGTGGACCAGCTCGGTCACCAGCGCCAAGCCGCGCCCGGCGTTCTTGCGCATGTGCATCGGGGTCGAGCCGGTGTGGCTTTCCTTGCCGGTCACGGTGCATTCGATCCAGCGCAGGCCCTGACCATGGGTGACGACGCCAATGTCCTTGCCCTCGGCCTCCAGGATGGGCCCCTGCTCGATGTGCAGCTCGAACAGCGCGTGCATCTTGCGGTCACCGACCGCCTCGTCGCCCTTCCAGCCGATCCGCACCAACTCGTCGCCAAACCGCTTGCCCTCGGCATCTTCCCGGTCATAGGCCCAATCCTGCGTGTGCTTGCCGGCAAAGACGCCGGAGGCCAGCATGGCAGGGGCAAAGCGGGTGCCTTCCTCGTTGGTCCAGTTGACCACGACAATCGGGTGCCTGGTCTTGATCCCAAGGTCGTTCATCGAGCGCACGGCTTCCAGCGCGCCCAGAACGCCCAACACGCCATCATATTTTCCACCGGTGGGCTGCGTGTCCAGATGCGAACCGGCATAGACCGGCAGCGCGTCCGGGTCCGTGCCAGCGCGATAGGCGAACATGTTGCCCATCGTGTCGAGGCCCATCGTCATGCCGGCGTCTTCACACCAGGACTGGAACAGCGCCCGACCCTTTGCATCGTCGTCCGTCAGCGTCTGGCGGTTGTTGCCACCCGCCACGCCGGGGCCGATCTTGGCCATCTCCATGAGACTGTCCCACAGACGGCTCCCGTTGATCTTCAGGTTTTCACCAGGTGCGGCCATGACTTACTCCTCAGGTTCCTCACGCGCGGCGTCCCGGCTGAGCCGGATCAGCGCGCTCAGCGCCGCCTCGGCCAGATGTTCCGGAACGAAGACGTGATCGTGATGGTTTGCGGCAACAACGTTGCACGGGATATTCTGTCCGGCCAGTTCCGCCGCGACGGCCGCTGTCAGGCCAACTCCGTCGAGCGCCGACGGCACATCAAGGGTGATCTGACGAAAGGCGTCGCTCGACATATCATCGGCCTCGACAATCAGCGATGTGCCTTCGGCTTCGCGGAACATTCCGCGAGCGTGCGGGAGCAGCCGAGCGCACTCCGCGTCACTTGCCGCCGTCACAAAGGCGAAACGGCCGGGCACAAGGCTGGGCGACATCAACCGCACCATTTCGTGCCCGTCCCTGACTCGCTCAGACATCGCTTCGGCCATTCATTCCAGCCCTGTCAGGACGGTGCGCAGCGTGCCGAACAGCTGATCGATATGGCTCTTTTCGATGATCAATGGCGGGCTCAGGGCAATGATGTCACCGGTCGTGCGGATCATCACGCCTTGGTCGTAGGCCTCCAGAAAAGCGGTGAAGGCCCGCTTGGTCGGCTCGCCGGCTATCGGCGACAACTCGATCGCGCCGATCAGTCCCATATTGCGGATGTCGATCACATGCGGGCAGTCCGCCAGCGAATGCAGAGCGTCTTCCCAGTACGGCGCAAGATCGGCGGCCCGCTGGAACAGGCCGTCTTCGCGGTAGGTTTCAAGCGTCGCCAGACCGGCGGCGGAGGCGATCGGGTTTCCTGAATAGGTGTAACCGTGGAACAGCTCGATCATGTGCTCCGGACCGGTCATGAAGGCGTCGTGGATTTCGGCCGTAGCCAGCACAGCACCCATCGGGATCACGCCGTTGGTCAACCCCTTTGCGGTGGTAATCAGGTCGGGCATCACGCCGAAATGCTCGGCGGCAAAGTTGGACCCAAGCCGGCCAAAGCCGGTGATGACCTCGTCAAAGATCAGCAGGATACCGTGCTTCGTGCAGATCTCCCGCAGCTTTTCGAGGTACCCCTTTGGCGGCAACAGCACCCCGGTCGAGCCGGCCATCGGCTCCACGATCACGGCCGCAATTGTCTCGGGGCCGTGCAGGGTGCAGATGCTCTCCAGTTCCTCGGCCAACCATGCGCCATGCTCCGGCTGTCCGCGGGTCATGGCGTTTTCCGGCAGGTGGGTCGCCGGCAGATGGTCCACGCCCGTCAACAAAGAGCCAAAGAACTTGCGATTGTTGACGATCCCGCCCACCGAGATGCCACCGAAGTTCACCCCGTGGTAGCCGCGCTCGCGCCCGATCAACCGCGTCCGCTGGCCCTCGCCGCGCGCCCGGTGATAGGCCAGCGCGATCTTCAGCGCCGTTTCGACGGATTCAGAGCCGGAGTTGGTAAAAAACACATGCTCGAACGGCTCCGGCGCCATGTCGCGCAGGGCGCTGGCCAGTTCGAACGCCTTGGGGTGGCCCATCTGGAAGGCCGGCGCATAATCCAGTTCGGCCGCCTGGGTCTGGATCGCCTCGACGATCTTCGAACGGTTGTGCCCGGCATTGCAGCACCACAACCCGGCTGTGCCGTCCAGCACCTCGCGGCCATCGTCTGTCTTGTAAAACATGCCATCCGCGCTGACGAACATGCGCGGAGCTTTCTTGAACTGACGATTTGCCGTGAATGGCATCCAGAACGCGCTGAGGTCGTTCGGAGCGGACTTGCGATCGAGCGCCATTGTTGTTCCCCTGCTGGCAGCCCCCTGAATTTTCGGAGCGGCTTGCGTTATGTTTGACCAAATGGTCAGGATCACGCTACCACGAGGCAAGAGTCAGTCAAGCAAATGCCGGAAAATGATGCACCTTGGCCGAAATGACCCCGGAAATCCCGGCCGTTGATGGAAATTTGAGCGTAGCATGAATTCGCGATCTCCCCTTCCCCGCAAACCCGAAACGCGAATCCAGAAGCGCAACAACCAGGCCATTCTGGAGGCCGCCCTCGATGTGTTTTCGGCCAATGGCTTTCGCGGTGCCACGGTGGACCAGATTGCCCAGGCCGCCGGCCTGTCGAAACCCAACCTGCTGTATTACTTCCCCAGCAAAGAGGCGATACACACCGCCCTGCTGACCGGGTTGCTGGACACCTGGCTGGCCCCGTTGCGGCAGCTCGACGCCACCGGAGAGCCGATTGACGAGATCCTGATCTATGTCCGGCGCAAATTGCAGATGAGCCAGGACATGCCGCGCGAAAGCCGTTTGTTCGCAAACGAGATCCTGCATGGCGGCCCGCGTCTGCACGGGGTGCTTGCCGACGAGTTGAAGCCCCTGGTCGATGAAAAGGCAGCCGTCATTCGCGCCTGGGCCGCCGATGGGCGTATCGCTCCCGTTCATGCGCACCACCTGATCTTTTCCATCTGGTCGCTGACCCAACACTACGCCGATTTCGACATCCAGGTCCGCACGCTCCTGAGCGCAGCGGAGCCTGACCCCTTTCCGGAAGCCGAACGGTACCTGGTCACGCTGTTCACCAAGATGTTGACGCCAACCGGCTGACGCGGCGACAAAATTCCGGAACAGTCGATGCATCCCCAGGCCAAAAGCAGCGGCCGGGCAGGTCGTCCAGGGCAGGTCATTTGGCCGGTCGGTCGATCTGGGCTAACATGAAGCCTCGGTGCGCGCGGCACCGGATGGATCTCGACGGGACCCAGCCCACACAGGACCCCCAGCCGGAACAGGACACCTGCCATGACCTTCACCTTGACGAAATCGCAGCCGGACGATGCGCTCAGTTTGTCGGAACTGGATCTGTATCACCTGATCATGGAATACCGGATCGATCAGGGCCTCGACCCGATACCGCTCTCACTCGGATTGACGACAACGGCCGGACGGCATGTCGCCGACACGCTCTACAACATCTGGGAACCAGACGTCGACCTGCCGCTCGGGGCCAACCTGCACAGTTGGAGCGATGCGGCCTATTACTCGGACCACCGCGCGCCACAGGTCATGTGGGATGCGCCCGGCCGGATTGGCGCCTCCTATCCCAGCGAAGGGTTCGAAACGAGCACCGCTGGCCCCGTAGATGTCGCCGCCGCGCTCGGCGCCTGGCAATCTTCGTCCGGTCACGACGCGGTGATCGTCAACACGGGATCCTGGGCCGCGGTGGAGTGGAATGCCATCGGCGTCGGCGTCGGCAACGATCCGTCGGTCGGCGACTTCGGCGGCCGCATCTACCATGTCTGGTACGGTCGGGTCGAAGACCCCAACGGAGCGCCCGAGATCAAGGGTACACAGGGCCGGGACACGATCGACGGGACTGTTTTTGACGACACGATGTTTGGCAGGGGCGGCGGCGACAAACTCGTTGGCAAGGGCGGCGCCGACCGAATCGACGGCGGCGACGGCAACGATAGAATCTTTGGCGGCGACGGGAAGGACTGGGTGGCCGGTGGAAGGGGCAAGGATACGGTCGACCTCGGCAAGGGAAACGACACCTTCAAGGACAGCGGGCAAGGTGGCGCCAAGGGGCGCGATATTGTCAGTGGCGGCGATGGGAACGACACGTTCAAGGGCGGTGGTGGCAACGACGTGTTTCGCGGCGGCAACGGACGAGACACTTTGAACGGCGGCGCCGGCAATGACACCCTCAAAGGGGGCGCCGGGCGTGACACATTTATTTTCAACGGAAAGTTTTTTGGAAAGGACACGGTGCAGGGATACGACGGCGACGTTATTATCATTGCGGCAAAGGGCGAGGCCACAACGCACGAACAGGTCCGGCAAGCGCTCGACAAGACGGCGGCGGGTGTCGTCTATGACTTTGGCGACGACGGGAAGAACACCATTACCTTTGCCGGAACGGACCTGGACGACATCGCGCTGACCCATTTCCAGTTTGGGTAGCGCACCGCATCGCGCGACCGGCCCCGATGGTCGCGAAGGTCGATCACAGCCCGCGCCCGCGCAGCGTTGCATGGCCTGACCACGCAAGTTCCTGCCGCAAAACTCAAAAAAAGCCTGCCGAGAGATCCCGGCAGGCTTCTGTCCTGACAACGCCACCCTGTTTACGAGTGTCCAACCTGGTCCGGTGGGCAGACTATTCGGCCGCCTCGACATGGGCCGGGTTGTTGGGATGGGACGTCCAATTGCCGTAATCGGGCGATACCGTCTTGCCTGTCCGTTCGTCGGTGTCCCCGGGCGCGAGGGTCTTCATCGTGATGCATCCCTCAACCGGGCAGACATTGACGCACAGGTTGCAAGCCACACACTCGCTGTCGTCCACCTCGAAGACCCGACCTTCCTTCATCAGGATTGCCTGGTGCGATGTATCTTCGCAGGCGGCAAAGCACCGGCCACACTTTATGCAGGCATCCTGGTCGATCACGGCCTTGGTGATGTGATTGAGGTTCAGGAATTGCCAGTCTGTAACGTTGGGCACGGCGCGGCCCGTGACATCCGCCACAGAGGTATAGCCCTTTTCATCCATCCAGCCGGACAGCCCCGAGATCATCTCTTCGACGATACGGAAACCATAGGTCATGACCGCGGTGCAGACCTGCACATTGCCCGCGCCAAGCGCCAGAAACTCTGCCGCGTCGCGCCATGTGGTCACCCCGCCGATGCCGCTGATCGGGATGCCGGAGGTCTCCGGGTCGCGGGCGATCTCGGCCACCATGTTCAAGGCGATCGGCTTCACCGCCGGGCCGCAATAGCCGCCGTGCGTGCCTTTACCGTCGATCATCGGCTCTGGTGACATCGCGTCGAGGTTCACCGAGGTGATCGAGTTGATCGTGTTGATCAACGAGACCGCGTCAGCCCCGCCCCGCTTCGCCGCAGCCGCCGGATAGACGATATTGGTGATATTCGGAGTCAGCTTGACGATCACCGGCATCCGGGTGTTCTGCTTGCACCAGCGGGTGACCATTTCGATGTATTCGGGCACCTGCCCCACCGCCGAGCCCATGCCGCGCTCTGCCATGCCATGGGGGCAGCCAAAGTTCAGCTCAATCCCGTCAGCGCCGGTTTCCTCGACAACGGGCAGGATCGCCTTCCAGGCTTCCTCCTCGCAGGGCACCATCAGCGACACGATCATCGCGCGGTCCGGGTAATCACGCTTGACCGCCTTGATCTCGCGCAGGTTCTGCTGGAGCGGCCGGTCGGTAATCAACTCGATGTTGTTCAGCCCGATCAGGCGCCGGTCCGCGCCCCAGATCGCGCCATACCGGGGGCCGTTCACGTTGACCACCGGCGGGCCCTCGGACCCCAGTGTCTTCCAGACAACACCGCCCCATCCGGCCTCGAAGGCGCGGCGGACGTTGTATTCCTTGTCGGTCGGCGGTGCCGAGGCGAGCCAGAACGGGTTGGGTGACTTGATGCCGACGAAGTCGCTTGCGAGATTTGCCATCTTTACCGTCCCCTATTCCGCCGCCACAGCGCCGGTGCCCATCAGCACCGCGTGAATGTCCTCAGCTGCATCGCGTCCATCCGCGACCGCCGTCACCGTCAGGTCATCGCCGCCGGTGGCACAATCGCCGCCAGCCCAGACGCCATCGATCGAACTGCGCCCGACTGTGTCCACCACGATCTTGCCGCCCTCTGTGTCCAGCACCCCGGGCACCCCCTTCAGCGATTGACCGATAGCCTTGAACACCTGATTGGCCTTGACGGTGAAGGTCTCGTCGGAGGTCGTCAGCCCACGCGGTGTTTCCTCGGTGTAGGCAAACGTGACCGAGTCCACGACTTGCCCATCCTCACTGTTGAAGGCCACAGGTTGAGCGTTGAGCACGATCTTGACGCCCTTGGCGGCGGCCAGGTCCTGTTCATAGGTCGAGGCCGACAGCCTGTCGCGCCCGCGGCGATAGACCATCGTCACGTTCTCGGCTCCCAGCAGCTTGCTCTGAATGGCCGCGTCCACGGCGGTCATGCCACCGCCGATCACCACAACGTCACGGCCCACCGGAAGCGTCGACAGATCCTCCGTCTGGCGCAGTTCGGCGATGAAATCCACCGCGTCGCGGACATGGGCGTGTTCTTCGCCTTCGGCGCGCAGGGCGTTCACGCCCGCCAGCCCAACCGCAAGGAACACCGCGTCGTATTCCGACTGCAGGTCTTCCATGCGGAGATTGTCACCCAACATCGCCCCGTTCCGGATCTCGATCCCGCCGATCTTCAGCAACCAGTCCACCTCAGCCTCGGCAAAGTTGTTCACCGCCTTGTAAGCCGCGATTCCGAACTCGTTCAGGCCGCCCGCCTTCTGGCGGGCATCAAAAACCACGACTTCGTGGCCTTTCATCGCCAGGCGGTGCGCGCAGGACAGGCCTGCCGGGCCGGCCCCAACCACGGCAACCCGCTTGCCGGTCACATCGGCGCGCTCAAAGGGATGGAGTCCTTGCACCATCAGGTGATCGGTGGCGAAACGCTGCAATTGGCCGATCTCGACCGGTTTGCCCTCGGCCACCTCCCGCACGCAGACCTCTTCGCACAGCGTCTCGGTCGGGCAGACCCGCGCGCACATGCCACCAAGGATGTTCTGTTGGAGAATCGTCCGCGCCGCACTGTCGGGATCTCCGGTCTGAATCTGCCGAATGAACATCGGAATATCGATGTCTGTCGGGCAGGCCGTGGTACATGGCGCATCATGACAGAAGTAGCAGCGATCTGCCGCAACCGCCGCCTCGTGCGCATTCAGCGGCGGGTGAAGATCGTCGAAATTGCTGTTGTAGGTTGCCTGGTCGAGCCGTCCGGCCACGACCCCTGGCGTCCTCTGGCTGTTTTGCATCGTGCAAACCCCTGCTGGAGACATTTTCTTTCACGTCACGGTGGCACAGGTCCTATTTTTTATCAAATGGTAAATTTCCGAGAGGTCCCATGCAAGTCAAGGATCGCCCGCGATTTCGGCAGCCCGGCGCGGAAATGGGCAGCATGGAGACGCTCCTTCGAACCAAATGGCGCAACGTCTCTTTAAACCCGGACAGCCATCGGCTACACGAGAACAGTTTTCTACCATAGAGAGGCAAGGTGCCAGATGACCACCAAGAGTCAGGACGCGGATGTCGCCTTCATTCAGGCGCTCGCGGAATTGCTGCGTTCCAACGAACTGACAGAGTTGGAAGTCACGCGTGAATACGGCGACAACGACAGCCTGAGCGTTCGGGTCTGCCGTCAGACGATGCAGGCGCCGGTCATGACCGTCGCTGCCCCGGTTGCCGCGCCAGCGCCGACCCCAACGGCAGTTGCCGCCCCGGCGACCGCTGTCGAGGACCCGGCTCAACTGCCCGGCGCCGTGACCTCGCCCATGGTCGGAACCGTCTATCTGGCCGCAGAACCCGGCAGCCCGAACTTTGTTGCCGTTGGCGACCACGTCTCCGAAGGTCAGACCCTTCTGATCGTCGAAGCGATGAAGACGATGAACCAGATTCCAGCCCCCAGAGCGGGCACCGTGAAGCGAATCCTGATCGAAAACGGCGCCCCCGTAGAATTCGGCGCGCCCCTGATGATCATCGAGTGATGTTCGACAAGATCCTTATTGCGAACCGGGGCGAAATTGCCCTGCGTGTCATCCGCGCCTGCCGCGAAATGGGCATCAAGTCCGTCGCGGTTCATTCCACAGCCGACAGTGACGCCATGCATGTGCGTCTCGCCGACGAGAGCGTCTGCATCGGCCCGCCGTCCTCCACCGACAGCTACCTTTCGTTTCCGGCCATAATCTCGGCCTGCGAAATCACTGGCGCCGAGGCGATCCACCCCGGGTATGGCTTCCTGTCGGAAAATGCCGCCTTCGTGCAGATCGTCGAAGACCACGGCCTGACATTCATAGGCCCGACGGCCGAACACATCCGGATGATGGGCGACAAGATCACCGCCAAGGTCACCATGAAGAACCTCGGCGTGCCTTGCGTTCCCGGGTCGGACGGCGGCGTGGCAGACTACGAAACCGCCATGACGGTTGCTGGCGAGATCGGCTACCCGGTGATCATCAAGGCGACCGCGGGCGGCGGCGGACGTGGCATGAAGCTGGCCAATGGTCCCGAAGAACTGGAAACGGCCTTCCGCACCGCACGCTCCGAAGGCAAGGCCGCCTTTGGCAACGACGAAGTCTATATCGAGAAATACCTCGGCACACCTCGCCACATCGAGATCCAGGTTTTTGGTGACGGCAAGGGAAACGCGGTGCATCTGGGCGAACGCGACTGTTCGTTGCAGCGCCGCCACCAGAAGGTCCTGGAAGAGGCTCCCGGCCCGGCGATCGACCCCGAAACCCGCGCCCGTATCGGCAAGATCTGTGCCGACGCGGTGGCCGACATCAACTATATCGGCGCAGGCACCATCGAGTTCCTGTACGAAAACGGCGAGTTCTTTTTCATCGAGATGAACACCCGGCTGCAGGTCGAACACCCGGTGACCGAAGGCATCTTCGGCGTGGACCTTGTCCGCGAACAAATCCGCGTGGCGCAGGGTCTTCCGCTGTCCTTCACTCAGGACGACCTGCAGGTGAACGGCCATTGCATCGAGGTGCGGATCAACGCCGAAAAGCTTCCCAACTTCGTCCCCTCCCCAGGTACCGTCGGCATGTACCATGCCCCGGGCGGTCTTGGCGTGCGTATGGATTCGGCGCTGTATGGCGGCTACAAGATCCCTCCCTACTACGACAGCCTGATCGGAAAACTGATCGTGCACGGCCGTGACCGACCGGAGGCACTGTCTCGCCTGTCGCGGGCGCTGAGCGAGATCGTGATCGAGGGAATCGACACAACGCTGCCCCTGTTCGCCGAACTGCTCAAAGAGCCTGCGATCCAGACCGGCGACTACGATATTCACTGGCTGGAGAAATGGCTCGCCCTGCACGGCGGCTGACCGGTCGGCCCTGTGCGAAAGCCGGGGCCAGACACACCGAATGAACATGAACATCACGCCCGAGATGCTCTTGCATGCCTATGCCGTCGGAGTCTTCCCGATGGCCAGAGGGCGTGACTCGGACGAAGTGTTCTGGGTCGATCCCGAACAGCGCGGGATCTTCCCGCTCCACCAGTTCCACATCTCTCGTTCCCTGCGGCGCCGGATTCGACAGGAGCCGTTCCGCATCACGATCAATCGGGATTTCGAGGGCGTGGTGGAAGGCTGTGCAGACCGGGACGAGACCTGGATCAACGACACGATCTTTGATCTCTACCGTCGGCTGCACCGGGCAGGCTTTGCCCATTCGCTGGAAGTCTGGGATGGCAGCGACCTGGTCGGCGGCGTCTACGGAGTCACTCTGGGTGCGGCCTTCTTCGGCGAAAGCATGTTCTCGCGGCGCTCCGACGCGTCAAAGATCGCCTTGGCCTATCTGGTCGACCGGTTGAACCTGGCCGGTTTCCAGTTGTTCGACACCCAGTTCCTGACCGATCATCTGGCGAGCCTTGGTGCGGTCGAAATCCCCCGCTCCACTTACCATGCACAGCTTGCCAAAGCATTGGAATATCCCGCCGATTTCACGACTCCAGGCTCTACCCCGTCGGCCTATTCGCTGCTGCAGCGCAACAGCCAGACATCATAGCGGGGGTGATCAAGCGCGTTCAACGCCGGCGACGATGCGACCATCCAGCCCGAAAAGACGGTATTCGTATTGACCTGGTCATAAATCTCCAACCAGCCGTAAGCATCCGAGTTGGGATCCCTTGTCGGAAAGCGGCAATCCCCCAGGACAATCCGCAACCGACCGAACAGCTTTGTCTGCCCGCGCCCGATGCGAATATCCGTGGTTTCTCCGGACACCTTGTCCAACACCCGAATCGATGCACCGCTCGCACTCGACGCCTGTTGTTGAGCGGCGGCGGGCAACGCCATCAAGAGCAATACCGCAAGCCAGCGCATTACGGGTCCTCGCTGGACGAAACGAACTTGGCCAGCAGGCCCAGTAGGCTCAGCGCGCCCTGCGTGTCCTCGATCTCGGCCCCTGCCTCGAGGTTGAACGGCGAGCCGCCTGGCACCAGTTCGACAAAGTTCCCGCCTAGCAATCCCTCGGACGAGATGGAGATCGAACTGTCTTCGGGCACTTCGAGCGAGTCGCGCACATTGACGACGACATCCGCCCGGAAGGATTCCGGATTCAGATCCAGACCGATAACAGAGCCGACCTTGACGCCGGCCATGCGCACATCCGTACCGACCGAAATGCCCTCCACGGACCGAAAGCTTGCCGTCAGCTCATAGCCGCCCTGAGACGACGCGACCCCTGCGCTCTGCGCGGCATAGAAAAGGAAGCCGACCGCAACCGCCAGGGTTGCCCCCCCTGCGATCACTTCTCCGGGATTCTCGGACATTCAGACCTCCGTCCCTGTAAAGGGGCGTCCGCCGGGTACTCTCGTCGGGCCGGATGGCCTCATTCGGGGACCCAGGCCTCGTAATCACGCCGGGCGAGCGGCTCAGCGCGCCGCAGAGACCCGGCCGGCTTGTATGCCAGCTGTTCGTCACCGGTCATGTTTTCCTGATGCGGCAGTTCCCATGCCTTGTGCGGCAGCGGATTTTCCGATGGAGCATCGTCATAGGTCCGATGCAGCCAGCCATGCCAATCGGGTGGGATTCGGCTGGCTTCGATCTCGCCATTGAAAATGACCCAGCGCTTGGAATCATCTTGATTGCGATAGTAGATGTTTCCAGCCGCATCTTCGCCAACCTTCTCGCCGTGACGAGATGTGAAGACCTGCGTGCCATAGGTCTGACTGTCCCACCAAGTGAGAGCGCGCAGAACCGACCTCAGGATGCCCATGAATGCCTCCGATTGCGTGTTGGGCCCGGTATGACCGAAGTCCGCGCCGACGTCCAGAGACAGGGCGGCGCAGTTGGCGCACCATGGCCGCTGTTGCCTTCAGACGATGTCGGATCGAGTAGGGCACACCGGCGGCTCACTCCGGGACGCGCGCAGTAACCTCGATCTCGATCTTCATTTCCGGATCCTGAAGCCCGGCAACCAACATCGTGGCTGCCGGACGGGCCTTGGTGAATGCTGCGCTCGTGACGGGCCAGCAAGCCGGCCAGTCGTCCTTGTCAGGCAGGATGTACCGCACCCGCACCACGTCATCCAGCCGTGCACCAGCCTTCTCCAGCGCTTCACCTATGGTCTTGAGCGCATTTGCGCATTGATCCTCGACCCGCGCGGGCATGGTCATGGTGGCGTAGTCGTACCCAGTCGTTCCGGCCACAAATACCCAACCGTCGCAGACAACAGCGCGGGAATAACCGATCTGGCTCTCGAACCGGGACCCGGTGGAAATGTGATGATGCACCATGACGGCTCCCTAGGACTTCATTCATCGATGCAATCTTCCGGCGTCTGGCGTCAAGACATTGTGTCGCGCTACCATTTCGCTAGGCCCACACCAGTGATCACTGCTTTGTTAAGGAATAGGTCATAGACACGGCATAAATCGGACCAAAATCAGATCGAGGTACAGGCAATGATTAGACGATTCATCGGGCTAGGCCTGACCGCTTGTATGCTGACTGGTCCGGCGCAGGCCGGCGGACTGGATCGCACGGGACAATCCCTGTCAGTGCTCTTCGAGGAAGGTGGGACTGCCGGCGCTCAGGTACGACTGGACTACTCCCGAACAGCACCGCACGTGACCGGACAGGGCGACGGGATTACCGGTTACGTTCCAGCCGGCACACAATATGACAATGTCGCGGATGCATTTTCGAGTCTTGGCGCCGCTTTGAAATTTCGCCTGTCAGACCGCCTGACAGCAGCCGTGATTGCGGAACGGCCCTTTGGATCGGATGTCCTGTACCCCGGAAGCGCGCAAGGCAGTGAATTTGGCGGCACCACGGCGTGGGCGGAAACGGCATCTCTGACAGCAGTTCTCCGGTATCAGTTTGACCAGCACTGGAGCGTGCATGGCGGTCTTCGCATGCAAGAGATCGAAGGCAAGATCCGGTTGAGCGGTTGGGCCTATGGCCCACCGGCCGTCTATGGAATCCCGACCGCAAACGGCTACAAGGTCGACCTTGGACGGGACACCGCCCTTGGCTACGTCATCGGCGCCTCTTACGAAATTCCGGAAATCGCCCTGCGTGCCACCCTGACCTACAATTCGACGATCACCCACGAGATGGATACGGTTGAGCAGGGAAATCGGAGTGCCACGCTGGATGGCTCCTCGGTAACCGAAGTAAAGACCCCCCAATCCGTAAATCTGTATGTTCAGACCGGGATCGCGATCGACACGTTGGTGTATGGTTCCGTCCGGTGGGCAAAGTGGAGCGAGTTTCGGATTGATCCGAAGGGATTTTCCAAACCCGTTTCCGAAGGCGGCAGCGGAGTGGGTCTGGTCGATCTGGACGACACCTTCACCTACACGCTGGGGATCGGCCACCAGTTCAACGACGCATGGTCCGGTGCGGCCGAAGTCTTCTACGAACCGCGCAAGGACGACATCGTTGCGCCACTGTTCCCATCGGTCGGGTTCTGGGGCGTGGGCGTCAGCGGTTCTTACGAAACCGGCGACTGGACGCTCTCGGCCGGAGTTCGCTATACGAGCTTGGGTGATGGCAGCATCGAGACATTTCCGGTGGGCGTCGAACGCGCACATTTCGAAGAAAACGAAGCGCTGTCAGTGGGGATGCGGGTCGCCTACAACTTCTGACCTCGGCCTGCATGACGTCCTGCGGGCCACTTGATCCGCCCCAGGAGCCACGGCGCCCCCCCGAGCCCATGTGGCAATAGCTGGTAGCCAGGGACCTTCCCTGCAACGTGGCAGGGAGCTTCTCTTGACGACAAGATGCCCCTCGGCGGATTTTGCCCGAAGTGATCGTGCAAGATGAAACACCGGAGGCTGCCTGAGCCAAGGGTGATCTCTCCGCAAGACCTGTCAGCCTCCACGTTTAGATCATCTCGAAAACCAACTCGTGCCGATGGACGGGAGGGGGCCACTTTCCGCCGACCGCAGACGCGCCGACACGAGCCCATTCCATCGCTTGTCGAGGCGCAGTGACGATTGGAATTCCGCAACAACCGCTCGCTTTAGCTGAGTTCGTGATGGAGTGGCAAAATGCGGCTCACAAAGAGACATGCCGCTGAGGCGCACCCAAAGAGGGCCAATGGCTAAATCTCTGACCGCAGGTATCAACCTTGATCACTCTCTGTGGAGCCAGGAGTGCCCGCAATGAAGTGGTCCACCAACTGGGATAGTTTTTTTCCCGTTTTCAGGAGGACCAAACGATGGCTGGAAAGCGAGACAAACCCGAAGAGATCGTGCTGAAGCTGCGGCAGGTTGAAGTTCTGCAAGGTCAGGGCAACTCGGTTGCCGATGCGGTTCGGCAGATCGGCGTGACGCAGCAGACCTATTACCGGTGGCGCAAGGAGTATGGCGGCATGAGCCGGGATCAACTGAAGCGCCTGAAGCAGTTGGAGACGGAGAACCAACGGCTCAGGCGTGCCGTTTCCGACCTGACCCTGGAAAAGATGGTCCTGGCTGAGGCTGCACGGGGAATGAAGGCCGACCAGGAAACGGTTCAGTGGACGGTTTCAGGCCTGAACGGGCGCAGCCCCTAAGCCCTACCCGTCGCCGTCGGTGTATTGATCATGTGCGGCAGACCCTTGGCGTTTCAGAGCGCCGGGCCTGCTGTATCCTCGGGCAGCATCGCTCCACGCAGCGCAAGATCCCTTGCGGCTTGCAGGAATGAGCCATCTCGCGCCATTGGTCCGAGCGACAATGGCGAATGAACGCCTGACCGAGGATATCATCGAGTTGACGCGAAAGTTCGGGCGCTATGCACTGCCCGGCAGGCGATGCATGCATCGCCGAGAGGGGATATCGCATGATCACCGGGATGCTGAACAACAGCGGCTGGCATGTGAACCACAAGCGCCCCTCTCGTGCATGTAGACATGCACTGCCGGGCAATGGTCGAGCGGATATGGCGACGGGAGCGCGGAGGATCAGGAAACGGTCCGGGGGACCGTTTTCCCGACAAGCCTGAAAGTCCCACAGAAACAGGCCAAGAGAAGGGCCGCCTCTGGACGTAGGACGGTTCATGCGTCCGGCTGCGTCCGGAACGCCCAAATCATGTCCGGTCCTATGATTTCGTTCAGGACCGAACCCACGATGGACGTGTCTAGCGGACGCTCAACATCATCGACGAGTTCACAAAGGAGGCACTGGTGATACGCGTCAAACGCAAGCTCAATTCGGTCGCGTGGTCGACGCCTTGACCGATCTCTTCATCCTGCGCAGCCCACCCGAGTCCATCAGGTCCGACAATGGCGCGGAATTCATTGCCAAGAAGGTGCGCGCCTGGATCGGTGCAGTTGGCGCGAAAACCGCGTTCATCGCGCCGGGCTCACCCGGGGAAAACGGATACTGCGAAAGCTTCAACTCCCGTTTCCGAGATGAACTGCTGAACGGAGAGGTGTTCTACACGTTACGTGAAGCCCAAATCCTGATCGAACGCTGGCGACGCCACTACAACACGGTCAGGCCCCACAGTGCCTTGGGCTACCGACCACCGGCACCAGAAAGCATCGTCCCAATGGACCAGAGGCCGACCATGCACTAGCAATCGACCCGGACCACTCGATGGGGGCAGTCCACGAAGGCCTGGTCGGTCGACCTTGGTAACTGAGCGCTATCGACAGCGAAACGTGGGCGCACCACAGAGCCTTCAGGAACTGATTAAAGTCGCGAAGGATGGCCCTGAGCAATCGGAAATCAGCCCATGTGATCAGAAGAGGCCATCAAGGACGTGAAGGCACAGTAGGAATGCGGTAAACGCCCAGCCAATCGGCAAAATGAAGGGAGTTTCAACAAACCCTGAGACGACCGTGCAACACACCTCAAGCGCGATTGCTAGTGAAACCGAAATATCTGCGCGAAGACGTGGGTTGCCGCCACGAACGGTTTCCCGAAAACAGGGCTTTCCGCCAGAGCCGTCCACCAAAACACGGTGAGACTGTCTCAGTACAACCGATGCATTGGCGGCGGAACGCCTCGGCGATCACGTTGAAAACCTAGCCTTCCAAGTTTCCCGAACCCAAAAAGAGCGCCGATTTACCTCGGCGCCCTCGCCATCCCCAATGGCATGGCCTGAGTCAGGAATCGCAAGTCCATTTCCGGTTCTCAGGAGCGAGCCAGCCGATCAGCCTGCGGTCACGTCCCGGCTTTCGGCATAGATCATCAGGGGTTGCGCATCGGAGCTAACGGCCTCCTCGTTGACGACCACTTCCTCCACGCCTTCAAGGCCGGGCAGTTCGAACATGGTATCCAACAGGATGTCTTCCATGATCGACCGGAGACCACGGGCCCCCGTCTTGCGAGCGATGGCGCGGCGCGCGATGGCACGCAAGGCGTCCTCGGTAAAGTCCAGTTCGATGTCTTCCAGCTCGAACAGACACTGATACTGCTTGACGATGGCGTTCTTCGGCTTGGTCAGAATCGTGACGAGCGCATCCTCGTCGAGATTTTCCAGCGTCGCGATCACCGGCAGACGACCGACAAACTCCGGGATCAGGCCGAACTTCAGCAGATCCTCCGGTTCCAGTTCCGTGAACAGTTCACCGACGTCCTGGTTGGTGTCGTCCTTGACGTCTGCACCGAAACCGATGGCCGAGCCCTTGCCACGTTGCGAGATGATCTTGTCCAGACCGGAAAATGCACCGCCGCAAACAAAGAGGATATTGGTCGTGTCAACCTGCAGAAATTCCTGCTGCGGATGCTTGCGCCCGCCCTGCGGCGGCACAGAAGCAACAGTACCTTCCATGATCTTCAACAGGGCCTGCTGCACGCCCTCGCCCGACACGTCTCGTGTGATCGAGGGGTTGTCGGACTTGCGCGTGATCTTGTCGACCTCGTCGATGTAGACGATACCGCGCTGCGCCCGTTCAACGTTGTATTCGGACGCCTGCAGCAGCTTGAGAATGATATTCTCAACGTCTTCGCCCACATAGCCAGCCTCGGTCAGCGTGGTGGCGTCGGCCATGGTGAAGGGCACATCCAGAATTCGCGCCAACGTCTGAGCCAGATAGGTCTTGCCGCAGCCCGTCGGACCGATCAGCAGGATGTTCGATTTCTGAAGCTCGATATCCGGTGACTTTCCAGCGTGGTTCAGACGCTTGTAGTGATTGTGGACAGCCACGGCCAAGACCTTCTTGGCCCGTTGTTGACCGATCACGTAATCGTCCAGAACCTCGCAGATTTCCTTAGGTGTCGGAACGCCGTCCGACGCCTTCAACCCGGCGGTCTTGGTCTCTTCGCGGATGATATCCATGCAAAGTTCGACGCATTCATCACAAATGAACACGGTCGGGCCTGCGATCAGCTTGCGCACCTCGTGCTGGCTCTTTCCGCAGAAGGAGCAGTAGAGGGTGTTCTTGCTGTCGCCACCGGATGAGTTCGCCATGCCAATCCTCTAGGGCCAAGTGCCCGTTGTCCTGACCGCAAATGCGGCCCTCGTAGGAGACGGACCTGACGGCCCCGTCCCACCAAGATTATGGTACCCCCCGGCGGGGCACAATGCCGAAATGACCGTGGGCGCAACACAGGGCGTCCGCCTGCCCGTTGCGCCCACGTATCTCACTTACTTTTTCTCGTCATCATCGGCGGTCTTGCGGCTTTCGACGATCTCGTCGATCAGCCCCCATTCCTTGGCGTCTTCTGCCGACATGAAGTTGTCCCGCTCCAGCGCCGCTTCGACCTTTTTCAGGGTCTGTCCGGTATGTTTCACATAGATATTGTTGAGCCGGTCCTTGAGTTTTTGGGTCTCCTGGGCGTGGATCATGATGTCCGTCGCCTGGCCCTGATACCCGCCCGACGGTTGGTGCACCATGACGCGGCTGTTGGGCAATGAGAACCGCATGCCCTTTTCGCCAGCGGTCAGCAGCAGCGACCCCATCGAGGCCGCCTGTCCCACGACCAGTGTCGAGACCTTCGGCTTGATGTATTGCATCGTGTCATAGATCGACAGGCCCGACGTCACCACGCCCCCGGGAGAGTTGATGTACATCGAAATTTCCTTGGTCGGGTTCTCGGCTTCCAGGTGCAGCAGCTGGGCAACGATCAGCTGGCTCATGCCATCGTGAACAGGGCCGTTGACGAAAATGATCCGCTCCTTCAGCAGGCGCGAAAAGATGTCGTAGGCGCGCTCGCCGCGGCTGGTCTGTTCCACGACCATCGGGACGAGGTTCATGTAGGTCTCGGTGGGGTCTTGCATCGGGGTCTGCCTCGGATGGGGGCGGGTGCTCGCGCATTCGCCGCTGCGGTTGTTGCTAGAGTCTTAGTGGTGCCCAAGGGGGGCTGCAAGGGTAGGTCCGCCGGTGACGTGACTCCATGTTGGTTGGCCCAACTCTGGTGCGTGCCCCCGGACAGCATGACCCGACGGCGTGAAACGACCTTTGCCAATGAGCCATTTCAAAATGGTTTCCACGAGATCGTGATCGGCCTCATCCGGCCACGCAGCGCCGGAAAACAGCGCGATCGGAACGTGAGCCGCCCCGAAGCCCACCCCCGCTTGCATGCCTCATGACACGGCGCCAGGTGCATTCGGGATGGCTGGACGTCCGGCGCCCGCCAGCCGTTCCGGTTTTGTCGACCGACAGATCGTCACCGCATGGAACCTTTGGGGCCAGACACCCCGACATTGACGAAAACAAAGGCAATGCATGCGAATCTGACGCCCGATCGGTTGAGTCCGAGCGTCCTTCTGCTTACCTCTTGAAGCAGGAGGAGCTTTGGCCATGGCGATTTCTCCCACTGCGGTGTCCTTGCCGTGTTTTCGCACCGCGGGGCTGACCAAGACCTACGGCGAGGGTGAAGCTGCCGTGCATGCTTTGCGCGGCGTCGATTTGGTGGTGCCGTCCGGCGAGTTGGTCGTGCTGCTTGGGGCATCGGGATCTGGCAAGTCCACATTGTTGAACATTCTCGGCGGGCTGGACAGCGCCAGCACCGGCACCGCCCATTTCCGCGACCGCGAATTGACCGCCATGTCGGGCAACGAACTGACGCGATATCGGCGAGATCACGTTGGATTTGTGTTCCAGTTCTACAACCTGATGCCCTCCTTGACCGCCGAGGAAAACGTCGAACTGGTGACGGAAATCGCCAGCCACCCGATGGACCCCGGTGCCGCGTTGGACCTCGTGGGGCTGGGCGAGCGGCGGCACCACTTTCCCGCACAATTGTCGGGCGGCGAGCAACAACGCGTTGCCATCGCCCGCGCAGTGGCCAAGCAACCCGACGTGATGTTCTGCGACGAACCCACCGGGGCGCTTGACAGCACCACGGGGCGTGCGGTGCTCAAGGTCTTGCAGGACGTGAACGAAACGCTTGGCACCACGGTGTTGATGGTGACCCACGCCGCCAGCACCGCTGCGATGGCGCACCGCGTTATCCGGTTTGCCGACGGGACGATTCGCGATGTCGAGGTGAACGAAACCCGGCGTTCGGCCGAGGAGATCGTCTGGTGAGCACACTTTCCCCTCTGGATCGGAAGCTGTTGCGCGACCTGTGGCGAATCAAGGGCCAGGCCACAGCCATCGGTGTCGTGATCGCACTTGGCGTGCTGATGCTGGTCATGATGACCGGGCTGGTCAACACGCTGGAGGAAACCCGGCAGGCCTATTACGACCGCTACCGGCTGGCCGATGCCTTTGCCCCGGTTGCGCGCGCACCCGACCGGATGCTGGAGCGGCTGGAGGACATCCCCGGTGTCGCCGTCGTTGTCGGCCGTGTCACCGGCGCGGCGTTGATCGACCTGCCAGGCGAAGTCATCCCGGTGCGGGCACAGGCGGTGTCCCTGCCCGCCCACGGTCCGGCCCGGCTGAACGACATCTACCTGGCGGAGGGCCGCCTGCCCGACCCGGACCGGGCCGACGAGATCCTGCTGCTCAAGGGATTCGCCGATGCCCGCGCCCTGTCGCCCGGCGACACGCTGTCTGCCACGATGAATGGCGCCCGGCGCAGCTTCCGGGTGATGGGCCTCGCGCAAAGCCCCGAGTTTCTCTACACGACCGCCCCCGGCGAGATCGTGCCGGACGATGCCCGGTTCGCGGTGATCTGGATGAACCACGATGCGCTGGCCGCTGCCTATGACATGCGCGGCGCCTTCAACGAAGCGTTGATCGGGCTGGAACGTGGCGCCAGCGAACCCGCGGTTCTGGACGCGATCGACAGGGTGCTGGAGCCGGTCGGCGGGTTGGGGGCCTACGGGTTGGTCGACCAGGCCTCGAACTTCTTCATCACCGAGGAAATCAAGGGTGGCCGCAAGAACGCCGTTGCCGTGCCACCGCTGTTTCTCGGGGTGTCTGCCTTCCTGCTCTACATCGTCATCCAGCGGATCGTGCAGGCCGAGCGTGAACAGATCGGTCTGCTCAAGGCATTTGGCTATTCCAACTGGGAGGTGTCCTCTCACTATCTGAAACTGATGCTGGCCATCGCCATCGGCGGCGCCATCATCGGCTCGCTGGGCGGCATCGCAGCGGGACGCGCCATGGCCGGGGTGTACCAGGACTACTACAAGTTCCCGTTCCTCGTATTCCAACTGGATCCGCGCAGCTTTGTGACCGGCTTCCTGATCTCGGTGCTCGCCGCCTCGGCCGGCGGGTTCGGCGTGCTGCGGCAGGTGTTCCGCCTCACACCAGCGGTTGCCATGCGTCCACCTGCCCCCGCCGACTACAGCCGCACAACCAGCGCCGACGGGCTTTGGAAACGCCTGCTGGACCAGCCGGGCCGCATGGTCTTGCGCCGCATCCAGCGCCAACCCGGACGCATGGCGGGCGGCGCACTCGGCATTGCCACCGGCATGGCGCTGTCTGTCGGCATGATCGGCGTGCAATCGGGGTTCGGTACAACGCTGGACCTGACCTTCACCGTGCTCGACCGCTCTGACGCGCAGGTCACGTTCACCGAGGCCAAGTCCGACAAGGTGATCTACGAACTCGGCCGTCTGCCCGGCGTGCTACAGGTCGAGCCGGTGCGCTATGTCCCGGTGCTGCTGCGCCACGGATTTCACAGCCATCGCGGGGCGATCAACGGACTTCTTGCCTCGCCGGAGCTCAACCGGGCGCTGGATGACCAACAGCGCGCCCTGACCCTGCCCGACGAGGGAATTGTGCTGTCGACCACGTTGGCCCGGGTGTTGCAGGCCGAGGTCGGCGACACGATCACCGCCGAGGTCCGCGAAGGCCGCCGCCCGGTGCTGCAGATCCCGGTTGTCGCAGTGGCGGATTCGTTGCTCGGCTCACCCGCCTACATGAACATGCGGGCGTTGAACCGAACCCTGAAGGAACCCGACCGGGTCTCCGGCGCCTTCCTGAGGATCGACAGCGCCGCGCAGGCAACCGTGTTCGAGACGATCAAGGACATGCCGGGCGTTGCCGGAATCGCACTGAAGGCCGACATGCGCGCCTCGATCCAGCGGATGATGGACAGCGGCATGGGCATGATGCGGTTCATCATGCTGGGCATTGCAGGCATCGTCACTTTTGGCATCGTCTACAACTCCGCCCGCATCGCCTATGCGGAACGCCTGCGCGATCTGGCCAGCCTGCGGGTGATCGGGTTTTCGCGGGGCGAGACAGCATTCGTCCTGTTGGGCGAATTGGGGCTGGTCACCCTTGCAGCCCTGCCACTGGGCGCGGTGATGGGCTACGGTATGGCAGCGGCGGTGTCGGCGGCCTTTTCGACCGAAGTCTATTCCATCCCGCTGATGTTCGACGCACACAGTGTCGGCTCGGCAGCGCTGGCTGTCCTGATCGCGTCGGTGATCTCCGGGTGGCTGGTGAAACGCGATCTCGACCGGATCGAGCTGGTCTCGGCACTGAAGACACGGGAGTGAAGCGTCATGTCACAGAAAAAACGGTCCCGCAGAGCATTGACCCTGGTCCTGCTGACGATGGTCGCCGGAGCACTGGCCTTTGCCTTCTGGCCCCGGCCGGTGCTGGTGGATCTGGGTCTTGTCACACAGGGGCCCATGGTCGTGACCATCGACGAAGAGGCGCGCACGCGCGTACACGACCCGTATGTCGTCTCGACCCCGGTGACCGGCCGGTTGCTGCGCATCAGCGTGGAGCCCGGCGACGCGGTCGAACGCGGCGCGACGGTGGTGGCGCACATGTTGCCGATCAATCCCTCGGCGCTCGACATTCGCACGCGGGAACAGGCCCGTGCCGCGGTGACGGCAGCAGAAGCGACCCTGCGCGTCGCGCGCGCCGACTTGAACAAGGCGATCGCGGACAACGATCTCGCCCAATCGGATCTTGATCGCGCCAAACGGCTTGCCAGCTCAGGCACGCTCGCGCAGGCCGCGCTGGAACGGGCCGAAGGAAAGGCGCGCTCGACCCAGGCAGCGCTGGATACGGCCGAAGCCGCGATCTCGATGCGCGCCGCCGAGGTGGACAACGTGCGCACACAGTTGATCGGGTTCGACGATCAGGGGCTTGCCGCGGCACTTCAGATCACGAACGAGACGGCCACACCGTTGTTCGCCCCCGCCACGGGGCGGATCCTTCAGGTCATGCAGAGAAGCGAAACCACCCTGCCCGTCGGCACTCCGATCATGGAGATCGGCGATATCGAGGCCGATCTGGAGGTTGTGGTCGAACTGCTTTCAACGGACGCGGTGCAGGTGGGCAAGGGAGACAGGGTGATCGTCGACAAATGGGGCGGACCGACGCCGCTGGCCGGCGAGGTGATCCGCGTCGATCCATGGGGCTACACCAAGTATTCCGCGCTCGGGGTCGAGGAACAGCGGGTCAACGCCCGGATCCGGCTGATCGACCCGCCCGAAACCCGCAAGGCGCTCGGCCATGGCTTTCGGGTCGAGGTCCGGATCGTCGTCTGGGAAAAAACTGACGCGGTGATCGTTCCCGCCAGCGCGTTGTTCCGGCAGGGCGACGGCTATGCCACCTTTGTGGTGGCTGATGATGTGGTCAGTCTCAGACCAGTCGAGATCGAACGGTCCAACGGGCTAGGCGCCAGCGTCACATCCGGGCTGGCGCCGGGCGAGCAGATCGTCCTTTACCCACCGCCGGGGTTGATCGAGGGCACCCGCGTCGCGCAACGCCACGCGAGCTGAGCCAAAGATCAGTCTTGCGGCGATTGGACGAATTCGCTCACCAGCGCTGCGTTGTCCGGCGCCAGTCGACCGTCGGCCAGATGCAGGTTGTATTCCAACCCGAGGCAGACCTTTCCGCCTGCCGCCCGTGCCGCCCGCAGCTTGTCCATCGGGGCCTTGCCGGGCACGCACATCGCCCAATCGGGTGCCTGGGCAAACCAATCCGCCGCCGACAGGCAGGCGGACAGGCTTTCCGCCGCGCCAGATGGGCACACGAACAGGACCTGCACCGGCGACGGGATCGCTCCGGTCTCGGTCAGGTGCACCAGACGCGCCACCTCGTCGGGCGCATACAGGATGTGTTGCACCGCGACCCCGGCCTCGGCAGCCCATTGATAGAACCCATAGGCGGCGCGATCCGGCACGTCATGCGGCCACATTTCGCGCAGCGGTATCGCAACCCCCTCGGGCATCAACGCCTGGACAAAGGCACGCTGCGCCGCTGGGGTTTCGCCGTCGCCGCCGGTGCCGATCTGAACCGGCATGTCCGGCACCTTTCGGCGCAACTCGTCGATCAGGTCGCGATACTGGGCAACGCTGCCCGTGCTCTCACCGTCCGCGTCCCGCAAATACGGCCGCACGGCGCCGGCACCTGCGGCGAACCCGGACGCCGCCGCCATCACGATCTCGTCGATCATCACCGGAAGCGCCGGGTGATCCGACTTTTCGCGCCCAACGCCATTGGTTGCCAGCAGGATCTCCGGCAGTTTGAACAACCGGTTCATGTCGGCAGCAAGCCGGCGACCACCTGCCCCCGTCGATCTATCAATTCATCCATCTGACCATGCTCACCGCGTATTGCTGTCGACACAGGGGGCGCCGACCGGCTGAATACCTGCTGACCCAAACCTCTAGCCTCTCACCACAAAGACAGACTGCTTTGCGTGGCGCACGACCCGCGCCGCGTTCGGTCCCAGCAGGTAATCTTCCATGCCGGGCTTGTGCGATCCAAGCACGATCAGGTCCGCCCCGATCTTGTCGGCGGTCTTGAGGATATTGTCGTAGACGTTGCCTTTGACGACGGTCAGGTCGTGATCGATATCCGCGGGCACGGTCTCGGCGGCCCAGGCCTCGAACCGGGCCTGTTCGTCCTGCAACATCTTTCGGGTCTGGTCGGCACTGAAGAACGAGCCGACGATGGACATTCCGAAATCGGGCAACACGTTGATGATGTGCAGGTTGGCACTGTGGTCCCGCGCCAACCGAAAGGCAGTATCCGCGAGCTGGTTGCTGCCGACACCGTCGTTCAGATCGATCGCCAGAAGAATAGACTTGTACATCTGTGTTTCCTCAGAAGGCCGGTTGCGTGGCGCGCGGACGCTGGATCAGGACAATGCCCGCCAGCAACAGCATGGCCGGGATGAAGAAAAGCTCCTTGGGCAGCCGGTCATGCTCGATCTGCACCTCGGCCACGGTGACGGGCACATCGCCGTAGAAATCGTACTGGTTGCCGATCTTCTCAAAGTACGCGGTGCCAAAGAATGGTTCCTCCAGCAACAGGGTGCCATTTTCAGGTATAATTGCAAGCCCTTGTGCCGAAAGCGCGGCTTCGGCATCGCCCGCGACAGCCGGGATGACGATGGTTGTGCTGCGCAGTTCTCCGGTATCGAAATCCGGTCCCGCCACCACCAGGCGGATCAACGATCCATCGTCCACGTCAGCCATCGCCGACACGGCGGCATCGCCTTGGACGGTGAAGTATTGCTCGGAAAACTGGTCCAGAAAGAATCCTGGCCTGAACATCATGAAGGCAATGAAGAGCAGCGCGGCGCTCTCCCATTTTCGGGACTTGGCGATGAAATAACCCTGCGTGGCAGCGGCAAAGATCAGCATCGCGATAAGCGAGACGCAAAAGACCAGAATCGCCTTGGCGAAGCCAACGTTGATCAGCAACAGGTCGGTGTTGAAGATGAACAGGAAAGGCAGCAACGCTGTTCTGATGGAGTAGAAAAACGCCGTCAGACCGGTGCCCAACGGGTCACCGCGCGAGATCGCGGCCGCGGCGAAGGAGGCAAGCCCCACCGGTGGTGTCACGTCGGCCATGATTCCGAAATAAAAGACGAACATGTGCACGGCGATCAGCGGCACCACCAGGCCCGATTGCGCCCCCACCATGATAATGACTGGCACCATGAGCTGGCTGACAACAATATAGTTCGCCGTGGTCGGCAGCCCCATACCGAGGATCAGCGACAGCACGGCGACCAGGATCAGCAGGACCATCAGGTTGCCGCCCGAGACGACCTCGATCACCTGGCCAATCACCTGGTGCGCGCCGGTCAGGCTGATGGTGCCGACGATGATGCCGACCGCAGCCGTGGCAACGCCGATGGAGGTCATGTTGCGGGCACCAGCGATCAGGCCCTGGACGAAATCGCCAAAGCCCTCGATCAGTTCGTTGCCGACCCCCCCGCCGCGGAAGAACGCCTTGAGCGGACGATGGGTGATGGCAATGAAGACCATCGCGATGGTCGCCCAGAAAGCCGAGAGCGCCGGCGACAGCCGGTCGAGATGTTCGGTGGAAACCATCAGGTTCCAGACCAGGACAAAGATCGGCAGTGCGTAATAGGAGCCGCCGATCAACGTCGGCGTCAGTCGCGGAGCGACGGGAGCCTTTTCGGGGTCGTCCACTTCGATGTCGGGAAACTTCGAAGCGACGTAGACCAATCCGAGATACACCAGCCCCAGCAACGCAACGGCAACGTAGATCGAACTGCCGGCCATGATGGGGTCGAGGATCGTGCGTAGGACGATCACGGCATACGTGATCGCGGCAAGCCCGAGAAAGCCGGTCAGGAACAGAAGCGCGATCAACAGGACGCCAAGCTTCCGGCCCTGCTTTTCCAACCCTTGAAGGCCCATCTTCAGGCTTTCCAGATGCACGATGTAGAGCAGCGCGATGTAGGAGATCACGGACGGCAGGAAGGCGTGCTTGATCACGTCAATATAGGGAATGTTGACATATTCGACCATGAGGAAGGCCGCAGCGCCCATGACCGGGGGCGTGATCTGGCCATTGGTCGAGGAGGCCACTTCGATCGCGCCGGCCTTTTCGGCGGGGAAGCCGATACGCTTCATCAGCGGAATGGTGAAGGTGCCGGTGGTCACCGTGTTGGCGATGGAAGAGCCGGAGATCATGCCGGTCATCATCGAGGACAGGACGGCCGCCTTCGCGGGACCGCCACGCAGCGCGCCCAGGAGCGCGATGGCAACCTTGATGAACCAGTTGCCACCGCCCGCGCGGTCGAGCACCGCGCCGAACAGGACGAACAGGAAGATCATCGTCGTTGACACGCCGAGCGCCACGCCGAAGACGCCTTCGGTCTGCATCCAGTAATGGCCCAGGGCCTTGGAAACCGAGGAGCCGCCGTAGTTGGTCAGGTTGCGAACCCATTCCGAATATCCACCGAAGAAGGTGAACAGGATGAAGCTCGTGGCAATGATCACGAGCGGCAGTCCAAGCGAACGATAGACAGTGATCAGCAACACGATGACACCGATCGCGGAAATGACGATGTCGGTGGTACTCCACAAGCCCGGCCGGTCGGCGATCTCAAGCCGGAAGACAATGAGATAGAGCGTCGCGATGAGGCCAAGTGCGATCAACAACCAGTCGTAGGCCGGGATGCGCTGCGTCGGCGCCCCCCGGTAGAGCGGGAAGGCCATCGTTGCGAGCGTCAGGGCAAAGGCAAGGTGAATGAAACGTGCCTGGGTGACCAAGTGCGCAAAGAAGCTGATGCCGGTCGATTGCGCGAGCACCCCGGGAAGCTTGGAGGCGATATAGAGCTGGAACAGCGACCAGGTGATACAGATTGCCAGGAACAGGCTTGCCTGCCAACCACCCGGGCTGCGCGCGCCGGTGTCGGCCTCGGCAACGATATCATGGGCGGCGCTTGCGTGGGCGTCGTGGTCGGTCATGCGTGTCCCCGCGTTTTTTTGGGTCTATCATTGTTGACGGGCGCCACGTCTGTTGGCGCCCGTCGGGGTCAGGTCGAAATCGCGGTTGCGATCAGTCCATCAAGCCCAGTTCCTTGTACGCCTTTACCGCACCGGGGTGCAGCGGCGCCGACAGGCCGTCCTTGATCATTTCCTCGGCTTTCAAGTTGGCGAATGCCGGGTGCAGTCCGCGGAAGTCGTCAAGGTTGGACATCACGCCCTTTGCGACCACATAGGCCACATCGTCATACACTGCGGTCGAGGTCACGAAGGTCGCGCCGACACCAAAGGTCGTGGTTTCCTGCTCGTTGCCCGCATACATGCCCGCCGGAATGGTGGCGACGCGGTAGTAGGAATTGTCGGCAACCAGCTTTTCGATCGGCGCGCCGACGACATCCAGCAGTTTCACGTCACAGGTGGTCGTGGCTTCCTTGATGGCGGCTGCCGGGTGACCGATGGTGTAGATCATCGCGTCGATATTGCCGTCGCAGATCTCTTTCGCCATCTCGGAGCCCTTGAACTCGGTCGCGAGGCCCAGATCATCCATGCCGATGCCAAAGGCATCCATGACGACTTCCATCGTGGCGCGCTGCCCGGAACCCGGATTACCGACGTTCACCCGCTTGCCCTTGAGATCTTCAAACTTCTCGATGCCGCTATCGGCACGAACCAGAAGCGTGAAGGGCTCGGGGTGGACCGAGAACATTGCACGCAATTCCGGGAACGGACCGGCTTCCTCGAACTTCGAGGTGCCGTTCAACGCATGGTACTGCCAGTCAGACTGGGCGACGCCGAATTCCAGCTCGCCCTGCTTGATCGTGTTGATGTTGTAGACCGAACCGCCCGTGGATTCGACCGCACACCGAATGCCGTGCGTCTTGCGATCCTTGTTCACCAGACGACAGATCGCGCCGCCGGTGGGATAGTAGACGCCGGTCACACCGCCCGTACCAATCGAGATGAATTCATCGGCGCTAACCGCTGCACCGCCAAAGGCCGTGGCGGCGGCGACAAGTGCGCCAACAATAACGTTGTTCATGAGTGTGTCTCCCAGTCGAGTGTTGCCGCTCAAAGGTACGGCTGGTCGGCACAGTGGTGCAAACGATTCGAAAAGGTCAAGCAACCCGTTGAATTGTCACTCCCTGCCCGCCTAATTCCGGCGGGAGTCGCCCCCCGCCCCGGACGATACCTGCGCCACCTTGAAGACGTAACGTAACCGCCTCGACAAAATCGCTGCGGACAACCCTGCCGCAGCGTGCGACACGCTCATTCTGGATGCCAGAGCACATGAAAGCACGCGCGGTTTCTTCACCGTGTGGGCGGGTCAGGCCGAACGATTTTCCGGCCAAAACTCCCAGACGATGGACATAAATCATTTAGAACAATAATTTATTCCACACCTGATCGCGTTTCAGGCGACGCGTCTCTCCGCGAAGCCAACCTTCGCAAATCACACGGCGGTGGGACATCAAGCCGGCGAGCCGAATTCCACCGAACAGAAAGGGCGCACCGCCCAATTCGACCTCGCCCTTGTGTTTGCATCATCGGTCCAAGGCCGGAACGACCCCATTGCCGATATGTTGTCGCAGGTGCACCGGACGCGCGGCAAAGGGGTGTAAAGCTGTTTTTCCGTCGCACATTTTTTGACCCACACAGGACGAAAAGGCATCCGACTCATGTCCCCCTCATATGGCGAGTCGCAAGCTGCGTTCTGATGTAGCCTGACGATTTTTCTCCTCCGTTCGGCCCGGATCCTTAGGCTTCATTCCTGCCTGTCAGGTTCGTCATCGCCAGTTTGCCGGCCTCAACGAGCGACTCGTGACGCAAGGTCGTTTCGTCAGGTCTGATCTGATCGATCGAGTGGCGGATTACGGACGCCGGTTGCCCATGCAGAGGCCCATCGACCACGCGAACACTCGCCGTCTTTTGCACCAAACCGCTGTTCCACCGTCCGCGCGGCCCTAGTTCGGGGCGTGCAGGGTCGGAAATCGGTTCAACCACGCTCGATGATGGCAAGTAGCGGTTTGCCTTTCTCTGGAAAGCCAGACAAATTCGGCGAAACGGGACAGCCCGGCCGAACCCGGTTCCAAACCAACGCCGCGCGGCTGACGAGGGAGTGACAGGTGACCGAACAAATGAACGTGACGCTTGCCCTGATTGCGGCTCTGCCGTTCGTTGGCGCCCTGTTCCCCGGTCTGATGATCCGTGCGGGTCGCGATGCCTGCGCCCTGTCGGCGGGCTGGGCAACGCTCAGCGCGCTGATCTTGCTGCTGACGCTTGCACCCTCGGTCTGGGACGGTGAAACGGTCGTCTTCCAGGTCGAATGGATGCCTTTGCTGGGGCTGAACGCCAATTTCATGCTCGACGGGCTGGGGTTTCTGTTCGGCTGCATGATCCTCGGCATCGGCCTGCTAATCATCCTCTATGCCCGCTTTTACCTGTCCCGAGACGACCCGATGGGGCAATTCTATACCTACCTGATGCTGTTCCAGGGCGCGATGCTTGGCATCGTGTTGTCGGACAACATCCTGATGATGGTGGTCTTCTGGGAGCTGACGTCGCTATCGTCGTTCCTGCTGATCGGCTATTGGAAACATACGGTTGCGGGGCGCCAAGGCGCCCGGATGGCCCTGACGGTGACCGGGCTGGGGGGGCTGGCGCTGATCGGGGGGATGCTGTTGCTGGGCGAAGCCGCCGGCAGCTATGACCTGACCGAGATCCTGCAACGCCGCGAGGCGATACAGGACTCCCCGCTGTACATGCCTGCACTGCTGCTGATCCTGCTCGGGGCCTTTACCAAGTCGGCGCAGTTCCCGTTCCATTTCTGGTTGCCGCATGCGATGGCGGCCCCGACGCCGGTGTCGGCCTATCTGCACTCCGCCACCATGGTGAAGGCCGGACTGTTCCTGATGGCGCGGCTCTGGCCGGTGCTGTCGGGCACGGATGCATGGTTCTATATCGTCGGCACAACGGGGCTGGTGACCATGGTCATCGGGGCCTGGATCGCGATCTTCAAGGACGACCTGAAAGCCCTGCTTGCCTACTCCACCGTCAGCCACCTCGGCTTGATCACCATGTTGCTGGGCTTTGGCACCACGGCGGCGGCAACGGCGGCGGTGCTGCACATCATCAACCACACGATCTTCAAGGCGGCGCTGTTCATGACCGCCGGCATCGTCGACCACGAGGCGCACACCCGCTCCATCAAGCGGCTGGGTGGCTTGCGGCACCTGATGCCGATCACCGCAACGCTCGCCATCGTCACGGCCCTGTCGATGGCGGGCATTCCGCTGACCAATGGCTTCCTGTCCAAGGAACTGATGCTGGAAGAGGCGGCGCACACGACCTGGGTCTCCAACCCGTGGATCGTTCCGCTGTTCGCCACGATCGGCGCCGTGCTGTCGGCGACCTATGCCTTCCGCTTCATCGCACATGTCTTTCTGGGGCCGGTGCGGCACGACTACCCGTCCAAGCCGCATGATCCTCCCTTCGGCATGTATGCCGCTCCGGCGCTGTTGGCAGTGCTTGTCATGGTGGTCGGAGTTTTCCCCGAGGCCACGGTTGGCAGTTTCCTTCAGGTGGTGGCCGATTCCGTCACCGGGCAACACCTGCACCTGCACGAGCTGAAGCTCTGGCACGGCTTTACCCCGGCCCTGGGCATGTCGGCCGCCGCAATCATTGGCGGCCTGGTCCTGCTGAGCGCCTATGTGCCGTTCGAGCAATTTTGGAAGGCGCTGCCCCATCCCGAGGCGAAGGCGGTTTTTGATGCAATCGTGACCACGTTGCACCGCGGTTGCGGATATTTTTCCAATGTCCTGCACGACGGGCGGATGACCAAGTACATCGCCATCTTCGCCGTCACGACGATCGCGGCGGGGCTCTACGCCTTTTCGAGCGGTCCCTATTTGCCTGGCACGCGTCCGATGCTGACCCCGACCCTCGTCGACTATGTCGGTGCGCTGCTGGTGATCTCGTCGACCGTCGCCATCATCAACTACCACCGCTCGCGGCTTCTGGTGCTGGTGCTGATCGGCATCAATGGACTGGTGGTTTCGATCATCTTCGTGCGGCTGTCGGCCCCCGATCTGGCAATGACCCAGGTCACGGTCGAGGTCGTGACGCTGATCCTGATGCTGCTGGCGCTGCACTTCCTTCCCAAGCGCACACCGCGCGAAAGCAGTTGGAACCGAATTGGCCGCGACATGGCGATTTCTGGCGCAGCAGGCATCGCCGTGGCGGCGCTGGCCTATGCGCTGATGACCCGCGATTTCAGCACGATTTCGGGCTATTACCTCGAAAACGCCAAGCCGGGCGGTGGCGGCACCAACGTCGTCAACGTGATCCTCGTCGACTTCCGTGGCTACGATACATTCGGCGAAATCATCGTGCTCGGCATTGCCGCGTTGACCATCTACGCATTGGGGGAGGCCCTTATGGACGGCAAGGCGTCCCGTACCTTGGCCAACTGGGTGCAGCACTATCCCTACTCCAAGGACCGCCATCCGTTGATGATGGTTGTCGCGACGCGGGTCATGATGCCGATCTCGCTGATGGTCGGCGTCTATATCTTCCTGCGGGGTCACAACGACCCGGGCGGCGGTTTCATCGCCGGGCTCGTCGTCGCCATCGCCCTGTTGATGCAATACATGGCCTCGGGCTTTTCCTGGGCCTCCGAACGAATTCATATCCCGTATCACAGCTTCATCGGTTGGGGCGTGCTGGTCGCCGGCATCACCGGCATTGGCGCGTGGTTCGCAGGACAGCCGTTCCTGACCAGCGCCTTCGGCTACGTCCACATCGAACCGATCGAAGAGTTCGAACTGGCCACGGCGATGGCCTTTGACCTCGGGGTGTTCCTGACTGTTGTCGGGGCCGTGATGCTGGCGCTCTATTCGCTCAGCCGGATCGCCCGCCGTACTGGTGAAACCGTCAACGTTGCCCCGATGGACTTTGATCCTTCGGCCGAAGACCCGCTTGAGGAGCCGCGCTGACATGGAAGCCCTGCTTGCCATCATCATCGGACTGCAAACCGCCGGCGGACTCTACCTCGTCATGCGGCTGCGGACGTTTTCGGTCATCATCGGGACGGCATTGCTGACCTACTCGGTCAACCTGTTCCTGTTCGCCAGCGGTCGGTTGGCCATCAACATGCCGCCGATCTATTCCAAATACGCCGAGGGCTATACCGACCCCCTGCCCCAGGCGTTGGTGCTGACGGCGATCGTGATCTCGTTCGGGATGACGGCGGTCGTGGTGTTGATCGCGCTTGGGGCCTTCCTGGAATCCGACACCGACCAGATCGACGTTCGGCGCGACCCGCAGGACCTCGACCTTGACCCGGATGAGGTACCGCTGGACGTCGACAGCCGCGAGCCCGGCCTGCAGGAACCCAAGGGGGACTTTGCGCAATGAACCACTGGATCATCGCCCCCGTGCTGTTGCCGGCCATGTTCGCCGCGGTGATGGCGATGGCCATGCGGCACGATCTGTTGCTGCAGCGGGTCTTTTCGGTCGCCGCGATCGTTGCGTTGGTCATGATCGCGACGGGGCTGTTCGTTACGACGCTGGACGGCACCGTCCAGACCTACAAGCTTGGCAACTGGGATGCCCCCTTTGGCATCGTTCTGGTGCTCGACCGGTTGTCGGCTTTGATGCTGGTCATGACATCCCTGCTGGCCTTTGGCGTCGTGCTCTATGCCGTCGGAAGCGACTGGGACAGCCGGGGCCGGCATTTCCATGCGCTGTTCCTGTTCCAGTTGATGGGCGTCAATGGCGCCTTCCTGACCGGGGACGCCTTCAACCTGTTCGTTTTCTTCGAAGTGCTGCTGATCGCCTCATACGGACTGATGATCCATGGCGGCGGCGGGATGCGCCTGCGCGCGGGTCTGCAATACGTGGTGATGAACCTCGTTGGCTCGACCCTGTTCCTGTTTGCAATGGGCACGCTCTATGCTGTGACCGGCACCTTGAACATGGCGGACATGGCGCTGCGCGTGCGCGACATCGCCCCGGGCAACGAAGCGCTGCTGCTGGTCGGGGGGGCGCTTTTGCTGATCGTCTTCGGGATCAAGGCCGCGGCGTTTCCGGTGCACCTGTGGCTGCCGGGCACCTACGCCAACGCCCCCCTGCCGGTGACTGCTCTGTTCGCCATCATGACCAAGGTCGGCGCCTACGCGATCCTGCGCATGTACACGCTGGTCTTTGGGGCAGATGCCGGGGCCGTCGGCGATTTCTTTGCCGGAATCCTCTTGCCGGTAGGCATCCTGACGCTGGTGATCGGCGCAACCGGCGTGATCGGGGCCAAACTGTTGCCCCGCCAGGCGTCCTTCTCGGTGCTGGCCTCGATGGGCACGCTGCTGATCGCGATATCGCTGTTTTCGGAAGCCGGCACCACGGCGGCGCTCTACTACATGGTGCATTCGACCTTTGCTGCGGCACTGCTGTTCCTGGTGCTGGACCTGGTTCAGGACAGCCAGGGCGTGACAATCCGGGCACCGGGCGGACTGGTGGCCTCGTTGTTCTTTGCCGCCGCCATTGCCGTCGCCGGAATGCCGCCGCTGAGCGGGTTCCTGGGTAAGCTGCTGGTGCTGGATGCCAGCCGCGGCCTGCCGGAAACACCCCTGATCTGGGCGGTAATCCTGACAACATCCCTGATGTTGATCGTCGGTTTCGGCCTGCGCGGCAGCCGGTATTTCTGGAAGCCGCTCGACCCGAACTTCACCAATCCCGCGAACCTCGATGCCGACGGAGAGCCGCATCCGGCGCACCCGATCAAGCCGCTGGCCGTGACCGCGGCCTTTGTGCCGCTCGTGCTGCTGATCATGCTGACGGTGGCGGCCGGCCCCATCATGGAGGTCTTGCAGGACACGGCGCTGCAATTGCGCGAAACTGGTATCTACATCGAAGCGGTCCTCGGACCGCAGGCGGAGGGTTAAGCGATGCTGAAGGCCATCCTGAACCGTATCATCCCGCACCCGCAGTTGACCGGGTTTCTGCTGCTCACATGGCTGCTGCTGGTCAATTCGATCTCGACGGGAAATGTGCTGCTGGGGCTGATCATCGGCCTGCTGATCCCGGGCATCACTCAGCCGTTCTGGCCGGACCGGCCCAAGATCGCCCGGCCGCTCAAGGCCGTGGAATATGTCTTGCTTGTGCTGTGGGATATCTGCGTGGCGAACGTGACCGTTGCCCGTATCATCCTGTTCAAGTCTAACGCCAACACCCACAGCCACTGGATCGTGGTGCCGCTGGAGGTGCGCTCGCCCGAAGCAATCACGATCCTCGCCGGGACCATCACGATGACGCCCGGAACCGTCACGTCGATGCTGGCAGCGGATGCCAGCCACCTGCTGGTACACTGTCTGCACACCGACGATCCGGATGCCGTGCGTGACGAGATCAAACACCGGTATGAGCGTCGACTGAAGGAGATCTTCGAATGATTACCTATGCGCTGTACTTTGCAACGGTGTGCTTCTCGATTGGCCTGGTGCTGAACATCTGGCGCATCCGAAACGCGCAGGGCGTCGTGGACCGCATCCTGGCGCTGGACACGATGGTCGTGAATGCGATCGCGCTGATTATCATCTATGGCATCCTCGAGAATACAGCCGTCTACTTCGAGGTGTCACTCCTGATCGCCATGTTCGGCTTTGTCTCGACCGTCGCCTATTGCCGCTTCATCCTGCGCGGCAACATCATCGAATGAGGAACCGGACATGGAACTGATCGCAGAAATCCTCGTCTCCGCCCTTCTGGTCATTGCCGGGCTGTTCGGGCTGCTGGGCTCCTGGGGGCTGGTAAAGCTGGACGATACGATGCGCCGCCTGCACGCGCCAACCAAGGCCACCACTCTGGGCGTCGGCGGCGTGCTGATCGCCTCGATGATCTATTTCGCCGTGTTTCTGGACCACCTGACGTTCCATGAACTCCTGATCACCGCGTTCCTGTTTATCACCGCGCCGATCACCGCGAATTTCGTCGCCAAGGCCCATATGCACCGGGACATCAAGGAACGGGACCTGCCGCCGACCGGGGGGCAGTACGGCTGGGCCGGGTACGACGAGATCGGCGACGCCGAACAACCCATAGACACGAAATAGACCGCGTGCCCCGGAAGGACGCCCGGGGTTCGACAGGAACACGGCATCGGATCACGAATCCGTCGTGCCGTCCTCCCCCTGGCGGTTTCCTTCAGGGAGCGGCCGGCGGCCGGAAGCCCACGGCGGCCGGAATGAGATCGCGTCCTTCGTGCGTTGAGCAAACCGGTCGCGCTGACAGATCTGATTGCCATGCTGCATCGCATTCCCAAAAGCAGCCCGTCGTTGTAGCTATGGTAAGGTTCAGCTGACCTGTGACCGTGTCGCGAACAATACTGTCGTCGGAAAATGCGCTTCGGAACATGATCCTATCAAGCTTCCCTAGCTGTTGTTGATCCGGTTCTGAACTGTCGCGGTCATGGCATCCCACTGGTCCCGGATGCGAGTTGTGTCCCAATCCATCTGCAAAAGGGCCCGCCCCTCGTCAAAGGTTTCCAGGGCAGCGTCATATTCCCGTTCCTGGATATAGATCGCAGCGATCTGTTCCAGTGTTGAATGGTAGGCTCTGGGATCGGCCAAAGGGTCGCGACGGTGATCGGTCAATCGGTGCACCAATCTCGCCAGCTTGTCGCTTGGACGGCCCATCAGGGCCTGAAGGTTTTCGAACTCGCGGACCATCATGTCCTTGCTCATCGCGGACAGGTTGTCTGTCACAACCTTGTTTTCGATGGCTTCGACCAGGTGCAGTTCAGCCTTCGACATTTGCCCGGCTTCTATTTCAAGCTTTGCCATTTGATGCGTGAGGTCAGCGGCCATCGCCGTGTGTAACCGGCTGGTGCGGTCAACGCGATCCAGAGCGAGCTTGACGACCTCGAACGCCTCATCGAGCTTGTGCCTTTCCTGCAAGCAAGTCGCCAAGGCTCCGGCATGATCGAAATAATCCTGATGCAAGGGCTGCAAAGCGCCCAACTCGACGGCTTCGCGCAGAAGGGTTTCGGCAATTTCATAGTTCTCGGGGTACTCCAACGCCTCCAAGGCGATATTCGCCCTTGCATGGAGTTCTGTCGCCTTTGTTGACTGGTTTTCCAAATACCAATCCTCCCTTACCATTCCCGAACCGTATATCATGCTAGAACAAGGCAAAATGGCGAAGGCGCGCCGGAATTTCCATCCTGCCGGCTTGATCGGGGTGCCTGCATTTCCATGGGCGCGACGGGCGCGGGGCTGCCTTGCGGCGGCGCAGCGTGTCGTGTTGCGCCCCTCGAAAACCGTCCACTCGGTCCATCTGTTTGAAACGCCCGGTCAATACCGTGTCGACACCCGGAGCGGGATCGCTGACACCCAGCTCCTGTCCCTGTCCCTGTCCCAGCCTATCGCACGATCGGCCCCGCGTCGCGACACGACAATATGCACGGCGGGTCTGGAGCTGGGTGTCAGCGATCCGCCTTGATCCAGCCGGTACGACACGCCTTCGCCTCGACGCCTTCTTGGACATAACAAGGTGCCCAACACGGTGCGGTAACCAAGTGTCGAACTTGAAGACGCACGGATCATGGACAGGAAGGTCGCCCGCTGGGAAAGAGGCGAACGGTCCCGACCGTTCGCCTCCAAGATCGTTCATGTATTGGCTCCCCCAACAAGAGACAATTCAGAGCCCATTGAGGTTGCTCCTATTTGATGCCGTCCCAGATCGCATCAAGGAACAGGTGCGCGACTTCCGGGTCCGCGAAGGATGGCTGCCGCAACCTACCGTGATCCTCACCCTCACCCGCCTCGTAGACCACCTCGTCGTCCTTGATCGTGGCCAGCACCCGCAGGTCGGCAAGCGTTTCCGGGTCCACGGCGGTCGGGTCGTCCGAAAGGATCACGAAATCGGCGATCTTGCCGACCTCGATGCTGCCCTTGTCATCCTCCTCGAATTGCTGCCACGCTGGCCAGATCGTCATCGCCTTGAGCGCGGTCATCACGTCGACCCTCTGGTTCGGCCCCAGGATGTCGCCTGACCGCGTGCGACGCGTGACGGTGGCAGACAGGATGCGCATGGAGTCCGGGAACGCCACCGGCGCGTCGTGGTGCGAGCCGAACATCATGCCCCGCTCCCGAACCCAGCCGGTGGGAGAGATATTCTCGGCGTTCACAGGCCCGACCGTGTGCTCGCGGTGCCAGTCGCCCCAGTAGAAGGTGTGCATCGGAAAGAGCGACGGGAACACGCCCAGGGCCTTGTAGCTGTCAACCTGATCTTCGCGCAGGAACTGGCCGTGAACCAGCACCGGCCGGTTGCCGGGGTCGCCATATTGCTCTTGGGCCGCGCCGATGGCAGCGATCAGCATGTCCGACGCGCCTTCGCCGTTGGCGTGGGTGATGATCTGGATGCCGCGCGCATAGCACCAGTTCACGGCATCCTGGACCTGCTCCATCGTCACAGCAGAATACCCGGCATAGCCCGGAGGGTAGTCGCCCACCGGGTCGTAATAGGGGCGGTCCCTCAGCGCCGTGAACCCCTGCGGCGACCCGTCGATGGTCAGCTTGCAGCCCCCGACGCGAACGCGCCCCGTGTAGTCGCGCGAGACGTTCGCCTCGATGTAGTCTCTGGCCTCCAGCACGTCGGGATAGGCGATCACATCGACGGGCAGACCACCCTTGGCGTCCAGCGCCTTGAGCGTCTCGACGATTGCGCCCGATGACCGGCCTTCCTGTGCGGTGGTGTAGCCGAAGCTCGCCCACATCTCGGCCCCAGCCTCAGCAAAAGCCGTCATGCCTTCAGCCCCAAGCTCGGACAGCATCGGGACCAGCACGGTGAAAAAGGCGTATTCCTCCAGGACACCATTCGGGTCGCCGTCCGGAGCGCGCTGGATGACCCCGCCCGCCGGGTTCTCGCTCGAGGCGTCGATCCCGGCAATCTCAAGTGCCATGGAGTTGGCGACGCCAAGGTGCCCGGACTGATGGACGATAATGATCGGAACGTCGGTGGACACGGCATCGAGCTCTTCACGTGTGGGATGGCGCAGCTCGGCCAACTGGGCATTGTCGTACCCGAAGCCGATGATCATGTTCACCTGGTCGACGACTTTCGCGTTCTCCTCTGCCCATGCGGACAGCGTCGCCTGCAGGCTGGCGATGTCCGTTACTTCGCCGTCGGGCGGCGCCAGCAGGTTTGCCGACAGCGCTTGCAGCCCCCCCATGACGACGTGTCCGTGGCTGTCGACGAAGCCGGGCAACATCACCCGCCCGTCGAGGTCAAACACCTCCGTGGCGTCGCCCCGATGCGCGCTGACCTCCGAGAGCGGACCCACCGACAGGATGCGCCCGTCCTTCGTCGCGACCGCCTCGGCGGTGGGCGTCGCGTCGTTAATCGTCAGGATCGACCCGCCGGTATAGATCGTGTCTGCCATCTCCTGTGCCGGAGCAGCCCCCGCCGACAGAAGGATGCTGAACATCAGGGCGGGTCGGAAATGTCGAGCGTTCATCTATCACCTTCCTATTTGATCTGATCGAAGGACAGTCATGCTCAGAAAGCCCCTCCGATAGAATTGGCAGTTTGCTTGCCCGGCACAAAAAGCGCAACACGCCCCCCAGCTCGTGTGCCATGGACGGCAGTTCCGGCCGGAGGCGAGGCAATAGAGGCCTGTGCAAAAAATGCCGGTTGGGATTTCAACCGATCTCGCGGTTTTGAACCACCGCTTCGGGGAAACCGCGCCGCTCTGCCATGACTCTTGTCGCGCGTGGGACTTGGCGGCGTCGCGTCATTGCAGCGGCTTTTGCTGCCAATGCCTCAAGCCGGTTCGTCCGGAGCCGTGTGGAGATCCGAAGCCCTGATTTCCCTTGCGTCGCACGTTTCCAGGGAACACCCGGAAGACCGATCAACGCGGCAAAGGAGAGAGGCCGCGTGGCTTGTTCGCTTGATCGAAACGCGTCGCAGGAGGTTTCACATAGCCTCTCTGCTTTGGTGGTCATGGCGCGAGCCGCCGCGAATGGCTGCAAGGCCGGTCGAACAGCCGGACCTCGTGGTTGAAGGGAACGTGTTGTCTGGGCAAATTTCGTTGAAAACCTCATGCTTGATCGAAGGGCATCCGGCTGATTCAGTTCCTGCAATGTTTGGGAGGACCGGCGATGATGGGACCGCGACAGGAAGCGCAGCCAGCGCTGTTCCATGAGGTCTCGCTCGAGGACTAC
>CANLZY010000012.1 GCA_947495685.1 uncultured Tropicimonas sp.
ATAGCGATCCTCGGCGCTTCAGCGCCGCAATATACTTCGACCAGTTCGTGGTCTTGTACTTTGTAGGGGCCCAACTGTTCATACCGCCCAGCTATCAAACTGGATTCATGAGGTGAATCCTGCACGCGATTTGTGCAACAAAGCCGGGCCGAAACCACAAAACGCTGCTCGTTCATTCAAACCTCCATTTTGGAAGTTTGAATCAGAAATCAAACCGAATGGGAATCCTGATTGTCCACAGACCCTAGCTCATCTCAGCTTTCTGTCGGATGCCGCGAAGCTACGCAGTGTGACGGACGAGAACGCCGAGCTGAAGCGCGTGCTGGCGGATGCGGTGCAGGAAACGTTGTTCTGACGGATCTGCCAGGAAAGAGCTGACAACGCCGATCAAGCGGCGATAGGCAGCGCGACGTGCGATGCGGGGGCAAGATATCTCGCAGCGCCAGGCCAGCCAACTTGGCCATTGCCAGGCAGTGTATGCGAAGCAAACCCGAGAGGGGGGTGATCTCAAAACTGACCGGTGTGATCGTCCGCCGGACAATCCCGAGATACGCGTGGAGATGAAGGCCGTTGCCAACGAGAGGCGGCGGTTCGGCTCGCTCGGGCTGCATCCGGCAGAATAACTGCAAACCATCACAACTTGGAGGAGCCGGATCAGTCTTCACCGCGTGCGTTTCTCTGCGTGATGCGTGCTCCGGCCTTGACGATTTCCCAGGCTCCGCGTCTCGACCGCTTCAGGTTGGTCGCAATGCCAGCGGGTCGGGCTTCGCGTCTCGCTCTGTTCCTTTGGGTCTTCAGGCCTTCAGCGTAAAGTCCGACCAACGCGCGGCGCACCGACGCGACGTTCCAGGGGGTCGTACCCGTGGAGGCGGGGATTGGTCGCTTGATCTCAAGCTCATGTGCGGCTGCGTCACATACGTTTTCAAACAAATCCCACACGTCGTGCGGCAGTGAGTTTTCCGGATAGGGCCAGGTTGGCGCGAGTTGGTCGACGAAGGTTGTAACGAAGAGAATTGGCGGCTGCAGGCGTTCCGGCTCAGCCTCAAAGAACTCCTGGAACCGAGCCAGAGAAGACCTGTCGATCTCGCGGCTCGGTCTGTTGGCCTTCAACACCCAGACAACGATATCGGCGTCCAGGGCTTCTTCGACCACTCGCTTCATGATCTGGGAGCTGCCGTCCAGTCCGGGCGTGTCGAGAACCCTGAAATCTGCGTCGCCGACCGACACTTCGTGAATCGTTGCAGTATCCGTTGTGGGCAGAGAATCGACTTCAGCGATGTCCTGGCCGGTCAGTGCGTTGATGAGGCTTGATTTTCCAGAGCTGATCTGACCGACAAACGCCACCCGAAGTGCGCCATCGGGGCGGGCCAGGCGGCGCCTGTCGCCGGCTATCTCCTCCAGTTGAATCTCAAGAAGCTCCTGGTCGGATAGTCTGAGGTTGTCCGAATAAAGATCCACGGCCACCTGTCCAACGACTTCAAAGAGGGCTCTCTGCATTTCGAGGAGCAGTTCCCTGGAGACCGAGACACCAAGGTAGTCCTGAGAAGACCGCCAGACCTCGCTGATAACACCGTGCACAGGATTCGTCAGAAAGCGTTGAGCACGCCATAGAACCGATCCGGTCTCAAAGGCGTTCTGAAGGGTCTGCCGATGGCGCCAGGCCTGAGCCGGACGGTACAAGGAAACAGCATCAATGTAGGGAACATGTTTCTTGAGGATACGCCGATATCGACTGGGGACCTGTTCGGCAAAAAGCAGGAACTCCGGCAGTGTCGCATCGAAACTGTTCCTCCGGCGGCCTTCGAATTGCTTTGCCGCGGTTTCAATTACGGACACCGCAAGATCCTGGGCGGCGCCTGGCGCGTCGATTGGCTCCAGCAGCCTTTCGGCGATATGCGCACATACGATCTTGTAGGCCGCTTTCTGATGGTCATCCCATTCCGGATTGGGATCGACATGTAGATCGGTCGAAACCTCCGAAGAACGGGCGGCTTCATCTGTGCCTTGATCGCTTAGAACTCGGTGGATGATGGCCACCAAGACGACAAAGGCTGCTATCGCGACGACGAACGGCAACAGCAGTCCGTTTTCCCTGAGCCAGACCCACCCCAACACGAATACGGCCAGCAGCGGCAACGCCACCCCAACGATGGCCAGCACTACCTCGGTTCTGAGGAGGAGTTTCCTAATGCTTCTGGGAGGTTTCATGCTCTGAGCCTCTAAGCGCTTTCTCAAAAACAGCCTTTAATTCATCGTGCGTGGTCTCCTCGTTCTTGTCGCTCTTGAACAGGTAATAGGCGGCAGCTCGCCCCAAGGCGAAGGTCGTCGAGAAGCTGATTGCAGCAGCCGAGGCGGCACCAATTGTCTGACCCCATCCGGGCACGAGCTTTGCTGCCTGACGAACGCCCAGGCTCGCGGTGAACCTGAGCACTGTGCTTGCACCCAGTGTTCCGGCAAAGCTCAGGCTCGTCTTGCGACTCCAGTCAGTGCCGTAGTGCTTGCCGATTCCGCGCAGCATCGCTCCCTGAATGCTCGGCACACCAATCAGGCCGACAACCGGTGCAACATCAACCGCGCCTGCGGCGGTTGCGAACTTCAGGATCATTGGTCGGATACGTCGGAACGCATCGGACTCAGCATCGCGACCGTCATCGCGCAGTTTTGAGAAGGCGACCAGGGGCAACCATTGTGCGAGTAGGTCAAGAACTTCGCTCGTATCTGGGATTTCTCCAAGAGAAGCTTGTGCCGAAGGAAGTTCCTTCTTCGCGGCATTTTCGAAGATCTTCTGGTTGGACAACCGCGCGCGCTGCCGTTCTTGTTCGCTGTCGATCAGGTCTGTACCTGTGTGAACGATCCCTACCGGCGTCTTTGGGCTCTTTGAAAGAATACCGGCAAGGACCTCGGCGATTTCCCCCTGAACCGGGTCGTCCTTGCGAGCGACAATCAGGAGAGCGTGGCTCCTGCCTTCGCATTGCGCAATATCATCTTGTGGATTGTATCCAGCCTCGCCCAGACCGCGTGTGTCGAGGAAGCGGATCAGCGGTTGACCGGTCGGGTAGTCAAAAGCCTTCGACTGCTTCGTACAGGAAACAAATCCATTTCCGATCTCCAGGGCATCAAGCCCGGTGAGCGCAGCAACGAGCGAGGTTTTTCCTGCTCCGGTTTTTCCGAGCAGCCAGATCACAGGCCGAACTGACTGAACCGCTTCCCAGATTTCATTGTCCGATGTCGGGGCCCCGGTCGCCGATCCAGTCTTCCACTGCGAGAAGTCGAACTCCAATGCCGAATCCTTCGTCGATGCGTCAGAAGAAGCCTACGCCTGTGGTGGCGGGTCAAACAAGACGGACCTAAAATGAAGTGTTCCGATCGCGAGCTGTCCTCGCACCATATGTCAGAGAGAACCGTCCCAGGGCCTGGCGTCGAAGCTGACGCAGGAGCTACGGTCCCCGGAGCTTTGCCAACTCTGATTTGAGAGCCTCGTTTTCGGCCTGAAGCTTCGCGATCTGCGGGCCTACGATCTCTTGAAGCGCATCCTCGGGATAAAGCGTCGGGATGTACTTTGGGCAGTTCCAATCAATGGCCACAACATCGACCACGAGAATGCGCTCGGCTGGCGCCTCCGGGTTGTCCAGTCGAGCCACAAGATCGGTATCAACCTCGGAAACCAGTCTCAGGGTTGCCTTGCCTTGGATTTTCAGTCGGGCATGGTTCAGGTAGTCCATGAAAAACAAGGAAACGCGCGGTTCGTTTTGAAGGTTGCCCATCGAGATGAACTGGCGGTTTCCCCGATAGTCTGCGCAAGCCAGCTGGGCCGGGCCAATCACGTGCACGAAACCGCGCCTACCTCCACGATGCTGAACATAGGGCCACCCATCTTCCGTGATGCTGGCAAGATAGAAGCTGTCCCGCCTGCGAATGAAGTCGACGTCGTCTGATCCCAGATCGGCGCTTGTGCGATGCTTGTAGGCAGTCTGGTACTTGTTATAGGTGCCGTCGGCCCTTTGTAGATCGGCGACCGCACCGTGAAACATCACGTCAGCATAGCTTTCCATCGTCGCGCCCCCACATTGGCCTGAGAAAACACAGTCAAGACCTCGTCCACGCAAAGGGCAACTCACTTTTCTTTCCGATGCTGGCTTCTAACCATCGTAAGAAAGCGACCGGCTCCGGATTTGCCGTGCCGAGACAAAGACGCCGTTCACGCTGCGAGGGGGCCTGTCGCCTCTGAATGGGCGGGACCAATGTCGGCAAACTCGGCGTGGACCATGTGAGCCTCCGTGCCGCCGGACAGATGGATCCAGAGACCACACCCGATGTCAATGAAATGCATCATCAGGTCGGCTGGACGATCCAGAAATGGGAAGAACGCGATCTCACGTTTGATAAGTTCGTCGTAGTAGGGGCGGCTATTCCCGTCGTGCCAGGAGATTTTCAACATCATCTGTGTCTCGCATTATTTGGATCCGGTCGACATCGATCTCTGTGGCAGCAGGATCATTGCGCATATGGGTTGGTCCGCCCGCCAGTTTCAGTCCCGCAATCGCGGGAACCTGAGGTGCACTTTGGATTTCAGGGTGCAACTATGACCGAATACCCGGGCTCAAGATGTTCTTGGCGCAAGCGTCGTTGATCCCGCGCCCGAGATAGAGCATTCGACAGGAGAAGCCATGTCTCGCACATCCATTCCCGTCATTACGTACCGCTCAATCACGTTCGTGCTCGCGATTGGCTATGTGGCGTACCAAGTCGGGACGGGCGACTGGTCCAGTCCCGGTGGTCCGCTGAGGTTCCTGACAATCTGGGCCTTGGTGCTTTCGGCATACTCTGCGTGGAAGATGCTTTCGATCAGCCTTGGGAAATCAACTCGACCGGGTGAAGTTCCAGCAATGACGGCTGCTGTTTTCAACATCATGGTCGTCTACCTCTACTGGCAGTTGTTCCTCATTGATCCTGCGCTGGTGAATGGAAACGGACCGGTCGTCTGGCATCAGGAGTACTATCTGCACGGGCTCGGACCGGCTTTGCAGCTGATCGATGCGTTGTTCATCGGGAGGGTCTTTCGCCGGATCTGGCGTGGAGTTGCGGCTTTGCTCGTCATGGTGCCGCTTTATGTCCTCTGGGCCGAGGTTTTCGTACGAGTTCACAACGATACGCCTGTTGGAAGCGTCACGTCGGGCCTGCCCTACCCGTTTCTCAACAACATGGAATGGCCAGAGCGAGCGGAGTTCTACCTGCTCTACGGTGGCATCGCCTTGGCCATTCTAACGGCACTCAGCGGCGTCGGATGGGTGGCCAAACGGGCAATGCCTACTGGTGTGCCCGAAGAGCGCCCGCCGCGTTGATCGGGATCGATTGCTTTTCCAGGAATTGGTGGAAACACCCCGTTCTGGTTTGTGGCAGCCGGTTCAGGGTTCAACCTCACGATCGCGAGGTTCAGGCAAGCGGCGACCGACAGCCATGCGATGTACCGGATCGAGCCTCCCGCTTTTAGGTGCTCGGCCCCCATGTTTGGGAAAGGGAGGGCTGGACCTCTCCCCGCCGTTGGACCACCCGGCTGAAAATCTACCGCCGGTTTGGGCTCAAGGTGCTTTCCGCAGGCCTGAACCGTTCATCAGCGCCGTCGGCGCGTTGTGCCCGATGGAGCCGTTGTGACGGACTTCGGTGTAGTCCCTGCGCCACTCCTCCGATTTTGACCGGGCATCGGCAAGGTTCCTGAACCAGTGTGTGTTCCGGCCTCCGACCCCGGCCTCATCCATCGAGGCGAGGACGTGGTTCAGGCACTTGAACGGGTACGTCGGAAAATCGGCTGTCCTGCCCAGCGAGGCCAAGGTGTTCTGGGATGGATGTCTGCGCTTGTTGGGGAATCACGGCCTGCGAGAGGTCAAGCTGATCATCTCTGACCAACATGAAACTCAGGGGGGGGCTGCTGCCAGAGTGCTGAGATCGACCATTCAAAGTTCGCCGTCAATGCTGTCTCAGGCAAACCAACCTCCCCAAGACCGGCTCGTTTCAGGCGGCATTTGCTCCGGCTTTCGTTCTCAATTCCAACTCATTCGACCAAGGCTGAGATTTGGCCGTAGAGATCCGCGAACATACGTGCGGACGTGAGCGCCAGGAAAAGCCCGAACGCCAAGCGCAGTGCGCGCCGCGGGATGGCGTGTGCGATGGATACGCCCACCCGCGCGAAGATCACGGTGAGCGGTACGATGACAGCCGCTGCCAGCAGATTGACGTAGCCCAGTGAGAACGGCATCAGCCCGTCGGCGCCCCAACCCGTGATCATGTAGATGACCGCACCGGGCAGCCCGATAATGAAGCCGATGGCGGCCGATGTCCCGACTGCCCGGCGTATGTCGTAGCCAAGGAAGTTCAACAGCGGCACGCAGACGGTACCGCCGCCGATGCCCATCATCGCCGAGACTGCCCCGGCGAGAACCCCCAGGCCAGCCCAGACCGGTTTAGGAAACGAGCGCGGCTCCGACTCCTGGCTCGGCTTGCGCAGGATCATGTCCAACGCAACCAGCGCCGCGACCACCGCAAAGACAGCCATCAGGATCAGGCCGCTCACGATCCCGCCGAGGGCGGCGCCGATCAGAACGCCGACCAGGATCGAGGGGCCCCAGAGCTTCAGCAGCCCATAGTCGACGGCACCCTTCTTGTGATGCCCCATTGCCGACGACAAGGAGGTGAACACGATGGTGGCGAGCGACGTCCCTACCGCAACCTGCATCGTAATCGCAGGCTCCATTCCCACGAGCGAAAGCGCGATATAGAGGGCGGGAACGATGACAATGCCGCCGCCGACGCCCAGTAGCCCAGCAAGCACGCCGCCGAAAACGCCCGCCCCGACGGCGACCGAGACAAGCGTCGTGAGTTGCCCCGCGTCGAGTCCTTCCATGTGCTGTCCCTTCCGCGACGGCTTGGCAGAGACCGGCCCGGAGGGTTCCGCGCCGGCCGATAGTTCCAGATCGTCGGTCTCAGGTGACGCGCACCGTCAGATCGCCAAGGCCGTCGACATGCACGATCATCTCGTCGCCTTTCTCCACCGGTCCCACGCCCGAGGGAGTGCCCGACTGGATCACGTCGCCTGGCGCCAACTCGAAATAGTTCGACAGGTAGGAGATCATCTCCGGCACTTTCCAGATCATCTGGTTCAGGTCACCCTCTTGCCGGACCTCGCCGTTGACCTTCAACTCGACGCGACCCTCGCTGAGGTGACCCACGCTTTCAACCGGGTGGATCGGTCCAATGGGGGCCGACCGTTCGAAGGCCTTCCCGATCTCCCAGGGGCGCCCCATCTTCTTTTGCTCGCCCTGCAGGTCCCGCCGTGTCATGTCCAGCGATACGGCATACCCGTAGACGTGGTCGAGCGCGTCCTCGACCGCGATGTTCGTCCCGCCGGATTTCAACGCAACGGCCATTTCGATCTCGTGGTGCACGTCCGAACTTTGAGTCGGGTAGGGGAACTCGCCCGAAGGGTCGAGGTTGTCAGGGTTTTTCTGGAAGAAGAAGGGCGGCTCGCGATCCGGGTCGTGCCCCATCTCGACGGCGTGAGCGGCGTAGTTGCGACCAATGCAATAAACGCGACGGACCGGGAACTCGGCGTCTGTGCCCACGATGGGCAGGCCCACGGGTTTTGGCGGGTCGATGATGAAATCTGTCACGGAAGTCCTCCTCTGTATCCCATCTCCTTTAGTCAGAACTTGCATCGAGATCAATCCGAACCAATCCGAAAGATATTCATCGTCGTCGCTATGTTCGGCCCAATTTGATATTGGTTGGCTCCTGTGCGACACTCCAGCCAAACGCGGAAGAGACGATAGATGCTGGAACGAATCGAAGCCAAGAATGCCGAAGCCCTGGCTCGTATCCGGGACTACATCCGCGAAGGGAATTTCACCCAAGGGGACCGGATTCCTCCAGAGCGCCAGCTGATGGAGCAACTTGGCTTGAGCCGCGCGACCCTGCGGCAGGCACTCGAAGCGCTTGAACGATCAGGGGCGATCTGGCGCCACGTTGGGAAGGGAACGTTCATCGGCGACGGCCCCGAGAGCCTCGCTGTGGGCGAGGATACATTGGTAGATCTGGGCAGGCAGCTCACGCCGATGCGCATGATGAACGCGCGTCTCTGTCTCGAACCGGCCTTGGCACGTGAGGCGGCGGTGCATGCCACAGGGGAGGCGATGGCTGCCATCAGTCGGACGACCAAGCAGGCGCGGGCCGCAGCCACATGGAGCGAATACGAGGCGCAGGATGACCACTTCCACCGCACCATTGCACAGGCGTCGGACAACGTGCTGCTTCTGTCCTTCTTCGACCAGCTGAACGGGGTGCGGCGCAAGGTGACCTGGGGCAGTGTCGAGCGGCGCAATGTGAAACCGCCGGCGGACCATTCCAGCTTCGACGAACACGAAGCGATCCTGCAAGCCATCGCAGACCGCGATGCCGACAGGGCGTGGAGCGCCATGCGAGATCACCTGAAGTCGGTTTCGGCGCGGCTGTTTCCATGAGGCGACGCCCGACTGAATGCGGGCGCCGGCGACGAGAAACAATCGGCACTAGACCATCTTCTTCGGGCCGGGGGGATGGCTTTGGCGCAGATACTTCATGAACTCAGGTCTGTCCTGGCCGCCGATTGACGGGTCGATACCTGCGACAGCGCGGGGACATCGTCGGGAGCAGCGGCCATGCCATGCTGACCGGCGAGCTCCGAGTCGTCACGGGCGGCTGAAACGAAGTCAGGCCTTGGAAAACGGTCGACGCCGTGATCCAGAGGCCCTGACATTGAACAGCGAAAACTGGCTTCGGAATCTACGCGCCCGCGCCGTCCCCGGCGGCGGAAGACTCCGAGCCTACGCCCTTGAGGTGCTCCATGGCAGCCTGTGCGCCGCCTGGCCGATGCGGGACCCCGGCCTTGGCCAGCCCCATCTCCACCCCCGAAAGTGTCGCCATCAGCATCAGGTCGTTGAAATCGCCCAGATGCCCGATGCGAAACACCTTGTCCGCGACCTTGGACAGGCCATTTCCGAGCGAAATGTCATAGTGCTTCAATGTTGTCGCCCGGAAGGCATCGGCCGAGTGTCCTTGCGGGACCACAACGGCGGTGAGAACGCCCGATTCCTGCCCCTGCCGCGCGCACAGGACCTCAAGGCCCCACCCGCGAACGGCCGCGCGAGTGGCGGCGCCGTGGCGCGCATGACGGGCGAAGACGTTGTCCAACCCCTCTTCATGCAGCATGTCGATGGCTTCGTTCAGGCCGTACAACAGATTGGTCGCGGGCGTATAAGGGAAGTACCCGGTTTCGTTCGGCCCCACCATGTCCTGCCAATCCCAATAGCCGCGCGGCATGGTAACGTCTTTCGAGTTCGCCAGTGCCCGCGCGCTCACGGCGTTGAAGCTCAGTCCGGGGGGCAGCATCAGTCCTTTTTGCGATCCTGAAACGCAGACATCGACCCCCCATTCGTCGAAGCGGAAGTCAATCGACCCGAGGCCAGAGATCGAATCAACCATCAGCAGGGCGGGATGGTTTGCTGCATCGATCGCCTTGCGTATCTCGGCAATCGGCGAAACCGATCCGGTCGAGGTCTCGTTGTGCACGACACAGACCGCCTTGATCTCGTGCGCCGTATCTTCCCGCAACCGCGCTTCGATACGATCCGGCTCCGCGCCGCCGCGCCAGTCGCCTTCGAGCAACTCCGGCACCAGCCCGATCTTGCGCGCGATCTTGCTCCACAAGGCTGCGAAATGCCCTGTTTCGAACATCAGCACCTTGTCGCCGGGGGACACGGCGTTCACGAGCGCTGCCTCCCATCCTCCCGTTCCGGATGAGGGAAAGATGAAGACGTTCTGCCCAGTCTTGAAGATCGTCTTCATGCCCTCGAGAGCCTTCGTGCCCACCGCCGCGAAATCCGGGCCACGGTGGTCGATGGTCTGTTGGCCGATGGCCTTGAGAATACGGTCGGGCACCGCGCTTGGTCCCGGGATCTGCAGGAAATGTCGACCGGCCTGACGCATCTTTCTCTTCCTCCCACGCGCCAGAAGACTGGCGCTCATCGCTGTTGATTAAACGTAATTATGAATTCATAATTCAAACTAGAGCAAAAGTGGACCTGCTTCAACGCTCCAAGTGCGGAAAGGAAGGTAAAAGCGCATGCATGAGAACGCACGACTTCTCAGCCGGTTATCGTCGAGCGTTGCCGGGGCGGTCGCGACCGATCCTGCCTCGCGCGGGCGCTATGCATCCGACGCGTCGATCTACCAAATGCTTCCCGAAGCCGTGGTTCTTCCGCAATCGACGGAGGACGTTGAGGCCGCCATGAGCATCGCGCGGGAAGAGGGCATTCCCGTTCTGCCGCGCGGTGGCGGCACATCGCAATGCGGCCAGGCGGTGAACCGCGCCATCGTTCTGGACAACACCCGACACCTGAACCGAATCCTCGACATCGATCCGGAAACCCTCACGGCGCGCGTCGAGCCAGGGCTCGTGCTCGATGAACTGAACCGGGCATTGAAACCGCACGGCCTGTGGTTCCCCGTCGATCCCTCAACTGCCTCGCGCTGTACGCTGGGCGGCATGGCAGCGAACAATTCCTCGGGTGGCAAATCCCTGCGCTACGGCATCATGCGCGACAATGTTCGGGCGATTTCGGCCATTCTGCCGGATGGCACCAAGGCGCGGTTCAACCGGAATGATCCCGCACCGGGGCCATACGCGGACCTGGTCGCTGACATGCGCGCCCTGGGGCGTCGCGAAGCCGGCGAGATCGACGCCCGTTTTCCGAATGTGCAGCGCCGCGTGGGGGGCTACAACATCGATGCCCTGACCGGCCCCGACGTGAACATGGCGCATCTTCTGGTCGGGTCCGAAGGCACGCTGGCCTATTTCACGGAGCTGGAGTTGAGCCTCGCCCACCTTCCGGGGGAGAAGGTCACCGGCATCTGCCATTTTCCGAATTTCTATGCCGCGATGGATGCCGCGCAGCATCTGGTCACGCTGACCCCGCAGGCGGTGGAACTGATCGATGACACGATGATCGCGCTTGGCCGCGACATCCCGCTTTTCCGCAAGACGATCGAAGCCTTTGTCGAGGGCGACCCTGCCGCGTTGTTGCTGGTCGAATTTGCCGAGGGCAGCGGAGAGGCCAACGCGGCAAAACTCGTGGCGCTGTCGCAAATGATGGGCGATCTTGGCTTTGCGTTCACGGAAACGGGGGACAGGTGGGGCGGTCTGCTTCCCGTCATCGACCCGGCCCTGCAAGGCGCCATCGCGGAATTTCGAAAATCCGGCCTCAACGTCATGATGTCGATGAAGGAGGCTGGCAAGCCGATCTCCTTCGTCGAGGATTGCGCCGTCGCCCTGCCCGATCTCGCCGACTACACGCAGGGCCTGACCGAGATCTTCGCCCGCCATGGCACCAAGGGCACGTGGTATGCACATGCCTCTGTCGGCTGCCTGCATGTGCGTCCCGTTCTCAACATGCGGCAGGACACGGACGTCAAGACCATGCGCGCGATCGCCGAGGAGGCCTTTGATCTGGTCAAACGCTACAAGGGGTCCCATTCAGGCGAGCATGGCGACGGGATCGTTCGGTCGGAATTTCATGAGAAGATGTTTGGTCCGCGCATCGTGAGGTCGTTCGAGGAGGTCAAAGCCCGCTTCGACCCCGAGGGCCTGATGAACCCCGGCAAGATCGTGCATGCACCGGCCATGGATGACCGCCGGCTCTTCCGCTACGGGCCGGACTATGCGGTGCCTGAGTTCGAAACTGCGCTGGACTGGTCAGACTGGCCCGGATCGGGCGGCGGCTTTCAGGGTGCGGTCGAGATGTGCAACAATAACGGGGCCTGCCGAAAGCTGAAGGGCGGCGTGATGTGCCCGTCCTTCCGCGCCACGCGCAACGAGCGGGACGCGACGCGCGGGCGGGCCAACACGCTGCGCCTTGCGATCAGCGGCCAGCTGCCCGGTGGGCTGACCTCCGATGCGATGCAGGACACGATGAAGTACTGCGTCTCCTGCAAGGCCTGCCGCCGGGAATGCCCGACCGGTGTCGACATGGCACGGATGAAGATCGAGGTGCTGGCCGCAAGGCGCAAGGAGAATGGCCTGACGCTGGCGGACAGGATCGTGGGATACCTGCCGCGCTACGCCCCGAACGCGGCAAGGCTCGCCTGGCTCATGAACCTGCGCAACAGAATCGGCCTGGTGCGCAAACTGACAGAGGGGATGACCGGCATTTCGCATCGCCGCGACCTGCCGGTCTGGTCGTCCAACCCGTTCCGAGATGACGAGGCACAGGACAGCGACCCGCAGGTGCTGCTCTTTGCCGATGTCTTCAATCGCTATTTCGAGCCCGAAAACCTGCGCGCTGCGGTCCGCGTCCTGCGCGCTGCGGGTCTGCGCGTGGCTGTGGCGCGAGACGGTTCGGGAAAGGCGCTGGATTGCGGGCGCACCCTTCTGGCGGTGGGCTGCGTGGAGGAAGCGCGCGTTGAGGCCCGCCGCGTGATCGACGCGACACGGGACGCCGTTGCCGCTGGCGTGCCGGTCGTCGGCCTCGAGCCCTCCTCGATCCTGACCTTCCGCGACGAGTTTCTCGCACTTTGCCCCGGCCCGGACGCAGATGCGCTGGCCATGGCGACCCACACTTTCGAGGAGTTCCTTGCCGCGCAGGCCGATCTCCCGTTGAAGCCCCTGACCTCCCCGATCTACGTCCATGGTCATTGCCACCAGAAAGCACAGGACGCCGTAACCCCGATGCTCGAACTGCTCGGCCGGATTCCCGACGCAAAAGTGACCCTGATTGAAAGCGGATGTTGCGGCATGGCGGGCAGTTTCGGCTATGCGACGGACACGATCGACATCTCGCTGAAAATGGCTGAACTCGATCTTTTCCCGGCGCTGGAGGCCGCCCCGGAGGACGCTATTATCGTCGCCGACGGAACCTCTTGTCGCCACCAGATCGCGGATGGGACGCCCCGCCGGGCGGTTCACGTTGCGCGATTGCTGGACCAGGCCCTTGATTGACAGGAAACGGACATGAGTCTTACCGAACGCATCAGACGCCCGTCCTTGCACGAGGAATTGGTTGAACGGCTGCGCAACCTCATTGTCGAGGATGCACTGAAACCGGGAGAGAAGGTGCCGGAGAAAGAGCTTTGCGCCTCCTTCGGCGTGTCGCGCACACCGTTGCGCGAGGCGCTCAAGGTGCTCGCCTCCGAAGGCTTCGTCGTTCTGAATGCCAATCGCGGTGCCACGGTCGCAAAGGTCACCCGCGAAGAACTGGACAGTACCTTCCCGGTGATTGCGGTGCTGGAACAACTGGCCGGCGAACTGGCATGCCACCATCTCGATGCGGCTGGCATCGCCCGGATTGAGGAACGTCACGCTGCGATGCTTGCGGCCTTCGCATCCCGCGACCGGACGGCCTATTTCCAGGCCAACCAGGATATTCATCAGGCCTTGATCCAGGGCGCGCAGAACGACGTGCTCGAAAGCCAGCACAAGCTTCTGGGGTCGCGAATCCGCCGGGCCCGCTTCCTGGCCAATCTGTCCGAAGAGCGCTGGGCGCAAGCGATCGAGGAGCATGAAGCCATGATGGAACGGCTTCGTGTGCGCGACGGAGAGGGGCTTGGTCAGCTCATGAAACGCCACATGACCAACAAGCACGCGGCGTTGCTCCGAGCGCTTGATGCCGAAGGCGGCAGCGAAGTGGCGCGCTGATCCGCCGGCCTGCCGGTTGTCTGGATCACCCGGACCACCGGCAGGTCGACATGTCAGCCTGCCTTGTCGTCTGCGAAGGGCGCCGCCAGCCCGCAATCGGCGGCCAGCGCATTCAGGTCGCGACGCAGGGCGGGATTGAGTGACACGCCGTCCTCGCGGCGGGCCGCGGCGAAAGCCGTCTTGCCATCTCCGGGAAGGCGCACCGGATCGTGCCCCGGGAGCGGCTCTGAGGCCCGCATCTCGTCAAAGACGCGTGCGGCAGCCTCCGCAAAATCGTCACCAATGCCAAAGGCGGCGGGATCGAGCGCGACAACGAACTGCCCCGTATTGGTCGAAGATGTCGTGTCCTTGGTGAAGTCCACCACATCCGATCCAAAGGCCGCGCCATTCAGGATCCCGGCCATCAGGCCGACTGCAACAGACAGTCCGAACCCCTTCGGCCCCCCGATCGGCAGCAGGAACCCTTCGGATTTTCGGGCGGGATCCGTCAGCGACTTGCCATCCCGCCCGACCATCCAGCCTTCGGGCATCGGCTCGCCCTGTTGCAGCAGGGTCTTGATCTTGCCCATCGCTGCCACGGTCGTGGCCATGTCGAAAACAAACGGGTCGGGTCCGGCGGCCGGAGCCGAAAAGGCGATCGGATTGGTACCCAGAAGCAGGTCCGTGCCACCATATGGCGGCACGTGGTTTGCACTGCCCACGGCAGCGGCCATCCCGAGCAGTCCGGCCTCGGCCTGAGGGCGAACATAAAGGGCCAGGGGCCCCGCGTGGTTCCCCCGGCGCACGCCGACCCAGCCGATCCCGGCAGCGCGCGCCTTTTCGATGGCAAGGTCGCGGGCGGCTGCCATGGCGAGGTGGCCGAGGCCGTTGTCGCCATCGATGACAGCGGTTGCGAGCGACTCATGTGCCACGGATACGGATGGGGTTGGATTGCATCCCCCTCCAGCCAACCGCGCCAGATATTGACGCAACCGGAACACGCCGTGTGTGCCGTATCCGAAGATGTCGGCTTCGACCATGAGAGACGCGACCTTGGCCGCATCCCCCTCCGGCACGCCCTGTGATCCGAGCGCCTGGGCCACAAAATCGCGCAGGGCTCCGGCAGAGATGGTACTTGGCTCAGTGGTCATCGCCGCCCACCCGTTCCTTGTGCCAGAACACGACCTTTCGCTGCGTCCAGGTCACCGTGGCGTAGACCGCCAGGCCGACAAGACTGAGGTAGAGGATGAGTGAAAAGACGCGTGGCGTATTGAGCTGCGAGGCGGCGACCCGGATCAGTTCGCCAAATCCCTTGCCGCCGCCCAGAAACTCGCCCGTGATCGCGCCGGCCATGACACCAACCGCGCCGATCTTGAGACCAGTGAAGATCTGCGGCAGGCCCGTCGGCAGTTTCATCTTGAACAGCGTTTGCAACCGGCTTGCCCCCATCGTCTTGAAGAGCATCCGGGCGTTTTCATCGGCGGCGTGAAGCCCGGCGGCGGTGCCGACCACGATCGGGAAGGTCGCGATGAAGGCTGCAAGAGCCACCTTGGACTCGATCCCGAACCCCAACCAGGCAACGAACAGCGGTGCGAAGGCCACTTTCGGCATGGTATCGATGGCCACGAGGTAGGGCATCACGGCCTTTTCACCGAAGGCCGTCTCGCCCACGAGGATCCCGAGTGAAAACCCGAGAGCAATGGCCAGTGCGAAGCCGTAGATCACTTCCTTGAACGTGATCCAAAGCGCTCCGAGCATGTAGCCACCGGTCAGGAGGTTCTGACCGACAAAGATCATGTCCTCCAGCGTTTCCAGAGGCGAGGGCAGGATGATCGGCGAAACAAGCTCGAAGCTTGTGACGATTTGCCAGCAGGCGATGAAGACCAAAAAGACAGCGCTCATGGCGATCCATCGCGGAACGGAGTCGATGAAGTGGACTTCCTGCACCCAGACGGTGTCTTGCCCTGCACCGTCAGCGGAAGATTGGTTGGCCTGAGCGTCGGTCACATGTCTTCTCCCTTGTCCAGAAGGCCACGGATATGGTCGACGATTTCGCCGAACTTCGGCGTTGTCATCATGTCGAGCGTGCGTGGCCGAGGCAGGTCAACCTCGATGATCTCCGCCAACCGGCCAGGGCGCGGTTTCATGACGACGATGTCGTCCGACAGGATCACGGCCTCCTGGATCGAATGGGTGACCAGGAAAGCGGTCGCGTGTTGTTCACGACAGATCCGCTGCAACTCCATGTTCATCATGTCACGCGACAGTTCGTCGAGCGCGCTGAAGGGTTCGTCCAGCAACAGAACAGCCGGCTCGGTGATCAGCATCCGGCAGATCGCGGCGCGCTGCGCCATGCCCCCCGAAAGCTCGTTCGGGTACACATTCTCGAACCCCTCGAGGCCCACCATTTCCAGAAGCTCGTGCGCCGATTCGATGGCCTTTTGGGCGGCCGCCTTGCCGTCGCGTATTTCGATCGGAAGGACGATGTTTTCAGCCGCTGTTTTCCATGGGAAAAGCGTTGCCTGCTGGAACATCATCCCGATGTCGTGACGGGGGCCGGTCACTGGCTTTTCCTGAAGAACCACCCGCCCCTTGGTGGGCGGAATGAGGCCTGCCATTATCTTGAGCAGCGTTGATTTCCCGCATCCGCTCGACCCGATAACGGATGTGAAACTCCCCTTTCGCAAGGTCAGGCTGACATCCTCCAGCGCGACCACGAGGTTGCGCGCGTAGGTCTTGCTGACGTTGGTCAACTCGTAGACCGGCGCGCCTTTGGGCGCGCCGGAGGAGTCTTGGGCAAATGCCGCGGTCATTATTGGGCCGCCTCGCTTCCGATAGCGGCGAATTCGTTGGTCCACGCCGCAGACAAATCGTCGAGAGCCTTGGGAATCTCGCCCCCGGCAACGAGCGCTTCCTGCCACTCCTGCCAGACTGCTTCGGGATACCAGCCGAGATGCTTGCTGTCGTCGGTCGGTATGGTCTTGGAGCGCACCGCGTCGAACAGCGCGGACTGGAATTCCTTGTCCTCGCCTTCCTGCGGGTTGCCAGCCGCCAGATGCTCCAGGACCGTGTCACGGTTGGCGTCGTCCAACGCAAAGGCGTGGCCACGAGCGAAAGCACGGCTCCAGGCTTCCACGAGTTCGCGATCGTCGCGGATGGTGTCGCCCAACGTGGCAATGCCATTCCCGAAGAAGCGCGCGAACTCCGAAGGTGTGATGTCGCGTACCGCCATGCCACGCTGGTTCAGGATGGCCGTGTCTGCTGTCGAGGACGAATAGGCGGAGATCGCGTCGCTGAGGAAGGCCGCCGTCGCCGGGCCGCCGTCGCCGACGGTCAGGAATTCGAAATCCTCGCCCGCCGTCATGCCTACACTGGACATCACGTTGCGGGCAAAGCCCACTTCCGCGCCGTCTGCCGTGCCGGTGCCGATCACCTTCCCCTTGAGCTCCTCGACGCTTTGGATCTCGGAGTCCTGCTGAACCGCGATTCCAAAGTTGCTGCGCGCGGCCACGTTGTAGATGTGGACGGCATCCACGCCACGTGAGCGCGCCGCGATCAGGGGGCCGGGACCGGGCCGGCCGAAGTGCGCCTGACCTGCCGACAGGGCTTGCAGCACCGCGCCAGAGCCGTTGATCGCCTCGACCGTCACCTTCAGACCTTCTTCCTCGAAATACCCTTCACCGATGGCGACGAAGACGGGGAACGAGTTGATGGCGGACGGGCTGGGCTGTACGAATGTGATCTCGCGCAGGTCCTGTGCGAAGGCCACCGTTCCCATCAGGCCGACAGCGGGAATCGCCGCGAGTACCGATGCCGTGAATGTTCTTCTCTTGATCATGATCTTCTTTCCTCCCTGGTGTGTTCGCCCCCTTGTCGCGCTCCTCCGCGCGGGGGCCTTTCAAACGGCGCGCACGGTGTTCTCGAGCGTTCCGATTTCGGAAATTTCACAAACCACCGTGTCTCCGTCTTTCAGGAAACAGGGCGGGTCCATTGCGTAGCCGACGCCCGACGGGGTGCCGGTGGCGATCATGTCGCCGGGCTCCAGCGTCAGGCCTTCGGAGACCGAGGCAATCAGCGTCGGAATGTCGAAGATCATGTCCGCCGTGTTGCCAAGCTGGCGTTGTTCGCCGTTGACCTTGCAGCCTATCGATAGGGCGTGCGGATTCTTGATCGCCTCGGCAGTGACGATCCAAGGACCGATTGGGCAGGATCCGTCGAGCCCCTTACCCTTGAAATACTGTCCACCATGACGGCGCTGGATGTCTCGGGCCGTGATGTCGTTCAGAATAGTATAGCCGAAAACGTGATCCATGGCATCAGCCCTGGAAATGTTGCGGCCGGGCTTGCCGATCACGACCGTCAGTTCGACCTCGTAATCGATCGCCTCCGAAACCTCCGGGAAAATCAGAACATCGCCACTAGGGGGCACGATCGCAGTGGGCGGCTTGGTGAAGAAAACCGGGTACTCCGTCACACCGATCTTCTGTTTCTGCGCCCTTTCACCCTCTGCGATATGTTCGGCATAGTTGCGTCCAACGCAAAACACGTTCTTACGTGGATCGGGGATCGGTGCGAGGGTCGGTGCATCCGCCGGAGCCAGCGCGCCGACATGTTTGCCTTCCTCTGCTTCGGCCACGAGGCCACGCAGCACCTCCAGCGCTTCCGGGCCACCAGCGATCAGCTGTTGCATTGACCCCGGGCGCAATGCGTCTGCGGCAGGAAGATTGGCCGCAGCCCTTGCGATGTCCAGTTTGGCGCCGCTCTTGAGAATGGCGACGCAGGTTGGCCGCCCATTTAGATGGATCGTAGCAAGTCGCACTCGGCACTCCTCCCTCGAGCTTTGGTTCGCATCGGCCGCAGTTCAAAAAACTACGAGTTTCTGCAGAATCTATCTTTTCATCGACTTTCCCCCCGCATACGTTTTCGATCAACCAACCAATCAGTGAATTGGGTGAGTCATGACCAAGACAATTGACCTCGCGCAGGGCCTGCGTGATCTGATCGAGACAGTCGGATATCGGCACAACGACCGAATGCCGCCGGAACGCGAGCTGTGTGAGATGCTTGGCACAACGCGCAACAAGCTGCGTGGTGCGCTGGCCGAACTGGAGGCGGAAGGCCGAATCTGGCGCCATGTAGGTCGCGGGACTTTTGTCGGAGCGCGACCCGTCCTGAACCTCAAGGACGTCACCTATCTTCGCGATCAGATCAAACCGGCCCAAGTCGTGGCAGTACGGTTCTCCATCGAAGCAGAATTGAGCCGACTGGCCGCGCGCCATGCCAACAATACGGATCGCGACCAAATGCAACTCTGCGTCGAACGCTGCCGTGCTGCCGAGGACTGGCGCGCCTACGAGGCATGGGACAACAACCTGCACCACGCCATCGCGCGCGCGACACACAACCAGTTGTTCCTGTATTTCTTCGAAACGCTGAACTCGGTCCGCAGATCGATCGTGTGGGGCCAAGCACGCAAGACGCGCAAGCCGGCGAGCGACTATTCCAGCTACATCGAACACGACGCCATCGTGGCGGCCATCACTGCAGGCGATTGCGATCTTGCCGCGCGCACGATGATCGATCACCTGAAATCCGTCTACTCACGCGTTTTGCCTGAAAGCATTCCGACGGAGCATCGAACAGGCCAGTGACGCCAAGCAAGTTTCGAAGTGGCCCGAGGCGGCGGACGTGGCAAGGAGGTGTTTGTGAAGATCACTGGTGAGCGGCGCTACCTATGGTAGGGCTTCGACCACGAGGGCGAGGTCGTGGAAGGCTTCGTCACAAGGCGGCGGGACAAGAAGGCCGCTTTGGAATCTCCAAGAGACATCAATGAAACGGTACGGCCGGCCGCAAATCTCCATCAAGGACAGGCTTCGGTCCTTCGCGTCGGCGTTGAAATATATCGGCGCGCTCGATCGCCAGAGCACTGGGTGCTGCCTCAGTGATCGGGCGGAGAACTCGCACTTGCCATTCCGACGACGAGAACGGGCGATGCAACCCTTCCGGCGGCTGCAAGGCCCGCAGATGCTCGTCGCCGTCAAGGTCTTCAATCAATTCAACTCTGAGCGCAGGCTCCTTTCCAGAGAAAACTCCGAGAAAAACCGCGCAGTGGCTCTTGCTCGGTGACCGCACGAGCATCCAGCGATTTCAGGTTTGTCGGAGCGCCTGTTTGTTTCTCAAGGCTGTGTAACTGAACGCACTTACCCACCTCGTTTTGCGCATGAACCCGACGGTTCAACGCCTAACACGGACGACGTTCTCGGCATCCTCGTCAAATTCCCACGGGCGGTAGAGACGGAACTTCGCCTTCAGGAATTCCACGAAGGCACGAAGGTTCGGCGCCATACCGCGATGCGGCTGGAAGACGATATTGAAGTCAACCGAGGGGCCTTGAAACCCCGGCAGAACCTTTGCCAATTCGCCGTTGTGCACATGATCATGAGTCATCCAGGCCGGGAGGAGCGCCACGCCCAGCCCCTCCAGGGTCATGCGCAGGAGTGCCTCGTGGTCCTTCACTGACAGCTTTGGTGTGACTCGCTTCACGATCAACTCGTCGTCGTGCCAGATCTCGATGTCCGCCGGGCCATAATAGATCCTGCTGGCAAGGAAAGGGTGGGTATCCAGATCCGCAGGATCTTCCAGCGTCGGGGCATCGGTCAGGTATGTGGGGCTGGCGAAGAAGTACTGCGTCGAGGAACCGATGGAGATTGCGCACAGAGACTCGTCTTCGATCTCGCCCTTGCGCACGGCGACATCGACCCGCTCGTCGCGAAAGTCGATCTTTCGGCTGGTGATCGTGAGGTTCAGGCGCACATCCGGGTAAGTCTTCATGAATTCCGGCAGCAGCGGGAGGATATAGGCCCGGCCCAACGTTTCCGGCAAGCTCACATTCAACACACCGCTCGGGCTGGCATGCATCGCCCTGATTGCATGATCGGCATCGCGGGCTTCGGTAACCAGTCTGGCGCAATGCTCGTAATAAACGCGTCCACTCTCCGTCAGGGTCATCGAGCGCGTCGTCCTGTGCAGGAGCGTCATTCCCAGTCGGTCCTCAAGCAAGGCGATACGGCGAGAGACGTTCGATTTCGACATCTGCATCACGTTGGCCGCACCGGAAAAGCTGTTCTGTTCCACGACAGCAGCGAAGATCGCCATGTCTGTCAGCAGGTCGGTGTGCATCGTGATTGCTCCAGTCTATTGTTCCTTCAGCGGGACAAAGAGTTCATTTTCGTTGCAATTGTCAAATCTACAGGACTACCCTACTCAGGTAAAGCACCTTCGTCTGAACTCGATTCCCTGCGGCATCGTGTGCGGACGAGCAAAGGTTTCGGGCGTGGGAAGGAGGACCCCGCGCTTCGAGAGAAGCAAAAAAGGGAGGACACCAATGCAACTTTCAACGACTCTTAAGGCGACGGCTGCCGCGATCGCGGCCCTCGTGGCTGTCTCGACGACGCCGGCGCAGGCAGTCGAACTGCCCTGTTCCACGGCCAAGCTGATCGTTCCCTGGGGGCCGGGTGGCGGAACTGCCGTGATCTTCGGTATCTTCGAAAAGGCGATCGGAGCAACGGACGCACCGACCAAGATCAAGGTCGTGACCGTCCCCGGTCAGGGCGGCGGCCTGGGTGCCAAGGAGGCCCATGCGGCCAAACCGGACGGCTGCACGCTCTTTGCCATCCACCAGCATCTGGTCCCCAATTACATCAACGGCGTCACCGATTTCAGCTGGGACGGGTTCGAGCCGGTCGCCATGTTGACGGATACGCCTGAGATCATCGGCGCCGGCGGCCATGTCCCCTACGATGACCTCGAAGGCATGCTGGCAGCCGCCAAGGAGAAGCCGGGCGAGATTCCGACCGGCGTTTCGATGGGTGCCACGAGCCACTTCTTGTGGATCCTGCTCGGATACAAGACCGGTGTGGAATTCGGCTACGTACCCTTCCAGGGTGGCACCGGCGACCGGGTGACCGGCCTCATGACCGGGGCAATCGATCTCGGCGGAATCAACATGGCTGCCGCCCGCACCCAGCGGGATGATGGCGCACTCAAGGCCTTTGCGATTGCCGCCGACGAGCGCAGCCCGTTGATCCCCGATGTCCCGACGCTGAAGGAATCCGGAGTTGACCTGACCTTCTCGCTCACCCGGGGCATCATGGTGCCGAAGGGAACGCCGAAAGAGATCATCGACTACTGGGCAGAGGTGTTCAAGGCCCCCACTCAGGACGCGGCCTTCGTCGAGGAGCAGGCCGCCAAGGGGACCGCGGTACTCTACCTTGGGCCGGAGGACTATGCTGTCTGGTGGAAGAAAACCGAAGCCGACTTCCTGAGTGCTGCCAAGGAATTGCAGATCGGCCGCTTCCAGTAAGCCAATCCGCCCGTGCCGCTCACTTCGGCACGGGCATTCCCCTCAACGGGCAAATCCATGACACTCAATCGCGATTTCTTTACGGCGGTCGTCTTCCTGCTGGTGACAGCAGGCATGTACGTGGCCACCTATTCCCTGCCGGAGCCGATGTTCAACCAGCTGGCATCCTGGACCTGGCCGCGCGTGATCCTCGTGCCGCTCGGGCTTCTCTCTGTTGTGCTCCTGATCCAGTCCCAGCAATCCGGACAACCGGCAACCTCTTTTGCCGGGCTGGTCGTCTGGGCGAGAGAGAACGTGAACCCGTTCATCTGTTTTGGGCTGTTTTTCCTCTTCCTGCTCGCCCTGCCGACGCTCGGGATGTTGCTGGGCGGTCTGAGCTACGTCTTCCTGACGCTCTGCGTGCTGGGCGGATGGCAGCCACGGCAGTTGGCGGTACATGCGGGCATATCCATCTTTTTCGTAACTGGCATGTGGGCGATCTTCTCCTTCCTGCTTGGCGTGATCTTGCCTGAAGGCACGATCCTGAGGGTGTACTGACATGTTCGAGAACATCGCCCTCGCCATACCCGAGCTCTTCACGCTCACCAACATGATGCTGATGATGGTCGGCACCACTGCCGGCCTGCTCGCCGGTGCGATTCCGGGCTTCACCATCGCCATGGCCGTCGTGCTCGTGCTGCCGTTCACCTTCACCATGTCCCCCGTGCAGGGGCTCGCCACGATGATCGCTGTCTACGTCGGTGGCCTCTCCGGGGGACTCATGTCCGGCATCCTGACCGGCATCCCGGGAACGCCGTCCTCGGTGGCGACCACTTTCGACGGCTACCCGCTGGCGCGCTCCGGAAAACCTGGGCTGGCGCTTGGCATCGGCGTCTGGTCGAGCTTCTTTGGCGGCGTCTTCGCCTCCATCGTGCTGATGCTCGTCGCACCGCAACTGGCCCGCATCGGGCTGGAGTTCCAGCCCGTAGACTATTTCTCGCTGGTCATCTTCGCCCTGACCGTGACGGCGAGCCTGGCGGGCGACCAAATGGTCAAGGGTCTGATGGCGGGCCTCGTCGGCCTTCTGGTGGCAACCGTCGGCTCCGATGTCGTTTTCGGGCAGCCGCGCTTCACCTTTGGCATCGACGCGATGGAGCAGGGCTTCGCCTTCCTGCCTGTGCTCGTCGGCATCTTCGCGTTCGGGCGTCTTCTGGGCGATGTGAAAAACCGAGAGAAGGCGCACCAACCGCTGGGCGGCGAAACACATGTTGTTCATATCGACTATCTGGGTGCAGCGAAGGAGGTGATCCGTCGTTGGGGCAACACGCTGCGTTCCTCGGCTATTGGTGTCTTCGTCGGCGTCCTGCCAGCGGCCGGTTCGACGATTTCCAACATTCTGGCTTATGATCAGGCCAAGAAGACCTCCAAGGAACACGAGCAGTTCGGCAAGGGCGCCATCGACGGCATCATCGCGCCGGAGGCCGCCAACAACGCCACCGCGGGCGGTGCGCTCATCGTGATGATGGCGCTCGGCTTGCCGGGGGACATCATGACGGCGATCATGCTCGGCGCGCTGCTGATCCATGACGTGATCCCGAGCCCGTCCTTCATCTCCGATGAACCCACGATCGCCTATTCCATCTTCCTCGCGTTCTTCGTGGCACACTTCATGATGTTGGCGTTGCAGTCGTTCACCCTGCGTGGCTTCGTGATGATCACCAAGGTGAAACTCTACATGCTCTCGGCGGTGATCCTCTTCTATTGCGCGGTCGGAATGTTCGCGCTGAACAATGTCGCATGGGATATGTGGACACTGTTCATCTTCGGTATCGTCGGGTTCTTCATGCGGGCACTCGGTTTTCCGGTGGTCCCGTTGGTGCTCGGAGTCGTGCTGGGGCGGATCGCGGAATCGCGCCTCAGCCAGGTCTTTGCCCGCAGCGACGACATCGGCGTCTTTCTCAGCCGTCCGTGGTCGCTGTTCTTCTTGCTGCTGGCCTGTTTCTCGATCTTGTTCCCGCTCTATCAGAAAAACCGCGGAAAGGCCGCCTGGACGCTGTACTACGCGCCGGTGCTGCTGATCGTCATGGCCTGGCCGGTGTTCCAGATGCCCGGAAGCCTCCGGCCGATCCTCGCGATCTGCATGGTGATCACCGGCCTCGGGATGGCAGCCCTCAACTTCAAGCGCGGTCTCGCACCGCAGGAAACCGAATAGGACGACATCATGGATCTTGGGATCAACGGCAAGACGGCCCTCGTGCTTGGGGCCTCTCAAGGGTTGGGAAGCGCCATCGCGGAGAAACTCGCCGCCGAAGGCGCCGATGTGGTCCTTGTGGCGCGAAATGCAGAAAAGCTCGACGCCAATGCGGCGAGACTCTCCTCCGCCTACGGAATCGACGCGACCACGGTTGTGGTGGACCTCTCGGATGCAGCAGCCGTGGCCGAGTTCGCCGCCCGCGTGCGCGACGAGATCAAGCCGGACATGCTGGTCGCCAATGCCGGGGGCCCGCCGCCGTCGATTTCCACCGGAATCGATCAGACCGTCTGGCAGCGTTCCGCGCAGACGCTGCTCTTCTCGATCATCCAGGTGACCGAGGCCGCCGTGGATGCGATGAAGGAGAAAGGCTGGGGCCGCGTGTTGGCGATCGGCTCTTCCGGGGTTATCCAACCCATCCCGAACCTTGCCGTTTCGAACACGATCCGAGGCGCGGTCGCGGGGTTCTGCAAGACACTCGCGGCCGAGGTCGCCGGGGACGGGATCACGGTGAACATGATCCTGCCGGGCAAGATCGACACGGATCGGGTCGGCCAGCTCGATACCGCGCGGGCCGGCCGCGAAGGCAAGACGCTGGAGCAGGTCCGCACCGAAATCGCCGCCTCCCTGCCGATCAAGCGCTACGGACAACCCGAGGAGTTCGCCTCCGTCGCGGCGTTCCTGCTGTCCGACCCCGCCGGCTATGTCACCGGCCAGATGACCCGCGTCGATGGCGGAATGATCCGGAGTATCTGAGCCATGTCCAACCATGATCGGCAAACCGCGGCGCCCGGCGCCGCCTCGATCGAGCGGCGTCATGGCGGGCGCATTCTTGCGGACCAACTGGCCATTCTTGGGGCGCGGAAGGTCTTCTGCGTGCCGGGTGAGAGCTTCCTCGGCCTGCTCGACGGACTCTATGAACACCAGGAGCAGATCGACGTGATCACCTGTCGCCACGAAAGCGGCGCGTCGAACATGGCGGATGCCTATGGAAAGCTCACCGGGCAACCCGGTATCTGCGCGGTGACCCGTGGTCCCGGCGCAACCAATGCCTCCAACGGCGTGCACACGGCCTTTCAGGACAGCACACCGATGATCGTGCTGATTGGCCAGGTGGCGCGGGACATGATGGATCGCGAAGCGTTCCAGGAAATGGACTATCGCCGGATGTTTGGCGAAATGGCCAAATGGGTGGCGCAGATCGACGACATCGCCCGCATCCCCGAGTACCTGTCCCGCGCCTGGCATGTCGCGATGTCCGGCCGGCCCGGACCCGTGGTGCTGGCGCTGCCCGAGGATGTGCTGAGCGAGTATGCCGAGGTGAAAGATGTTCGCCCGGCCCGGATTGGCAGAAGCGCGCCCGAGCCGCAGGCGATGGAAACCTTGGCCGGGATGCTGGCCAAGGCGCAGAAGCCGTTGCTCGTTCTGGGGGGGCCGGATTGGAGCGCAGTGGCAGCACGCCTCGCGGGCGAGGTCGCGACGCGCTTCAACCTGCCGGTCGCCACGACCTTCCGTTGCCAGGACTACATCGACAACGGCCACCCCAATTACGGCGGCGTCATTGGCATTGCCCCTCTCGCGGAACTCCGTCGAAAGGTGCGCGAGGAGGTGGACCTGCTGATCACGATCGGGAGTCGCTGGGGCGAGATGACAACCCAGGGCTACACACTGATCGACAGTCCTGTGCCACAGATGCGTTTCGTGCATGTTCATCCGGGCCCGGAAGAGCTTGGCCATGTCTATGCACCGGATCTCTCCATTGCGTCGCGCCCTGAAACGTTCCTTCGCGCCATGCTCGATCTTGAAACGGCTACACCGGCAAGCAATACGTGGACGGCTGGTTTCCGGCCCGACTACGCCGCGTTCCTGAAGCCCACGGAGGTGCCGGGTCCGCTCAACATGGGGCGCGTCATCCAGCACTTTTCCGAGACCCTTCCGGTGGACACAATCTACACGAACGGTGCGGGCAACTACTCCGTCTGGCTGCACCGTTTCCACGCGCACCGGGCCTATCGCACGCAACTTGCGCCTACATCCGGATCAATGGGCTATGCCGTGCCCGCCGCCATCGCGGCCAAGCTTGAACATCTGGACCGGACGGTGGTTTCCGTTGCCGGGGACGGCTGTTTCCTGATGACCGCGCAGGAGCTTGCCACGGCAAAGCGCTATGGCCTCGCAATCATCTACCTGGTGGTCAACAACAACATGTACGGCACCATCCGCATGCATCAGGAGCGCAACCACCCGGGACGCGTGATCTCCACCGACCTCACCAACCCGGATTTCGTCGCCTATGCCGGTGCCTTCGGCATCCCCGGAGAGGTTGTGACCCGCACGGAGAATGTTGCAGAGGCGCTTGAGCGGGCCCGTGCGTCCGAGGATGGATACCTGATCGAGCTTCAGGTCGATCCCGAAGCCCTTACACCAACCCAATCGCTTTCCGCTGCCCGTGCGCAGGGGGAAGCCGCGAACGCAGGATAGTCCCATGATCGTGGAAGAACGCATCTACACCCTGAACATCGGCGCCGTGCCGCAATACCTGAAGCTTTACGAGGAAGAGGGGTTGGCGATCCAGCGCCCGATCCTCGGTCGCTTGGTCGGGTACTTTCGGACCGAAATCGGCCCCCAGCACCAGATCGTCCACATGTGGGCCTACAAGGATCTCGCGGAGCGGACCGAGCGCCGTGCCCGTCTGCTCGCCGACCCGCGATGGGTCGAATACGCCAAGAAAACGCGCCCGTTGCAGATCAGCCAGGAAAACAAGATCCTGGTACCAGCGCCATTCAGCCCCTGGGCGCAGGATGATCCCGCGCTCGACCTGGCCGCCAACACCTGAACTGAAAGCACACAGACATGATAGACCTCTACACCTGGACCACCCCGAATGGCCGAAAGGTCTCTATCCTGCTCGAAGAACTCGGGGTCGACTACGAAGTCCACCCGATCAACATCGGGCAAGGCGACCAGAAAACCGAAGACTTCCTCAAGATCGGCCCGAACAACAAGATCCCGGTGATCGTGGACCGCGACACCGGCCTGAGCCTGATGGAATCGGGCGCGATCATGTGGTACCTGGCGGAAAAGTATGGAAAATTTCTGCCGGAAGACCCGACCGCCAAGATCAAGGTCATGGAATGGCTGATGTGGCAGATGGGCGGCCTTGGTCCGATGGCCGGACAGGCGCATCACTTCCTGCATTTCAATCCCGGCAAGGCCGAATATGCCGAGGAGCGATACGAGGCGGAGGTCCAGCGGCTCTATTCCGTGTTGAACACCCAGCTTGAGGGGCAGGACTACGTCGTGGGCGACTACTCGATCGCCGACATGGCGATCTGGCCGTGGGTGTCGCGCTATGAATGGCAGCGGATCAACCTCGCCGACTATCCGAACGTGCGGGCTTGGTACCAGCGTCTGCTGGCCCGCGAGGCGGTGCAGAAGGGCTATCATGTGCCCAAGGTCATGGGCGAGATTCCGGCCGGCTGATCTACGCCCAAGCCCAAAGGCTCCGGTCTGAGGACCGGGGCCGTTCCTGTCCTTCCAGTTTCGAGAGAGTCCGATGCTCACAGGCAAGCACCTGATTGCAGGCGAATGGATCGCCAGCGCGACCACCTTTGAGAACACGCCAGCCGACGGCGTGCCAGATACCTTCGCCGTCGGGACGCCGGAGCTTGTCGATGCCGCTGCGCGCGCCGCCGAGGAGGCATTCTGGTCCTACGGCTTCAGCTCGCGCGACAAGCGAGCCGCATTCCTTCGCAAGATCGCCGTCGAGATTGACGCGCGCGGGGATGCCATAACCGCGATGGGCGTGAAGGAAACCGGTTTGCCGGAGGCCCGGCTCAACGGTGAGCGAGGGCGCACCGTGGGACAACTACGGCTCTTCGCGGATCATATCGAAGCCGGCGACTATCTCGATCGCAGGCATGACGAAGCCCTTCCGGACCGGGCGCCGCTGCCCCGCCCGGACTTGAAGATGGTCCAGCGCCCCATCGGACCGGTCGCCGTCTTCGGTGCTTCCAACTTCCCACTCGCCTTCTCGACGGCGGGGGGAGATACCGCTGCGGCGCTGGCCGCCGGTTGCCCGGTTGTGGTCAAGGGGCACTCGGCCCATCCTGGCGTGTCCGACATCGTCGCCCAGGCCATTGATGCGGCGATCAAGGCCTGCGGCATCCATCCTGGCGTCTTCAGTCAGATCCAGGGCGGCAACCGTGCCGTGGGCACCGCCCTCGTTCAGCATCCGTTGATCAAGGCCGTTGGCTTCACCGGGTCGCTCACCGGTGGGCGCGCGCTTTTCGATCTTTGCGCCGCCCGGTCCGAGCCGATCCCGTTCTTCGGGGAACTCGGGTCGATCAACCCGATGTTCGTGCTGGAAAGCGCCCTCGCCAAGCGCGGGGAAGAGATCGCCGCGGGTTGGGCGGCCTCGCTCAGCATGGGCGCCGGCCAGTTCTGCACCAACCCGGGCGTCGCCGTGCTGCTGGTCGGCCCCGAGGCGGAGGCGTTCGAGGCCGCAGCGAAGGAGGCTCTCGCCGGTATCGGCGGGCAGACCATGCTGACCGACGGTATCGCCAAGGCCTATCAATCCGGGATGGACCGGATCGGCGGCGCCGAGACTGTCCGCAGCGTCCTTTCCACGGAGTGCTCGGGCAGGACCGCCACGCCTTTCCTCTTCGCCACCACGGCACAGGACTTCATGGCCAATCAGGACCTTGCGGAGGAAGTCTTCGGTCCCCTCGGCCTGATTGTCGTCGCGGCAGACGAGGCCGAACGCGCGAAGCTCGCCAGCTCCCTTGTCGGCCAGTTGACCTGCACCGTCCATATGGACGATGCGGACCTGCCCGCTGCGAAGGCCCTGATGCCGATCCTCGAACGCAAGGCGGGCCGGCTGTTGGTCAATGGTTTCCCGACCGGTGTCGAGGTTTCGGACACGATGGTTCACGGCGGTCCATACCCGGCTTCCACCAACTTTGGCGCGACCTCCGTCGGCACGCTGTCGATCCGCCGCTTCCTTCGGCCGGTCTGCTACCAGAACCTGCCCGACGGCCTGTTGCCGTCCGATCTGTCGTGAGTGGGATGGAGTACACCACGCTTGGACGCACCGGACTCCGGGTGTCCACCGCAGGCCTCGGCTGCGGTGGACACTCCCGCCTTGGCCAGTCCTATGGACACAGCTTCGAGCAATCCGTTGCGGTGGTGCGTGCGGCGATCGATGCAGGCGTCAACTTCATCGATACTGCCGCAGCCTATCGTACCGAAGAGATCGTTGGGGCCGCAGTGAAAACGGGTCGGGACAGCGTTGTGATTTCTTCCAAGCTGGGCGTGGTGCGGCCCGGCACCTCGCCCTTGGGAGAGGACTATCTGACGGGCGACGACTACGTCGCGATGGCGGAACAGAACCTCGTCCGGCTCGGCACCGATCACATCGATATCTTCCATCTGCACGGTGTCATGCCCGGGCAATATGCCTATTGCCGCGAAGAGCTGGTGCCGGCGTTGATCCGCCTCCGCGAGCAGGGAAAGATCCGCTATTTCGGCCTGACCGAACGCTTCATCCACGATCCACAGCACAGAATGCTGCAGATGGCCCTGAGGGACGATTGCTGGGACGTGGTGATGACCGGATTCAACATGATCAACCCCTCCGCGCGCCACCGGGTCTTGAAGGAGACGCTGGAGCAGAACATCGGAACGCTGATCATGTTTGCAGTCCGCCGCGCACTTGGAAGCGTGGAGGGGACGGCGGAGGTCGTGGCTGAACTGGCCGACCGGGGAGAGATCGACGCAAGCGTTCTGGACCCGCAGAACCCTCTTGGCTTCCTCCTGGATCCGGGGGATGCCACCTCGTTGATAGAAGCCGCCTACAGGTTCTGCAGGCATGAAGTGGGCGCAGATGTGGTGTTGACCGGAACGGGATCGGTCGCACATCTGGCCGAAAACCTATCGGCACTCTCCCGCCCGCCATTGCCATCCGAAACGCTTGCCCGGCTGGATAGGCACTTTGGCATGGTGGATTCAGTTTCCGGAAATTGAGCGGGCGGCCGTTTGGAGGGGCCACATTTCTGGCCTGCGCCGTCGGGAGGAAACGCAATCAAGATGCGCATCGCAATTCGGGATGACCATACAAACACCCCTCAAGACGCCGCGGACCAGTCCCTTCTTGGGGATGCGCTGGTGGAGAAGGGGAACACCTCCCTGATGCTGTCCGTCTTCAGGGGGGGGAGCGATTCCTGGTGCCCAAGACCCTGACGACGGACAACCTTTGGTGTCAGAATGCCTGCTGGGTCTCCATGCTTTCGGGACGTGCAAACACTTGGGGATGGATATGAACACGTTGGTGATTGCGGCGTTGTCCGCCGCCAGCGTTGCCTTGAGTTTCTCAGATGCTCGCGCTGCCGCCATCACGCTCCGGTTGGCGTAGGGTCTATGTCCACAAACCCCACGCTGACCGGAGCGTCCGGTTTGGCGATCCTGGTTTTCGGATGAAGTTGGCGATGTGCGCCTCACCGTGGATGTCGAACACACCACGGGGCCACCGGCCTTCGGGGCTGGCGCAAAAGACTCCAAGCTCACCGCGTTTGCCGGGTCGGATCCTTCGTGGCCGGCACTTTTTTGGACACTCTCGTCCTCAATCCGAGCGCCGCGCTTCCCGAGGGCCTTTCGGACCACTCCTTCCTTGTGCTTGGCGCATCTGGGCTCAATGCGACGGAAATGGAGGCCGGTTTCCAGATTGGCTCGCGGCTCACGGCGGTGAGGTTCCGGCCGGTAAACGCCGGAGACGGCAACGACACGCTGACCGATCCCATGATCGTGTCGCCGATTTCGCTACCGGCCGGCGGTGTGATCCTGTTTGCCGGGATCGGCACCTTTGCGCCATATCGGCGGCGCAAGCCCGCAACGGCGAGATGTCATGACTCCGCCGCGCCATGAGCGCTGCCTCCCGCCGCAACCGTGGTCGACTTTTTCTCCACCATTCTCACCAGTGTCTGCCATCAGGGGCGGATAGCAGGCTGCACTGGGGCGGGATACCAGACAACGGTGCTGTCCAGGCCGAGACTGGTTCGAATCCGCCTGACATCATCTGCCAACGTTCTGCGCATCCAGTTCAGAGGGTGAACTGAAAACAAAACCGTTGCGCCCGGTCGGAGCTTTCTCCGACCGGGCGCAAATCAAGTGAGTTATCATTGGAACACCCGGAGGAGGCAGGCAGGTTTCCGGCCCCCGGGTGTTCCCGTCAGTCTCAGAAGATCAGAAGGTCGTTGACCAGATCGTTGACCTCGTTGTCTTCAAGGTAATCCACCAGGATAACCTTGTCGTTCTTGGAGAACCTTAGCACGAGATTGTCGCCATCCTCCTTGGCGAAGGCGTTCACGACCTGCTTGCGAGAAAGGTCTCCATCCCAAAGGTTGTCCTTGATCTTCAGCGTGTCGGAGTCGTCCTTGAAGTCGAAGACGGTGTCCTTGCCTTCCTCGACCCGGAAAACGATGGTGTCATTTCCGTTGCCCGTGGTGATCTTGTCGTTGCCCTTGCCACCATCAAGTGTATCGCCGCCCTTGCCGCCGTCGAGAGAATCGGTGCCCTTGCCGCCCTTCAGGTTGTCCTGGCCCTTGCCGCCATACAGCTTGTCAGGCCCATTGTTGCCCTGCAGAACGTCGTTGTGGTTTTCGCCGCGCAACTCATCTCCGCCGTCGCCACCTTTCAGGGTGTCGTTACCGTCGCCACCTTTCAAGGTGTCGTCGCCGCCCTTGCCAACGACCTTGTCACTGCCGCCCAGGCTGTTGATCTTGTCGTTGCCAGACGTCCCGGTGAGCTTGTCAGGCCCTTCGGTGGGATCGGCGACATTTCCGATATCGATCGTAAAGCGCTCGGTGGTGAACAGCCCGTCCCTGTCTTCGGCCTCGACCGTGATCGTGCGGGTCTTGGATGCCTCGAAGTCGAGCAAACCGTTGACCACAACATCATTGCCGTCGAGTGCAAAGCGCCCGCCTGCAGAGCTGGTCAACGAGAAGAACAAGGAATCGCCATCCGGATCGTTCGCTGACAGGCTGCCAACGACAGTGCCCTTCTTGGAGTTCTCGTCAACCGACTGGTTGGACAGCTTGAGATCTTCGGGCCGCTCGTTCTCGTCCTCGACGTCGATGGTGAAGCTTTTCTCGATCGAGCCGCCTTGGCCATCGGACACCTCGACGGTGATCTCGTGGCTGTCCTCGTCCTCGAAATCGACCTGCTCGTTGAGCACAAGGTTGCGCCCGCTGAGCCGGAACAATCCGCCGGCATCATCGGTCAGCGCAAAGTCGAGATCATCGCCATCCGCATCAGTGGCCGAAAGCCGGCCGATGCTGGTGCCACGGCTGGCACCTTCGGAGACCCTGTCGCCATCCAGCTCCAAGTCTTCGGGGGCGTCGTTCACATCCTCGACCTCGATGGTGAAGGTCTTGGAAACCTTGAGCCCATTCGCATCAATGGCCTCGACGGTCACCTCGTGGCTCTCTTCATCTTCGAAATCGAGCGCGCCAACCAGAAGCAGGTTGTTGCCGTCGATCTCGAAGAGGCCATCAGCATCGTCGGTCAACTCGAAGGTCAACTCGTCGCCATCAGGATCCAGGGCCGACAACGTGCCTACAACAGTGTCGCCCGAAGCCGTTTCAGGGACGCTCGCGCCGTCGAGCGCCAGTTCCGTTGGGGCACCGTTGATGTCGATCACCGCCAGAGGAACGGGGTCCGATCCGTTGTCCCCTCTGCGGATGTCATCGACCAGCCGGGTGCCCTCTTCGGTTCCGTCTGTCACCCAGAGCTCGACGCCATACTCCTTGTCGTCGTCTTCTTCGTAGGCATTGGCTGAAAAATAGACCAATCCGTCGACCTCGACGAAGTTGTAAGGGTCGGAACTGCCGCTGCCTTCGTAAATGTCCTTGAGCAGCTCGGTGCCGACTGCCGTGCCGTCGGTGATCCACAGCTCATAGCCATTGCTGCCGTCATGGGCGGTGAAGACCAGCTTGCTGCCGTCGCCCACGGGTGTGAAGTTTTGGGCGTCTGAGCTACTGCCGCCAGGCCAGATGTCAACCAACTGCTTGGTGCCGCCCGAGCTGCCATCGGTGATCCAGAGCTCGTTTCCATCGCTGCTGTCACGGGCGGTAAAGACCAGCATGTCGCCCAGTTGGGTCAAATAGGCCGGATCGGAACTTTCACTGCCTTCGTAAATGTCCTTGACCCGCTGGGTGCCGCCCGAGGTGCCATCCGAGCGCCAGAGCTCGTTCCCCGTGGTGCCGTCACTGGCCGAGAAATACATCGTCTCGCCGAGCGATTGGAAGTTTGTGGGATAGGAGTCTCCGTTGGGGTTGATGTCGCGCACCTGTTCGGTGCCGTCTTCGGTCCCATCGGTGATCCAGAGCTCACGGCCGGGATCATTGAACGTGGTGCTGCCGTTTTCCCTTTCGCTGTAGGCACTGAAAAAGACCCTGTCACCGAGAACGCCGCCATCCTCGAACGAGGGATAGGAGTCTTCCGATCCTGAGTAGATGTCCTTGAGTTGCCGGGTACCTGTCTCGGTGCCGTCAGAGGTATAGGGCTCGTAGCCTGTTGCACCATCAGTGGCGCTGAACAGGAACAGGTCGCCGAAGGCGACGCCGACCTCTCCGTATTGGAGTGAATCCGAGTTCGAGAGATCCCGTGTAAGGCGGGTGCCGTCTTCGGTGCCATCCGTTACCCAGAGCTCGATGCCGAAGTCCTCGGTATAGGCATCAAAGAAGACCAGGTTGCCGACCTGGGTGAAGCCGATGTTGTACCCCGGGTAGGAGCTGTCATCCTGGCCGCCTTCGTTGATGTCCTTGACGCGTTCAGTGCCGTCGGGCGTGCCGTCGGTCTTCCACAGTTCATAGCCCTCCTTGTCATCGTTCAAGGACATCAGGCCATAGGCACCAAAATCGCCAAGCCTGTCGGTTCCTGTCGCCCCGGACTCGATCGATCCGTCGCTCCCGGGGTAGAAGTCGCCGAGAATGGTAACTTCGGTGCCGTCTGCGTTGGTGACGTAAGGCTCGTAGCCCAGTGTGCCGTTATCGGCTGCGAAAAGCAGTACTTTGGTCATGGTAATGTCCCTGTTAATTTCCCGCGGAAGGCGGAGGTGTCATTCCGAAGCAAGCGGATTCCTGTAGTGCAATCCGTTAGCTATAGCACTTTTTTCGCGCATCGACCAATTTTCGGGTGCTGTCATGCGCAACCTGATCATCTGATACTGATCAACGCCGGCTGTCTGAGACGACATTCATTCGACCAATCCGGAAGATCGAGCAGCCGGACGGAAGTGATACTGTTTTTTCGGCCACTGTTCCGCCGGGCCAAGCTACAGCATGGATTTCATTTCAGGCGGCGAGTTTCAGGGCCCGGGGTGGAGTGTCATGGGCTTGGGCTGGCGTCCGCAGCCCGTGCAAAAAGTGCGGGCGGCTTTCATTGCAGTACGTGATCCAGGTGCCGATCCGGTTTCGCGCTTCAGAGCCGATCTGCAAGGCCCTCAGGCAGATGCATTGGTACTTCAACGACCGACAGGGCCGTTCGATCATCCGATTGTCCGTTGGTCGACAGGAGATGTTTGCGTCATTGAGAGGAGGTTCAGTGGGTCAATTCGGCCGCGATACGGCAGGCTTACGCTTCGCGTTAGACACGCGGGTCCGCTGCGTCACTACAGCAGAACCGTTGACGGCCAAGCCTGCCTGCAGGAATGGCCTCCCAAATCATTTCGGGATCGAACCAACCTCTCGTTCATGCGGGCATCCCTTGCCGGTCAATGGATCATCTGAGGACCGTGCTCCGCCAGCGCCTCCCTCGCCATTGGGCTTGATCCAATGGCGCCTCAATGGCTCGGTCGTCCGGACAGTTTCCTGTCTTGTCGGATGCGAACTTCCAGCTGCTCATGCAGCTCCGCGACCGCCTGGGATTTTCGCAATGAATCCCCGCAATCAGCTGGTGAAACAATACCTTGCATCAGCGCCGAACGGGCTGAAAGGACCTTACTTCGCTTTGCCGATTTCCTGTAGCAGCCATTCTGCCCGACTGATCTGGTCGTCAGCCAGCGCGATCTTTCGTGTCAGCCGGTCCTTTTTGCCGGGTTTCTCGGCCGTTTTCAGTTCCTCTTCCAGCTCTGATCGCTTGGCGTGGAGCCGATCAAGCACCTGTTCAACATGAGCCGGCTTGATCTGGTCGGCTTTCTTTTCTTCCAATCGTCGGTTGTACTCGTCGAGCTTGGCGACGGATTTCTTGAGTTTCATTGGGGGTGCTCTCCAAGTGTGGTGACATTCCTATCCTCATCAGACAGGTCTTGCTGACGGCCGGAATTGTCGGAGGCCATTTCCTCCACATCCTCGTCGTCGAGTTGGAGGAAACGTTCAACCTCGGCCAGCCCGCCTTCGGTCTCGATATAGTAGACACGCGCGGCCTCGATCAGATCGTCCATGGCGTCATAGGCGTACCCGGAGTCGGTCATGAAGGACGTCGCGGCGGCGGCGTTGATTTTTCCTTCTCGGATCAACCCTTCAATCACCTTCGTGGTGTGCTTCCTGTCATGTGCGATCTGAAGCCGCTCCTCATCCAGCCACAGGCTACTGCGCAGGTTCGGATCGGCGGCGTCCAGTTTGTGCATTTCGACAAGAATCCGGGCGATCTCGGTGCGCAGGCCGTTGTAGAGGTCGGTCACGATGCCGTGTGGGTACCGGGTGAATTCCGTCGCATTCCGGCGCATGTGCTTGACGGCCTTGACCGCGTGCACGGTCAGCTGGGCGGAGTCCATCAAGGAATAGATGTGTTCTGTGATCTCGGACGGCAGTTTTCGTCCGCCCGCCCGGGTGGCGAAATCGACAATGGCCGAATAGAGCGTCTTGATGCGGGACTCGTATTTCTCGTCTATGTCGAATTCGAGCGGCTCTGTGCTGCTGGCCACGGTTTCCGCGATATCATCCGTCTCGAACAGCGCGTGGCGGTGAAGGTTCAGGCCATGGGCGATCAGCTCGGTGGCATTGTCCTGCAAATGCTTGACCTCGTTGCGCATGGCGACTTCCATCGTCATCGGGAACTCGTCGACCGCCGCGGACAGGTATCGCGGTTTGCTGACATCCGGCTCGGGTTCCGGGATCGTCCTTTCCAGAAAGACGATCATGCGCCCCATCAGCGGCACCATGATACTGACACCGATCACGTTGAACATCGTGTGGAATACGGCCAATTTGAGTGCATAATCGTCATCGGCAATGCCAACCGTTCGGCTGATCCAGTCGACAGCCGGAACCAGTTGGCCAATCAGCAGCAAACAGACGGTGGCAGTCACGACCTTGAAGATCACATGCGCCAGCGCAAGGCGCTTGCCTTGGAAATTCGCGGTCAGTGACGCGAGGATGGCCGTGATCGTCGTGCCGATATTGGCACCGATTACCAGCGCGATGGCGTTCTCGTACGAGACCTGGCCGGCCGCCATGGCCGTGATGACCAGAACCATCGTCGCGTGGCTCGATTGCATGACAACGGTCGCGATGGAGCCGATCAGGGTGTAGACAATCAGCCCCTGGAAGCCCGTCATCGCGTAACGCGTCAGATCGAACTGTTCCTTGAAGGCGTCAAAGCCCTCTTTCATGTAATGGATTCCAAGGAACAGGAACCCCAACCCGGCCAGGACAAAACCGGCGCCGCGCACATATTTGGACTTCTGGAATACCAACACGATGCTGAAGGCGAGCATGGGCATCGCGTAGGCCGAGATCTTTACCTTGAGGCCGAACCCGGCCACCAGCCAGGCGCCCGTCGTCGTTCCCACGTCGGCCCCGAACATGATGCCGAGGCCCGCGATCAGCTTGATCAGCCCGGCGCTCAGGAAAGAGATCGTGATCACTGACACCAGCGAACTCGATTGCAGGACAGTGGCAGCGGCAAACCCAAACCCGAGGGACTTCGGCACGGTATCTGTTGACGTGTCGAGGACCTTCTCCAACGCCCCGCCGCTGAACTGCCGGAACCCGTCTTCGAGCATGAGCATGCCGAACAGGAAAATGGCAACGCCCGCGGCGATTTCCTGGAAGTCCCGACTGAACCAGAATCCGAACAGAAGGGTTCCGAGGATGATCGGGAGAAGGAATTTTTTCATCATGCAGGCGGTTCCCACGAGGAAGTCTGCTGAAGGACCTTTCAGCGAGCCGATGTTTTTGTCATATTCTGTCAAGAGAATGCTCGCCGAATACCGCCGAGGATAGCCATTTCGGTCGTTTCTGCCAATGCCACCTCGATATCGGTTTTCTCGATTCTATCAAACAAGCTCGACCTCGTCTCGGCAACAACCATATCGAAAACGTTTCGCAGTCTGACCGCCCCTTTTTGCCACGTGCCGTGCGGCATAGCAGATCAGACATGGCATCCTGACCGGGAATGGAGCTCGGCACCGAGGCTGTTCGGGCCGTATTGAGGAACGGATGGTCCCGCGACCAGGTGGCGACCGTTCTTGTGAAGTCACGGGCGTCGGCGGGTGTGGCGTGGATGCCGCGAACGCTTTCCAGAGTCGGTTTTATCGGTCAAGAACCGAGGTGTTGGGGAGGTCCGCTAATCGCGCCACGCAGGCTGCCCTGTCGTGGCACTGGGTCGACAGGGTCCTGGCACGTGTGCCGCCCAAATCGATCACGCTGGACAGGGACAATTGGATCAGCACATGGCGCGCGGCTATGTACGGATTGGTTTGCAAATTCCGGCTGCAAGGGCTGTCACCCACTATTGGTCCTCAACACGGTTGGCTCGTCCCAGCACAGCGCCTTTTGTCGATGGATTTGAAGCGGATTTTGACAGGATGCGAAGCGAAATGGCGAAGGTCTCGTGATCCGGAAAGGCCAGGTGATGGCCCTTCCAGTCTCAAGCAGGTCTCGTCAGACAGTGCCACTCAACCAGTTGCGGATCAGCCTCGGGGATAGAGACGATCCCCGTCGCGCCGCTCTAGACCAACGCCCGCGTGATACGACGCGGCACCAGATATTCATGCAAGCTCAGATGCGAGCAGTCGCACCCGATCCCGGATTGGCCGATGCCAATATGCGGCAAGTCGATCTGGTATTTCACGCCGTTGATCTGCACCTCGCCGAACTGCAAGGCCTCGGCACACCGGTCGGCCTTGGCGATGTTCCTGGTGAAAACGTAGGACGCCAACCCTGCATCGGTATCGTTCGCGGCCTCCAGAACAGCCTCCTCGTTCTGGAACTCCATCAGGCTGACCACCGGGCCGAAGATCTCCTCGTGATAGATCCGCATCTGCGGTGTCACGCCGGACAGGACAGTGGGCGCGTAGAAGCTGCCGACCTCGATCCCTTCTGGGCGGCCCCCGCCAACAAGCACCTTGGCGCCCTTCTGAACGGCGTCCTTCACCAGGGCGTCGACCCCATTCCACTGTTTCTGATCCACCATCGGCCCCATGTCGATGTTGGCCGTCTTGTCGAACCCGACCTTCACGGCGCGGGCCCGTGTCAGGACCTTGGCGGTGAATGCCTCCGCTACCGGGCTTTCAACAAACACCCGGTTGGGCGTGACGCAGATCTGGCCGGCATTGGCGAACTTCACGCCGCAAACGATATCGGCAGCCAGGTCCAGGTCGGCATCGGCAAAGACCAGCACCGGGGCATTGCCGCCCAGCTCCATCGAGTAGCGTTTGATCGAACTCGCCCCGACCTTCATGATGTGCTTGCCGGTGTTGGTGGAGCCGATCAATGTCAGCATTCCCGGAATGGGCGAGGCCGACAGGTGATCGCCGATCTCGGAGCCGGGGCCGCAGATCACGTTCACCACACCAGCGGGCAGGCCGATCTTGGCACACAGTTCCCCAACCGCATACGCCGACAGCGGGGTTTGCGACGACGGCTTGATGATGATCGGGCAGCCTGCGGCCAGCGCCGGACCGATCTTGTAGGCGAGGTTCAGCAGCGGGAAGTTCCACGCAAGGAACGCAACGACCACGCCCACCGGTTCGTGCACAAGCCTGTGCTCATGTGTCCCTTGAAGGTCCGGCAAGGACTCAGGGCGAACACGCTGAATTTCCTCGGCAAAAAAGTGCAGCGCGTCGATCAGCATCTGCGTGTCTTCCTTGGCGTTCTTCCAGCTCTTGCCCATTTCCTGGTGAATGCAATCGAGCAGGTGCTCTTCGTTCTCGATCACCGCGTCGCGCAGCTTTTCCATCCAGGCAGCGCGTTCGGCGATGGGCGTCTTGCCCCAGACCGGCAGCGCAGCCTTGGCGGCTTGCAACGCGGCCTCTGCCTCGACCGAGGAAGCCCATGCGACCCGACCGATCACCTGTTCCGTGGCCGGGTTGTCGACGTCCCGCATCCCGGTGCCGTCTACAAGGTCACCGCCGATGTACATCTTCTTGGAAAAACTCATTTTGCTACTCCTGTTAGCTGGCCGGTCGCTCTGTCCGGTTTGACGGCAGGCGGATATTGGGTTGGGGTGCAGTGACCGACGTGACCGGTCGCCGGCTCCTTCAACTTGCCTTGGTTTCGGTGCGGCGCCGGCAGCCCATGACGATGGCGATCAGGATCATCAGCCCGGCCAACGCAGCCGGAAGGACAGGCGTCCTGAGGTCCATCAACGTCGCCGCCACCATCGAAGAGCGCGCCTGCGTTGCACTGATCGACACGTCCATGCCGGTCTTGGTGATCAACACCGTCATGCCGGTCGCCAAGAAGAGCATGAACGAGGCGTTTGTGAGAGTGCGCTCGAAGACACGTGTGATCAGGAAAAAGGGGGATGCCGGGCTGACGAACAGGCCAAGGATCGCCAGCGCGAGGATCGATCCCCAGCCTTCGCAAAATGCGCGAGGGGAGACAGAACATGCTCACGATGACGCTGGGCAGCATGGAGCCGTTCCCGGAAGGGGCGCGGCCGGCATCGCTGATTGTCCTTGCGTCGGTCATGAGGGAACCACCTCTCAAAACGGGTATCCCAGGGCACACAGTCGAACGCGCGCGCCCCGGTGTGATCAAGCTGTCAGATTACTTCGCCAGTTTGGCCAAGCAGGAAAAGTACCGGCCACGGTTCGCGATCTTGCCATCGATGTTCGACTTGCCCCAGATCTCCTGGCTGGCACACAACGTATCGGGGATCTTGTCGCCCCTGCCTTCGAGAAAGAAGAACGTGTTGAAGCGGTGTGATTTTGCATGACGGCCACGGAGGCTGCCAGTTCGTTGTTCTGGATCGCCGTCCCGGCATCGGGAATACCGTCGCAGTCCGTTGCGAGCATGGCGTCCGACACATCCATCGCCTTCTTGCGGTCCCAGTCCGAAGGAAAGACGGCGACGTTTTGAAGTTTCGAGAGTTTCGCCAACTCGGTGTCGTAGCCTGCAAGCCGCTGCGTTGCCGCAGTCGACCCCGGCAAGCCCATGATCCGGGCGATTCGGCCGCTTTCATCGGCCAGCTTCTCCGCGCAGTCAGTTGAGATGAAGGAGATGATATCGATGTTGTGCTTTCCCAAAGCTTCCATCGAGATATCGGCGGCGCTCACATTGATCAGCGGAATCCCCTTCTTTGTCGCACGCTCGGCGGGCTTCAGCAGGTTCGAGGTCGAGGGCGGGTCCAACGCGATCAAGTCGAACTGGCGCAGCAGTACGTCCTCCATCCACTGCGTCTGGATCAGACGGTCGGCCTCGCCGGGCGCGGCAAAGAGTTCGACCTTCACACCATGGGTGTCAGCGCCGTTCTGAAAGCCATTCTTGAGATCGGTGAAAAAATTGTTGTTTAACGTCTGCAGGATGATGGCGATCTGGTCTTTCTTGTTGGGAACCGGGAGCCTCTCCTCGTGCAGTTTCTTCTCGGACAGTTTGTCCCGCTTTCGTGGCGGACAAGTTTTCGACATCAGGATACCGATAGTGCAAATCATGATACTTAAATAAACATGCGATGTTTTCTGGTCCAGCCCTTTGTTGCCAGGGACGCGTGTTTCGCGTTCTTTCGCTCCATGGATCCGAAGTAAGGTGCCACGCAACGCGCTGAAGATTTCAGAATTAATGAACCTGTGCGGCGAAGGTGATGGTGAATTCCGGGTCGGGAACCTCTTGGGCAGCTCTGAAGCCAAAGGAAAGAGCGGGCATATTTCTGTAGCCACGGGCAGAAAGGGCAACACGACGGACAATCGGCCCTTCCACGCGATGGTCTGCCGAAGAAGAGCAACCCCTCCGGGAAGTCACAAAAAAACGGGATGCCTGGAAGGTCATTGGCTTGCACTTGTCGTTCCAACCGGCCTCTTTCCGACGCTCCAAAGAAGACCTCGGGCTATGGCCATCTTGTGCCTGTTCAGGCGCCCCAACAGCCTGATCGCCGTGAAACCCCTCGTTGAGAAGGGACTGCTGGAGCGCGTCCTGCAATCGGGACAGGCGAAATGGATCGCAACAATTGGAATCTATTTGATGGCGGTGCGCTGACAGGGCACCGGTGGCTACCACCGAGCATCGAGCTCATTCTCGCCAAGGATCTCCTGACAGCGCAATGCGAGCGTGCGGGCGCATGTACTGGCTCCTGCGCCCGCACGGAAAGTTCTGGGTCGTCTGGGACGGGACCGGAAGTGTCCTGGGCTGGTGGGGTTCGCCAGCAGTGCGTTCCTGGCAACGGTGACCAAGCGGCATCCCGAGACCGATTCAATTTGACCCGTTGTTCAAATTTACTCAAAGTGCGTCTGCAATCAGACTGCAGAGTCTTCAACAGGGACACGATGTCATGAAAAAACAATCCATTATGCTTTCGACCGCGGCAGTCGCTCTTGCGCTGTTGAGTGGTGGTGCGCCGGCCTCGGCGGATACGCTGCGACTTCTGACCTGGGGCGGGTACGCCCCCGATGACGTCATCGCAAAGTTCGAGGCGGAAACCGGCCACACGGTGGAAGTCACGAAATCGAACAACGAGGAAATGATCGCCAAGCTGCGCGCGACAGGCGGCGGTGGTTTCGATCTGGCCCAGCCCAGCCAGGACCGGATTGCCGGCCCGCAGGAGGAGTTCGGCATCTACAAGCCGATCGATATGTCCCAGATCGACACGTCGCTGTTCATCCCGTCCATGCTGGAGGCGACAAAGGGCAACACCATGGTCGGCGCCGACGTTTACGGGGTGCCGCATGTCTGGGGTACCAGCGGGCTCGTCGTGGACACCAAAATGGCCGGAATGGTCAAGGACTACACGGACCTGTGCAGCGATGATGTGGCCGGCAAGGTATCCTATCGACTGAAGCGCCCGACATTGATCGGGTTTGCCTTTTCGATGGGGCTGGACCCGTTTGCCGCCTATGGCGACGAGGCGGCCTATGCCGACATCATGTCCAAGGTCGAAGCCAAGCTGGTTGAATGCAAGCCTGGCGTGAAGACCTACTGGGGTGGCGGTGACGAGTTGATGGGCTTGTTGCGCTCTGGCGAAGTCGTTGCCTCGATGGCCTGGGACACCGGTGGCTGGAAACTCAACGCCGACAATCCGGACATCACCTTCGTCGCTCCGGCGGCCGGTGCGCTTGGTTGGGTAGATACCTTCGTGTTGCCAGCCAAGGGCAAGTCTGATGCGGCGGCCTATGCCTGGATCAATTTCGTGATGCAACCGGAAGTGGCAGCGATGATCACCGCCGCTGCGGGCAACTTCACGGCATCGCTCGGCGCCGATGAATTTGCCGACGCGGATCTGAAGGCACGATATCAAGCCAGCTTCCCGCAGGAAGCTATCGACAACATCAAGTGGTATCCGCCGGTTCCCGCCGGGCTTGAAGCCATCGAAGGTGGCGTTCTGGACCGTGTGAAAGCGGCCAACTGATACCCTGGCACCATGAAGGTGGCGCTTGCCCGCGGGCCGGCGCCACCTTCCCCTTTTGGGATACAGAATGACTCCTGATCTAGAATGCACCGATCTGACCAAACGGTTCGGTGACACCACGGCCGTCGAAAACGTGACCTTTTCCGTCCCGCCTGGCTCCTTCTTTTCGATCCTCGGGCCATCGGGCTGTGGCAAGACCACGATCATGCGGATGATTGCCGGTTTCCTGGAGCCGTCCCATGGGGATATCCGGATCAAGGGGCGGTCCGTCTTGAACGTGCCTCCCAACAAACGCCCCGTGAACATGGTGTTCCAGCATCTGGCGCTGTTCCCGATGATGAATATCGCCGACAATATCGGCTACGGGTTGCGCCGCGCCGGGTTGTCGAGGGCGGACATCGACCGCAAGGTTCAGGAGGCGCTGGAACGGATCAGCCTTCCGGGCATCGGGGCCCGCCGGGTGGAAGAATTGTCTGGCGGACAGAAACAGCGCGTCGCAATCGCCCGTTGTATGGTTCTGGAGCCGGACGTCCTGCTGCTGGACGAGCCGCTCGGCGCATTGGACCTGAAGCTGCGGGAACGCATGAAGGTCGAGCTGAAATCGCTGCAAGCGGCGTTCGACACCACCTTTGTCTATATCACGCACGACCAGTCGGAAGCGCTTGTCATGTCGGACGCCATTGCCGTCATGAACGAAGGTCGCTTTGAACAGATCGGCACTGGGCGTGACCTCTATTACCGGCCCGACACCGCCTTCGTCGCGGGGTTTGTCGGAGACACCAACCGGTGGGGCGGCCGCATCGAACGGCTGGATGGCGATAGCATGGCATTGCGCACAGACACCGGCATGATCCTGCGGGGAGCGACGCATGGGCGGGCCTTCGCGGTGGGCGACAGGGCCGACGTCTTTGTCCGGCCCGAGGCGATCAGGATATCCTATGCCGAGGACGACCTGTCTCAATTCGACAATCGGCTCTCGGGGCGGGTGACGTCCATCCTGTTCGACGGGGCCGCAAGCCGGGTCATCGTCTCGGGGGCCGACGGTCCGGGCGAGATCGAGGTCAACTTGCCCCAGTCCGGCGAGTTTGCCGCCCTTACCAAGGGGGCGGAGGTGCATATCGGCTGGGCCAGCGATCAGGGCAATTGCTTTGCTGCAGGGGCCAGGTAGATGCGGAGCGAAGCCAGGCTCGGGTTGGCCCTCCTACTGACGCCGCTTTTGTTGTGGCTGTCGTTGCTGATTTTTCTCCCGCATGTCGATATTTTCCTGGTGTCCCTGCGAGAGAGGATCGGCGTCGGGAAATACCAGATCAGCTTTGCCAACTATCTGACATTCTTCAACGAACCGCTCTATCTGTGGACATTTTTCCGGACGGCTGTGATGTCCATGCTGGCGACCGTGATCACGCTGCTGATTGCGTTTCCGGTGTCCTACTACATCGCCAAGATGGTGAAGGGACGGGTGCAGTCGGGGCTGTTCCTGTTGTGCCTGGTGCCGTTCTGGGTGTCCGAACTCGTCCGGACTTTCGGCTGGATGATCCTGCTGCGGGAAACCGGAATTTTCTCGAAGCTGCTGCAGGCCATTGGCCTGTCGGATGGCCCGGTGGAAATGCTCTATAACGATGGCGCCATCATGTTGGGGCTGGTTTACACCTCCATGCTGTTCATGGTCGTGCCGCTGGTCACCACCCTTGAAAGCCTGCCGGACGAAGTGATCGAAGCCGGCTACGATCTGGGTGGCAACGGCGTCAGCGTGCTGCGCGAGATCATCATTCCCCACGCGATGCCGGGGATTGTGTCGGGGTGCATCGTCGTCTTCATGTTGAGCCTTGGCAACTACCTGACCCCGACCATGCTCGGCGGCAAGGAAAGCCTCTGGTTCACGGAGTTGATCTATTCCCAGTTCATTGTCCGCTTCAATTGGGAGCTGGGCGCCGCCTTTGGTTTCATGCTGCTGATCCTGTCGTCCGCGATCGTCTGGGGCATGCTCAAACTGACCGGCCAATCACTTGAAAAGACCATGGGATGAGGGAGCCTTCGACATGATCCCATCGATCCCGCAACCGAGGTTCCTGACGGCCGCCTACACGGCTTACGTGGTGTTGTTTTTCATCTTTCTGGCGCTGCCCCTGGTGGTCGTGGCTGTCTTTGCCTTCAACGACAGCCAGTTCCCGTCACTCCCCTGGGAAGGGTTCACCTGGAACTGGTTTTTCGGTTCAGAACGTCCGATGATCGGTGTGTTCCATGAACGCTCGATCCTTCGGGCCATTGGCACCTCGGGGTTCGTCGCCCTCTTTGTGTCCGTCCTGTCCGTCTGTGTCGGGCTGTCGAACGCGTTCCTGTTCAACCGTTACAGGTTTCGCGGGCAGGGGGTCCTTTATGTGCTCATGCTGCTGCCGCTTGTCATCCCGGGCATCGTGCTTGGCATCTCCATCCTTGTCTTCTCCAGCCGGATCGCGAACGGGCTGTGGGACGGTTTCGGGATGGACGTAGAGGCGCTGCGGCCCGGTTTGTTGCTGGTCGTTCTCGGCCAGTTTTCCTTCATCACGACCATTTCGACGCTGGTCATCGGCGCCCGGCTCAAGAAGTTCGACCGGACGCTGGAGGAGGCGGCTCTCAACCTTGGCGCTGGCCATCTGACGGCCATCCGGACAATCACCCTGCCGTATCTCGCCCCCGCCATGATCGGGGCGTTCGTCGTGGCGTTCCTGATGAGCTTCGAGAATTTCAACACCACGCTGATGCTGGTGGGGTCCGACGCGCCGCTGACGATCGCGATGTTCGACCGTCTGAAGGAAGGCTCTACGCCGCTGCTGAACGCGGTCTCTCTGCTGCTGATGGTCGGATCGTCATGCCTCGCCTTGATCATGATCGCGTTCCAACGAAAGGCGTGACGACTGGCGGTTCAGGTGGCGGTCGGGATCTTTGCGGAGTCGGCTATGGAGCCGCGCGCCAGTGATCCCGTCATAAGATCGCGAGCAGGACGACCAGAGCACACCCGATACCCCAACTGCGCCAGAGTGCCTGAACGGCCCTGGCGATATCATCAGGGCCCGGGGTCCGGTTTCCGGAGCGATTGATAAAGGGAAAGTTCCGCATCTGCCCATCGTAACTGCGCGGGCCTGACAGGGCGATGCCGAGGCTGCGGGCCATTGCGGATTCTGGCCAGCCCGCATTGGGGGAACGGTGCAGGGCAGCGTCTCGGCGTACCTTTGGCCACACGCGGGCACGGCCATACGCCAGCAGGATGAACCCGGCGGTGAGACGGGCCGGGATCCAGTTCAGAACGTCGTCAAACCGAGCCGCAGCCCAGCCAAAGGCCTCGTGGCGCGGGGTGCGGTGCCCGATCATGCTGTCGGCGGTGTTGGCAACCTTGTAGATCAGCAATCCCGGCAAGCCACCGACCAGGTACCAGAATGCCGGTGCGATCACCCCGTCCGAAAGGTTTTCGGCCGCACTCTCGATGGCGGCCCGTGCCACCGCCGGCTCGTCCATCGCCGACGTGTCCCGGCCGACGATCATTGCGACAGCGGATCGTCCCGCTGACAGGTCCTGCCGCAGCGCCGTGGCAACTGCCGCGACGTGCTGGACCAACGACCGTTGGGCCAGCAGCACGGCAACGAGCACGACATCCAGCCAGCGTCCGGGTACGAGGCTCTGGAGAAACACGCCGAACAGTCCGGCGCCCAGCACAAGCGCCGCCATCGTGGCTGTGCCCTTCAACCGCCGAAAGTCACCGCGGTTGAACCGGTCGTCGGCACGACCGATCAACCGTCCGATCATCACTGCGGGGTGCGGCACCCGCGACCAGATCCACTGCGGTTCGCCCAAGGCGGCGTCCAGCAACAACGCTGCCAGAAGGATGACGGGGGATCCGCTCATCGCAGGGCCTCGTCGAGGCGCGCCCAATGCGCGGTGGTTCCCGGCAGGCCAAGGCGAATCCAGGTGTCGGAATAGGGGAAACGCCGGCTCCAGATATGGGCCTTGGCCAGCTTGTCCTGAAGCGCAGCCGCATCCGGGACCTCGTACAGGCGGAACAGCGACGTTCCCCCGGCCAGGCCCGCGCCGGCTGCAACCATCAGCGCGTCCAGCCTCAGCGCGTCGCGGGACAGCCGACGGCGGGTGGCGTCGGCCCAATCGGTATCGCTCAGCGCAGCCGTGCCGATGGCGAGGGCCGGACCGGACACGGCCCAAGGGCCGATCATGTCGCGCAGCGGGTCGATCATGTCCGGCCGTCCGATCACGAACCCGAGGCGCGCACCTGCCAGCCCCCAGAATTTGCCGAAACTCTTGAGCACGACCGTTTGGGGGCGTTTCAGTGCCACGTCCAACAGGCTGCGCTCCGGGACGACGTCGCAGAAACTCTCGTCCAACACCAGGACGCCGTGTGTCGGAACCTCGGAGCGTTCCCACAGGCGCCCGTCCGGGTTGTTTGGGTGCACCAGAACCGTGGCGTCAGCTGGCCCGTGCGTGGTTTGTACGGTCCATCCGCAGGCCCGAAATGCTGCCGCATGTTCGTTGTATGTCGGTGTCGGGATGCAAACGACGCCGGGGGGGCGCAGGCCCGGAACACGCGCGATGGGGGCTGAGGCACCGGCTGTCGGCAGGATTTTCAACGCGTCGGGCACGGACCAGAGGGCGCGAGCAGCCGCGATCAGGGCGTCGACAGCCGCGGTGTCGGGCAGGGCGGTCCAGGTTTCGGGGGCCAGCACGGGAACCGGGTAGGGCACAGGGTTGATACCGGTCGACAGGTCAAGCCAATCTTGGCGCGCACCGCCCCAGCGACGCCGGGCAGCGTCGATTCCACCGCCGTGGTCCCGCAACGCCGACATCGGCGGTTGATCCACAAAACCATTCATGTCCCGCTGGTCCCTGAATTTGTCCATATCGGCTGTTTGCGGCTCATCTCTTGAAAGAAACATGCGGTAAATGGAAGTCATTAACGAAAATGACCGTAACGTTAATTCTTGTTTAGCATTTTGAGCGCAGGACAGAAGTGAGTGACAGTGCCGGGATTTTGCGGCACGGAGGCTGAATGCGCATACTCATTGTTGAAAGCAATAGAGATCTTGGTTGGGTTTGGCAGCGACACCTTGAGCGGCAGGGGTTCGACGTCGTGCTGGTTGGCGGCCAGACGGATGCCATCGATGTCCTGCGGGGCGGGGCGGTTCATGTGATCGTGATGGATGTCGTCCTCGAAGAGGGAAGCGCACTGGCAGTCGCCGATTTTGCATCCTACCGCAGACCGGATGCCAAGGTAATCTTCGTTACCAACACGACATTCTTTTCCGATGGGTCGATCTTCAGTCACGCCGCCAATGCTTGCGCGTTTTTGCAGTCCGAGACACCGCCCGAAGATCTCGCCGTCATGGTCGAACACTACGCCACGACCCGCCCCTGAGGTCAGGCGGCCCGCGCCGTGCCGCCGATCCCTTCGCGCCCATGCGCAGCGGTCCAGTCGATCTGTGGAGCTACGGGCACGATCCGAGTCGGGTTGATCGTGTCGTGGCTGAAATAGTAGTGGCGGCGAATGTGATCGAGGTTGACCGTTGTGGAGACGCCTGGCCACTGGAACAGTTCCCGCGCATAGGCAAACAGCGCGGGCATATCGGCAATCCGATTTCGGCTGCACTTGAAATGGCCGTGATAAACCGCGTCGAACCGCACCAGGGATGTGAAGGCCCGCCAGTCGGCCTCGGTCACGACGTCGCCCGCCAGATATCGTTGCCCCGACAGCCGTGCCTCCATCCAGTCCAATGTCTCGAACACCTCGGACACGGCAGCCTCGTAGGCAGCCTGCGTGGTGGCGAATCCGGCGCGGTAGACGCCGTTATTCAGGCCGGGATACGTGCGGGCGTTCACGGCATCGATTTCGTCGAGCAGGCCCGAGGGGCGCAGATCCAGTGAATTTCCGGTCAGGCCGTCAAAGGCGCTGCCGAACATCTGGATGATTTCCGAGCTTTCATTCGAGACGATGCGGCCCGTTTGACGGTCCCACAGCACCGGCACAGTCACGCGCCCGGTGAAATTGGCGGTGTCGCGGAGATAGATGTCGCGCAGGAACGGCACACCGAACAGCGTGTCTCCGGTCGCGCCGGCATAGTCCTGGGCAAAGCTCCACCCATCCGACAGCATGTCCGGATGCACGACCGCCACGGTGACGTGGGTGCTCAACCCCTTTAGCTTGCGATAGATCAGGGCGCGGTGTGCCCATGGGCAGGCCAGCGACACGTACAGGTGGTACCGGCCGCTCTCTGCCTTGAACCCGCCCGTGCCTGTGGGGCCGGCCGTGCCGTCTGCAGTCACCCAGTTGCGGAACCCCGCTTCGGTGCGGACAAATTTGCCGTCGCTCCTGGAGGTGTCATACCATGTGTCGTGCCACGTTCCGTCGACCAGAAGGCCCATTTTGCGTCTCCCCTTGTTGAAGCCACTACATACCCGCTGTTGCTCTGATGAGTACCGGCGCCCGCGCAGGGCGGTGCCAGCTTTTCTGCACATCAGATTCCATGTCTCTGATTTAAATTGCTTTTTGCCGCACGAATGCCGCAAGGGTTGCCTTGACAGAATCTGTCAAGACCCGCTTGATGACCCTGACGGGTCTGGGAGGGCACGATGTCGGAATTTCTGCCACAAGACGTTCGCCGCGAACTGGAACAGGCCCGCCGCGCGAAGCGCCGCTTGCGGACCCACATGTGTGTTCGGGTCGGCGGACATGACTTCACGATCCTGCGCTACTGGGAAACGGGATTTGCGTTGGAGGCCAGCGACGCGCCGGGATTGCGGGGGCTGGTGGATCTGTATGACCACGGTCGGCACCTGTGCCAGGCGCTCATCGTCGCCTCGTCCGAGCTCGACAACGAGCGTGTCTTCGAGGTCAAGCTCACGACCCCGGCGATCAAGACCGCACCGCCGGTGGATTTTGTGCGCGAACGCCCGGAACCGGCCGGGTTGCTGACCCGCGACTAGCGCGCCGCATCTCCGCCCCGGTTCGGACCGGTTATCAGGGCAGGATCTCCACGACCGTTCCCATCGGGGTGTTCTGGAACAATTCCTCGATTTCGGCATTGGTCAGCGCAACGCACCCTGCCGTCCAGTCACCTGGCAGCATCATCTCATCTGGCACCTTGTTGGGCTGACCGTGGATGAAGATGTCGCCGCCCGGATCAACGCCCAGCTTGCGGGCCGCGGCCTTGTCGTCGGCCCGCGGGTAGTCGATGCCCAGCGACAGGTGAAACCGGCTCTGGTTGTTGCGCCGGTCTATCCGAAAGGTGCCCTCCGGCGTGCGCCCGTCGCCTTCCTTGACCTTGTCGCCGTCCGGGGCGAACCCGAGCGCGACGGCATAGCGTTTCTGGATTTCTCCGTCACGATAGACCGCCATCGTGCGGGCGCCCTTTTCGATGACGATCCGGTCGATCGGCTGTGTCAGCTCTCGTGGCGGGATCAGGTCCCAGGGGTGATAGTGTTGCCATAGCCCGACGCCCACGGCGCCCGCCGGGGCCAGGAACAGCGCCAGCAGCCAGCCGTGGACGATGGCGCCCATCATTGCAGGTCCGAAAACGCCGCCGTCAGCCGTTCCATTGCCTCTGCCACTACTTGGCGCGGAGTGCCGAAGTTGAACCGCAGGAAGCTATCGCCGCCCTTGCCAAAGGTCGGGCCATGGTTCGCCGCGATCCGGGCGCCCTGTTCGACCCGGGCGGTGAATTCGTCACGCGCCATTCCGGTGCCGGAGAAATCGATCCAGGCCAGATAGGTCGACTGCATGTCCATCGATTTCAGTCCAGGGATAGCATTCACCGCAGCGTCCACCAGCCGGCGGTTTTCGTCCAGGTAGGGGGTCAACTCGTCGACCCAGGCGGCACCTGCGGGCGAATAGGCCGCCTCGGTCATGAAGAGCCCGAAGCTATTGGGCGACATGCCAAGGCCCGCCATGCGCTTGGCAAAGGTCGCGCGCAGGTCCGAATCGGGGATGATGACCTGCCCGGTATGGGCGCCGGCGATGTTGAAGGTCTTGGACGGGGCGGTCATCATGACCAGCCGATCCGAAATGCCGTCGAGTTTGGCCATCGGGATATGGGTGGCACCGGAAAAGACCAGGTCGTGGTGGATTTCATCCGAAACGATCAACAGGTCATGGCGGCGGGCAAAGGCGGCAACCTGTTCCAGTTCGTCCCGTGTCCAGACACGGCCACCCGGGTTGTGGGGCGAGCACAGGATCAGCATTTTCTCGGCCCCGGTCATCTGGGTATCCCATGCATCGAAGTCCATGCGGTAACGACCGTTTTCGATCGGCATTTCGCACTCGACCACATCGCGGCCTGCTGCCCGGATCACCCGCGCAAAGGCATGATAGACTGGGGTGAACAGGACCACGCCATCGCCGGGGCGGGTGAAGGCCTCCAGACAGACGGCGGTGCCGTTCACCAGCCCGGCAGTGGTAAAGATCCACGAAGGGTCAACGTCCCAGTCATGGCGGGTCTTCATCCACCAGCAGATCGCAGCGCGATAGCTGTCGTCGTCACCGTGGTAGCCAAAAACGCCGTGGTCCACCATGCCTCGAAGGCTGTCGAGCACGCACTGGGGCGGATGAAAATCCATGTCGGCCACCCACATCGCGATGCCGTCATCCGCTGATACGCCATAAATGGCTTCCATCCTGTCCCACTTTGCGCTGTGGGTTCCGCGGCGGTTGATCATTTCGTCAAAGGGCGATGGGCGTGCGTCTAGCGACATGGGGGCCTCGTTGTCATGTTTGCCGCCAAGCTACCCGGAAAGACCGCAGGGACAAGAGCCGTTATTGCACAGGCGCGCGCCATCGCCTAAATGCCACGCATGGCCCTGAAATCGATCCTCATTCACCCCGACCCGCGTCTGAAGAAGACATGTGCCCCGGTTGCCGATCTCAACGACGAGCTTCGGACGCTGGCAGATGACATGCTTCAGACCATGTATGATGCACCCGGCATCGGTCTTGCCGCGCCGCAGGTCGGCGTAACGCATCGGCTGATCGTTCTGGATTGCGTCAAGGAGGCAGACCTCGCCCCGCGCCCGCTCGTGATGTTCAACCCCGAGGTCATCGCATCCTCGGACGAGAAGAACGTCTACGAGGAGGGCTGCCTGTCGATTCCCGATCAGTATGGCGAGGTCGAGCGCCCGGCCGAAGTCACGGTGCGCTGGCTGGATCAACATGGCAACGAACAGCAGGACGGGTTTTCCGGCCTGTGGGCGACATGTGTCCAGCACGAGATCGATCATCTGGATGGTGTCCTGTTCATCGACTACCTCAAGCCGCTGCGGCGGCAGATGATCACCCGCAAGATGCAAAAGCTCAAACGCGAACGTGCGAGGGGCTGAACGCATGTCGGTTCTGAAGATCCTGACCTGGCCACATCCATTGCTGGCCCGCGACTGTGACCCGGTCGAAGAAATCGACTCCGCTGTCCGGCACCTGGTCTCGGACATGCTGGAGACGATGTATGCCGCCGAGGGGCGTGGCCTTGCGGCGCCGCAGGTCGGGCAGGCGGTACGCCTGTTTGTCATGGATACCGGCTGGAAGGAACGCGCGCCCGACCCCGTGATCTGCATCAACCCCGAAATCACGTGGTCGTCGCCCGAGACCACCGCGATGGACGAGGGGTGCCTGTCGATCCCCGGCGTGTCGGCACGGGTCAACCGCCCGGCCCAGGTGCATATGCGCTGGACGGCGTTGGACGGCAGCGCCAACGAAGACGACCTGTCTGGCCTTGCCGCCATCTGTGCCCAGCACGAACTGGACCACCTCGACGGGATCGTCACCCTGGATCGGGTGGATCGCCAGACCCGATTGGCCCTCATCGAGGAATACACTGCGTGACCGCGCGCCCGTTCGTTCCCTGGCCCGACGCACGACTGCGCACAGCCGCCGCCCCCGTGGGCGAAATCACCGACGACATCCGCGCGATCTGGGCCGACATGGTTGACACGATGGAGGCCATGCCGGGTGTGGGTCTTGGTGCGCCCCAGATCGGGGTGATGCTGCAACTGGCCGTGGTCGATTGTTCCGAGGAACGGGGCAAGGCCGTCCTGCTGGCCAACCCGGAAATCATCTCGGCCAGCGACGACTTGCGGGCCCATGACGAGGCCAGCCCGAACCTGCCGGGGGTACATGCCCGGCTGAAGCGCCCGGCAAAGGTGGAGGTCGCCTTCACGGACCACCTCGGGGGGCGGGTGCGACAGACGTTCGAAGGGCTCTGGGCGACCTCGGTCCAGCACCAGATCGACCACCTTGCCGGGCGAATGTACTTCGACCGGTTGAGCCGCACCAAGCGGGACATGCTGTTGAAGAAAGCCCGAAAGGCACGCGAATGAAGATCGTCTTCATGGGAACGCCGGAGTTTTCGGTCCCGGCACTGGATGCACTGATCGACGCCGGCCACGAGGTGGTTGCCGTCTACACGCAACCCCCCCGGCCCGCGGGCCGGGGCAAGAAACAGCGCCCCAGCCCGGTTCAGGCCCGCGCCGAAGCTTTGGGACTGCCGGTGCGCCACCCCGCATCGCTTCGCCCACAAGAGGAAAAGGACGCCTTTGCCGCCCTGGGAGCCGACATCGGCGTGGTGGTGGCCTATGGCCTGATCCTGCCCCGGGCCATTCTCGACGCCCCAACACATGGCTGCCTCAACATTCACGCCTCGTTGCTGCCACGCTGGCGCGGTGCGGCGCCCATCCATCGGGCAATCATGGCCGGCGACAGCGAAACCGGGATCTGCATCATGCAGATGGAAGCCGGTCTGGACACAGGTCCGGTTTTGCTGCGGCAGGCAATGCCGCTGACGGACCAGGACACGACTGCGGATGTGCACGACCGCCTGTCGGCGCTTGGCGGTGCGTTGATCGCCGAGGCGCTGAAGCGGCTCGCGGAGCTTGTCCCGACCGTCCAGCCGCAAGATGGCGTGACCTATGCCGACAAGATCGACAAGGCCGAGGCCCGCATTGACTGGACGCAGCCCGCAGTCGAGGTGGATCGACAGATCCGGGGCCTGTCTCCCTTTCCGGGTGCCTGGTGCGATGTCGATGGGGAAAGGGTGAAGCTGTTGCGCTCGCGGGTCGTTGACGGCTCCGGCATCCCCGGATCGGTTCTTGGTGGGTTCACCGTTGCCTGTGGCGATGGAGCGGTCGAAATTCTGCTTGCTCAACGGCAGGGCAAGCGCCCGATGGCTGTGGTCGAGGTGCTGCGCGGGCTGGACCTGCCCGATCGAATTTCATGACGTCCCCCCGAAGAGGAATTCTCATGCCTCCGGCGGGTATATCCTGAGACAGAAGAAATCATGAGACGCCCGCCGCCGTGGTATCGAGGCTGGGCGACGTCTCCTGACATTGTCATCTGTGGTCTCGTCTGTGCCACCCCGACACCATTGGCACTCGGTGTTGAACAGGCGTTTCTTCTGTCCAGGCCTCCCCCGCAGGACAGTACAGTGTGCCGGGAAACGGGCGGACGTTCCGCGCCAGGTCCGTGCGGAGGTTCAGGCCTTGTGCGGGGCCATGCCGGCGCGGGCCAGTTCGTCTGCCCGTTCGTTTTCCGGATGCCCGGCGTGCCCCTTCACCCATGTCCAGGTGACAGAGTGCTCTCGTTGGGCGGCGTCGATACGTTTCCACAGATCTTCGTTCTTGACCGGCTTGCGGGACGCGGTTTTCCAGCCGTTCTTCTTCCAGCCGTGAATCCAGCTGGTCACGCCGTTTTTCACGTAGGCGCTGTCCGTGACGATGGTGATCGCCGACGGGCGGGACAGGCTTTCCAGCGCGTTGATCGCGGCCAGAAGCTCCATCCGATTGTTTGTGGTATTGGGCTCGCCGCCTGACAGCTCGCGCTCCTTGACGACGCCGGCGTCGCTTTTGGCTTGAAGCAGGACACCCCATCCGCCGGGGCCGGGATTACCGGAGCAGGCTCCGTCGGTATATGCAAAAAGATCTGACATGAGGGCGCGGATACGGGAGGTCATCGGTCGGGGCAAGAGGGACGTTGAGGGTACCGGGCGACAATCTGTGATTGCGCCCCGAAATCGTCAGGTGGTTTGGAAGGTGTCGGCCTCAGGCGGTGGCGTGGTGGATGATCCAGTCTTCTGGTGTTCCGGCCAGGCCGCGATCACGGCCATGTTCCTTGTCCACAACGGTGAACCCGGCCGCAGACAGCATGTCGTCCAACTCCGCTTCTGAAAAATAGCAATAGTGTCGTCCGATGCTGTCCCGTTTCTCGCCGATGCCCGACTTCATGGCCAGGAGCAACCGGCCCGAAGGTTTCAGCGCACGGTTCAGGCGGTGCAGAAGGGCCGGCACACTGTCTCTGGGGGCGTGCAGGATGCTGAAATGCGCCCAGATCCCATCATAGGCCTCGATCTCACAGACATCGTCAAAGGTGCCGAGCCGTACATCTATCCCATACCGGTCACGGGCCAGGTCGACCATTGCGGCGGAAGCGTCCAGCGCGTCGACCCGCAGGCCACGGGTCTTCATTCGCGCGGCCGCGTTGCCCGGTCCGCAGCCAAGATCCAGAACGTGACCGCCGTCGGGCATGGCATTGATGAATGCCTCGAGGCGGGGGTACGGCGCGTCGCTGGTGAGCTTACTGGCGTATTCTCCGGCCCGCTGGTCGTAGATGGATATGGTTTTGCGATCTGTCATCATCCGAACGCTACCAAACAAGGAGCACAAACCACAACAAACATAACCGGGATCTTGAATGGTCTCGACGACACCGCCCTGTGGCCCCGCGACAGGTACGTGAGGGAGGCGATCATGCATGTGTCGGCAGGTGGGAGGGCGCAAGGCGCAAGAGTGCCCGACAGGACGTCGGACTGGAGGGTGCGGTCGCCCGGATGCTGGCCGGAAGTGCTCAAGGCCGGAAAAAACGGAACACCCGATGACGCCCTGATACCGGTCTGAAATCAGGGCGATATCCCTTGTTTTGAGCGCAGTCGGTGCAAGATCCCTCTGGGATGGTTTCACGTCGGCATGACCGGGCGAAGCCCCGGAACACAATGGGGCAGGGGTGGGTGGCGCTAGAGCCGTTCAAGCGCCAGTCTGGCACCCAGTGCAACGAACAGCACCGCGAATGTGCGATTCAGCCAGCGCATGACCGCCGCACTGGAAACGATCCGATCGCGGGCGGCGGCTGCAAACACCCCGTACAGAACGAAGACCACGAACGTCATGACCATGAAAGTGCCGCCGAGCGCCAGCATTTCGACCGTCGCGGTTTCGGGTGTTCCCGACAGGAATGGCGGTAGCAGGGCGAGGAAGAAGATGGAGAGCTTCGGGTTGAGAAGGTTGATCAGGCCCCCCCGCCGGACAATGGTCCAAGGGTTCGGTTCTGCTTGCGAGGGAGAGAGGCCAAGCTGGCCGTCCGCCCTCACCATCTGCCAGGCGAGCCAGAGCAGATAGGCCACACCAGCGAACTTGACCAACTGGAACGCCAGGGCACTGGTGTGCAGAACGGCCGCCAGGCCAATGGCTGCGGCGGTCAGGTGTGGCAGGATACCGAACGTGCAGCCAAGGGCGGCCCAGATTGACGCCTTGCGGCCTTGTCCCAGGCCGATCGCAAGCGTGTAGAGCACGCCCGTCCCCGGGGCGATGACAACGACGAACGCCGTGATCAGGAACTGAAACGAAATCACGCTGGCTTTCTCAGGACCCGCGGGACCTTGAACTCGATCTGTTCCACGGCTGTCTCGATCTGTTCGACGGTCACGTCGTAGTGTTCGGAAAAGGCATCGATGACCTCCCGGACCAGCACTTCCGGCGCGGAGGCACCAGCGGTGATCCCCAGTGAGTGGACACCCTTGATGGCGCGCCAGTCGATGTCGTCCGCCCGCTGCACCAGTTGCGAATAGCTGCATCCGGCCTTGGCGCCCACCTCGACCAGACGGCGCGAGTTCGACGAATTGGGCGCGCCGATCACAAGGATCGCATCGACAAGGGGCGCCATCGCCTTGACCGCCTCCTGGCGATTGGTGGTGGCGTAACAGATGTCTTCCTTGTGGGGGCCGACGATGGCCGGAAACCGGGCCTGCAACGCGGCAACGACGCCGGCGGTGTCGTCGATCGAAAGCGTCGTCTGGGTGACATAGGCCAGCTGGTCCGGGTCGCGAACCTGCAGGCCGGCAACATCACTTGCCGTTTCGACCAGCAGCACGTCACCGTCGGGCAACTGCCCCATCGTGCCGACGGTTTCAGGGTGCCCGGCGTGGCCAATCATGACAATCTGCAGGCCTTCCTCGGCGTGGCGCTCGGCCTCGATGTGCACTTTGGACACAAGCGGGCAGGTGGCATCCACAAACACCATCCGGCGTCGTTCCGCCTCGGCGGGAACCGATTTTGGCACACCATGGGCCGAAAAGATCACGGGGCGATCCGGCGGGCAATCGTCCAATTCTTCGACAAACACCGCACCCTTGTCGCGCAGGCCGTCGACGACAAACCGGTTGTGCACGATCTCATGGCGCACATAGACCGGTGCGCCCCATTTCTCCAACGCCATCTCGACGATCTTGATGGCACGGTCGACGCCGGCACAAAACCCGCGCGGCGCGGCCAGGTAAAGCTTCAGGGGTGGTTTGGTCATGATCTGCCTCCGAGCCACACAGGTAAATCGCCCGGGGCCGTCCGTCCAGCCGCTATTGGCCCGGCCACGGTCGTCTGAGGGTGGCCGAGGAGCATTCTCGATGGCCACAATGGTGCAGCGGGCGTCGATAAACGCAAAACGGCCCGCGCTGTTGCGGACCGTTGATTGATTGTAGCGAGGCCTGCGAGATCAGTCGCGGGCGTATTCCTCGGAATGTGTCGGCTCCGGGCGCGGCTCGCGCGGAGGACGACCGATGACATCCTTCAGTTCGTCCAGCTCGATGAAGTTGTCGGCCTGCCGACGCAACTCGTCGGCGATCATCGGAGGCTGGCTGCGGATGGTCGAGACAACCGAAACCCGGACGCCAGACCGTTGCAGGCTTTCCACCATTGGGCGGAAGTCGCCATCGCCCGAGAACAGCACGATGTGGTCCACATGCGGCGCCAGCTCCATGGCATCGACCGTCAGTTCGATGTCCATATTGCCCTTGACCTTGCGGCGGCCCTGGCTGTCGATGTATTCCTTGGCCGGCTTCGTGACCATGGTGAACCCATTGTAGTGAAGCCAGTCCACCAGCGGGCGGATCGGCGAATAATCGTCGTTTTCCAGCAGCGCGGTGTAGTAGAAGGCGCGAAGCAGTTTGCCCCGACGCATGAACTCTTGCCTCAGCAGCTTGTAGTCGATGTCAAAACCCAGGGCCTTGGCAGCTGCATACAGGTTCGAGCCGTCGATGAAGAGCGCAAGCCGCTCGTCTCTGTAGAACATTAAATATCCTTCCGGTATATCCTGCGCAGCCTTCGAGTGGTTGAGTGTGTGAGTGGTGTTAGCCAGCGCAGGCAATGACAAATAGGGAAATTCTACGTTGCTGCAAGCAATATCACGTCCCAAAACGGACACAAAGGCCTACATTGCCTTAGGTTCAAACGTCGCAGGCACCCTTCTTGGCCCGTTCGACGCCGTCAGGGAGGCGTTTTGGGCGGTTCAAACCGACGTGGTGCGGCTGGAGCGTGCGAGTGGGATTTTTAGCACACCCTGTGTGCCGGCAGGGGCAGGCCCGGATTACGTGAACGCAGTGGCTGTTCTCGGGACGGATCTGGATGCCGAGGGTTTGCTGGCGCATCTGCATGCGGTCGAGGCCCGCTTCGAGCGGCAGCGCGTCGAGCGTTGGGGCGCCCGGACACTGGACCTGGACCTGCTGGATTTCGGTGGGCAGGTTGCGCCGGATCGTGCCACCTGGGATCACTGGTATGCGCTGCCGTTTGCGCGGCAGAAGGTGGATCAACCCGATCAACTGATCCTGCCACATCCACGCCTGGCTGAGCGGGCCTTTGTGCTGGTGCCACTGGCCGAGATCGCGCCCGATTGGCGGCACCCGGTGCTGGGCCAGACGGCCGCGGATCTGTGCGCGCAATTGACAGATGAAGATCTTGCGGGCATCAGGTGCCTTGAACAGAGCGAATCCCTTGCACTTCCTGCAAAGGACCGATAAGAGGCGCTCTCCCACCCCCGGCAGGACTGGAGTTTCCGATGGCCCGCGTGACGGTCGAAGACTGCGTTGACAAGGTTCCAAATCGTTTCGAGCTGGTGATGCTCGCCGCCCATCGGGCCCGCGAAATCACGGCTGGATCGCAGATCACAGTGGATCGTGACAACGACAAGAATCCCGTCGTTTCCCTGCGCGAGATTGCTGACGAAACCCAATTGGCCGATGACCTGCGCGAGCGGATGATCGAAGCCAACCAGACGCAGATCGAAGTCGATGAACCGGAAGAGGATTCGATGGCGCTGCTGATGGGGGCAGAATCCGCCGACAAACCGCAGGTGGACGACATGGACGAGGAAAAACTGTTGCGCGCCCTTATGGAAGCGCAGGAACCCCGTTAAGATCTTTCACAGTGACGAGAACCAGCGCGCATGATTGACGTCGAAGACCTTGTTGCGCTGGTCACGGCCTACAACCCGCACAGTAATGTAGACAAGATCCGTGAGGCTTATGCCTACGGAGAAGAAATGCATTCGGGGCAGACGCGCCATTCTGGCGAGCCATATTTCACCCATCCTGTGGCCGTCGCCGCGCTGTTGACCGAGCAGCGCCTGGACGACGCGACGATCATCACTGCGCTGCTGCATGACACGATCGAGGACACGGGGGCGAACTATACCGATATCGTTCGGCTATTTGGGGCGGATGTGGCCGAACTGGTCGACGGCGTTACCAAACTGACCAACCTGCAATTGAGTTCGTCCGAAACCAAGCAGGCAGAGAACTTTCGCAAGCTGCTGATCGCCATGTCCCGGGACTTGCGGGTGATTCTGGTCAAACTGGCCGACCGCCTGCACAACATGCGGACGATCAAATTCCAGCGCCCCAAGAAACAGGTCCAGAAATCCAGGGAAACCATGGATATCTATGCCCCGCTTGCGGGCCGCATGGGTATGCAATGGATGCGCGAAGAACTGGAGGACCTGTCGTTCCGGGTGCTGAACCCCGAAGGCCGGTCGTCGATCATCCGCCGCTTCATCACGCTGCAACGCGAAACCGGCGATGTAATCCACAAGATCACCCACGATATCCGGACCGAACTGGACAAGGTCGGCATCGAAGCCGACGTCTTTGGGCGCGCGAAAAAGCCCTATTCGATCTGGCGCAAGATGCAGGACAAGGGGCTGGGGTTCTCGCGCCTGTCAGACATCTACGGGTTCCGGGTCATCACCGATACCGAACAGGATTGCTACATGGTGCTTGGTGCCATCCACCAGCGCTGGAAGGCAGTGCCGGGGCGGTTCAAGGATTACATCAGCCAGCCCAAGTCGAACGGCTACCGATCGATCCACACCACGGTCTCGGGGCGCGACGGCAAGCAGGTCGAGGTGCAGATCCGCACCCGGCAAATGCACGAGGTCGCCGAATCCGGGGTCGCGGCGCACTGGTCCTATCGCGATGGCGTGCGGGCCGAGAACCCGTTTGCGGTGGATCCGGCCGAGTGGATCACCACCCTGTCCGAGCGGTTCAACGACAGCGACAATTCCGATTTCCTCGAGCACATGAAGCTCGAGATGTATTCGGACCAGGTGTTCTGCTTCACCCCCAAGGGCGACGTGATCAAGCTGCCGAAGGGAGCGACACCGCTCGACTATGCGTACGGCATCCACACCCGAATCGGCGACAAATGCGTCGGTGCAAAGATAGATGGCGTGCGCGTTCCTCTGTGGACGCGGCTGAAGAATGGCCAGTCGGTGGATATCATTACCGCCGAGGGGCAGCGTCCGCAGGCGACATGGCTCGATATCGTGGTCACGGGGCGGGCCAAGTCGGCTATCCGCCGTAGCCTGCGCGAGGAAAACCGCGAACGGTATATCAAGCTCGGAACGGAGCTGGCCCGGGTCGCCTTCGAACACATCGGCAAGAAATCCACCGACAAGGCGCTCAAGACGGCGGCAAAGCAACTTGGCCTGCATGACAGCGAAGAACTGCTTGCGCGGCTTGGTAGCGCTGAACTGAGCGCCGGTGACGTCGTATCGACGCTCTATCCGGAACTTGCCTCCCGCGAGGGGGAAGAGATCGATCAGACGCGTGCGGTGCTGGGCCTTGCGCCGGACCAGACACCGACACGCGGTACCTGTTGCCAGCCGCTCCCCGGTGAGCGGATCGTCGGGATCACCTACCGCGGCCAAGGTGTGGTCGTGCATGCCATCGACTGCCCGAGTCTGGTGGACCTCGAAGACCAGCCGGACCGGTGGGTTGACCTGCACTGGCATTCGGGGCTGCACCCGGCGGCCTATTCGGTGACCATCCAGATGACCATTTCGAACGATGCCGGGGTGCTGGGTCGAATCTGCACATTGATTGGCGAGCAGAAGGCCAATATCTCTGACCTGCATTTCCTGGACCGGAAACCGGACTATTATCGCCTCGAATTCGACGTAGATCTACGGGATGTTGAACACCTGCATATGGTCATGACAGCGCTTGAGGCCGATAACGATGTGGCCGAGGTTGCTCGAGTCAGAAACGCTGAGCGCAAGCCTGTCTGAGGCTGGAATACGATTGGGGGTCTTGAAGCGTGGTCTTCAAGCGAAGAAACAGGCGGAATTTGCTGCGTGTCGTGGCCGAGAGCTTTTGGCCGCGTGGCGGCTGGGGCCGTGCAGCGCTCTACGTCAAGCATCGCCTGCGTCGGCTTCCTGACAGCCCGCACCGAATCGCACGTGGGATCTTTGCGGGCGTCTTCGTCTCGTTCACGCCGTTCTACGGCTTCCATTTCGTGACGGCCTTCCTCGTGTCCAAGGCGATTGGCGGCAACTATCTGGCAGCCCTGTTGGCGACATTCTTTGGAAACCCGGTCACATTCCCATTCATTGCGGCCATTTCTTTGAAGCTCGGGTACTGGATTCTTGCACTCGAGGTTGACCCCGACGTGAGGCGGCAGTTGCACGAGGGCGGTGCCGAGCAGATGAGCAGCAACCTGATGACCAAGTTCTCAGGTGCCTTTGCGGACCTCTGGTCGAACTTCTGGTCGATGTTCACCAGCGATGTGGCGCATTGGTCACGGCTGGAGATCTTCTATGATCAGGTGTTCCTGCCATTTCTGGTGGGCGGAATCGTGCCGGGCATCATCGCGGGACTGGTCGCGTATTACGTGACGATGCCGTTCATCACGGCCTATCAGAACCGCCGCCAGGTGAAGCTCAAGAAGAAGCTGGAACAGATCCGCGCCGCCGCCGCAAGCCAGGCCAGGCCGTCGAAGCTTGGGCAATAGCGCCCGGCCAGGGAAGGCCGGAGCGCGTAGTTGATGGCCCCTCCCGGCGGGCCTCAGGTTCGGAACACCCGATAGATCGCCGGGATTACCAGGACCGTCAGCAAGGTCGAACTGAGCAACCCGAACAGCAACGACAGCGCCAAACCCTGAAAGATCGGGTCGGCGAGGATGACCACGGCCCCGATCATCGCGGCGATGGCCGTCAACAGGATCGGTTTGAAGCGGATCGCCCCAGCTTCGATCAGCGTCTCGATCTTGTCGACTGTCGGGTCGGCGTGCCGGATGAAATCCACAAGCAGGATGGAGTTTCGCACGATAATACCGGCCAGCGCGATGAATCCGATCATTGAGGGCGCCGAGAACGGTGCGCTGAACAGCCAGTGCCCGGCCATGATCCCAAGGAAGGTCAGCGGGATCGGGGTCAGGATCACCAGCGGCAGCTTGAACGAGCCGAACTGGGCGACGACGAGGATGTAGATCCCCAACAGCGCCACGGCAAAGGCCGCGCCCATGTCGCGGAACGTCACCCAGGTGACCTCCCATTCGCCGTCCCACAGCAGCGAGACTGTGGATTCGTCCTCTGGCTGGCCGTTCATGCGGATCTCGGGCTTGGTGCCCTCGGGCCACTCCATCGCGTCCAGCGCGTCAGCGACAGCCAGCATGCCGTACAGCGGGGCCTCGAAGTCGCCTGCGAGTTCTGCCATGACCATCTCGGCCGCGCGCCCGTTGTGCCGAAAGATCGGGAAGCTTGCACGCTCTTCCTGCACGGTCACCACGTCGCCCAGTTCGACCACGCCCCGGGCCCCCGGCAGCACGTTCGCCGGGATCGGGGTCGACAGGAAGCGCTCGTCGATGACGCGGTCAGACTTGTCGCGCTCGATGGTGATCGGGATCGGATAGCGTCCGGCGCCGCGATGCGAATACCCGACGGTCGAACCGGCGTTCAGCAGCCCGAGCGTCGTGAACACGTCCTGCTCCTGTACGCCAAAGAACTCCAGCGAGTCGGACGAGATCACGGCACGCATCCGGCGTGGCTGCACGCCAAAGCTGTCGTCTACATCCACGATGAAGGGAACGCTTTCGAACGCTTCGCGGATCCGGGTCGCGGCAAGTCGGCGGGCCTCGCCATCGGGCCCATAAACCTCGGCCAGAAGCGTGGCGATGACCGGCGGCCCAGGGGGCGGTTCGACGGTCTTCAGGCTGGTGCCCGGCGGGACATCGATCCCGGCGATCCGTTCGCGGATTTCCAGCGCGATGTCGTGGCTGGTGCGGTCGCGGTCACCCTTGTGCGCAAGGTTGATCTGCACGTCGCCCAGTTGTGGTTCTGCGCGCAGGTAATAGTGGCGGACCAGCCCGTTGAAGTTGAACGGAGCGGCCGCCCCGGCGTGGGTCTGGGTCGACAGGACTTCGGGGAGTTGCAGAACCTCCCGGGCGATGGCCTGCGCCACGGCGTCGGTGTCCTCGACCGAGGCGCCTTCGGGCAGGTCGATCACCACCGACAGCTCCGACTTGTTGTCGAACGGCAGCAGCTTGACCGTCACGTCCCTGGTGTACAACAGCGCCAACGAGCCGAAGGACAGGACCGCCGCAACCAGCAGGAACAGCAGGCTGCGCCCCTTGGTTTTCAGCAGGGGGCGCGCCACGGCGGAATAGATCCGCCCCAGCGTGCCGCCGGAATGGCCCGCGTCGCCATGGTCATGCACCGGGGCGTTGCCCGCGATCTTGACCATCAGCCAGGGCGTGATGATCACCGCGACGAAGAAGGAAAAGATCATCGCGGCGCTGGCATTGGCCGGGATCGGGCTCATGTAGGGGCCCATCAGCCCCGAAACGAACAACATCGGCAACAGGGCCGCCACCACGGTCAGCGTGGCAACGATGGTCGGGTTGCCGACCTCGGCGACCGCGCGGATCGCCTTGGTGACGCGATCTTCCTTGTCGGGCATGGCCCAGTGGCGGGCGATGTTCTCGATCACCACGATCGCGTCGTCCACCAGAATGCCGATGGAAAAGATCAGCGCGAACAGCGACACCCGGTTGAGCGTGTAGCCCATGATCCACGCCGCGAACAGCGTCAGCAGGATGGTGACGGGGATCACCACCGCCACCACGATGCTTTCGCGCCAACCGATGGCAAAGAACACCAGCGCCACGATGGACACCGTCGCAAGGCCAAGGTGGAACAACAGCTCGTTGGCCTTTTCGTCGGCGGTTTCACCATAGTCGCGGGTGATGTCGACCTGGATCTGATCGGGGATCAGATCGTGTTCGAGGCTGTGGACCTTGTGCAGGACCTGCTCGGCCACGACCACGGCATTTGCTCCGGCGCGCTTGGCAATGGCCAGCGTGACAGCGGGGGTGCGAATGATCTCGCCGTCTTCGCTGCGGGTGACATTTGCGACGATCTTGTCCGAGGTGTCGGGCACAAAACTGACATCGGCAACATCGCGCACATAGACCGGGCGGTTGTCGCGGGTCGTCAGCAACAGGTTGGCGATCTCGGCGGGCGCCTTGAGCGTTTCGCCTGCGACGAGCGCGATCTGGCCGCCGTCGTCGCGCACCATGCCGGTGGAGAACGCCCGGTTGGCGCCTTCGACCTTGCCGGCCAACTGTTGCAGGGTGACGCCGTACAACGCCAGCCGTTCCGGATCGGGGGCGATGCGGATGGCTTCGGGGGATTCTCCGACCAGGTAGGTCAAGCCGACGTCCTGGATCTTGGCAACCTCAACCTGCAATTCGCGGGCGATGCGGGTCAGGTCGTTGGCCGAGGTGTCGCTGGTGGGGTCCGACGGCGTCAGTGTCAGCGCCACGATGGCAACGTCATCGATGCCGCGCCCGACGATCAGCGGCTCCGCGATGCCGACGGGGATACGGTCCATGTTGGCGCGGACCTTGTCATGCACGCGCAGGATCGCCGTATCGGCCGAAGTCCCGACCAGGAACCGCGCAGTGACCATCGCATAGTCATCGCGGGTCGAGGAATAGACATGCTCGACTTCGTTGATGCCCTTGACGATGGTTTCCATCGGTTCGGTCACCAGCTTTACCGCGTCTTCGGCCTTCAGGCCGGGGGCCTGGATGTGGATGTCGACCAGCGGCACCGAGATCTGGGGTTCTTCTTCGCGCGGCAGGCTGATCAGAGCGACGAGGCCGACGGCCAGTGCCGCGAGGATCATCAGCGGTGTCAACGCCGACTGGATGAAGGTGCGCGTCAGGCCACCGGCAATGCCGCGCGACGGTTCGGAGGGCTGTTCACTCATGACTGGCCACCAGGGATTCTCCCGCCTGCAACCCAGACAGGATTTCGACCATGTCAGTGCCGTTCAGAAGATGGGTTTGCCCCAGCACCACGGTGCGTTGCTGGGCTGTGCCATCCGGGCCGGCCACGGTCACGAAATCCAGCCCCATGCGGCTGGAGATGGCCGTGGCGGGCACCACGATCGCGGTGGATGTGCCGATGGGCAGGCGGACCAGAACGCGGGCATCGACAAAATCGTTGCTCAGGTTGTCCACCTCGACATCGGCAATGACCCGACCGTTTTCGATCTGGGGATAGATCTTTGCAAGGGTGCCTGTCTGTTCGGCGCCCTCGCCGCCAATGCGGATCTCGGCCCCTTGTGTCAGGACGCCTGCATGGCGTTCTGGCACCGCGAGCCGCAAGAAGAAGCCGCCGCCGCCAATCTCGGCGATGGCCTCGCCGGACAGGACCACCGACCCGGCCGTCACCGGAACGCTCAGCACGGTGCCGGAAATCGGTGCCAGCACGGCCCCTTCGGCCTCGCGCTGCGTCAGCACGTTCCGCTCTGCCTGTGCGGTGCCGATCCGTCCCCTGATCACGTCCACCTCGGTTCGCAGCTGGTCCAGCCGTTGCGCCGTGGTGACGCCCCGTTGCAGCAGGCTCTCACCGCGCTTCAATTCGGCCTCGGCATTGCCGAGCTGCGAGGTGAGGGACTGGAGCGTGGCATCGATGGCGCCCAGCTGGAGCGCCAGCTTTTCGTCTGTCACATTGGCGATCACCTGACCCTGTTCGACCCGCGTTCCCTCGGACACATCGACCGACACCAGCGTGCCGCCCAGCCGACTGCGGGCGGGGATGCGATCACGTGTCTCGATCCGACCGAAAACGGCCTTCCACTGGGTGATATCGGCACGTTCTGCGGTGGTCTCGGCCTGGACCTGCATGGCCATGGGCAGAAAGAACAAGAGCAGAAGGCTCAACAACGGGCGGGGCATGGTGGATCTCCTGTGGGCGAGGGCCGACTGCACAACATATGCAATTAAATGCATGTAATGCAACCCTTTCGGTCGGCATCGACCGCATCCGTGTGACGCAATCATGCACCGTGCAGATGGCAAGCCGATACCGATCAGCCGGGGTGGGGCCGACATGGATGAAATCGTTGACCTGTTTCGACAAGATGTCGATGTGCCATGGCGTCCGGGACGGCGATTCACCCCGACGCGGAAATCAGCGGCGCGGGTGGATCAGGGGCGCGGCGCGGCGGCCCGGGTCAGGCGGTCGTTGATTGCCCGGCCAAGGCCTGTCTCGGGAATGGGCGATACTGCAATGCGGCCCCGGGCCAACAGGTCCGCGCGGCGCAGGTAGTCGAACAGGTTGGCGGCGGCTTCGACCAGATCACCAGACACGGAAAGGTTGAGCGCTGCACCGGTTGCGTCTGGTCCGAAGCCGAGCAGGAATTCATCGGGCGCCACAACCTCTGCATTTAGCCTGACCGACGCGTCGGGCGCATAGTGCGAGGCAAGTTGGCCCGGTGCGTTCGGCGTTTCGCCGACCGGCGCATGGGCCAGCGGGCGACCGAGAGCGGCCTCGATGGCCTCCGTCGGCAACCCACCGGGGCGCAGCAGGCGGGGGTGATCGAAGCAACCGATGATGGTGGATTCCAGTCCGACCTCGGCGGCTCCGCCTGCAAGGACGGCGGCGATCCGGCCATCGAGGCCCTCCAGCACATGCTCGGCCTGCGTCGGGCTGATCTTGCCGGACGGGTTGGCCGACGGGGCCGCGATGGGTCCGTCAAAGCGGTGCAGAAGCGCCTGGGCCACGTCGCCCCGCGGCACCCGCAGCCCAACGGTCTCCAGTCCGGCGGAGACCAGCGGCGACAGGCCGGCATCAGGCCGCAGCGGCACGACCAGCGTCAGCGGCCCGGGCCAGAAGGCATCGGCAAGCGCCAGCGCGTCGGTGTCGAACCGACCATAGCGCAGGGCGGTATCAAGGTCGGCAACATGCACGATCAACGGGTTGAACCGGGGTCGCCCCTTGGCCTCGAAGATCCGCGCGACGGCGGCGCCCTGTCGGGCATCTGCCCCCAACCCATAGACAGTTTCCGTGGGAAAGGCGACCAGCCGCCCCTGTTGCAGCAGGTCTGCGGCGCGGTCCAAACCGTCGGAAAAGGGGTCGAGACGTTCGGTTACACTGCCCATGGGATTTCGTGACGCTGCGTCCATCTTTGTGCCGGAATGCGGCAACCGTTAGGTTACGTTTTGACTCAGGGGTGATACGCTCAGTCTCTGACCCTGCCAAGACCGCTTGTTCAAGGTGAAGCCACATGCCCTATCGCGCCCCGATTTCCGATTTCAGTTTCCTGCTGGAGAACATTGTCGATTTCCAGAAACTTCGGGCGACCGAATTGTTTGCCGAGGCGACCGAGGACATGACCGATGCCATCCTGGCCGAGGCCGGGAAACTCTGTGCAGAGGTGATCGGGCCGGTGAACCGGCCCGGAGACGTCGCCCATTCGACGTTGGAAAATGGCCGTGTGCGGTCCGCTCCGGGATATGCCGATGCCTTCAAGGCGATCGCCGAAGGTGGCTGGGTCTGCGTTTCGGCACCGGTGGAACACGGTGGCATGGGGTTGCCGGTGACGCTTCAGACAGCGATCAACGACATGATGAGCGGCGCTTGCCTGTCGCTGCAACTGAACCCCCTTCTGACGCAGGGCCAGATCGAGGCATTGAGCGAACATGCCAGCGACGAGATCAAGGCGCTCTACCTGCCCAAGATGATTTCGGGCGAATGGTCTGGCACGATGAACCTGACCGAACCGGGGGCCGGATCGGATGTGGGCGCGCTGACGACCAGGGCCGACCGCAACGAGGACGGCACCTATTCGATCACCGGTCAGAAGATCTATATCACCTGGGGTGACTGCGATTTTGTCGGCAATGTCTGCCACCTCGTTCTGGCGCGCCTGCCCGATGGCAAGCCTGGGACCAAGGGGATTTCGTTGTTCATGGTGCCGCGGGACCTGCCGGATGACGCCGGAAACCCCGGTGTGGGCAACAGCCTCAAGGTTGTCAGCATCGAACACAAGCTGGGCATCCATGGCTCGCCGACCTGTGTCATGGAGTTCGATGGGGCCAAGGGCTGGCTCGTCGGCGAGGAACACCGCGGGATGGCCGCGATGTTCACGATGATGAACAATGCCCGGCTTGGAGTTGCAGCGCAGGGAATCGGCATTGCCGAAGCCGCGACCCAACAGGCCGTTGCCTATGCGCTGGAGCGCAAGCAGGGGCGCGTCGGTGGAACCGGTGCGATCATCGAATACCCCGACGTGCGCCGCATGCTTCTGACGATGAAGGCCGAGACCTTTGCCGCGCGGGCCATTTCCCTGGCCAACGCCATTGCGATCGACCTGGCCAAGGCCACCGGCGAGGCCGACCACAAGGCCCGCGCCGCGCTGCTGACGCCGATCTCCAAGGCCTATGGCACCGACATCGGCAGCGAGGTCGCCAATCTCGGTGTGCAGGTGCATGGTGGCATGGGGTTCATCGAGGAAACGGGGGCGGCGCAATTCGTGCGCGACGTCCGGGTGACACAAATCTACGAGGGCACCAACGGCATCCAGGCGATGGACCTTGTGGCCCGCAAGATGATGGACGGAGGCGAAGCCGCCTATCGCCTGCTGGACGAGATCGAGACAAACGCCGAAGCCGCCCGTGCGACCCTGCCGGATCTGGCAAAGCCGGTGTTCAACGCGGCAGAGAACTTTCGTGAGGTGACCGAGTGGCTGGTCCAGCAGGAAATGCAGGATCGCTTTGCGGGCTGTGTACCCTATCTTCGGGCCTTCGCACGGGTTCTGGGCGCACACTATCACCTGATGGCCGCCATGGCCGAGGGGGGGGCGGGCCCGCGCAGCAAGCTGGCCGCGTTCCATATCCAGCGTCTGCTGCCCGAGCACGAAGGCCTGATCGCACATGTCCGCGAAGGGGCTGACGGTTTGTATGCGCTCAGCGTCGATGAATTGCAGGCGGTGTGAGCGTGGACGGCGCAGGCTTCGCTCCGCTCCGGTATCCGCACACGGAACCACCGGCCGAAGGCGCGGCCATCGAGGTCGCCGAAGGCGTCCTGTGGATGCGCATCCCGCTGCCGATGGCGCTGAACCACGTCAATATCTATGCGCTGGACGATGGCGATGGCTGGACGATCGTCGACACCGGCTTCTCCAGCAAGGCCATCCGCGCCATCTGGGAAGCCCTGATGCAGACCGGACCGCTGGCCGGAAAACCCGTCACGCGGATCATCGTCACCCATCATCACCCGGACCACGTGGGCCTTGCTGGCTGGTTCCAGTCTGAACATGGCGCCGAGCTGGTCACCACGCGCACCGCCTGGCTGTATGCGCGGATGCTGACGCTTGACGTGCAAGACACCTGGCCGGCTGAAACGTTGGCATTCTATCGGGGCGCGGGCATGGACCCTCAGGTCTATGACAAACGCGCCGCCGAGCGTCCGTTCAACTTCTCCGACGTGGTCTGGCCGATGCCTTTGGGGTTCTCCCGGATAGAGGAGGGCGACAGGATTCGCATTGGCGGGCGAGACTGGGATGTTCGCATGGGCAACGGCCACGCGGCCGAGCACGCGACCTTCTGGAGCCGGGATGACGGGTTGGTGCTGGGCGGTGACCAGCTTCTGCCGTCGATCTCACCCAATCTCGGCGTCTATCCGACCGAACCCGAGGCTGACCCGGTTGGCGACTGGCTGGAAAGCTGCGAGCGGCTGTCGGCCTTTGCCCGCGACGATCAACTGGTTCTGCCGGGCCACAAGCTGCCGTTCACCGGCTTGCCGACACGGATACGGCAGCTGATAGACAATCATCACCACGCGCTGGACCGGTTGCTGAAATTCCTGTCGGAGCCGCGCACCGCGCACGATTGCTTTGCGCCGCTCTACAAACGAGAGATTCGGGCAGGGGAATATGGATTGGCCCTTGTGGAATCCGTTGGACACCTCAATCATTTGTTCCACTCCGGACAGGTCACCCGCGAGCGCCGCGCAGACGGTGCCTGGATGTGGCAGCGGGTCGGGGCAGGTTGATCGCGGGGGAACGCATGACAGAGACCGACAATCCGGACCCGGCCCTGCCACGCGCCCATGCCGTGCATGCCGACCCCGAGGCCCGTCGCGGTTTTGAATGCAAACCCCTGCCAGAAGCGGCGCGCAAATCGCCGGCGACCAAAAGCCCGGCAATGTGGGCTTACGAGCGTCTGATCCTGTATATCAAGAACTTCGAAGACCTTCTGGACGCAGATCACGAGGTTGCGATGGGGTTCACCGGGGCCAGCGCCGGTGTGTTGCGGATCGAGGGCATCGGGTATTTTGATCCTGATATCGTGACGTTCTACGGATCGGATGCCGATGGAACCCGCACCCAGTTGATCCAGCATATCAGCCAGTTGAACGTCATCCTGCGCGCTTTGCCCAAGCGCCCCGAAATGGTCGAGGCGCGCCGCATCGGGTTTCGGCTGGCGCAGGAGCTGAACGAACAGGACACGGCCTGAGGCCCGGTACTCACAATCGCGACGGACGGACTTAACACGGCTGTGTAGTTGGGTTAAGCAGTTCGAGCGACAGGACAGCGAAGAGGAGACACGCATATGGCCAACGAGAAATTTGTGCCCGGTGAAATGGACATTTCCGTTCAGGAAAAGACCTTTGACGGCTTCATGAAGGCTTCCACCTACGGGGCAATCTTTTGCATTCTGGTTCTGGTCTTCATCGGTCTGGTTAACGGCTGACCGAACGTTTCCCAATGTTTGAGGTGTGCCCATGAGAGGCCTTCTTCTGGCAGTTTTCCTGCCATTTCTCTTGGGTGCCTGCGCGGGATCCGGCCCGTGGGCGACGGACGAGGCCGTTCAGGCCGCCCGCTACCGTGCCCCGGGACCATCGACCATCACGTTGTTCACCATGATCAACAACCGCTCGAACGAAGGCGCGCACAGCGCCCTGATGGTGAACGGCTCGCAGCGGGTGATCTTCAATCCTGCGGGAACCTTCCATCATCCCCGCTCGCCGCAGCGGGCCGATGTGCACTATGGCATCACCGAGCCAATGCTGGACTTTTTCATCGACTATCACGCCCGTGAAACCTACCGGGTAGTCCGACAGGACATCGTGGTGACGCCAGAACAGGCCGAACTGGCGCTGGCGCGGATCGAGACCTATGGTGCGGTGCCAAATGCGCTCTGCACGACGTCGATCGGTCGGATCTTGCGCGATGTTCCGGGGTTCGAGACAATGCCAAGCTCGCCCTTCCCCAAGCGGGCCATGCGCGGCTTTGATCGAACTCCCGGGGTCGAAGTTCGACGCTATTTCGACACCAGCCCCGATGATCGCTCCGATCTGGTGGTGGATTCGCCCGAAGCGCGCAAGGGCATCGTGATCGAGTACGGCCCCGAGCCGCGCTGACCCGACCCTACCCCAACAGCGCCATCATCGCGTAGAGTGTCCCCAGACCGCCGATAATCGCATAGAGCGCACTGCGGGTGCGGTAGCCGATCAGCAAGGTCACGCCTGCCGCAAGAATGCGCGCCGGGTCCGGCTGGCCGCCGGTTGCGGCGGGCCACATCACCAACGGCGCGACCAGCGCGGGAAAGACCGCGACCGGCGTATAGCGCAGGTGTCGCAGCAACCAGTCCGGCAGCTTGCGGTCGCCAACCAGGCCAAGGAACGAGAATCGGATCAGGAAAGTGCCGATTGCCATCGCGCCGATCAGGAACCAGATCTGATTGTCGGAGTAGGTCACGCCAGCCCCCGCGTCATGCGCCGTTCGATCTCGGCCCCGGTCAGGATGGCGGCGGAGGCTGCGATCAGAAGGCCGAGATTGTAGGGCACTCCGGCCAGCAACAGCCCGAACACCACCGACACCAGCGCCGCGCCCAGGTGGGCGACCGTTCGCAAGGCCGGCGCGATCAATGCCAGAAAAGTCACCGGGACCGCGAAATCGAGCGCGAACTGCTCCGGAATGCGTTGGCCGACAACCGCGCCCGCATAGGTCAGGACATACCAGAGCGGCGCAACCAGTGACACGGCGCCAAAGTAGTAGGCCACCCGTTGCGGCACTGTCAGCTCGTGGTCGGTCTCGAAACGAGTGATGCTGAGGGCGTAGTTCTGATCGAACATCAGGTAGGACATCAGCACCCGTTGCCACATCGGTGCCGAGCCGACAAATGGCACCAACGAGGCCGAATACATCGCCATCCGCAGGTTCACCGCGAGCGCCGAGACAAGGATGATGACCGTCGGGGCCTGTTCGCTCATCAGCTGCAAGGCGGTGAATTGCGCCGCTCCCGCAATGACCAACACCGAGAATCCCATCACCTCGGCAACGTTCAGCCCGGCCTCTGTTGCCAGAACGCCAAACAAGAGTGCAAATGGCGCAACGACGATGACGAACGGCGCGCCGTTTTTCAGGCCCTCGAGGAAGGCTGCGCGGGGTGTGGGAAAGGGCATGAAGGCGTCCCGGTTGTTTGGATTTCCAGTATGGGATGACCGTGACGGATGCAATCATCCTGCACCGGTGACTTGCCCGCCCGGCGATCTTGCGGCAGCAAGGGGGAAGTGCAGGTACTGTTGGGTGGGTCTTTCAGGTGGTGCAAAGGCGAGGCATGAAGATCGAACGGGGCTTTCCTGAGCATCAGAGGGCCCAGGTTGCCGGGCTGTTCTGGGATGCGTTTTCGGGAAAACTTGGCAGGATCATGCGTCCCGAACCACGGGCGCTGACGTTCATCGCGACCGCCCTGTCGCCGCGTCATGCCTTTTCTGCGCAATCGGACAGCGGCGAATTGATGGGGGCCGTGGGGATCAAGACCGCCGGCGGTGGGCTTCTGACCGCCGGTTTCAGTGACCTTGCTGGCAGCTATGGAACGCTGGGCGCCCTGTGGCGCGGCCCGCTGCTGGACATCATGGAACGCCCGCTGACGGAGGGGCAGATCCTGATGGACGGGTTGTTCGTCGATGCCCGGTACCGAGGGCTGGGTGTGGGGTCGGCGCTGATCGACGCGGTCGTGGAGGAGGCAAGGTCGATCGGGATGGACGAGGTTCGGCTGGACGTGATCGACACCAACCTGCGGGCCCGCGCGCTCTATGAACGGCTTGGTTTCGTGCCGACGGGGCGCGTCAACCTGGGTGTCTTCTCGCGGATATTCGGGTTTCATCACAGCACGACGATGTGCCTGCCTGTCACTGCGCGCCGGGACGATGTCAGTCGAACGTCCCCGATACCCGACCAATCAACATAAAGGCCCTGGCGCTGCGGGTTTCCGCAAAGCTCGCGATCTCGGAATCACTTGCGCCCTTTTCGAAGGTGGCAAAGGTGGTGTCGAACTTGCGCAGGAAATGGTGTGCGCAGTCGCGAAACACGGGATCCTGGCGCATCCGGCCTGCCGTCAGCGCCAGGCTGGAGCGATCCCGGACACCGCCAAGGCCGGCGATTGTCCGTCCCCGCTCGCCCTCGGCAAATCGACGCCAGATTTCGGGGCGCGCGCGGTCAGGGCTCAGGTCATCCATGTAGATGCCGTCCTCGGCCAGCAGCGTCAGGATATCTTGCGCAGACCGGACCAGGGGCGATGCCGTGTGGTCCCTCAGAGCCAGTCGCAGCGCGCGAAATCCGTCGCGGTCGCGTTCATCCTCGGGGAAGTTCAGCGCCTTGATCAGGTCCTCGGTCGAGATCGGCGCCGCCATCGTGTCCGCAGGCGTCCCAAGCGCAAGGGTCGTCTGGTTTGCATCCGTGCTGGTCTCTGCCCGTTTTGGGCTGGTCAGGGCGGCGCGGTCGGGCGAACGCGTGACAGCCGTCGCCCGCGCATTGACAGATGTCAGATGCGCCAGGGCCGCTTCGGTCTTTTTCTGCGCCCGCGCGATCTCGTCCAGTTTCTGTTCCAGCGGCGCGCGGACCCCGTTGGCCGATTGAGACCCCTGCGAGGTATAGGCATAGCGCATCGCGTCGATGGCAGCTTGCAGGCGGTTGCTTTCCTCGCGCATTTGGCGGGCACTTCGGGCCGCGGCAGCCCCGATCCAGATCAACGCGACCGGCATGAAGATCGCCAGCAGGGTCATCACGAACCGTGCCGGATCAGCCCCGGACTCGGTGGGTGACGGGGGCAGAAACAGGAAGAACACTGCCGCGCCGGTCAACCACAGCGCGCTCAACACCAGACCGATCCCGTCGGCGGCTGTCAGCCCGGCCCGGCGAGGTTCCGGGCGCGTCGTTGCGCCCAGGTTGCGTGGTGTTTTCTCGGTGGTCATGGATGCCGCCGTCTCGACTCAGACATACTTGATGCTGAGCACCTCATAACTCTTTTGGCCACCCGGCGTCCGCACTTCTATGCTGTCACCCTCATCCTTGCCGATAAGAGCCCGCGCAATGGGCGATTTTATGTTCAGAAGGCCTTTTTCCAGGTCTGCTTCGGGCTCCCCGACGATCTGGTAGGTCTTTTCCTCATCAGTGTTCTCGTCAACGATCGTGACCGTTGCGCCGAACTTGATGGATCCGGAAAACTTGGACGGGTCAATGACGTTGGCGAGCGAAATCACGGCCTCCAACTCCTTGATCCGGCCTTCGATGAAGCTCTGCTTTTCGCGCGCCGAATGGTATTCGGCGTTCTCCGACAGGTCGCCGTGCTCGCGTGCCTCCGCGATCGCCCGGATAATAGCCGGTCGCTCGATGGATTTCAGCGTACGCAGTTCCTGGTCGAGTGCAGTGTGACCCGCACGGGTCATCGGTATCTTTTCCATTCGTTCCCTGCACGGTTGAAAGTTGGCATTGGATTGAAGGCCCTTAACCCAAGCGGGCTGGCAATTGTCAAGTGTCGAAGGCGTCTGGCCCTCTTCCCGGGGAAACGACAGTTTTTTTGCTGCGCTGCGTCAATGTGATGCCGCGTCGCGATTGACGGCGCTGTTTTCTGTCCGCTACGCATGTTCGACGCCAGATTTTCATGCAGCCAGGCCACAGACGGGAACCAGACCATGAGCGAGATTGAACGCGAAGCGATGGACTATGATGTTGTCATCGTGGGGGCCGGGCCGTCGGGTCTGTCCGCCGCCATCCGGTTGAAACAACTGGACCCGGACCTGAATGTGGTCGTGCTGGAAAAGGGCTCGGAAGTTGGTGCTCATATCGTCTCGGGCGCGGTCATGGATCCGGGTGGGCTCGATGCGTTGATGCCCGACTGGCGGGACAGGGGCGCGCCGATCAAGACCCGGGTCAAGAAGGACGAGTTTTTTGTGCTGGGCGAGAGCGGCGAACTGCGCCTGCCCAACATGATGATGCCGCCGCTGATGAACAACCATCACTGCTATATCGTCAGCCTTGCCAATGTGTGCCGCTGGATGGCCGAGCAGGCCGAGGAAATGGGGGTCGAGATCTTCCCCGGCATGTCCTGTTCCGAGCTGGTCTATGGCGACAACGGCGAAGTGACCGGTGTTGTCGCGGGTGAATTCGGCAAGAATGCCGATGGCACCCCTGGCCCGTCCTATGAACCGGGCATGATTCTGAACGGCAAGTACGTGTTCATCTCCGAAGGTGTGCGCGGCTCGCTGGCCAAGGAGCTCATTGCCAAATACGCGCTTGACGCGGAATGTGACGTGGCCAAGTTCGGCCTCGGCATGAAGGAGGTCTGGGAGGTTGATTCTGCCAAGCACCGTGAGGGCACGGTCACCCACACGATGGGTTGGCCGCTGGGGTCGAACGCGGGTGGTGGGTCGTTCATCTACCACATGGAAAACAACCAGGTCTGCATCGGCTTCGTGGTGCACCTGAACTATGCCAACCCGTACCTGTTCCCCTACATGGAATTCCAGCGGTTCAAGCATCATCCGATGGTCGCGGACCTGCTGGAGGGCGGCAAGCGCGTTGCTTATGGCGCGCGGGCAATTTCCGAAGGCGGCTACCAGTCGTTGCCAAAATCGGTCTTTCCGGGGGGCGCCTTGCTGGGTTGTTCCGCCGGCCTGATCAACGTTCCGCGCATCAAGGGCATCCACAATGCCATGCATTCCGGCAAGGCCGCGGCCGAGGCGGCGCAGGCGGCCATCGCGGCCGACCGGGCTGGTGATGAACTGACGGATTACGACAGCGAACTGCGGACAGGAGCTGTCGGCAAAGACTTGAAGCCCGTGCGCAACGTCAAGCCGCTCTGGTCAAAGCTCGGGCTGGTCGGTGGGCTTGCCTTCGGTGGGATAGACATGTGGCTCGGCTCCACCGTTGGCTGGAACCCGTTCGGCACCATGAAGCACGGCAAGACCGACGCGCAGGCCACCGGCGAGGCAGCGAAATTCAAGCCGATCGACTATCCCAAGCCGGATGGAAAACTGTCCTTCGACCGTTTGACGAACGTCAGTTTTGCGATGACGAACCACGAGGAAAGCCAGCCCTGCCACCTGAAACTGGCCGACGACAGCGTCCCGGTGACCGTAGATCTGGCCAAATACGCCGGCCCATCGGCGCGGTATTGCCCGGCGGGGGTTTACGAGTTTGTAGAGGAAGCCGGGGCGGAACCGCGTTTCGTGATCAATTTCCAGAACTGCGTGCACTGCAAGACCTGCGATATCAAGGACCCGGCCCAGAACATCACCTGGACGGTCCCGCAGGGCGGAGACGGGCCAAACTATCCCAATATGTAGGCCGATGGAGTCGACATATCTGGCCGGTTTCTGACCGCTGCGGTGCCTTTGACCTTGGCGCTGCGGCTCCGCACGATGTCATTCAGGCTCTCACGAAAGCGTCCGAACCGGTATCTCGGGGGTGGCTGTGCCACCCCTGTATTGTCTCAGTGCCATTGCAGGACTAGGTTCAACCCCAGTAGTTGAAAGCGAGGCCACCCTTTGCCGAATTTCCGTTCCCTCTCCGTGACGCTGGCCCTAGGCCTGAGCCTGACCTTTCCGGCCTTGGCCGAGGAACCCAGTCGCGGCTTTTCCGGGTCGTACCTGGCGGCACGTCACGCGAGCTATCACAGCGATTACCGCGCGGCGGCGGAATACTATGCCCGCGCGCTGGCACGGGATCGACGCAATCCGGCCCTGCAGGAAAACGCCATCCAGGCCTTTGCAGGGCTTGGCAACATCGATCTGGCCGTCCCGATCGCCCGGCAGATGCAGAGCATCGGGTTGAACAGCCAGATTGCGAACATGATCCTCATGGCCCACGACCTGAAGGCCGAAGACTTTGATGCTGTCCTTTCCGGGTTGAAGGACACGCTGTCGGTCGGGCCGTTGGTCGACAGCCTGATCACGGCGTGGAGCCTGTTGGGCAAGGGGGAAACCGAAGCGGCCATGGCGGCGTTCGATGGCTCTGCCGAAAGCACGGGTCTGGCAGCCTTCGGGTTGTATCACAAGGCGCTCGCCTTCGCACTGGCCGGTGATTTCGAAGCCGCCGACACGGTGTTTTCGGGCGAATCCGGCTCTCCTCTGCGCCTGACGCGTCGCGGCGCAATCGCCCACGCACAGGTTCTCAGCCAGTTGGGGCGCAACGAAGATGCCATTGCGTTGATCGAGATGGGTTGGACGACTGACCTGGACCCCGGGTTGCAGGCCCTGATGGACCAGTTGCAGGCCGGCGAGCAGGTGCAGTTCAACCAGGTCCGCAATGTGCAGGACGGGTTGGCCGAGGTATTCTATACCGTCGCCGGTGCGCTCGATGGCGAAGCCGCCGACAGCTATACGCTGCTCTATTCGCGGATTGCCGAATACCTTCGGCCCGATCATGTGGATGCGATTCTACTCAGTGCCAACCTGCTGGAAGCGCAGGAGCAATACGATCTGGCGACCGAGGCCTACAACCAGGTTCCGCGCGACGACGCCGGGTTCCATGTTGCCGAGATGGGCCGCGCTGCGGCGCTGCAGGCGGCGGGCCGGACGGAGGCCGCGATCGAGGTCCTGGAACAGCTCGCCGAAACCCACGGCGAGATGCCGATCGTACAGATCAACCTTGGCGACAGCCTGCGCCGCGAGGGGCGGTACGGCGACGCGACCAAGGCCTATGATGCGGCCATCAAGCTGTTCGACGAAGACGGCGCGGGGCAGTGGATCGTCTACTATGCCCGTGGAATCACGCATGAGCGCGAACAGCAGTGGGACCAGGCAGAGGCCGATTTCCGCAAGGCGCTGGAGCTGAACCCGGGCCAGCCCCAGGTGTTGAACTATCTCGGTTATTCCTACCTCGAACTGGGGATCAATCTGGACGAGGCGCTGGAGCTGATCGAACAGGCCGTCGCGGCCGAACCGGGCAGCGGTTACATCATCGACTCGCTTGGTTGGGGCCTCTACCAGGCTGGCAAGTACGGCGAGGCCGTGGAACATCTGGAACGCGCGGCTGAATTGATGGCCGTTGATCCGATCGTCAACGATCACCTCGGGGATGGTTACTGGGCGGTTGGTCGCAAGATCGAGGCCGAGTTCCAATGGCACCGGGCGCTGTCCTTTGACCCCGAGCCTGAGGAAGCCGAACGCATCCGCCGCAAGCTGGAGGTCGGTCTGGACGCCGTTCTGGAAGAAGAAGGTGCCGCACCGCTTTCGGTGGCGAATGACGACGGTTGAGGAATTTGCCCCGGCCAAGGTCAACCTGACGCTGCATGTCACCGGCCAACGGGCGGATGGCTACCACTTGCTCGACAGTCTTGTCGTCTTTGCCGATGTCGGTGACAGGATAACGGCGGTGTCAGCCTCCGACATGGCCCTTTCGGTGACGGGTCCACGGTCGGCCGGGGTCCCGACCGATGGCCGCAACCTCGTTCTGAAGGCCGCGTCGTTGATGGGCGGGGCGGGGGCTCGGCTGACGCTCCACAAGGTGCTGCCTGCAGCCTCGGGGATCGGTGGCGGGTCGTCTGATGCGGCGGCCACTTTGCGCGCGCTGGCGCGACTCTGGTCGGTTGATCTGCCCACCGACGCGGCGGTGCTTGCTCTCGGCGCGGATGTCCCTGTGTGCCTTGTGCCGCGTTCTCTGCGTATGACGGGAATTGGCGAAGTCCTCGCGCCGGTACCCGCGCTGCCGCTGCTTCCGGCGGTGCTGGTGAACCCGGGTATCGAAGTGCCAACGCCGGCCGTGTTCGGGGCGCTCGCACGACGTGACAATCCGGCCATGTCGCTGGTTCCGGCATCCCTCACATCAGTAACGGACGTCGCCGCCTGGCTGCGCGGCCAACGCAACGACCTGCAAGATGCCGCGTGCCAGATCGCCCCACTGGTATCGGCAACACTGGACACGCTTCAGGGGCTGCCGGAATGCCTTTTGGCGCGCATGTCCGGGTCCGGGGCGACATGTTTCGGCCTGTTCCCAACGCCGGCACACGCCAGCGCCGCTGGCGACAGAATTCGGCAGGCACATCCGGATTGGTGGGTCGCAGAGACCCGTCTGGGATAGGTCGCGGTCAGAGGGCCGCCTAGCGGACCCGCGCGACCACGTAATCCGCCAGATCCATGAGCATCGTGCGAATCTCGGTATCCGGCAGGGCAGACAGCGCATCCTTGGCACGATCAGCCCAGGCGACGGCTTCCATGCGGGTGGCTTCCATTGTTTCGTGGCGGGCCAGAAGGCTCAGCGCGTGTTCAAGGTCTCCGTCGTCCTGTTGGCCCTTCTCGATGACCCGCACCCAAAAGGCGCGCTCGACGTCATCACTCTTTGCGACGGCCTTGATCACCGGCAAGGTCAGCTTGCGCTCGCGGAAATCGTCACCGACGTTCTTTCCGGTGGCGGTGGTGTCGCCGCCGTAGTCCAGCAGGTCGTCCACGATCTGGAAGCTGATCCCGAGGGCATCGCCATAGGACCGCAGCGCATCCACCTGCGTTTCGTCGGCACCGGCCACGACGCCACCAACCTCGCAGGCAGCGGCGAACAGGGCGGCGGTCTTTCCACGAACCACCTGCAGATAGATTTCTTCGTCCGTTGCAAGGTTCTGCGCCGCGGTCAGCTGCAACACTTCGCCCTCGGCTATGGTGGCCGAGGCATTGGCCAGGATGTCCAGAACCCGGATATTGCCGGTTTCGGTCATCAACTGGAAGGATCGCGCGAACAGGTAATCGCCAACCAGAACCGAAGACTTGTTGTCCCACAACAAGTTTGCCGTCGGGCGTCCGCGTCGTTGGGCGCTTTCGTCGACGACGTCATCATGCAGCAGGGTGGCGGTGTGGATGAATTCTACAGTCGCCGCCAGCTTGACGTGATTCTCGCCGTCGTAGCCGCACATTCGGGCCGTCGCGAGGGTCAGCATCGGTCGCAACCGCTTGCCGCCGGCCTCGACCAGATGGGCCGTCACCTCGGGGATGCGCGGCGCATGCCGAGAGGCCATCCGGTTGCGGATCAGGTCATTGACCTGCTCCAGATCGGAGGTCAGCAACCGCGCAAGGCGGTCATGCGGTTTCTGTACTGCTTCGTCCAGGCTCATCACGGTCTCGTCACCCATCTCGACAATGCGGCAGGGATTTCCTTAAGTCTACGCCATGAAAGAAGTTTTGCGCACAAACGACATAACGGTCATCGCCTTTGCAAAATCCCTTCTCGCAGGCGAGGATATAGACTGCTTCGAAATGGACGTCCATATGAGCATCCTAGAAGGATCCGTTGGTGTTCTGCCGCGGCGACTGATGGTTCGCGATACGGACCTGTTTCTGGCCCGTGCGGCGCTCAGGGACAATGAGATCGACGTGACCGAGGATGGCTGAGGTGACCGATGGCCTGACCCGCGATTCCTATCTCGGGGGAAGGCTGAGTATCTTGCAGCCCGCCACGGGATATCGGGCCGGTGTGGATCCGGTCTTGCTGGCCGCTGCCTGTCCGGCCCGGCCCAGCGACAGCGTTCTGGAATTGGGGTGCGGGGTTGGAACGGCGTCGCTGTGCCTTGCCACGCGGGTGCCCGGCGTCCAGATCACGGCAGTGGAGCGCCAGCCCGAAATGGCAGAGCTTGCCCGTCGGAATGCAACCGAGTCGGGCGTGCCGATGTGTGTTGTGACAGCAGACCTTTCCAAGTTGCCGTCAGATCTGCGCCAGCAGAGCTTTGCGCATGTCATTGCAAACCCGCCCTATTTCCTGCGCGAAAGCTCGTCTCCATCGTCCCACGCCGCCCGCGAGATGGCGATGGGCGAACAGACACCGTTGGCGGACTGGCTGTCCGTGGCAACGCGGCGGTTGGCCTCCAAGGGCTGGTTGACGCTCATCCACCGCCCGGATCGGCTGGCGGATATCCTGGGGGGGCTCGGTGGGTTGGGCTCGATACAGGTCCAGCCGCTAGTGGCGCGAGTCGGGCGGGATGCGAATCTTGTCGTGGTGCGAGCGCGAAAGGGTGGGCGCGCGGCGCTCCGCCTGCACGCCCCGATCGTGTTGCATGAGGGGGTGCGGCATGTGGTCGACGGCGACGACTACGCGCCGGACATCTCTGCCGTCTTGCGGGCTGCTGCTGCGCTCCCCGGCTTTGGTGAATCGCCCAAGTAAGTATTGTCTGCAAAGTTTTACAGAGGTGACGTAAAATATTCACCTAGGATGCGGGTTCGACGTGACAACACCTGAAAATCGTGCTGCACTTCTACTACGACAATCATTCAGAGGAGAGTTAGGCTATGTCCGAGTCCGCCCGCGTTGAGGAACTCCGCAAGAAGCACGCAGTTCTTTCGGATAAAGTGGAACAGATTCAACAAGCACCCGGCTCTGACGACCTTCAAATCGTAGAACTCAAGAAACAGAAGCTCAGGATCAAGGAAGAAATCACCCGTCTGACGACGGTGTAGAACCTTTCCCGGAGCGTGTGCTGGCCCAGGCGGCCAGTGCCGCTCCTCCCGTGATCAGAGCGGCCGCCAGCAGCAATCTTGGTGTCGGCGTGGCAAGTCCGGCCAAGACGAGGGCAAGTGTGGACAACAGCGGTGCAGCATAGCTCGCCACGCCCAGAAGCTGAATGTCGCCCTTCTTGACCCCGATATCCCACACATAGAATGCCAAACCTACTGGGCCCAGTCCTAGCGCAAGAACGCTCGCCCAGCCCAGTGCCGTGGCGGGCAGGACCGTTTCTTCGACCAACAGGTGCGAAATGCCGGCCAGCACCGCAGTGGCCAGGCAGAAGACCGCGACTGTTTCCGTAGGGGCCTGTCCGATCCGGCGGGACAGAATGGAATATCCAGACCAGAAAAAGGCGCAGATCAGCGCCATGACGTACCCCGGCAAGGCGGCGCCACCGAAGCTTTCGCCGTCGCCAAGTATGATCAGCGCAGCGCCGGCAAATCCAAGCGCCCCGCCGATCAGGTGGCCCGCCCGGAGCGATTCTCCGGGAAGCAACCCAGACATGAGCACGATCAGCAACGGCCAGAGGTAGGCGATCAGTCCTGCCTGCGCTGGCGGGGCAAGCCGAAGCGCGCTGAAATAGAACAGGTGATAGCCGAACAGTCCAACGGTGCCGAAGGCGTAGACCTTCCAGCTGACACTTCGCAACAGGCTCGCCCTGCCGCTGATCAGGGTCCAGACCACCCCAATGGCACCGCCAATGGCAAAGCTCATCGCGGTCAGTTGCAACGGCGGCACAGGCGCGCTGCCGACGGTGAACAGGGCCAGCAGGGCCCACAGAAGGACGGCGATGAAGCCGATGGCGGTGGCGTTTGTGCGTGTCATCGCATGGGAGTGCGGGGTGGCGGCGGGTGTGTCAAGCGGTTGGAATGTCGGTTGCGTCGATAAAGTGCCGCTCGCTGGTTCCTGCATCCGCCTTTTCGGTTTCGTTCGAAATCCAGGCCAAGAAGGCGGCGACCTGGGGTCGGCTCTCGGCCCCTTCGGAGCAGAGAAACCTGTAGGTCGCCGTGGTTCGCAGGCACAGTGGGAAGGGCGCGACCAAACGACCGGTGTCCAGATCCCGGCTGGCCAGGGAGCCTCGGCCCAGCACCACCCCGAGCCCCGACAGGGCTGCGTCGATGGCGTGATCGGCCTGACTGAACCGTGGGCCGGACAGTGGTGCCTCGCCGATACCTGCCGCTCGGAACCAGGCTGGCCAATCGACGGGATGGCGCATGAAGCGGGTGTCGTCCTGATGAAGCAATGGCAGGTCATGCAGATCGTTGGGCGTCGAGACGCGTCGAGCCAACTCCGGCGACAACATTGGCGTGACCCATTCTTCCAACAGATTGCGAGAGAACAGGCCAGTGTCCGGCGTTTCGCTGAACCGGATCGCCACATCGACCGAATCCCGGTCAAAATCCACCAACCTGAGAGAGGCGGAGAAGCGGAGCTCGATCTCGGGGTGGGCGGTGGCAAAGTCGAACAGGCGCGGCGCCAGCCACTTGGATGTGAACGCCGGGCCGGCGGTGACGGTCAGGGTGCTGACGTCGGCCAACCGCCGCGTGGCCTGCCAGGCCTGACCCATGGCATAGAAACCGTCGCTGATGCCGGGGGCAAGCGTGCGTCCGGCCTCGGTCAGTTCGACGGCCCGGTTCAGGCGTCGAAAGACCTGCTGGCCCAAATGTTCTTCAAGCGATTTTATCTGGAACGACAAGGCGGCCGGCGTGACGTTCAACTCGTTTGCAGCCTTGGCAAACGACATATGGCGCGCAGCCGCTTCGAAGGCGCGCAGGGCGGTCAGTGGGGGGAGGCGGTCAGTCATGATAGGCAAGTAATACTAAACTGAAGGGGTGGGAAGTCTCGTTTGTGAACTTCTTTTCAACGCTGCATGAAGACATCAGTCAAGCACGGCTGATCCGTCGCATACCTGGAGATCGCAGATGTTCGAAACCCCGACAAACGAACGCACCCGCCAAGCCATCCGCTCCGCACATGAGCAGCGCACGTTGGCCTTCGCGGTCATGCTCACCTACCTTTTGCATCCGGTTCGCTTGCTGAGGCAACCCTGGGCCGCGCTGCCACGCATTCGGCGGTTCGTGCACGACTGACGCCGCCGTGTTGCGTGTGGCGCCGAAACGCAAGGCGGGCGGCGAATGGCTCGCCGCCCGCTCTTTTGTTGTCTGCGCCCCGGTCTTGGGGAGGGGCAGATCAGACGAAGAATTGACCGCCGTTCGCGGAGATCGTCGAGCCGGTGATGAAACCGGCGTCATCGGAGGCCAGGAAGGCCACGCAGCGCGCAATCTCTTCCGGCTCGCCCAGACGACCAACCGGGATCTGCGGGATGATCTTGTCGTTCAGAACCTTTTCGTCGATGGCGCGCACCATCTCGGTGCCGATGTAGCCCGGACACACCGCGTTCACGGTCACGCCAAAACGTGCCCCTTCTTGCGCCAGCGCCTTGGTGAAGCCCAGGTCGCCGGATTTGGAGGCTGAATAGTTGGTCTGACCCGCCTGACCCTTTTGGCCGTTGATCGACGAGATGTTGATGATCCGGCCCCACTTGCGCTCGCGCATGCCCGGATAGACCGGATGAGTCATGTTGAAAACGCCGTGCAGGTTGGTGTCGATCACGTCGTTCCATTGCTGAACGGTCATGCGGTGGAACATGGCGTCGCGCGTGATGCCAGCGTTGTTGACGAGGATTTCGACCGGGCCGAGATCGGCTTCGACCAGTTTGATGCCGGCTTCGCAGCCCTCATAGTCGGCCACGGACCACTTGTACGCCTTGATCCCGGTCGCTTCGGAGAACTTGGCGGCAGCCTCCTCGTTGCCACCGAAGTTGGCGGCGACCTGGTAGCCGGCTTCTTTCAGACCGATAGAAATGGCGGCCCCGATGCCCCGGGTACCCCCGGTAACGACTGCAACTCTTGCCATGATTTCCCTCCAGTTGGCGTCATTCGATGGCAACTCTGTTAATTCAGGTGCCGGTGGTAGCGCAACAATCTTGCGCGGTTAGGGGGGCGCATCAAGTCCCATTGTGCGCCTTTCTTAAAAAAACAGGGGCGCCAGCTGTGGCGCCCCTGAGTGTATCTGCAGATGGGGCGGTATGTTACGGGCGTTCCACGCAGAGCGCGACGCCCATTCCGCCACCGATGCAGAGCGTGGCGAGACCCTTCTTGGCGTCGCGGCGCTTCATTTCGAACAACAGCGTGTTGAGCACGCGGCAACCCGAGGCGCCGATCGGGTGACCGATGGCAATTGCGCCGCCGTTGACGTTCACGATCGACGGATCCCAGCCCATGTCCTTGTTCACGGCGCACGCCTGTGCCGCGAAGGCCTCGTTGGCTTCGACCAGATCCAGATCCGCGACCGACCAACCGGCCTTGTCCAGCGCCTTGCGCGACGCATAGATCGGGCCAACGCCCATGATCGACGGGTCAAGTCCGGCGGTGGCGTAGGACGCAATCCGGGCGAGCGGCTCGATGCCGCGCTTCTCGGCCTCGTCAGCGCTCATGCAGAGCACGGCGGCGGCGCCGTCGTTGATACCGCTGGCGTTTGCCGCGGTCACCGAGCCGTCCTTGACGAAGGCAGGGCGCAGCTTTTGCATGGCTTCCATGGTGGCGCCATGGCGGATGTATTCGTCTGCATCGACGATGGTCTCGCCCTTGCGGGTCTTGACGACGAAGGGGATGATCTCGTCTGTGAATTTGCCGGCCTTCTGGGCGGCCTCGGCCTTGTTTTGCGAGCCAACGGCGAATTCGTCCTGCATCTCGCGCGAGATCTGCCACTGGTTGGCGACGTTTTCAGCGGTCTGACCCATGTGGTAGCCGTTAAAGGCGTCCCACAGGCCGTCCCGGATCATCGTGTCGATGAACTTCATGTCGCCCATCTTCTGACCGGCGCGCAGCATGGCGGCGTGGGGGCTGAGGGACATGCTCTCCTGACCACCGGCAGCGACGATCGATGCATCGCCGAGTTGGATGTGCTGGGCGGCGAGCGCGACGGCGCGCAGTCCGGACCCGCAGACCTGGTTGAGGCTCCAGGCGGCGCTTTCCTGCGGCAGGCCTGCGTTGATGTGGGCCTGGCGGGCGGGGTTCTGGCCTTGCGCAGCAGTCAGCACCTGGCCAAGGATGGTCTCGGAGACCTCAGACGGATCGATGCCGGCGCGCTCAACGATGGCTCTGAGCACTGTGGCGCCAAGGTCGTGGGCTGGGGTGTTGGCAAATGATCCCAGGAAAGATCCGACGGCTGTGCGGCCAGCCGAGGCGATGACGACGTTGGTCATGATGGCTCCTCTTCAAGTCATCTTGGGAAGGGCGCTGCCACAGGTCTGTGGCCCTCCTAAACGCCCCTCGGGTTCCTGACTTGGTTAGGGGGCCGTTTCCTCAGAGGCAACGGACAGGGTGTCCCACCCCTGAAAAATTGCTTGATGTTCGGGTAATTGGCCCCCGGTGAGGAGCCGCCCGCCAGCGGTGAAGGGAAGGACAGCGGCCTGATCGAGGCCAGTCGGGCGACGCGTTTCGGCCGATTGGCCGCTGCGAATCCGCGATAGGGTCAGACGGCGTCCCGAAACGTCTGTGGAAACTGCGACCAGCTCGGCCGGGTTGTCGGGACCCCGAAAAAGTATCCCTGCAAGCAATCCACACCCATCTGGATCAACAGCGCGGCATCCTTTTCACATTCGACCGATTCCGCGACCGTCAGCATGTCGAACTGTTGTGCAATCGATACAAGTGCCTGCGTCAGGACCCGATTGTCAGGTTGCTTGTGGATGTCGCGAACAAACTCGCCGGCGATCTTGATGATGTCGAAGTCGAAATCCCGGAGATATCGGAACGCTGTGAACCCGGCGCCGAAATCATCGAGCGCGAAACTGGCACCGCGTTCCTGCATCTCTTCCATGAAGCTCATCGTCGTTTCTGGCATGACGATGGCGGAGGATTCCGTGATCTCGATGATCAATCTTTCCGCGATGCTCGCATCCGCGCGGAGCCCGTTTTTCATGGTGTTGTTCCAGCGGGAATACCCGATGGACCGCGCAGACATGTTGATCGCCAATCGCAACTGTGGAGCCCTTGCGAGCGCCTTGAGCCCCATTTCGAGCGCCAGGCAGTCAATGATTCGTCCGATTTCGTTTGTTTCGCAGGCCTCGATGAACTCGCTAGCCGGAATGATTCGGCCGGTGTCGTCGATCACCCGAATGAGCCCCTCGAAGAAGGCGATTGTACCGGGCGCATGTGCGGATACGACCGGCTGAAAGGCAAGCAGTACATCCTTGCGTTCAAGCGAGCGGCGCACCATCGACAGGATATCGCAGTCGCGCACTTCCAACGCCGCTGCAAGCGGATTGGCTGCGCCGACAAGGCTGATGGCGCTACGTTTGTTTTTTCCAGGCAGCATGACAGACTCCGAAATACCGTCTGCCCCATTTGTGTTCCGAGCCCTGAACAACTGGTAAATGCTCCAATTCTGCGCCAATTTGAGGAAACTGGAACAGGAGGTGGCATTGGGCGAGCGTTGCGGCTGGGCTGGATCGGACCCGATCTATGTCGCCTATCACGATACGGAGTGGGGCGTGCCCGACCGGGATGGGCGCGCCCTGTGGGAGAAACTGGTGCTGGATGGATTTCAGGCCGGGCTGTCGTGGATCACGATTCTTAAGAAACGGGACAACTTTCGGGAAGCCTTTGACGGGTTCGACCCGGAAAAGATTGCAGCCTGGGGCGCCCCCGAGGTCGATCGGTTGCTCGCCGATCCCGGGATTGTCCGGCACCGTGGCAAGATCGAAGCGACCATCGGCAACGCCCGGGCTTTTCTGGATATCGAGGAACGCGAGGGATTTTCGGCATTCCTGTGGAACAGAATCGATAATTGCCCGATACAGAACACGTGGTTGAACCTTGATGAGGTTCCGACACAAACGTCTCTGTCCCGCCAGGTTTCGAGGGATCTCAAGGCGGCTGGTTTTCGGTTTTGCGGACCGACAATCGTTTATGCCTTCATGGAGGCGGTCGGGATGGTCAATGACCATCTGGTAACATGCCCGCGTCACTGTGACGTTGCGCGCATGCGGTGATACAGGGCGGTCAAATGCCGAAGCGTCTTGATTTTTCGGACAATTTTCGGGCATATGTGCTTTTTTAAGTGGCGCTTGCGTGTGCCGTGGTGTTGTTTTTTTAACCTTTTGTTAAAACGATATGGCGCACTAGCCGAGGCATCTGCGCGCGAGGGAAACACACATGAAACGGTCGATCTCGGATATCGTCAGGAACTCTGGTCTTGCTGGAATGTTGCTCAAGACTGGAGACACAGAGTGGATCGGTATCTGGTTGCCGTTGCGGGTCAGACCGCAACAGCAGGTGCCCCGCAAGTCAACCCTTGGCGATGCACTGGCCCGGGCGGCCGCCGCCAACGCCCGTGTCGGGCGCCGCTGACCTGACGATCCTGTCGATATCGATTCAAGCTGAACATCTGGTAAATGTGGCGAGGCCCGTGGGTAAGCGTGCCCATTGGCCGATGGCTGTCTGGCCCGTCATGCTGATGGGAACGCACGGCCGAACCGGTGGCCATCAGCGGGTTTGAATCGCCACCATGGCGAAGCAGGTCTTCACGAATGCCCCTCGGCAGGATCACATGGCGTCGGCAAGCCCCAGGTGCGTGGCAACGTCAGTGTCGGAAAGGCCGAGGAAGTCCAACGCGTCCGGCAGGTCGCGGAAGACTTCGACTTTCAATGCGGTGATATCGCTCATCAACGACTCGAACATCCGTGCCATCCCGTAGGTCGTATCGCTGGGCGCGAAATGGGCCCACAAGATTGGCCCGGGCAGATCGGTGTACCGGGATTCCAGCCTGTCCCGCAGCGCCATGAAAATGGTTGCATCGATATCGCTTCCGGTCACTGACGACGCATCCGAGAGCTTTGGCATATCATAGCGATGATCGGGGTTTGCGGTCACGTCTGCAACCAATTGGCGTTGATCGTTCAACGTGACGTGGCCACTGTAACGCAGGAAAACCAGGTTGAACTCCGGGAGAATGAGGTGGTTTTGCGGCATCCCTTATCCCTTTTCCGGTGTGGTCACGGGCGCGGGCGGAACCGGAATTTCGGCCAGTGTTGTTTTGTTGTATTCTGGAACTGCGAACGCCACGCCGACCTTGGAGTGGCGTGCGGAAACCGTTCGACCGGTGTCCGGCACTCGGAACGCGGCATCGCCGGTTGCGAACATGGCTACGTCGTCCGAAGGTCGGCTTCCGTGCCGGGCCGGAGCGATCATGAAGTTCACAAGCATGCCGGGTTTCGTCTCCACACGGGTCAGGAAGCCGCTTTGAGTTGAAAGGAAGGATGCGCGTTCAGTCCGAGGTGCCCAAGGGCCTCGGGCAGAGTCCGGAACAAGCCAAGATCGAGCATCTGGGCGTCAGACGTCAGCGCCTCGTACATCCTGGCCATCCCATACGCCAGGTCGCTTGGAGCATAGTGCGCCACCCGTACCCGATTGGGCGCAGCGGCGTAGATCTCTCGAAACTGCCGCGACAGCATCAGCATGCCCGCAAAGCCGAAGTTGACCTCGGTGATATCGGACATATCGGAGAATGACTTCAGGCCGGGGCGATACCGCGGGTCATCGCGAACCCGTTCGTGAACCTCGCCGATATCCGATACCCCCACGATTCCGCCGTAACGGATCAAGAGCAAACCGTGGTCTGCGTGTATTTCATAGGAAGACGGCATCGGCACCCGGATCAGTTGGCGATTTCCTGCCGATTACAGCTTATTCCGAGCCGCGAGTAATCCATTCTCGTTCAGGTTGTAGAAAGGTGTTGCTCGAAAGACGCCCCAAAGGTTAACGGAACCGACTGTATTTCTTAATTTTTTGAATTCACGGCGTGATGCGTGGGGATGGATCGGGGCCGCAAGTCCTGTTTTGCACACGTTTAAGAAGAGCTTGCGTTGGCCCCGCCGCCGTTGGAGAGTTCCGCCGGCGCCGGCCCATTCTGTCAGGACGGATCAGCTCTCGGCGGCAAGCGCCTCGAGGATAGCGATCGCGCTGTCGCTGTCCCACTCTGCGTCGCCCATCAGCCGACCGACTTCACGGCCCTCAGGGTCCAGAATTACCGTGATCGGCAGGCCCATCACGCCCAGTTCGCGGGCCAGCTTCTGCTTGGGATCGCGAAATTCCGGCAGGTTGGTTACCTCGATTTCGGCAAAGAATTTCGATATTCCGGTGACGGAGTTGCGCCCCGTCGCGATCGTCACGACCTCGACCGGCTTGCCGTCGAAATGGGTTTGCAGGTTGGCAAGGGTGGGCATCTCCTTTCGGCATGGAGCGCACCACGTGGCCCAGAAATTGACCACCACCCAGGTGCCGCGGTGATCCGACAGCCGATGTTCGCCCTCGCCAGCATCGACAAACGCGATGTCGGGGATCTCCTTGGGCGTCTCATGAAACGACAGCTTCTTCATGTCGCCGTCCCGCAAGGCGGCGATGGCCGTCATGTCGGCGGCAACCGGATTTGCCAAGAGCGCAAGGCCCGTATAGACCAACGCGGCCAACAATTGCTTCATATTCCTACCTCCGAGGTCCCATTCATGTCCGACGCCTCCAACCCTGCCGCCAACAAGATGTGGGGCGGTCGCTTCTCTTCCGGAGTCGACTCGATCATGGAGGCGATCAACGCCTCGATCGGGTTCGACCGCCGGCTTGCCCCGCAGGATATCGAAGGCTCCCGCGCCCATGCGGCCATGCTGGCGGCCCAAGGCATCATCACGGATAACGATGCCGAGGCGATCCGGGAAGGGCTCCTCACGGTGTTGTCAGAAATCGAGGGCGGAAGCTTCGAGTTCTCGACAGCGCTGGAGGACATCCACATGAACGTGGAGGCGCGCCTGACCCAGTTGATCGGCACCCCGGCCGGCCGCCTGCACACCGCGCGCAGCCGCAACGACCAGGTGGCCGTGGACTTCCGCCTTTGGGCGCGCGACCAGTACGATGCAGCCATCTCCGGGTTGCAAGCGCTGCAGGAGGCACTGTTGGCACAGGCCGACGCCGGGGCGGGTTGGGTGATGCCCGGCTTCACGCATCTTCAGACCGCACAGCCGGTGACCTGGGGCCACCACATGCTGGCGTACGTGGAGATGGCCGGGCGGGACCTGAGCCGCTTCCGCGACGGGCGGGCGCGCATGAACGAATGTCCGCTTGGCGCGGCAGCGCTGGCCGGAACGTCGTTTCCCATCGATCGCCACGCCACGGCGACAGCGCTTGGATTTGACCGCCCGATGGCCAATTCGCTGGATGCCGTCAGCGACCGTGATTTTGCGCTGGAATTCCTCGCCTCTGCCAGCATCTGCGCAATGCACCTGAGCCGGCTGGCCGAAGAACTGGTCATCTGGTCATCGGCGCAGTTCCGGTTTGTGACGCTGTCAGACCGTTTTTCGACCGGCTCCTCGATCATGCCGCAGAAAAAGAACCCCGATGCCGCCGAGTTGATCCGGGCCAAGATCGGCCGGATCGTCGGGGCCAACGTCGCGCTCCTGACGGTGATGAAGGGGCTGCCTCTGGCCTATTCCAAGGACATGCAGGAAGACAAGGAACAGGTCTTCGACGCCGCCGACACGCTGATTCTGGCGCTGGCGGCCATGACCGGCATGATCGCGGACATGACGGCGAACCGCGAACAGCTGGAGGCCGCTGCCGCCAGTGGGTTCTCGACCGCGACCGACCTGGCGGACTGGCTGGTGCGGGAACTGGGACTGCCGTTCCGCGACGCGCACCACGTCACCGGCAGCCTCGTCGCGATGGCCGAGGCGCAGGGCTGCGACCTGCCCGACCTGACGCTGGAGCAGATGCAGGGCGTTCATGCCGGAATCACCGCAGGCGTTTTTGAAGTGCTCGGGGTTTACAACTCGGTCGCGAGCCGCACCTCCTACGGTGGAACGGCACCGGAGCGCGTTCGCGAGCAGGTGGCTCTTTGGGGGGACCGGATCGGATGAAGCAGATTGTGACAGGACTGGCCGCCATATCGGTGCTGGGGGCCTGCGCCGATCCTCAGCCCCGGGCCGGCGTGGGGGTGAGCACCAACGGGAATGTCAGCGGTGGCGTTGGGGTAAACTCGACCTCGCCGCGCAATAACAATGTCAACACGACCGTGGCCGTCGGAACAGGCGGCGCAGGTGTCGCGGTTGGCACTGGAAATGTTTCGGTGGGCGTCGGGACCGGCGGGCGCCGGGGATTTGGGATGTGGTTCTGATGCGCTGGTTTCTTGCTGTTTGTGTGGCCGCGCTGGTTGCCGGGTGTGGAGTCGACGGAGCGCCCATTCCGCCGGACACCCGGGAGCGGACGTCGACGGGCATCAACATTTCAGGGTCGGTCAAGGCGGGGGTTGCGGGCGGATCTGGCCAACCGACGCGAACAGTCGTCGGTTTCTGAAGCCAGAGGTCAGTTGATCGGGGTATCGTGACCCATCATCATGTCGGCTTCGCTTGAAAGAGCATCGAGGTCGGTTTCGAGTTTGCGGCGGAGCGCCTCCCGCGTGCCGTTATCCATGCGCTTGGGGATCTTTGCGTCCCAACGACGATACAGCATGCAGCCACGCCCGCCGGGTTTTGGCACCGCCAGACGATCCCATGCGTTGAGGGTTCGATACCGCTCGACCGAATTGGTGTAGAGCCAGATCGGAGCGCCGGTCAGCCGGGCCCAATCTATCGCTACCGTATTTGCCGTATGTGCCGGTCCGACCGGCCCGTCGATGGCAAATCCCATCGAAACACCTTGCCGGTACATTCGGGCGACTTGAAGCGAGGCGCCCGTGTTCGATTTGCGATCCCGCATTGGCAGCGTTTCCAGGCCAAACTTCTGCATGATGCGCCCGACCATCCGTCCGGGGCGGGCCGCCGATGTGACCACGCAGAACGGCCCCCAGGACGGATCCCAGCCCTTGGGCGCCATCGTCAACCGACCGTGCCAAAGCACGACAATGACCGGTTGGCCTTGCGTCACCTCGGCCTGCATCTCGTCGCGCCCGTGAAAGGTCCATTCGGTGCGGTCGTACAGGCGTCGGATGTGGCGGGCGATCATACGGGTGGCCGCGCCGGTAACCTGCTTGCTGTCCGCGATCGCCTCCAGCCGTTTGCGAACGCGTTTCGAAATGGATGCCATGTCCCCTGTCCCCCCTGCGGCCGGCACTCAGGGCATTGTGGCAACCGCCCTCAAGTCCCTTAGCTGTCTTACCCCGCGCCGGTTCTTCTACAAGCCCCGTGGCCAACGCGTGGCGCAGAGCCTGTCCGATGTGATCGACCGGGCACGGTGGACCACCGCCTGCGATCACACGGATCTGGTGTTCTGGCCGCGACGACACTCGGGCAACGGGCGGAATTGCGTTGACGCACCGGTCTGATATGACGCGGTTTCCGACCCAAGCGACGAAGGACGCGCCCCATGGATCATTTCCTCTACCGCAATGGCACGCTCTACGCCGAGGATGTCGCGGTTTCCGAGATCGCCGCCGCGGTCGGCACGCCGTTCTACTGCTATTCCACGGCCACGCTGGAACGTCATTTCCGGCTGTTCGATTCGGCACTGGACCCGCTGCCGCACCTTGTGTGCTTTGCCATGAAGTCGAACTCCAATCAGGCGATCCTGAAAACCCTGGCGCGGCTGGGTGCGGGTATGGATGTGGTCTCGGGCGGGGAATATGCGCGCGCCAAGGCGGCGGGTGTGCCGGGGGACCGGATCGTGTTTTCCGGCGTGGGCAAGACGGCCGTAGAAATGCGGACGGCGCTGGAGGGGGGCATCCGCCAGTTCAACTTGGAGAGCGAACCCGAGATGGAGCTGCTGAGCGCCATCGCGGTATCGATGGGCGTGGTGGCCCCGGTCACGCTGAGGGTCAATCCGGATGTCGATGCGCGCACCCATGCAAAGATCGCCACGGGAAAATCAGAGAACAAGTTCGGCATCCCGATCGCACGGGCGCGCGATGTCTATGCCCGCGCCGCCGGCCTGCCGGGGTTGGAGGTGATCGGGATCGACGTTCACATCGGCTCGCAACTGACCGACCTGGAGCCGTTCGAGCAGGCCTATCTCAAGGTGGCCGACCTGACGGCGGTTCTGCGGGCGGATGGCCACGACATCCGGCGGCTCGACCTTGGTGGAGGTCTTGGCATTCCCTACACTCGCAGCAACATCGCGCCGCCGTTGCCGAGCGACTATGGCGACCTGATCAAGCGGACGGTTGGGGACCTGGGCTGCGAAGTGGAGATCGAGCCCGGACGGCTGATTTCCGGCAACGCCGGGATAATGGTCAGCGCAGTGATCTATGTGAAGAATGGCGAGGGCCGGGATTTCCTGATCCTGGATGGCGCGATGAACGACTTGATTCGCCCGTCCATGTACGACGCCCATCACGATATCGTGCCCGTGCAGGAGCCTGCCGCCGGTGCCGAACAGGCCCCCGTCGACATCGTCGGCCCTGTTTGTGAAAGTGGCGATACCTTTGCAAAACAACGCAATATGCCGCCGCTGGCTTCGGGCGACCTGGTGGCGTTTCGCTCGGCCGGGGCCTATGGCGCGGTGATGTCCTCGGAATACAACACGCGTCCGCTGATTCCGGAGGTTCTGGTCAACGGGGATCAATTCGCCGTCATCCGGTCACGTCCGACCTTTGACGAAATGATCGCGCGCGATAACATTCCCGAGTGGCTTTAGTAACATCGCCACCCGCGGCTCGGGTGTTCGGGCTGTCGAAAGGAGCGAGATGACCCCAGAGGCAGCCTCCGCGCATGCCATGAGTCGGCTGCGTCGCCCGTTGCGCCTGACCCGCCTGGGAATGGTGGCGGAACGTCTGACCCGTTGTTTCTGGCCTGTTTGGTCGATCCTGTTTGCCGTCATTTCCGGTCTGTTCCTTGGCCTTCACGAGACCGCGCCGGTCGAGGTCGTCTGGATTGGTGGTGTGATCGCCGCCACCGCTCTGGTCTGGTTTGCTGTTGCGGGGGTGCGTCGGTTCCACTGGCCCACACGGTCCGAGGCTTTGGAGCGGTTGGATTCGACCCTGCCGGGGCGACCGATCCAGGCGTTGAACGACCAGCAGGCGATCGGCGCGGGCGATGCCGCTTCGGCTGCGGTGTGGGCGGCCCATTTGGACCGAATGGCGCAACGCGCCGCACAGGCGCGTCGCGTTGCGCCGGATCTGTCGCTGACCCGGCGCGATCCCTATGCCCTGCGCTATGTCGCGGCGACTGCCCTTGGCGTGGCGTTGCTGTTCGGGTCGATCTGGCAGGCGGCAACAGTGGTACAGACTGTTGCGCCCGGCGACGACGCGCTGGCGGTTTCAGGCGTGTCCTGGGAGGGGTGGGTGGAGCCGCCGGCCTATACTGGCAAGCCGAGTCTCTATCTGAACGACATACCGGCAGGTGCGCTGCTGGCGCCCAAGGGCAGCCGCGTGACGCTGCGCCTGTACGGCGAGGTTGGCGCGCTGAGTGTCGACGAGACCGTTTCAGGGCGTCTGGGAGAGACCATCGAACCCGCGTCCGCAGCCAATCAGGGTTTCGAGATCGTTCAGGACGGCCGGTTGGCCATTATGGGCCCCGGCGGGCGGGAATGGGCCGTGTCGGTGAGTGCCGACCTGCCGCCTCAGGTCAGTCTTGAGGGAAATGTCGAACGCGAGGCAAGCGGCCGGATGAGCCAGGCCTTTCGGGCGCAGGACGATTTTGGGGTTGTCGGCGGCAGTGCTGTGATCGCGCTGGACCTGCAGGCATTGGAACGGCGCCATGGGTTGGCCGCCGACCCGGATCCGCGCCCGTCGATCGAGGCTGACCTGCCAATGACAATCAGTGGCGACCGGGCGGACTTTGTTGAAACACTGGTCGAGGACTTTTCCAAGCATCCCTGGGTGGGATTGCCGGTCACCCTGACGCTGTCGGTCGCGGATGCGTCGGGGCAGGCGGGCTCATCCGTGCCGATGGAGATGGCGTTGCCGGGCCGGCGATTCTTTGACCCGCTGGCCGCTGCGTTGATCGAGCAGCGCCGGGACCTGCTCTGGGCGCGGGGCAACGGCACCCGCGTGGCGAAAATCATTCGGGCGGTCACCCACCGGCCCGACGAAATCATTCGCGACGGCGCGACCTTCCTGCCATTGCGTGTGGCGCTGCGGCGGCTGGAGGCGGACATCGCCTCGTCGGCGGGGTTGTCCGCAGCCGTGCAGGAAGAGGTCGCCGAGGCGCTGTGGACGATTGCCGTCAAGATCGAAGAGGGCGATCTGTCGAATGCGATGGAACGATTGCGGCGTGCGCAGGACCGCCTGTCGGAGGCGATCCGCAATGGAGCGACGGACGAAGAGATCGCCCAGTTGATGGACGAACTGCGTGAGGCGATGCAGGACTACATGCGCCAACTGGCCCAGCAGCAGGACCCCAACCAGCAGCAACAGCAGGCGGAAAACACACAGACGATCACCGGCGACCAGTTGCAACAGCTTCTGGACCGGTTGCAGCAATTGATGGAAGAGGGCCGGACCGCCGAGGCCCAGCAGTTGCTGGAGCAATTGCGTCAGATGATGGAGAACATGCAGGTTGCGCAGGGCCAGCAGGGTCAGGGTCAACAGAGCCCCGGCGAGCAAGCCATGCAGGACCTGGCAGAGACCCTGCGGGATCAGCAGGGGTTGTCTGACGAGGCCTTCCGCGACCTGCAGGAACAGTTCAACCCTGACAGCGGCTCGCAGCAAGGTCAGAGCAGCCAGAGCCAAGGCAACGAAGATGGCGACGGGCAGGGGCAAAACAACGAGGGACAGGGCGAGCAAGGCTCCGAGGGTCAGGACGGCCAGGGCCAGGACGGCCAGCGGCCGGGGCAACAGGGACAACCGAGCGCGAGCGATCTGGCGGATCGTCAAGAGGCCCTGCGCCGACGGCTGGACGGATTGCGCCAGAACCTTCCGGGCGCCGGCAGCGAAGCCGGCGATGCCGCACGCGAGGCCCTGCGCGAAGGTGGTACGGCGATGGGACGGGCCGAAGACGCACTGGAGGGTGACAACCTTGCAGAGGCCATCGATCAGCAATCGCGGGCCATGGAGGCGATCCGAGAGGGGATGCGAAACCTCGGAGAGGCGCTGGCGGAACAGCAACAGCAGCAGGGCGGGCAAGGCCAGCAGATGGGTCAGGCCGAAAGGAACGGACAACGGGACCCGCTGGGACGCGAGGCCGGAAACTCTGGCAGTTTCGGCAGCGAGGACAACCTGTTGCAGGGCGACGACATCTATCGCCGGGCCCGGGACCTGCTCGATGAAATTCGCCGCCGCTCAAGTGATCGCGAACGCCCCGAAGTGGAACTGGACTATCTGCGGCGATTGCTGGACCGGTTCTGAGGCGCTCCCGCCCGTCGCAGCCCCATACCGGATGGGACCGCTCCCGTTGGGCCGGGCACCTGCGGTGCGCCGGTGCCCGATAAGCGGGGTTGCCCAGGCTGTGTGACCTCTTTCGGGGAAATTGTCGGTCCTCAGTGCATGGACCCCGCTGGTATCGCCCATGCTCATTGGGTCATGGCGTCGGCGGCACAAACCCTGCGTCGGTCATCAGACGGTTGGAGACTGTTTCGATCTGTACTTCCAGCTCGGCCATAAAGGGCCGCGCATCCTGACCGGGCGCAATGGTCGGCAAAAATTCCACCACGGCCAGCCCGGGCTTTCGCAGCACGCCGAACCTCGGCCAGAACACCCCGACATTCGTGGCCGCCGGAACACAGCCTTGCCCCAGTTGCTGGTACAGGACGCCGGTTCCGATCTTGTAGGGGCGGATTGCTTCCGGTGCGACGCGGGTTCCCTGCGGATAGATGATCAGCTGCCCGGGAACAGACCGCCCGGCTTCGACCCGCGATTTCATGCTTTCGATTGCTTGGGCGCGCTTGCCCCGGTCCACCGGAACGCAGCCGATCCAATGCGCATACCATCCGACGATCGGCACCCACTTGAGCTCGGCTTTCATGATGAACTTTGGCCGGGGCACCACCGACACGATCATGATGATGTCAAAGAACGACTGGTGCTTGGACGCAATCAGGCATTCGTCGGTCGGGATCTGGCCGCGGATCTCGGATTTCAGGCCGACCATCCAACTGGCGGTCCAGCGGACCCACCGGCAATAGGTTCGGCAGGCCGTATAGGCGGTGGGGCGGTGAAACAGGACGATGGGCGTGAAGAACGCCGCCATCAGCGCCATCATGACGTACATCTGGATGTTGAACAGCAGCGAACGCAGGTATTGCAGCATGTCAGGTCGTCTCTCGCAATTGCCGGAAGGCGGCGAAACGGGTGGCGGCAAAGGCAACGATGCTTGCGACCGGCGGAATGATCAACGGGAGCAGCCAGCCGACGCCTGAGAACCCGAGCCCGGTGAGGAAGCCGCCAGCAGCGTCTGCCCGGGGCAGAAGCGCAATCGCCAACACGCCCAGGGCCGTGCCGACCAGCGCCCCGGTGAAGGCGCGCAGGGTGTAGCGGCGGACGAACGCCCGGGCGATATAGGTGTCGAGTGCCCCGATCAGTCGCAAGGCGGCGATGACCTTGGCGTTGGCCGCAAGGGAGGCCTGGGCGGAGAGGGTGATCATGGCCGCCGTCGCCGCCGAGATCAGCGCCAGCGAGATCAGCCCGAGGGTCCGCAACCGCTCCGCCGCCCGGACCAATGGCCGCCGCCAGCGGGTGTGATCGTCGTACAGGGCACCGGGGGCTTCGCCGGCCAGCCGCGCGCGCAAACCGTCGGCATCGACGCCGTCTACGGTCTCGATCACTTCGATCAGTTCGGGGATCTGGAGCCGGTCCAGCGGCAGGTCGGGCCCGAACCAGGGCTCCAGCAGGTCCAGGCGTTCCTCGCGGGTCAGTGGGCGAGCGGTAGCGATGCCGGGGGTGGTCTGCAAGACAGCCATGGCGTTGTCGAGCTGTTGCTGCATCTGGCCAGCCGGAGCTGAAATTCGCACCGTGGCCGTGCGCGCGAGGGCCTCGGACCAACGGGTCGCCAACCGGTCGGTCGCCAACGATAGCGCCAGCGCAAAGACCGCCAGGAAAGCCATCGCCGCCGCGGTGAAAACTGTCAGCCGTGCCGTGTATCCGGTGGGTGGGACCACGCGGTCAGCACCGGAGTTGCCGGTCATCGCCGCGCCCAGGCGCGCTAGCCAGGTCACAGGTCGGCTCCGGCATGGATCAGCGTTCGGTTGGCGATTCGCAGAACGCGGGTCTGAACCTGGGATTTGGCGGCGCGGATAAGGTTCAGGTCGTGGGTCGCCACAAGAATCGTCTTGCCCATGCGGTTCAGTTCAACAAGCAGCTGGAGCAGCCGCAGGGACATTTCCCAATCAACGTTTCCGGTCGGCTCGTCGGCCAGCAGGATTTCCGGATCCATTATGACCGCCCGCGCCAGTGCGGCGCGTTGCCGCTCGCCACCTGACAATTGCGGCGGCAGGGCCGTGGCCCGTTTGCTCAGGCCGACCCAAGTCATCAACTCGTGCAGGTTGCTGGCCTCGGCAGTTTCGTCACGCCCCGAGACCGTCAGTGGCAAGGCGAGGTTTTCTTCCAGCGGCAGGTGGTCCAGAAACTGGCAGTCCTGGTGCACGACCCCGATGCGGCGTCGGGTGCGGGCAATGTCGTCGCGCCCGAGGCCGGTGACATCCCGACCAAAGATCGACATCTGGCCCGCGGTCGGCAACAGCTCCATGTAGCACAATTTGAGCAACGTCGATTTTCCGGCGCCCGAGGGCCCGGTTAGAAAGTGGAACGATCCCGGTGCAAGGTGCAGCGAGATATCCGAAAGTAGTGCGTCATTGCCGTAAGAATAGGCAACCTGGCTCAAATCGATCACGTGCGTGGTTTCCCTGCCATTCGAATCTGTTCTGCCCGAGGCCGGGGCAGGTTTCAACGGTCCCTTACGTCGGGGAGGTGCGCATTTCCTTTGAGTTCTCGTGAAGCACTGCTACACAAAGAAAAAACAGTGGAGCAGTCGGTCCGAAGAGGCCGGTGTCGAGAGGGGACATGAGGCTCATCTGTCCAAATTGTGGGGCGCAATACGCGGTGGACGATCGGGTGATCCCCGAGTCCGGCCGTGATGTCCAATGTTCCAGTTGTGGAAACACCTGGTTTCAACACCACCCTGATCATGACCCGGAACTCGCTGAAGAACTCGGGTTCGGCGCGCAGGAGCGTTCCGTTGAACCGCCGCGCAGCGTTGAGCCGCCACAAGCTCCCGCGCCGTCGCCATCTGATGAGGACGACGAAGACTGGAACGCGCCACCGCTGCCCAAACCGCCAATGCGGGATGTCCCCGAGCCGTCGGGCGGGCAGGACGTGGTTGTACAACAGGTTGCTGAGGCAGATCTGACCGAAGCCGAAGCCGAAGCCGAAGCCGAAGGTCCGACTGCGGCAGACGTCACCACGACCGAAGCCGAGGCGACGACCTTGCCCGAGCGCACGCGCCGCCCTGTCGACGAAGATGCCATGTCTGTCCTTCGCGAAGAAGCTCAGCGCGAGCAGGCCGCGCGTCGAGCGGAAATTGGCGGCATCGAAATGCAGGCCGATCTTGACCTTCAAACTCCGGAGGGCACGAAACACGCCGATCACAGGGCTTTTGTCGTTGCCCCGGTTCCCCGCAGTCCGGCTCACGTGACCGCTGCCGATTCGAGCCCCGGTGATGACGCCGAGCCCGCCCATCACGGGAATCGTCGCGAGTTGCTGCCGGATGTCGAGGAAATCAACTCGACCCTTTCGCCCAACGAGGTCAACGCAGGCTCGGACGGGATGTCGCGCTCGATGCTGAGCCGAGAGGAGCGCAATCGCGGCAGTCGTGCGGGCCTCGGGCTGGCGTTTCTGGTCTTCGGGTGTCTGACGATCCTCTATACCCAATCGGCGCGTGTGTCGGAGGCGGTTCCGAAAGCGGCACCGACAATCGAGCGCTATGTGGTGGCAGTGAATGCCGGTCGGCTCTGGCTGGACGAGACCTTGCGCAGTGCGGTTGGCACCCCTGACGACGCGGACCAATAGTCGTTCGGGAAAGGTCCTTTCAAACGCCTTGGTGCTGCGGTGCCGCGTCGGAATGCTGCCGTCGCGAAATGCTTCTTGTCAGCCGTCGCGCAATAATCTACTCCGTTTTCGATCAGAATCGAAATATCATTGCCGGAGAGAGTCATGAGCTTCCGCATCCAACCTACCGCCCCCGCCCGCCCCAACCGCTGTCAGCTGTTCGGGCCGGGGTCTCGCCCGGCGATCTTCGAAAAGATGGCCAGCAGCGCGGCAGATGTAATCAACCTCGACCTGGAGGACAGCGTCGCCCCCGATGACAAGCCCGAGGCGCGCAAGAACATCATTCAGGCGATTGGCGATGTGGACTGGGGCAGCAAGACCCTGAGTGTGCGCATCAATGGGTTGGACACGCCGTTCTGGTACCGTGACGTTGTGGATCTGCTGGAGCAGGCGAGCGACCGGCTGGACCAGATCATGATCCCCAAGGTCGGCTGTGCGGCGGATATATATGCCGTGGATGCATTGGTCACTGCCATCGAGACAGCCAAGGGGCGGAGCCGCCCAATCAGCTTCGAGGTCATCATCGAGAGCGCAGCCGGCATTGCCCATGTTGAAGAAATCGCGGCCGCCTCGCCGCGGTTGCAGGCAATGAGCCTTGGTGCGGCCGATTTTGCTGCCTCGATGGGGATGCAGACCACCGGGATCGGCGGGACGCAGGAAAACTACTACATGATCCGCGACGGGCAGAAGCACTGGTCGGATCCGTGGCATTGGGCGCAGGCGGCGATTGTCGCGGCCTGCCGGACCCACGGTGTGCTGCCGGTTGACGGCCCGTTCGGGGATTTCTCCGATGACGACGGCTATGTCGCGCAGGCGCGGCGCTCCGCGACGCTTGGAATGGTCGGAAAATGGGCGATTCACCCCAAGCAAATCGCGCTTGCCAACGAGGTTTTCACACCGTCCGCCGAAGCGGTTGCCGAGGCTCGGGAGATCTTGGCCGCGATGGAAACGGCCAAGGCAGAGGGCGCGGGCGCGACCGTCTACAAGGGACGTCTGGTCGACATCGCCTCGATCAAGCAGGCCGAAGTCATTGTGCGTCAGTACGAGATGATCACCGGCTAAGGGGTTTGGGACGCCATCGTAGGGATGGGCGCGCTGGGTGGCCGTCTGTCTCTCGCGGCGTTTGGCTGCCGCTCTTCGACGCTTTTCTGGCAGGTGTCCTTCCGGCGGCGGCCTCGCACCGTGTGCCGCGCGTGCCTAAACGCGGGATCATGTCCAACATTTGGGCATGGGTCGCGCAGGACCATGAGGCGGAACCGGATGGGCCTGGATTCTTCGTGCGCCGGTGTGCCGAAGGATGTTGCAAATCGATCCCTGCAACCTCATATGGGGCCAACCGGAAAGGAGCCGCCGCATGAACTATCTCGAGTTCGAGAAGCCCCTCGCCGAAATCGAAGGCAAGGCAGAAGAATTGAGAGCCCTGGCGCGGGCGAACGAGGCGATGGATGTGCAATCCGAAGCCGAGGCGTTGGATCGGAAAGCGTCGACGCTTTTGAACGATCTCTATGGCAAGCTCTCGCGTTGGCAGAAATGCCAGGTGGCGCGGCATCCCGACCGCCCGCATTGCAAGGATTACGTGAAGGCGCTTTTCACCGAGTTCACGCCCTTGGCCGGTGACCGGAACTTTGCCGATGACCACGCTGTCATCGGTGGCATGGCGCGTTTCGATGACCGTCCCGTGGTGGTGATCGGTCACGAGAAGGGCAACGACACCTCCAGCCGCATCGACCATAATTTCGGCATGGCGCGTCCGGAAGGGTATCGCAAGGCCATCCGGTTGATGGACCTGGCGGACCGGTTCAACTTGCCGGTGATAACGCTGGTCGACACGCCCGGTGCCTATCCGGGCAAGGGTGCGGAAGAGCGTGGCCAGTCCGAGGCGATTGCGCGCTCGACCCAGAAGTGTCTGACCATCGGGGTTCCTCTGGTGTCGGTCATCATCGGCGAGGGCGGCTCCGGCGGGGCCGTGGCCTTTGCCACCGGCAATCGGCTGGTGATGCTGGAGCACGCGATCTATTCGGTCATTTCGCCCGAAGGCTGCGCGTCGATCTTGTGGAAGGATGCCGAGAAAATGCGCGAGGCCGCTGAGGCCTTGCGGCTGACCGCGCAGGACCTTCTGGAGTTGGGCGTCACCGACGCCGTGGTGCCCGAGCCGGTCGGGGGGGCGCATCGCAGCAAGGACGAGGTGGTTGCCTCGGTCGGGAAATCCATATCCGCCATGCTGAAGGATCTGGACGGGCTGGACCGTGTCGAGCTGGTGGCGGCGCGGCGCAAGAAATACCTCGACCTCGGTAAGAAGGGTCTGACAGCCTGACCTGATCGCGGGAGAACTCCCGCCCGTCGCCGACACAGAATGTCTGTTCTAGCTCCCGTTGGGCCGCGCAGGCTTCGCCTGAGGCGAGCCAATTCGGCCGTGGCTCGGAGCTGTTTGGTGGACGGGCCGTGCGAGTGGCCCCGCCCCCCCCCAAAAAAGACCTCCACTGAACGGCACTGGGAAGAGCATTATCAGAGAGCGTGCGACGAGCGGGGCTGATTGTTTGTAGCCTGGCTCATTCAGGAAGGATTTCTCCGGTTGGGCGTGGCGAGGCGGCGGTCTCGCCCGGCGGGACCGGGTAGACCACCTGGGGCATCTCACCCGTGAGGGACCCGAGGAATGCGTCGAAGGGAGTGGCGCGCGAGTGTGACATCGCAGACCTCGATGGCTTGGCGAAGTAGTCGAAAGCCACCGGGTCGGTCTCGCCCGGGAAGGCCACCTTGAACCATGTCACGTACCGGGGCATCGAATGGAGCGATGCGACAGCATTTTCAGGAGTGTTGACCGCCTCTACGCCGGCCTGCGCGGGGTCCTTGACCTGTGCCTTGAGGTCATCGGCGCGACTGTCCCAGAGTTGCGCGATGTTGCACACCGCATTGAGCTTCAGGAAGGCGTTGCACGGACCATTCTGCCAACCGCACCGGTTGGACGTTTCAAGGTTGTCGTCGCCGTCGGTGGCGAGGGTGTGGCAAGAGTTGCAGGAAAACCCGACAGAGGCAGACCTGCGCGGGTCGAAGAAGAAGGCCTTGCCGCGGTCGACCTTTGCCGGGGTGATCGTGGTGTCGGCAGGCGTCATCACCATCGAAGGAAGAGTTTCGGAATGGCCGAGGGAGTCGGTCCGCGGGTCGCTGGCGTTAGCCGGGGGGCGAGTGCCAGTGTGAAGGCCGCGGCCGTCAAGAGAGGATGTATGCCATGGGGGACTTCCTTTGGAATCATTTCCCCTTTCAAAAACGTAGATTCAGATCGCTGGTCCTGGGGCCTGATGCGAATCATTTTCGGAACAAGCGGGTTTCAATTCTGCCCAATTCCACGGCAGTGGGATGCTGTCCCGTATCGTGGCCCTGATGTGGGATAAATTACAGCTTTGCTCCGTGTGGGTCAGTAACTCTGACAGTTTTTTGCGACCAAACGCGTGCTAACTTTGACGGAACAAGGAGATGCCCGACATGATCACAACACCCTATCTGATGTTTCTCGGAGACGCGCCGGATCCGCTTGCTGCCAAGGTCGCCCAGGGAATCAAGGACTGGCGGCCCGACTATGCCATCGGGCAGTATCGGATGGAGGGCTGCAAGGCCGATATGAAATTGCCGGACATGACGCTTGATGCGGCCTATGAGGCCGGCGCTCGGACACTGGTCATCGGCGTCGCCAATCGCGGTGGCGTGATTTCTCCGGCGTGGCGGCACGTTCTGGCCGAAGCCCTGTTGAAAGGGTTCGATCTGGCCTCCGGGTTGCACAACCTGCTGTCGGACGAGCCGGAACTGGTGGAAATCGCCAAGGCCGAGGGGCGGATACTGCATGACGTGCGCGTGCCGACCGTGGAGTACCCGATCGCAAATGGCAAGAAGCGGCGTGGCAAGCGGTGCCTTGCGGTCGGGACGGATTGCTCCGTGGGCAAGATGTACACCGCACTGGCGATGGATGCTGTCATGCAGGAGCGCGGTCTGAAGGCGACGTTCCGTGCGACGGGGCAGACCGGTATCCTGATCACTGGCGATGGTGTGCCGCTGGATGCCGTGATCGCCGATTTCATGGCAGGGTCCGTGGAGTGGCTGACGCCGGACAATGACGACGATCACTGGGATCTGATCGAGGGGCAGGGCAGCCTGTTTCATGCCTCGTATTCCGGCGTGACGATGGCGTTGATCCACGGCGGTCAGCCGGATGCGCTGATCCTGTGCCACGAGCCGACGCGCGAGCACATGCGTGGGCTGCCGGATTACGCGCTGCCGTCGTTGGAGGAGTTGCAGGCGCTATCCTTGACGATTGCGTCGCGGGTGAATCCGGATGTGACGGTTGTTGGCATTTCGGTCAACACACAGCATTTGTCGGAAGACGAGGCTACCGGCTATCTTGCCGAGGTCGAAGCACGCATGGGGTTGCCGGCGATTGATCCCTTCCGGCATGGTGCTGGTCGCCTTGTGGATGCGCTGGTCGCTCTGGGCTGACTTTCTGAGGCTGAGGCTGAGGCTGAGGCTGAGGCGAGGGAGTTCTCTCGTACCTGCGGCGGGGATTTTTGCAAACAGAAGACGGGGTGTCGGCCCGGTCAGGAGTGTTGGGTATGACGGTGGAATTGACGGTCGCGGCGGATGTGTTTCGCCTTGCCCAAGCGTTCACAATCTCGCGCGGGTCGCGGACCGAGGCGCGGGTTCTGACCGTGACGGCGCGCGACGGGGACCGGTCGGGATGGGGAGAATGCGTGCCCTATGCCCGGTATGGCGAGACGCTGGAAAGCGTCACGGCCCAGATCAAGAGCCTTCCGAGTGGGATTGACCGGCAGGCCCTGCAGGACCTTTTGCCCCCCGGTGCCGCACGGAACGCCGTGGATGGCGCCTTGTGGGACCTGGAAGCGAAAACCACCGGAGTGCCGGTGTGGACGCTGGCTGGAATGACGCGGCCCGGCCCGCTGATCACGGCCTATACCTTGTCTCTTGATACGCCAGAAGCCATGCGGGCCAGCGCCGCGAAGAACGCACATCGGCCATTGCTGAAGATCAAGCTGGGCACGCCGGACGACATGCCCCGCCTGGAAGCTGTCCGGGCCGGGGCGCCGCGGTCACGCATTATTCTGGACGCCAACGAGGGCTGGAGCGCCGAGGTCTATTCGGATCTGGCGCCGCACCTGCTGCGTTTGGGCGTGTCGATGGTGGAGCAGCCCCTGCCAGCGGGGAAGGATGACGACCTTATGGGGTTGGACCGACCGGTGCCGCTGTGTGCCGACGAATCCGTGCATGACCGGGCGTCGCTCGACGTTTTGCGTGGAAAATACGACCTGATCAATATCAAGCTGGACAAGACGGGCGGGCTGACCGAGGCGCTGGCGCTGCGGGCGGCGGCCGAGGCGGCCGGGTTCGGCATCATGGTGGGCTGCATGGTGGGCAGTTCGCTGGCGATGGCGCCTGCCGTGCTTCTTGCCCAGGGTGCGGCTGTCGTTGATCTTGACGGGCCGTTGCTGTTGGCGGAAGACCGTGCGACGCCGTTGCACTACGACGCCGAGGGTGTGCATCCGCCGGCAGCGGCACTTTGGGGCTAGGAGAGACGACATGAGCCGTATCGTTTACGTCAACGGGGAGTATGTTCCCGAAGAAGAAGCCAGGGTCTCGGTATTTGACCGTGGGTTCCTGTTTGCCGACGGTGTCTACGAGGTGACGTCGGTGCTCGGCGGCAAGCTGATCGATTTCGAAGGCCATCGGCGCCGGCTGCAACGGTCACTGGACGAACTGGACATGCCCGCGCCGGAGGCGATGGCGGACCTGCTGGAGATTCACCGTGAACTGGTTGCCCGCAACGAGATTGTCGATGGGCTTGTCTATCTTCAGGTGACACGCGGCGCGCCGGCCGATCGCGACTTTACCTTCCCGGGCGAGGACACCAAACCGACGTTGGTCTTGTTCACGCAGTCCAAGCCCGGCTTGGCCGAGAGCCCCGTGGCAAAGGTCGGGATCAAGGTGATCTCGGTTGAAGATATGCGTTGGGGACGGCGCGACATCAAGACGGTGCAATTGCTCTACCCGTCGATGGGCAAGATGATGGCCAAGAAGGCTGGCGCGGACGACGCCTGGATGGTCGAGGATGGGGTCGTGACGGAGGGCACGTCGAACAACGCCTATATCGTCAAGGGTGGCAAGATCATCACGCGTCATCTGGGCAATGAAATCCTGCACGGGATCACCCGCGCCGCCGTGTTGCGGTTCGCACGCGAGGCCCAAATGGAGGTCGAGGAGCGTTCGTTCTCGATCGAGGAAGCGCAGGCAGCCGAAGAGGCCTTCATCACATCGGCCTCGACCTTTGTCATGCCGGTCGTAGAGGTTGATGGCGTGGCGCTGGGCGATGGCACGCCGGGGCCGATTGCGGCACGACTGCGTGAAATCTATCTGGACGAGAGCCGCAAGGCCGCGATCTGACATAGTGGGGCAGGCCCCAGTTCGACAACCGTGCAACATGCCATAGAGGCTTTCTGGGTCGGGTGCGCGTCAGGCGTGCCCGGCCCTTTTCATTATCGGAACAGGTCAGCCACCGACGGTTTCGACATGAAGGTCAAAGCGGCTGTCGGTCGCGATATCCGGCAAATGCAGAAAGACCTTGCCGCGGAACATGACATCCTGCCCCCTCCCGCCCGTGCGTGGCCGGGTCGAAAAGTCGGAGTAGCTGAGATCGTCAGCCTGATCGGCGGGAACCCGTATCAGCAGCGCCTCACGGGCCGGGTCGAACCCCTGTACCGACGCCGGCGATCCGGTATCGAGGCCGACGATGTATTCGTACGTATCCGGAGCAGGTGCCGGCCTGCCAATCAACCGTAGAGCGGGAAACTGCCGACCGGCCTGTCGAAAAGCCAGATCAACGGCAGCCAGCATGATCGACATACCAATGATCGCCAGAGCAATGAAATTCAGCATGATTTTTCCCTTGCCCCCGGAACCACGTTACCGGGGCTGCCGCAGAGCGGTCAAATTCTGGACTGAATTCAATTGCCCGCCGGATACAATCGGCGACCGGATGGCCTGTTGTTTCGACTCGGCGTGCCAATTGCGGCGCTCTGGACAGGTCCGCGGCTTTGGGCGGTGGAATCAGGGCTTGTCTGGCTCGCCAACGTTTTCGCGAAACGCTTGTTCGAACGCGGCCTGCTTGTCCGGTCCGGCTTCGGTCTGGTGGCCTGCTATCCACTCGGAATAGGGCATCCCGTAGAAGGCTTCGCGGCCCTCGGCCTTGGTCATCTCGATGCCGCGTTCGTTGGCGGCCTCCTGATACCAGCGGGACAGGCAGTTCCGGCAGAAGCCCGCAAGGTTCATCATGTCGATGTTCTGCACATCCGGCCGGTCATCCATCAGGTGTTTCTGCAATCGGCGAAATGCAGCGGCTTCGAGTTCGAGGCGGGTCTGGTCGTCCATCAGTGGTCTCCCTGTCGTCGGCGGCGCTCAGATGCCGATGGCCCGAGCGGCGAATTCGAAGATCGGGGCAAGGCGACGCCCCCAGGCCTGTTGCTGTTCGACGGTCACGATCAGGTCCTGTCGCAATTCGATCAGGACATGATGACGGTTGTTCTGCAAGGCATGACGGTGGATCGAATCACCGGGCTGGTGTCCGGCATACGGTTCGTTGTCACCAACGCACACATCTTCCTGAAGTTTGAGCCGGTCGATCATGGCGACAGACAAGGCATTTTGGGGCGGCGAGTGCAGAATGCCGACGTGCCATGGGCGCGGTGGGCGGCCGCGCAGTTGCGGTGTAAAACTGTGCACGGCAATCAGGATCGTGTCCGCGCGAGAAGCCGCCATCCGTCCAAGCTCTGCGTGGTAGGGCCGATAGCAAAGCTCCTTGCGGCGCTCCAACTCGGCACCGTCGGCGTGTCGATTTCCGGGGATGATCGTCCCGTCATACAGCTTCATCAGCAGGGTGGGGTCGTCTTCGCCGCGATTCGGATCGATGACCAGCCGGGAGAAGTTCGACGTGATCAGCGGCGCGCTCAGTTCATCGGCCAACGCGTGGGCCAGCCCGGCGGCCCCGGGATCATAGGCGATGTGACGTGACATGTCGGCTTGCGGCAAACCAAGTGTACCACCGCCGATCTGGGGGGGCACGGTGTTGGTTGCGTGGTCGCACGTGACCAGCCAGCGGCTGTTCCGGGATTCCCCGGCGGTATGAAAGGGATGATATGTCATTGGGGCGTGATGTTCTTCGCGCATGGGTGTAAGCCGTCTGGTAGGAAAGAACCAGAGCCAACCGGGCTGGTACTTGATGCTGTTTACCGCTAACAGTCCGCCCGGATCCCGCACCATACGGAAAGGTTGCACCATGAGACGGATGCGCAATGTAAAGATCGTGGCCACACTGGGCCCGGCATCGGATGATTATGACACGATCCGGCGTCTGTTCGAGATCGGCGCAGACGTATTCCGGCTGAACATGAGCCACGGAAGTCACGAAGAAATCCGCGAACGTCACCAGATCATCCGTCAGATCGAACAGGAACTTGGGCGCCCGATCGCGATTCTCGCGGACCTGCAGGGGCCGAAGTTGCGTGTGGGTGTTTTTGCCGGTGATTCCGAAGAACTGGTCGATGGCGCGGCCTTCCGGATGGATCTCGACCCGACCGAGGGCGATTCCAGCCGGGTCTGTTTGCCGCACAAGGAAATCTTTGCGGCGCTGAGGCCCGGAGCCTCGCTGCTGGTCAACGATGGCAAGATCCGGCTGCGGGTCGAAACCTGTGGTGACGATTTCGCCGATTGTATCGTGGTAACGGGCGGCACCATCTCGAATCGCAAGGGCGTGAACGTACCCGACGTGGTGCTTCCGGTGGCGGCGCTGAGCGAAAAGGACAAGGCAGACCTCGATTTCGTGTGCGAACTGGGAATCGACTGGTTGGCGCTCTCGTTTGTACAGCGTCCGGAGGACGTCCTGGAAGCCAAGGAAAGGGCGTCCGGACGGGCGGCCATTCTGGCAAAGATCGAGAAGCCGGCAGCCGTGGAAGCCTATGAGGCGATCCTGGCCGTGTCGGACGGAATCATGGTGGCGCGTGGCGATCTTGGGGTCGAACTGCCGGTGCAGGCGGTTCCGCCAATCCAGAAGCGTCTGATCCGTGGCGCGCGTGCAGCCGCCAAACCCGTTATCGTGGCGACGCAGATGCTGGAGTCGATGATCGAAAGCCCGGTGCCGACCCGTGCCGAGGTGTCGGACGTGGCCAACGCGATCTATGAAGGCGCAGACGCCGTGATGCTCAGTGCCGAATCTGCCGCCGGCGACTATCCGCTGGAGGCCGTGCGCACGATGAACGCGGTGGCCGAGGAGGTCGAGGCCGACGAGATCTATCGTGGTATCATCGAGGCCGCCCGCGTTGTCGACCGGACCTCGACCGCCGACTCTATCGTCGCAGCCGCACGTGAGATCGCGGAAAATACCGGGGTCAAGGCGATCTGCTGCTTCACGCACTCAGGGACCACCGCACTGAAGACCGCGCGCGAGCGGCCGCGTGTGCCGATTCTGGCCCTGACCCCGTTTGTTGGCACTGCTCGACGGTTGTGCCTGTCCTGGGGCGTGAACTGTTTCATGACCAATGGCGACGTCAGCCGGTTCAAGATGGCCGTGGTCTCCGCGGCCCGCGCCGCCCGCACTGGCCAGTTCGCAAACCCCGAGGACAATGTCGTGGTCGTGGCCGGCGTTCCGTTCAACATTCCGGGGTCCACCAACATCCTGCGGGTGGCACCCTGCGACGAAAGATTGATTTTTAATACAGATCCCGAATAATTCCCCATAGTTGTTCATGGAGGTATTGTTGTGGATCTGGATCCGGACCTGATCTTTGTTATCGGTATTGTTGTCGGTCTTCTGGCGATCCCGTCGTTGCTGGGAGCCTTTTCCGAAAGTCGTACGCCGCGTGCGGCCGCGATCATGGTAATGATCGCGGCAGGCTTGGTCGCGATCGCCGTCCTGCAAAAGCCACCGGGATCATACTCCATTGGTGACGCTCCGAAGATTTTCTTCGAGGTCGTTGGCGACCTTGTGAACTGAACAAGGGTGGAGCGCAGGGTCTGACGCACGATGTCGCCAGAGTCGCGCGGGACGCATTTTTGCCCTTGCCAGCCTGAACGCGTGGCCGTATACGCGCGACTTCATACGCTCCGTCAGGCCAAAAGTGGCATGCCTGCCGAAGCGGAACCACCGATCCAACCAATGGAGTGGCAAATGCCCAAGATGAAGACCAAGTCCGGCGCCAAGAAGCGATTCAAGGTGACCGCGACCGGCAAGATCAAATCCGCCCAGGCCGGAAAGCGGCACGGCATGATCAAGCGCACCACAAAGTTCATTCGCGATGCTCGCGGTACCACGGTCCTTTCGGTCGCTGATACCAAGATCGTCAAGAAATACATGCCGTACGCGCGCTGAGGAGCCTGAGATATGTCCCGAGTTAAAGGCGGCGTGGTTACCCACGCCCGGCACAAGAAGATCATCAAGGCCGCGAAAGGCTACTATGGTCGCCGGTCCACGAACTTCAAGACCGCAACCCAGGCCGTCGACAAGGCCAACCAGTACGCGACGCGCGACCGCAAGAATCGCAAGCGTCAGTTCCGCGCGCTGTGGATCCAGCGGATCAACGCCGCTGTGCGGTCCCACGATGAGTCGCTGACCTATTCGCGCTTCATCAACGGTCTGGCGAAAGCCGGCATTGAAGTGGACCGCAAGGTTCTGGCCGATCTGGCCGTGCATGAGCCCGAAGCGTTCGGCGGTATCGTCGACAAGGCGAAAGCAGCGCTGGCCTGATCAAGGCCGGTTCGACCGAATTGAAACCCGCGACGGCTGAGGCTGTCGCGGGTTTTTTCGTATCCTGGTCGGGACGATCTGGGTGCGTACGGATCAACGTTCCGGCGGTGACCAGTCGGCCTCGGGGACATCCCGCCGGCGCAAACGCACCGCAAGCCCCAGAGCGGTACCGACGCCGATGGCGACGGTCAGGTCCGCCAGCACCGTCAGGACCAACGTCAGTACCAGAAGCACCTTGTCGGTCGGTCTGAGGGTAAGGTATTTGCGCCACTTGTGGGGCTCGCTCATGTTCCAGGCGGTCAGCATCAACAGCCCGGCGAGCGCCGGCATTGCGAGATACCCCGCAAGCGGGGCCGCGACCATCATGACGCCGAGAATCGTCAGGGCATGGACGATCCCGGCCACCGGTGTCCGGCCGCCTGCGCGTACATTGGTGGCGGTTCGGGCGATTGCGCCCGTGGCGGGCAGGCCACCGAACAGCGCCGATCCTATATTCGCGGCGCCCTGTGCCAGGACCTCGGCGTTGGGCCGGTGTTTGCCATCGACCATCCGGTCAGCCACCATCGCCGAGAGCAGGGATTCGACCCCTGCAAGAAAGGCGATGACGACAGCCGACGGCAGAAGTTCGACCACCCGGGCATAGGAGATTTCGGGCAAGCGGGGCATTGGCAGATGGTTGGGAAGTTGCCCGAACCGTCCGGCGATCGTATCGACCGGAAGTTCTCCGAGGGCAACGGCCAGGGAGGCAAATCCAACCGCAACGATCAGGCCCGGAAACCGGGGAAATGCCTGTCGCAGCGCCATGATCCCCACCATCGTGAACAGCCCGATGCCGAGGGACGGGCCGCTGAAGGTCTCGCGGGCCTCCCAGAGCGCCGACATCTTCTCGATGAAGTCTGGCGGGACCTCGGTCATGGTGAGGCCGAACAGATCCTTGATCTGGCTGGCCGCAATGATGATCGCGATGCCGATGGTAAAGCCGTCGATCACCGGTTCCGGGACATAGGCGACCAGGTTCCCGGCTCGAAGCAGCCCTGCGATCACCAGGAGGATGCCGGCCATGAAGGTTGCCAGAATCAACCCGTCATAGCCGTGGACCACGACCACGCCGTAGACAACAACGATGAAGGCACCCGTGGGGCCGCCGACCTGAACGCGGCTGCCGCCAAGCAACGAGATGAGAAGCCCGCCCACGATGGCGGTGATCAGGCCGGCGCCCGGATCTGCACCCGAGGCTATGGCAATCGCGAGGCTGAGCGGTATCGCAACCATCGCAACGGTGATGCCGGCGAGCACGTCGGCTGCAAATGCAGGGCGTGTGTACGTCTGCAGCGTTGTCAGCAATTTTGGTTCCATGGGTTCGCTTTAGGAGCCTGCGAGGCGTCAGAAAATGCGGCATTGTTGCTGTCCTATCAAGAAGTGAACAGATTTGCCGTTGGGCCGGGTGCCTTCTGGCGTTCGGGGTTGCCCGCCCTTGCCTTTGGAGCGCCATGTGATACCCACGCGCCGAAGAATTACGTCCCGCGGTCGAGCCAATCCCGCGGGTCTCAGGAAGGACGGGAGCCCGCCATGGAAGAGCTGAGGCAGAAGTACATCGCCGCGATCGCGGCAGCCACCGACGAGGCGGCCTTGGAAGCGTTGCGGGTGCAGGCCGTCGGTAAAAAAGGCGAAGTCAGCCTGAAGATGCGCGAACTGGGCAAGATGACGCCCGAGGAACGACAGGTGGCCGGTCCGGCGCTCAATGCGCTGAAGGACGAGATCAATTTGGCGCTGACCGCCAAGAAGGTCGGGCTGGCCGACGTGGCGCTGGACGCCCGGTTGCGGGCCGAATGGCTGGACGTGACGCTGCCGTCCCGCCCGGTGCGGCGTGGGTCGATCCACCCGATCAGCCAGGTGACCGAAGAGGTCACGGCGATTTTTGCCGACATGGGATTTGCCGTGGCCGAAGGGCCACAGGTCGAGGATGACTGGCACAATTTCGACTCGCTGAACATTCCCGGCCATCACCCGGCCCGCGCCGAGATGGACACGTTCTACATGTCCCGCAAGGAAGGCGACAACCGCCCGCCGCATGTGCTGCGCACACATACCTCGCCGGTCCAGATCCGCTCGATGTTGAAGCAGGGCGCGCCGATCCGGATCATTTGCCCGGGGCGCGTCTATCGTTGTGACTACGACCAGACCCACACGCCAATGTTCCACCAAGTGGAAGGCCTTGCCCTGGGCAAGGACATCTCGATGGCGAACCTGAAATGGGTGCTGGAGGAGTTCTTCAGCGCCTTCTTTGGCACCGAGGTTCAAACCAGGTTCCGCGCTTCGCACTTCCCGTTCACGGAGCCGTCGGCCGAGGTCGACATTCAGTGTTCGTGGGAGGGTGGCACGGTCAAGGTTGGTGAAGGCAACGATTGGCTCGAGGTTCTGGGCTCTGGCATGGTGCACCCCAAGGTCCTTGAGGCAGGCGGTATTGATCCGAACGAATGGCAGGGCTTTGCCTTCGGGATCGGCATCGACCGGCTGGCGATGCTGAAATACGGCATTCCGGATCTTCGGGCCTTCTTTGACAGCGACCTTCGCTGGCTGCGCCACTACGGATTTTCGCCGCTCGACATGCCGTCAATCCACGGTGGGATCAACCGCTGACTGAGTGCGGTCTTTGGATCATGGGCGCGAGGGCGGGCGCATGAACAGGCCGCCCCCTCGCTGTTCACTACGGGTGCCTTCGGAGCAACCGACCACCTGAAGGCCGGACTGGAAGCTGTGCAATTGGCATTGTGTTGCGGTCTGGCCCAAGGTCACGATCCGCCGGGGGAGGGTTTGTTCCTCCTCGACATGCCTGGCGGACGTGTAGGATTCCAGCGATGCCAAGGCTCCTGCGATCACGACCAAAATCAGCAAAAGTGCTGCCCCGGTGTTGTCGTTTGCTCCGAGCATTCGCCTGATCTTTCGGAAATCGTACTCCCGCATGTTTATCGGGACAATTTGTCCAAATTCGGAGTAACGCAAGGTAAGGCTATAATAAAAAAGAAAAAAAGCTTCCAAGCGCCGCGCTGAGCAGCGCCCGGTCGAGCTTTTGCTCTGGCTCACACCGAGATCGTATCGCCATCAAGGCAACGCTGAAGCTCCCGGCCAGATGGCTCTGGCTGGGATGCCTGTTTCCAACCGACGGAAATGGATCAGTTGTTGGCTTGGCCGCTTGATGCCGGCGCCAGCCACGGAACCAGCTCGGTGATCGGCATGTTCCACAGCCTCGCCGGGCTGTATCTGCAGATCGCCCGATTCAGGTCCGGGTCATTGGTGAAACCGCGGCAGTCAAATCCGCTCGCGCCGAGATGTCCTGCCCTCGGATCTTCCGACAGCAACCCCAGCCCTACAAGCAATAAAATGCCAAGAATCAGAGGCTTACCCAGATTCCCGATGGCATTGGCGATCGCCCCCATAGCGCGCCCTCCATATGTGTTGTGGCCCCCACCGACAACGTGTTCAGGCTAGGGCTGAAATGTGGCAAAAAGGGGGCAAACGCGTCGCAATTGCGGCAACAATCGGCACGATTTGTTCGCGCCCCGGCAACTGGTTTACCAAGGGTAAATCGCGATGCAGCAGCCATGACGAAGGATTTGGCCCCGGTGGCCCTTCACCCGCAGTCGCGATTGAGCTAAGCACACCCGACTTTAGGATGCTGCAAGGGGCCGCCCCATGAAATTCACGCTTTCCTGGCTGAAGGATCACCTGGACACCCAGGCGACGCTGGACGAAATCCTCGATGCCCTGACCGATCTGGGCCTTGAGGTTGAAGGGGTGGAAAACCCGATCGACCGGCTGTCGGCCTTTACCATCGGCAAGGTCAGGACGGCGGAAAAGCATCCGGATGCCGACAAGCTGCGGGTGTGCACCGTCGACACCGACGACGGCGCGCTGCAGATCATTTGTGGGGCGCCAAACGCGCGGGCCGGGATCACCGTGGTGGTGGCCAAGCCCGGCACCTATGTGCCCGGCATCGACACCACGATCAGCGTCGGCAAGATCCGCGGCATCGAGAGCCACGGCATGATGTGCTCCGAGCGCGAGATGGAGATGTCGGACGAACACGACGGCATCATCGAACTGCCCTCGGGCGACGTGGGGCAGAAGTTCACCGATTGGCTGGCCGAGAACCAGCCTGAGCGGGTTGACCCGGTGATCGAGATCGCCATCACACCCAACCGCCCGGATGCGCTTGGTGTGCGCGGCGTGGCACGGGATCTGGCGGCGCGTGGCCTTGGCGTGCTGAAGCCGCGCCCGGTGGTGCCGGTGCCGGCGAGTTTTGACTCACCGGTGACGGTCAGCATCGACGACGATACGCGTGACGGTTGTCCGGTGTTCTATGGCCGCGTCATCCGCGGGGTTAAGAACGGCCCGTCGCCGAAATGGCTGCAGGACCTGCTGCGCGCCATCGGGCTGCGCCCGATCAGCTTCCTCGTCGATGTGACGAACTTCTTCACCTACGATCAGAACCGCCCGCTGCACGTCTTTGACGTGGACAAGATGACAGGCGACCTGCGAGTGCACCGCGCGGTTGGAGGCGAGTCTCTCGTTGCGTTGGATGACAAGGAATACACGCTTCAGGCCGGGCAGATGGTGATTTCGGACGCAAATGGCCCGGAAAGCATTGCCGGTGTGATGGGCGGGGCGGCAACGGGCTGCACCGACGACACGGTCAATGTCTTCGTCGAGAGCGCCTATTGGGACCCGATCCAGATCGCCTACACGGGCCGCGCGCTGAAGATCAATTCCGACGCGCGATATCGTTTCGAACGCGGCGTTGATCCGGCCTTCACGCCCGAGGGGCTGGAGCACGCGGTTCGCATGATCGTGGACCACGCGGGTGGCGAGGCGTCCGAGGTTGTTGTCGCCGGGGCCGTTCCCGACGTGGATCGCGCCTATCGACTGGATACCAGGCGGATCGAAAGCCTTGTTGGCATGGAGATCCCGGACGAGGATCAACGTTCTATCCTGACGTCTCTGGGCTTTCGTCTGGATGGCGACATGGCCCATGTTCCCAGCTGGCGCCCTGACGTGCAGGGAGAGGCGGACCTGGTCGAGGAGGTCGCGCGGGTAACCTCCCTGACCCGGCTGGTGGGCAAGCCGATGGCACGTGCCGATGTGGGCGTGCCGGTGGCCGTGCTGACTCCGATGCAGCGCCGCGAAGGCACCGCGCGCCGCACGGTGGCTTCGCAAGGCTACAACGAGTGTGTGACCTATTCCTTCGTGGATCAGGCCGCAGCGGCGCTGTTTGGCGGCGGTGATGATGCAACCAGGCTTGAGAACCCGATTTCCAGTGAAATGAGCCACATGCGGCCGGCGCTTTTGCCAGGGTTGTTGCAGGCCGCCGCGCGAAACCAGGCACGTGGGTTTGCCGATCTGGCCCTGTTCGAAGTTGGGCCGATCTTTTTCGGCGGCGAGCCCGACGAACAGCGACAGGTTGTGTCTGCGATCCTGATTGGTCACTCGGGACCAAAGGACGTGCACGGATCCCGTCGCCCGGTCGACATCTTTGATGCCAAGGCCGATCTCGAAGGCGTTCTGGCAGCCATCGGCGCACCGGCCAGGGTGCAGATACGTCGCGATGCGCCGGAATGGTTCCACCCGGGGCGCTCTGGTGTCGTCTGTCTCGGTCCCAAGAACGTGCTTGGCGCCTTTGGTGAGTTGCACCCGAAGGTGCTGGATGCGCTGGACGTGAAGGGGCCGGCTGTCGGCTTCACGATCTATCTGGATGCGGTTCCCTTTGCCAAGGCGAAGGGTGCAAGCCGCGGTGCGCTGGCGATGGCAGACCTGCAGGCCGTCGAACGGGACTTTGCCTTTGTGCTGGACAGCTCGGTAGAGGCATTGACCGTGGTCAACGCTGCGGCAGGGGCCGACAAGGTTCTGATCGAGGAGGTCAGGGTCTTTGACGAGTTCCAGGGACCCAAGGCCGAAGCGCAGATGGGCGAGGGCAAAAAGTCTCTTGCCATCACCGTGCGGCTTCAGCCCAAGGCTCAGACGTTGAAGGAAGCCGACATCGAGGCGGTCAGCAAGAAGGTCATCGACAAGGTTGCCAAGGCAACCGGAGGTACGCTGCGCGGCTAAGACAGGAACTGGGCAGGCATCAGATGCTTGCTCAGATACCTCAGGATCATGAACCCCGAGGCGGAGCCGAGCGTGTAGAAGGCGTCGGCCTGGTCCGTTCGGGCATCCCAGTTCAACGACGAGACGCCGTTGTTCCGTCCGCGCGTGGTCGATTCATAGGTGCTGCCGTTGATCACCAGCCAGACGTGTCCTGCCTTGGTTCGGACCCGCTCGCCTTCGTCGTTGCGCCCATGCTCGGCCGCCCGAAAGCCGATACGCACAACATCATCGTTGCGTGGCGCAAAGGTCGGGTAATCGACCTCTGCGTAGCCGTTGTCGCGAAACCAGGACCATTGCCGCCGGCTTCCGGCCGGTATGTCGTGGCGATTGGTCGTGGTGTGATAGATGACATATTCGACGAAGCCCGAGCAATCGAGTTGCCCGATGTCGGCTGGGTCCCGGGTGATCGGGCGGACCTTTCCGACCATCCCGCTCATCTCGTATCGAATGTTGGCCGCAAAAAGCTTGGCGAGGCGGCTGACCAGTTCCGTGGTGCTGAATTCCATGACTGTCTCCTGAAAGCTATGCCGTATCCAAAAAGGTCGTTTCGCGCTCCGGTCCTCGGGCGGATCGACCTTCGCGCCAATGATGCCACTGCGGCAGTATAGCGGTTTTGGTGGTAAAATGGCGGACAAAGCCTGCCTCGATCCTCGATCCTCGGTGCCCGTCTCGCGAAGGATTTTCGACGGATGCCAGGCGCGCATCCGTATAAGATCCAAAGCAAACTCCATGGAACGGAACGACGATGATGCTGACACGCTTTTCTCCCTATCTTCTCTGGGCCCTGCTGGCCCTTCCGGCCGCAGGAATGGTCGGGGAACTCCTCTCCTCTGCCGACCCGCGGATTTTGAACAAGCTGCTGCATCCAACGGGTGAATTCGCCGCCCGCTTCATGATCATCGCGATGATGGCAACCCCGTTGACGCTGTTGCTGCCCGGATGGCGCGGTCCCCGGTGGATGCTCCGCAACCGGCGATACTTCGGCGTTGCGGCCTTTGGCTACGCAGCTGCTCACACGGTGTTCTACGTTATCAACCGCGGGACGCTGGATCGTATCGTCCAAGAGATCGGCCAGTTCGACATGTGGACCGGCTGGCTCGCTTTCGCGATCTTTGTTCCGCTGGCGGCGACGTCGTTCAATGGAGCGATTCGCAGGCTTGGACCCAAGATCTGGAAGGCGTTGCAGCGCTGGACCTATCCTGCGGCGGTGCTGACCCTGCTGCATTGGGCTGCGTTGCACAACTGGGAACACCCGGCAGGTGCCATTGTACACTTTACCCCCCTTGCCCTGTTGGAACTCTATCGTATCTGGTGGAATATGAATCGGTCGCGCGCTGTCCCGGCCTGATCGCGGGCTGTTCTGACGCCCGCCAAGCAAGGAGCTTCCCATGACCCTCAATGTCTACCTTTCCGGCGAAATCCATTCGGATTGGCGTGAACGCATCATTGCAGGGGCCGAGGGATTGGATGTTCAGTTCAGCGCCCCTGTAACCGACCACGCCGCAAGTGACGATTGCGGCGTGGCGATACTGGGGGCGGAACCAGACCCGTTCTGGCACGACCACAAGGGAGCCAAGCTGAACGCGATCCGGACGCGTCGGGCAATCGAGGCAGCGGACGTCGTGGTTGTTCGCTTTGGTGAGAAGTACCGGCAGTGGAATGCGGCGTTTGACGCCGGGTATGCTGCGGCACTGGGCAAGTCGCTGATCGTGCAGCATGGTGCAGACCACCGACATGCCCTCAAGGAGGTCGACGCGGCCGCGCTTGCGGTGGCGGAGCAGCCTGAACAAGTGGTGCAGATCCTGCGGTATGTGCTGACGGGCGAGCTACCGTCCTGATACAGCAGCGCTGCCCGCCATCCGGGGGGCACAGGTCTGCACCGATCGCCCAAGCTGGATCATCTCGAACTGTCTTCTGCCGTTGGGGGATGAATGAGCGTCCATGGGGCACTGACGTCTGCGAACGATGTGTGAGGCTTTCTTCGGCGGTGCCGCTGCTTCCCTGATTGCATCAAATCTTGTAGGGGAACGGGGTCGTCGGCTGAGTGCCTGGTCGAACCGGTCTGCTTCGGGGGTCGAGGGGCTCCACTACTGTCTTTGCGAGCGGCACAAAGAAAAACGCCCCGGGACAAGCCCGAGGCGTTCGCAGAACTGATCGAAACGATTGGTTATTTGGATGACTTGCGCCGACGCAGGGCGAAACCACCCAGGAGCAGTGCGCCACCAAGTGCCGGAGCCATTGCCGGAACCGGCACGCTCGAGATCTCGATGATCGAGTCCACTGTGAAGTCCGTCAGACGGATGCCTTGATAGAATTCCGTGCGGCCGACTTCGTCGGACGAAGACGTGGTCCGGATGGCGAAGGACGTGATGGGCTGGATCACGGTCTCTGTGAACTTGGAGAACACATCAGTCGCGCCAAACGCGGTGGTGTTGAACGTCAACGTGGTGCCACCGGCCAAGGGCGGGTAGGTCGGGTCAAGGATGACCTCGACGTTTTCGGTGCCAGCATAGTGACCGAAGCCGATGTCCAGCAACGTCACCGGAACGTTGAAGCTGACCGCAATGTACTCGGTCACGCCGATATCGCTGAGGCCCGGGCTACCGCCGATGCTGCCAGCGCCCCAACCCATCGGATCCGGGTTCGGCTTCACGTTCGTTCCGCCCACGTTGTATGGTGTGATGGTGGCAATGATATCCAGCAGGGGATCGTTGGCATCCTGCTCCGTCAGCACGGTCGTGTTGAGCCGCGGTTCGGAGTCATACTTGCCTTGAAGATCAAAGTTGACGCCGATCGCCATCGCGCTCGTGCCAACAAGTGTTGCGGACATAATCGCTGCAGCTGACAGTGTATTTTTAAGGAACATATTTCACCTCCTTCAGTCAGTGTTAACGAATGCTTAACACTTTGACTCGCAGCAAACAACGGTCTTGCTATTTGTGGCGATTCCTTCGGGGGTGCGGCTGCTGACTTGATTGAATCAGATCATGGGCGTACGGCGTCGTCGGCAGTTTTCCTGGCCGCAACGGTTCGTCTCGGGCGAAGGCTGGACCGCCGCCGTTGCAAAGGGGGCCAAAGCAAAACGCCCCGGGACAAGCCCGAGGCGTTCGCAGAACTGATCGAAACGATCGGTTACTTGGACGACTTGCGCCGACGCAGGGCGAAACCACCCAGGAGCAGTGCGCCACCAAGTGCCGGAGCCATTGCCGGAACCGGAACGCTCGGAACTTCGAGGATCGAGTCAACCGTGAAGTCCGTCAGACGGATGCCCTGATACTCTTCGGTACGGTCAAGGCCGTTGGACGAAGACGTGGTCCGGATGGCGAAGGACGTGATGGGCTGGATCACGGTCTCGGTGAACTTGGAGAACACATCAAGTGCGCCAAACGCGGTGCTGTTGAACGTCAGCGTGGTGCCACCGGCCAAAGGCGGGTAGGTCGGGTTCAGGATGACCTCGACGATTTCGGTACCAGCGAAGTGGCCAAAGCCGATGTCGAGCAGCGTCACAGGAACGTTGAAGCTGACGGCCATGTACTCGGTCACACCGATGTTGGCTGTGCCCGGGCTACCAACACTGCCGGCACCCCAACCCATCGCATCCGGGTTCGGCTTCACGTTCGTTCCGCCCGAGTTGAACGGCTGGATGGTCGCAATGATATCCAGCAGGGGATCGTTGGCATCCTGCTCCGTCAGCACGGTCGTGTTGAGCCGCGGTTCGGAGGCATACTTGCCTTGAAGATCAAAGTTGACGCCGATCGCCATCGCGCTCGTGCCAACAAATGTTGCGGAGATAATCGCCGCAGCTGTCAATGTGTTTTTAAGGAACATACTTCACCTCATTCAGTCAGTCCTAAGCAATGATTAACACTTCGGCCCGTATCAAACAACGGTCTTGGCATCTTCTTGCTAAAATTTTCCATAATTTGGTTAATATGGTCATCTGAAGCATCCCGGGGCGGTCTTTTGGCCACAATGCGATGAATTCTTCATGATTGGCGCCGATTTCCGCACAATGCTTCGGCCTGCTTCGGCCTGCTTCGGGCGGTCCCGGCTCTCATTCTGAACGCGGAAGTTCACGTTAGGGAAATGCGGACGCGTCAGGAACAACCTATGCGGGAAGCAAACGGCATAGGAGGCAGAATCAGAAACCCCCGCACATGGCGGGGGCATCAAACCTTGTGGCGCCACGGTCAGGCGCGTTCTCATTCCGACGCTGAAGATCAGATTCGACTGGGTCAGGTGACCCGGGTCGAATTAGAGCATGCCTTCACGCTGGGCCTTCTTGCGAGCGAGCTTGCGGGCACGGCGGATGGCCTCGGCCTTCTCGCGCGCCTTCTTTTCGGAAGGTTTCTCGAAGGCTTGCTTGAGCTTCATCTCGCGAAAAACGCCTTCGCGCTGAAGCTTCTTCTTGAGCGCACGGAGCGCCTGATCGACATTGTTGTCGCGAACACTGACCTGCATGTGGGTGTCACCACCTTTCTTGTTAGAGTTGCGGATGTTTGCAGGAGGTGGCCATATAGCAAGGCCCGTGGGCTGTGTCCATCTGCGGCGAGAAAAAACTGAACGAGAGAATCCCGATGAGCGATACGATCCGACCAGCCGCCGACGAGACAAATGCAGACCTGAAGTCCCGACTGCTGGATGCGGCGCTGTTCAGCGTGGCCTTCGACGGTTGGAGCGAGTCCACGTTCCGGTCTGCCTGCGTTGATTCCGGTATTGATCCGGCGGTGGCGCGCGTGCTGTTCCCGCGCGGTGGTGTCGATCTGGCCCTGGCCTATCATCAACGTGGTGACGATCTGATGATGGAGCGGCTGGCACTGGAGGATCTGCCAACCTTGCGGCTGCGCGAACGGATTGCCCGGGCGATCCAGGTGCGGATCGAAGTGATCGAGGACAAGGAAGCGGTCCGGCGCGGGTCGGCGTTGTTTTCGCTGCCCCAGTATGCCGGCGACGGCGCCCGGGCGATCTGGGGCACGGCGGACCGGATCTGGATGGCGCTTGGGGATACGTCCGACGATATAAACTGGTATTCGAAGCGGGCGTCGCTGGCCGGAGTATACGGTGCGACGGTCCTGTTCTGGCTTGGCGATGACAGCGATGGCACGGAGCGCACCTGGGATTTCATGCATCGCCGGGTCGAGGACGTGCTAAACTTCGAGAAGGTGCGGGCCCGGGTGACGGGAAACCCGGTGTTGAAGCTGGTGTTTGCCGGTCCGAACTGGCTGGTGCGAAAGGTGCGGGCGCCGTCGGGCAATCCGTTCCGCAAGACCGCTGGAATGCCGGGGAGCTGGGCCGAGGACGAGACCACCGTTTCTGGCACCACCCCCGGCCAGGGGTGATTGAATCCGGCGCGCAGGCAGGCCACAAACGGGCAACCAAGAAGGATGCCCGACATGACCCTGCCAGAGACGATGCGCGCCATGGAAATTTCCGAACCCGGTGGCCCGGATGTTCTGAAACTGACCGAACGACCGGTGCCGCAGCCCGGGCCTGGACAGGTCCTGATCCGGGTCGCCTGGGCCGGGGTGAACCGCCCTGATGCACTGCAACGGGCCGGCAGCTACAAGCCGCCCGCCGGTGCCAGCGACCTGCCGGGGCTGGAGGCATCCGGCGTCGTTGCGGCTGTCGGGGCTGGCGTGACGCAATGGGCGTCCGGCGACGAGGTGTGTGCCCTGCTGCCCGGTGGCGGCTATGCCGAGTATGTCGTGACCCCCGCCGCCCATGCCTTGCGTCTGCCGCAAGGCATGGCGTTGCGCGAGGCGGCCTGCCTGCCCGAAACCTTCTTCACGGTCTGGAGCAACGTCTTTCAGCGTGGCGGGTTGAAGGCCGGGGAGAGGTTCCTGGTGCATGGCGGCAGTTCCGGCATTGGCACGACGGCGATCCAGCTGGCTCGGCATTTCGGGGCGCGGGTCTTTGCAACCGCAGGGTCGGCGGAGAAATGCACTGCCTGTGCCCGTCTGGGTGCAGAGCGGGCGATCAATTATCGTGACGAGGATTTCGTCGAAATCCTGCGGGTCGAAGGTGGCGCCGACCTGATCCTTGACATGGTGGGGGGCGAGTACCTGCCGCGCAACGTCAAGGCGCTGGCCGACGATGGGCGCTTGGTACAGATCGCGTTTTTGCAAGGGCCCAAGGTGGCCTTGAACTTCGCCCAGATCATGATGCGGCGGCTGACCATCACAGGGTCGACGCTGCGCCCACAATCAGACCTGGCCAAGGCGCGCATCGCCGACGCCCTCTCGGTGCAGGTCTGGCCATTGCTCGATGCGGGGGTGATTGCGCCGCAAATGGATTCCGAGTTTCCGCTGGAGCAGGCCGCCGCGGCCCATACCCGGATGGAGAGTTCGGGTCACGTCGGAAAGATCGTCCTACAGGTTGCCTAGTGTCAGGACTCATAGCCAGAAAATGACTGTTGCCGCGAGAGCGATGGCCGAGAGGAAGGCCTTTGGGTATCTGTCGTGGCGTGATGCCACTCGTCGCCAGTCCTTGAGGCGACCGAACGTGCACTCGATGCGATAGCGGCGCTTGTATCGCTGCTTGTTGTATTTGATCTTTGTCTTGCGGGACGTCCTGGGCGGGATGCACGGGCGAATTCCTCTATCTGCCAGTGCGTTCCGGAACCAATCCGCATCGTGGCCCCTGTCGGCGAGCAGCCAGTCGGCATCCGGCAGGGAGCCAAACTTGGCCGCAGCGCCCGTGTCGTCGCTCGCCTGGCCGGCTGTGACGAAGAAGCGGATCGGACGCCTATTGTGATCGGTGACGGCATGAAGCTTGGTATTCATTCCCCCCTTCGTTCGACCGATCAGGCATCCACGCCCGCCTTTTTCACGCTCAGGCTCGATGCCGTGCGGTGTGCCTTCAAATATGTCGCGTCGATCATGATGGTCCGGGGATCGTGAGCTTCTTCTGCCAGGCCGGTCATGATCCGGGCAAAGACACCCATTCGGCTCCAGCGCACCCAACGGATGTAAAGGGTCTTGTGAGGGCCGTATTCGACGGGAGCATCACGCCACCTCAACCCATTGCGGTTGATGCACATAATCCCACTCAACACCCGCCGATCATCGACACGGGGACGCCCGTGAGACTTGGGAAAGAGTGGGCGCAACCGCTCCATCTGTTCGTCGTCCAACCAGTATGGATCACCCATACCACACCTCCAGGGAGGTGCCGGGAATCATGCCCCAAGATCCAAGTCAATGGGGCCTGACCCTGAGCACCATTCACGTACGGGGGGCGGGCTGCGTGCGTTCCCTCGAAGATAATACTTCGATTTTGAATGATTCTGCGGCACGGTGCGCGCCGTTGACCGGGTCGGGCTGATCGGGTGGACGTGTAGGTTGGTGCAATTACAATGGGGACGCTTCCATGCCCAAGAAACTTCTCGCCGAATTCATAGGTACGTTCTGGTTGGTGTTGGGGGGCTGTGGAGCAGCCGTTCTGGCGACCGGAAATCTCGATGTCGGTATCGGATGGGTCGGCGTCGCGCTGGCCTTTGGCCTGACAGTCATGACCATGGCCTATGCCGTTGGCGGCATCTCCGGGGGCCATTTCAACCCTGCGGTGTCGCTTGGCCTGATGATCGCGGGGCGCTTCGACAGCAAGGATCTGATCCCTTACTGGGTGTCGCAGGTCCTCGGGGGCTTGCTAGCCGGACTGGTGCTGTTCGTCATCGCAAGTGGCAAGTCCGGGCTGGAGTCGCTGGGCGGTTTCGCCTCCAACGGCTATGGGGCGGCATCGCCCGAGGGATATGGCCTTCTGTCTGCGCTGCTGTGCGAAATCGTGATGACGGCGATGTTCATCGTGATCATTCTCGGCGCGACATCCAAGCGCGTGCCGGCCGGGTTTGCTCCCATCGCGATCGGCCTGGGCCTGACTCTCATCCACCTTATCTCGATCCCGGTGACCAACACATCGGTCAACCCGGCGCGCTCCACCGGTGTGGCGCTGTTTGCCGGCGGGACCGCCATGTTGCAACTGTGGCTGTTCTGGGTCGCTCCGCTGATCGGCGGTGCCCTCGGCGCCTATGTCTGGAAATTCCTGGACGGCGATTCGGACAGCTGATCCGTTGAGATCGCCATGGGCCGGCTTCGGCTGGCCCATGGCGCGTCTGGCCTATGCCAGCAAAAGGCGTTGCGACCCCAATCCTAACGGATCGGGTCCAGAAGGGCCTTTCCAAGGGTGCAGTCCCGGCGCGCGTCCGGGGCACAGCGACGCGGCTCCAGATCCTTGGTCAGGCAGATCCGCGTTTCCATGATCCGGCCATCCCGGCAGGTGATCGTGACCATGTCCTTTTCCAGATCCGGGTTCACCTCCAGCCATGCCTCTTCGATCACCGAGGCCGGAAGCGCGACCGTCTTGTCCAGTTTGCGCAGTACAGGCGGGCGAACGACGCTGTCATAGGCCTTGCGCGACAGGTCGTAAAACTCGACCGACGACAGGCCCGAACAACGCCCGTGCTTCTTCCATTGGTACCATGCCAGGCCACTGGACCCCATGATATCGACCATTTCGTTGCTCTGGCTGCGCGATGGGTTGCGTTCGACCGTGTTGCAGAAACTCGGCCAGCCGTCCTCGTATTGCGGCCAGAGCCCGTGCAGGACCCAACCGTAGTCGCCTGAGGAGTCACATTGTTCAGCTCCCTTGGCGTCACCCTCGATGGCACAGAAATTCGGGGACCAACTGAGGGACATGACATAATAGTCAAAGTCACCGGCGGCCTCGCCGTCGGCACAGGCCGCGCCAACCATGGCCATCCATACTGCTACCCAACGCATTTTGACTTCCCTTTCCGATTTTGCAGGCTTATATCCGCTCCAATTCCCGAAAACGAGGAAAAGCGGCTCACCCAAGGCTGCGGCCCTTTCCAGGCCACGGGAGAATTGTGCTAAGGAGGCAGACATGAACAAGCCGATCATGGCGAAGGCAACCGCCGTCTGGCTGGTGGACAACACGACGATCAGCTTCAAGCAGATCGCCGATTTCTGTGGTCTTCACGAGCTGGAAGTACAGGGAATCGCCGACGGCGATGTGGCCGCGGGCGTCAAAGGCTTCGACCCGGTCGCCAACAACCAGTTGATCCAGTCCGAGATCGACCTGGCCGAGAAGAACCCGCTGTACAAGCTGAAGCTGAAGTTCAATGCCGCCGCCGTGGGCGAGGAAAAACGTCGTGGGCCGCGCTATACGCCGTTGTCCAAACGTCAGGACCGCCCGAACTCGATCCTCTGGTTGGTGAAATTTCACCCCGAGTTGACCGACGGACAGATCTCCAAACTCGTAGGCACGACGAAGCCGACGATCCAGTCGATCCGCGAACGGACGCACTGGAACATTGCCAACATGCAGCCGATCGATCCGGTTGCCCTGGGACTCTGCAAGCAGACCGAACTGGATGCCGTCGTCCAGAAATCTGCTGCCAAGAAAGCCGCCGAAGGCCAGGTCATGAGCGACGACGAGCGTCGCAAGCTGGTGTCGACCGAGCAGTCGTTGGCCGCTCCGCCCGAGCCGAAGATCCCGAGCTCCATTTCCGGCTTGGAAACCTTCACGTTGGGCGGTGACCCGCGCGACGACAGGGACGCTCACGAGCCCGTCCGCGACGCCGACAGCTTCTTCAACCTCCCGGGCGATGCCGACGAGGATGACGAAGACGAAAAGTGACGTCCTCGCGGGCCTGCTGTCCACACGCCGGTGACGATTTGGTGAGTACCGGCATGGCGTGCGTTGATACCGCACTGTTACTGTGCCAGCCTGAACGGGCCGGGCCTCGTGGCCCGGCCATTTTTGTACGAGCGAGCGGTTAATGGCATCCCCGATTTTTGAATCTCCGGCCAGGCGGGCGATGGTGCCTCTTGTCCTTGCCGGTCTCTGCCTATTGTTCATTGCAGCGATTGGCATGCCGCTGCAGTTTGTCTCCAATCAGAACACGAAGTTCCTGCACGGGATGGCGACGGCGTTTCCGGATCGTCTGGGCGCCGACTGGACGGCACAGACGGTGGACGGTCTGCCGGTGTTCACGGCTTTGGTGCACGGTGTCGCCGCCTACGTTGATCCGGCGTTCTTCTATGTCATCGAGGCGCTGCTGCTGTGCGTGATGTGTGTGTCGTTGCTGGCCATCGCGCGGCGCGTTGCGCCGGATGCCGGCGGGACGCTGTGGTTCCTGATCGTGGTCGGTGGGGTGCTGGTGGCCCTCGTGCATCCGCCGCAGGAGGACACGCTGCGCGGTGTGGCCGGACAATACATGACCCACGGTTACCTGCAGCCGTCGGAATTCGGCATCCTCTATCTGCCGGCGCTCTTGCTGGCGGCACGACGGCACCCGGCGGCGCTGATCCTTGGGGTGATCCCGGCGGCTGTCCATCCAGCCTACATCGCGTTTTCGGCGATCCTTCTGGGCGTGTTCCTGTTTTACCGTTGGCGCGACGGATCCGGGATTCCGCTGCTGACGGTGACGGTGGCGGTGGCCATCCTGGTGGTACCACCGATTGACCTTGCCCTGCGATTTGCACCCACGGATGCCGAGGTCTTTGCCCAGGCAAACAATATCCTCGCCTTCGAGCGCATCCCGCACCATTCGGACCCGTCCCGTTGGGCGACCTGGCCGGCCTATCGCAAACTGATCATCGCCCTGATGGGGATTGCGGTGGCGCCTTCGGGAGTCATCCGTACATCACTGGTCTGCCTTTTGGGGCTGGCGGTGGGGGGGACGGTTTTCGTCGCCGCAACGGGAAATGCGGAAGTCGCGCTGATGGCCCCCTGGCGCGCATCGATCATCGTCGTTCCCGTGACAGCGACCATCGTTATCGGCTGGATCGTGAATTTGTTGTATCGACGCGTGTCAAAACGGTCGGTTCTGCTGGCGGTGCCAGTGATTGTCACGGGGTATGCGCTGTTCGGGGCGTATGACGGTCTCCGGCGGGTTCAGGCCGAGAGTGCACGCAACAAGACTCCGGACTACGTCATCCATATTCAGGAATCCCATGATCCGCAGGATATCTATCTGACCCACCCAAGGATGAGCGACTTCCGGCTGGCGGCGATGACATCCCAGTTCGTCACCTGGAAGACCCACCCCTATCTCGATACCGAAGTGCTGGAGTGGAAGCGGCGCTCCGATTTGGCCCAGAAGGTCTTTGGCGACCAACTGGACTGTGATGTGCTGGCGGAAATTCTGGCGGCCTACCCGGTGACGCATGTGTTGGCACCGGTGACGGCGGCGGGCACAACCTGCGGCCTGCCGGTGGAGTTCAAGGGCGAAGAGTATCGTATCCTGGTCGTGGGCCCGGACAGCTGACGCAGGAGACATTCGGGGCCGGGGGCTCCCGCCGGTCTTCGACGCCATCCGGCATCTTGACCCGTTGGGCCACGCACCTGCGGTGCGCCAGCATCGCCTGCCTCCGAGGCGTTCGGGGTCAGAGCGCCTTGCGAGCGCGAAGGGCCGCTGTGATCGTGCCATCGTCGAGATAGTCCAGCTCGCCGCCGATCGGGACGCCCTGCGCGAGCGACGTGACCGAGATGCCGCTGGGGACAAGCTGTTCGGCGATGTAATGCGCAGTGGTCTGACCGTCGATCGTGGCGTTCAGAGCGAGTATCACCTCGGAGATTTCTTCCCGCTGAACGCGGTCCAGCAGGCGCGGAATGCGCAACTCGTCCGGCCCGATCGCATCGAGCGCCGACAGGGTGCCGCCCAGAACGTGGTAGCGGCCCTTGAACACGCCGGACCGCTCCATCGCCCACAGGTCGGCAACATCCTCGACGACGCAGATTTCACCGTTGGCGCGTTTCTGGGACGAACAGATCTCGCACAGTTCCGTCGTGCCGACGTTGCCGCAGTTGATGCATTCCCGGGCGGTCGCGGCCACCTGCTGCATGGCGTCCGCAAGCGGGATCAGCAGCAGCGCACGTTTCTTGATCAGCTGAAGCACCGCACGCCGGGCCGACCGCGGCCCGAGGCCCGGAAGCCGGGCCATCAGGTCGATCAGATCCTCGATATCGCGCGGCGCCTGGGTCACTTACAGGCCCGGGATGTTCATGCCGGCAGGAAGGCCGAGCTCGCCGGTCAGCTTTTCCATTTCTTCCTTGGATTTCTCCTGTGCCTTGCTCTGGGCATCCTTGATGGCGGCCAGGATCAGGTCTTCGACAACCTCCTTCTCGTCCGGGTTGAAGATCGACGGGTCGATCTCCAGTCCCGTCAGTTCGCCCTTGGCGGTGCAGCGCGCCTTGACCAGCCCGGCACCGCTTTCTCCGACCACAACTGTGTTTTCCAGATCGGCCTGAAGGGCGGCCATCTTGCCCTGCATTTCCTGCGCGGTCTTCATCATCTTGGCCATATCGCCGAGTCCGCCGAGTCCCTTGAGCATGTCGTGTTCCTTTTGGTTGTGTGGGTCTGGGCCCCTGTCGCATGCGCGGGGCCGATCATCTAGTCTTCCTCGAACGGATCCCATTCGTCCTCGACCTCGGGCAGCGCCTCGACAGCGGCCTCTGCCTCGATTTCGTCCGGGGTCCGGATCTGCGCGATCTTTGCGTCGGGGAATGCCTGCAGCACGGCCTGTACCATCGGGTGGGTCATCGCCTGATCCTTAAGCCGCTGGACTTCGGTGTCACGGGCTTCGGCCAAGGTCGGGGCACCACCGTCGCTGACAACCGTGACGGCCCAGCGATTTCCGGTCCACCCCTGCAACCGCTGACCCAGACGTTGCGCAAGGTCCGGCGCGGCATCGGCGGAGGGCTCGAACTCGATCCGACCGGGAGAATAGCGCGCCAGTTTCAGGGTGGTCTCGACTTCGATCAACAGCGTCACATCGCGGTTGGCGCGGATCAACTCGATCACGTGATCGAAGGTCATGAACCGCGACAAGGCTTCTTCGGGCGATACCTGGAGCATCGCCACCGGTCCGCCACCGGAGGGCCGTCCACCAGATGCCGACGGCGATGGCGGTGCGTGGTTGGCCGGCCCCGGCGCGTGGCCAGTCGGACCGCCACCAGGTGCCGTTGGCGGCTGGGGAGGCGGGGCGTCGCGCAACCGCTTCACCAGGTCGCCCGGCGTCGGCAGATCGGCGACATGGGTCAGCCGGATGATCGCCATCTCGGCGGCCATCATCGAATTGGGGGCCAACGATACCTCTTCCAGCGCCTTCAGCAGCATTTGCCACATGCGAGCCAGAATGGGCATTCCAAGGGTGTCTGCCATGATCCGGCCGCGGTCGCGTTCGTCAGGCGGAACGGTTGGATCGTCGGCGGCCTCGGGGGTGATCTTGGTGACCGAAACCCAGTGACAGACCTCGGCCAGGTCCCGCAGGATCGCCAGCGGGTCGGCGCCGTCCGCATATTGGCCAGACAGTTCCGTCAGCGCACCGGCGGCGTCGCCCTTCAACACCATGTCGAACAGGTCGAGCACCCGACCCCGGTCGGCCAGCCCCAGCATCGCACGCACCGTTTCGGCGGTTGTCTCGCCCACGCCCTGGCTCAGCGCCTGATCGAGCAGGGATTGCGCGTCCCGCGCTGACCCTTCGGAGGCTCGCACCAGCAGCGCCAAAGCGTCATCGGTGATCTGCCCGCCCTCGGCATCTGCGATCCGACGCAACATGGCCAGCATGTCCTCCGGCTCGATCCGGCGCAGGTCAAATCGTTGGCAGCGGGACAATACCGTCACCGGTACCTTTCGGATCTCGGTGGTGGCAAAGACGAATTTCACGTGGGCCGGGGGTTCTTCAAGCGTCTTCAAGAGCGCGTTGAACGCGCTCTTGGACAGCATGTGGACCTCGTCGATGATATAGACCTTGTAGCGCGCGGAACTGGGCGCATAGGCGACCGAATCCAGTACCTGGCTGCGGATATCATCGATGCCGGTGTTGGAGGCGGCGTCCATCTCCAGAACGTCCACGTGTCGGCCACTGGCGATGGCGATGCAGTTTTGGCACTGCCCGCAAGGTTCGGTCGTCGGGCCGCCCTGGCCGTCAGGGCCGGTGCAGTTCATGCCCTTGGCAATGATCCGCGCGGTCGTGGTCTTTCCGGTGCCGCGGATGCCGGTCATGATGAAGGCCTGCGCGATACGGTCGGCAGCAAAGGCGTTCTTCAGCGTCCGAACCATGGCCTCCTGGCCCACAAGGTCGGCAAAGGTCAGCGGGCGGTATTTCCGCGCCAGAACCTGATAGCCGGTATCGCCTGTTTCGCTCATCTCGCCTCGCCTTGTTGACGTCGCCAACCTAGTTGTCCGCGCCGACAAGGTCCACCGTTGCGATAGGATCCGCCGACGGGAATCGGTCGGATCGCTCACCTGCTGCCGTTGCGGGCGGGTGGAGCGTGTCGGTATTTTCGTCTCGGCATTGTATGCGCAACTCAAAGGGGGTCCGGGCGAGGAGGGCGAGAACCCCTGCTGCGGCTTGAGCCGGGGCTGGCACCCGATCCCCCGATATCGTGCTTGGCGCTGGCGCAGGGGGCATGGCATCCTGTTCGAAAGATCGCTCCGAAAGGGGAAGGCCGACGATCTGTTTCGGTCGGGAGGCTCTGGTACCAGTGGGAGGACAAGGATGACGGATGCTCCAAAGTCGGGTCTGCTGTATGCCAGCTTGCTGGTGTGGGGCGCACTGTTTGCGTGGTCCTTCGCGGCCTACCTTGGCATGGAGCCGGAAGGAGACGGCTTCACCCGGGGCTTGAACCGGGTGAGCCATTTCTTTGGCTGGCAGATCGCCGCGATGATGATGGCGCTTGTCTGTTATGGTCTTGCGCGACATCAGCCAAGGCGCAGTCTGGCCCGCCGCCTGGGGCATGTACCCCTTGTTTTGGCGGGCCTGCTTTTTCTCGGGCTGGCAGGCATCGTCGCGGTCACGTTGTGGACGGGCTAATGACCGCTCGAATGTCAAAGGTCGCGCTTGTGACGCCCCCGCGACTGGCCGTCCTTGACCATCTTGCCGAACGCCTTGTCGCGGGCGCGTGACTGGGCAATCGTGGCGGTGTTGCGGGCATCCTCGATCAGCAACTTTTCCCAACGATCCACCCGTGCGCGATCCAGGGTGCCGGCTTCGATGGCTGCTTCGATGGCACAGCCCGGCTCGCCGGTGTGGTGGCAGTTCGAGAACCGGCACTGCATTGCCAGATCCGAGACGTCGGAAAAGACCGCGTCGATCCCGTCGGCCGCATCGTTCAACCTGAGCGCCCGCATGCCGGGGGTGTCGATCAGCCAACCGCCTGCCGTTGTCCGCCAGAGCGCGCGCGCTGTCGTTGTGTGGCGGCCCTTTGCATCGTCGGCGCGAATGTCCTGCGTGGCTTCCCGCCGTCCGGTCAGCGCATTGGTCAGCGTGGTCTTGCCGACGCCGGACGAACCGACCAGCGCAAGTGTCTGCCCGGGGCCGCACCACGGCCGCAGGCGGTCGATCTCCTCCGGGTTGCGGGCATCGAGGGTCAGCGCGGCCACCAGCGGCGACAGTGCCTCGGCGTGGCGCCGATAGCTGTCCGGGTCGTCGGCCTCATCGGCCTTGGTGAGGATCACCAGCGGAAGGCAGCCCGCCGTCGAGGCCAGCACCAGGTAACGCTCCAGCCGCGCGGCGTTGAAATCGGCGTTGCAGGAACTGACAATGCCCAGCGTATCGACATTGGCTGCAATCAGCTGCTGGTCGACGCCGGTTCCGGCGGTTCGGCGTTGCAGCAATGTGGTGCGATCCAGCACCCGAATCATGCGCCCGGTCGTCGGATCATGAGTGACCCAGTCGCCGACGGCAACGTCGCCGGCGCTTGTGCCGCCGGGCAGGGTGAGCGATGCGGGGCCATCTGGCCCAAGGGCCTCCAACCGATCCCGGGTGATCGCGGTTATTCGGAGGGGTTCGCCATCATCATCTGATACCTGGGCACGAAAGTGGGCGGACCAACCAAGGTCGCCAAGAGTAGGTTGGGTCAATGTTCTATTCCCTGGACACGTCTGTACTGGCGGCTCAAGGCCGCGGAAAAAACGACGGTCGGGCGGCAGTTTACGTTTATCGAATCTGCGCCCGGAGGGTGACAACACGCTCTGTCATGATACCTCCTGCTCGGGATGAATTGGGTGAGAGGCTGGACAACGACCCAAGCGGGGCTCGTTACGGCTGCTTCCTTCCGGATCTGACCGGGTTGGCGAGGCGCCTGCCCGCGCCAACCTCTCACTTGGGTAGGTAAGTCATCGGTTCGACAATTGCAAGTTGGTGTCGACAGTCTCCGTTACAGGCGTCTGGGGAGTGGCAACCCGATGCCCGAAAGTCGGTCGAAGTGTCGGAGCCGGACGGAATCTGCGTGGGGTGGCGGTGCGAGACTTTCGACTCCCAATGAGAACAAAATGGGAATATCCTGAAGCGGTCGACCCGGAAGGCAGCTGCATTTCGAAGCGGCTCGGAGCAGCGACGGACAGGAGGTCAGATTGAGATTTGTCGAACTTTCCGCCACGTCCAACTTCACTTTCCTGACCGGAGCGTCCCATCCGGAGGAATACATGGAACGGGCGGCGATGGCCGGGCTGTCGGCCGTGGCCATCGCCGATGAGAACTCGGTGGCGGGGATCGTCCGGGCCCATACCCGCGCCCGGGAGATCGGGCGCATCGTGGCAGAGCGGCAGAGGCTGGAGGCTCGGGATGGCCCGATTGGCCCGCCAGCACCCGCAGATGCCCCGGTGACACCGTCCCCCGACATCCGGAACGTGCCACGGCTTGTTCCGGGGGCCTGCCTGGTCCTTGAGACCGGGATGTCGATCACCGCATTGCCGCGCGAGAGGGAGGCCTGGGGGCGGCTTTGCCGGTTGATATCGCTGGGGCGGCTCAGGGCCGAGAAGGGCACCTGCCTGCTTCGGCTGGACGATCTGCTGGAGTGGGGGGCAGGGATGGAATTGCTGCTGCACCCTGGCGATCGGAAGACCTCGCAAGCGGCGCAGCGACAGCCGGGCGGCGCGGGTGATTGGGGGCAAGCGGCGCAACGGCTGACGCGACGCTTTGGTGCCTCTGTCCACCTGCTGATGGCACCGCGCTATGATGGTCGCGATGTGGGCAGGTTCAGCCGGCTGGCAAGGGTCGCCCAGGATCTCGGGATCGACACGGTGGCCTCGGCCGCCCCGCGCATGCACCACGGGCGCCGACGCCGGCTGGCCGATGTGCTGAGCGCGATTCGCATCGGTTGCCGGATCGAGGAACTTGGGCGCGCCGCGCTGGCCAACGGCGAACAGCGCCTGCGCTCGGGGGCCGAGATGTCCCAGATTTTCGCCGGACACACGGCGTCGGTGGATCGGGCGGCCGAGGTCGCGGCGCGCTGTACCTTCAGCCTCGACGAACTGCGCTATGAATATCCGTCGGAGGTCACTGGGGGGGAAAGTGCCAGCGAGCGCCTGGCGCGGTTGGCCCACGCCGGGTTGCGCTGGCGTTATCCTGCCGGTGCCCCGGAGCGGGTGATGGGCCTGCTGAAGCACGAGTTGGCGCTGATCGGCAAGCTTGGCTACGAACCCTATTTTCTGACGGTTCATGATATCGTGGAGTTCGCCCGTTCGCGGGACATTCTGTGCCAGGGCCGTGGCAGCGCAGCCAATTCGGTGGTCTGTTACGCGCTGGGCGTCACCTCTGTCTCGCCCGAGATCGGCACCATGGTCTTCGAGCGCTTCGTGTCGGAAGCCCGCGGCGAGCCGCCCGACATCGACGTGGACTTCGAGCACGAACGGCGCGAGGAGGTGATCCAGCACATCTACCAGCGCTATGGCCGCCACCGCGCGGGCCTGTGTGCCACGGTCATCCACTATCGGGGCAAGCGGGCGGTGCGCGAGGTCGGCCGCGCCATGGGGCTCAGCGAGGACACCTTGTCGGCGCTCTCCAGCCAGATCTGGGGCTTCGGTTCGTCGGCAGGGCTGGCCGAGACCCGGATGCGTGAAATCGGGCTGGACCCGACCGACGCGCGGCTGGCACAGACCATGGAACTGATCGCCGAGATCCAGGGCTTCCCGCGTCATCTCAGCCAGCACGTCGGAGGCTTCATCGTCACCGAGGGCCGGTTGGACGAACTCTGCCCGATCGAAAATGCTTCGATGGAGGATCGCACCGTCATCCCCTGGGACAAGGACGATATCGACAGCCTGGGAATCCTGAAGATCGATGTCCTCGCGCTCGGCATGCTCAGCGTGATCCGCAAGGCCTTCGACCTGGTCGATCAGCACCACCGCCTCGACTACACGCTTGCCACCCTGCCGCCCGAAGACCCGGAAGTGTACGATATGCTGTGCAAGGCCGATTCCCTGGGCGTGTTCCAGGTGGAAAGCCGGGCGCAGATGAACTTCCTGCCGCGGATGAAACCGCGCAGTTTCTATGATCTGGTGATCGAGGTCGCCATCATCCGGCCCGGTCCGATCCAGGGCGACATGGTGCATCCCTACCTGCGGCGGCGCAACGGCGAGGAGGCCGTGACCTTTCCCTCCGACGCCCTGGGGGCCGTGCTGGCCAAGACGCTTGGGGTGCCATTGTTTCAGGAACAGGCGATGCAGATCGCCATCGTCGGGGCCGGGTTCTCGCCGGAGGAGGCCGACCGGTTGCGCCGCTCGCTGGCCACCTTCAAGAAGCACGGCAATGTCAGCGAGTTTCACGACCGTTTCATGTCGGGCATGAAGGCCAACGGTTATGACGAGGATTTTGCCGCCCGTTGTTTCAGCCAGATCGAGGGTTTCGGCAGCTACGGCTTTCCCGAAAGCCACGCTGCCAGCTTTGCCCTGCTGGTCTATGCGTCGGCCTGGCTGAAACGGCACCACCCCGGCATCTTTGCCTGCGCGTTGCTGAACTCCCAGCCGATGGGTTTTTACGCCCCGGCCCAGATCGTCCGCGATACCCGGGAACACGGGGTCGAGATCCGCCCGATCTGCATCAACCTGTCGTACTGGGACAACGTGATGGAACCCGACGGTCGCGGTGGGTTGGCATTGCGGCTCGGGTTCCGGCAAATCCGGGCCGTGCGCGAGGAGGAGGCACACTGGATCACCGCCGCCCGTGGCAATGGCTATCTGGGGGTGGAGGAGGTCTGGCGCCGCGCCGGTACCTCGCCCGCCCTGCTGGAGGCGTTGGCCGAGGCCGATGCCTTTGCCGGGATGAGCCTCAGCCGCCGCGAAGCGTTGTGGGAGGCCAAGGCGCTGCGCAGCGGGTCACCCCTGCCGTTGTTCGATGGCGATCTGGAGGGCGAGGGCATCCTGGAACCCGCCGCGTCGCTGCCCCTGATGACGCTTGGCGAGCAGGTGGTGGAGGATTACGTCTCCATGCGCCTGACGTTGCGGGCGCATCCGCTTGCGTTGCTGCGGTCCCGGTTGACGCCGTCGGCCCGGAATCTGCCCGACCGTTAGCGTTGTGGCCGGGAAAACATGACAAAAAGATCGGCTGTTGCCCCTCCGACAGGCCGGCAAGACAACAGTGTCAGTCCTGGGATGCGACCCGTTCGGCATCCAGATCCACACGCGGCTCCAACACCACGACTTTCCGTGCCCGCTGGCTCTTGTCGTGGACCGCCTCAAGGATGATCTCTGCCGCAACCCGTCCGATCTCGCGCCGGGGGGTGTGAGAGGTGGCGATGCGGTTCGGCAGCGCCTTCACGATGTCGAGCCCGTTAAACCCGGTCAGAAGGATTTCGCCCGGCACATCAATGCCGTTGTCCATGCAGTGGAACAGGCCGCCAACGGCAATATCGTCGTTGGAAAAGTAGATGCAATCGACGTCCCGTCCTTCGGACAGGAACTGCCGGGTCAGGGAGCGCCCGGTCTCGATCGACGTGGCCATGCCGGAGGTCAGCGACCTGACCAGTTCTATCCCCTGCTCGGCAAGGGCGGTTTCAAAGCCGAGGCGGCGTTTCATGGCACGGGTGTCCTTGTCCACCGCGCAGCCGACATAGCCAAACCGCCGGTGACCGTTGGCCAGAAGCGCCCGCGCCATGGCCGCCCCGGCTTCGGTTTGCGAAAACCCGACACAGCCGTCGATGGGGTCGCCGTCCTGATCCATGATCTGGACGACCGGAACGCCGGATTCTGCCAGTAGTTTCCGCGTCATGTCCGGTTGATCCAGCCCGGTCACGATCAGTCCGGCCGGACGCCACGACAGCATCCCCCGAATCGTCTCGTACTCGCGCTCTGCGTCATAGTCGGTGAGGCCGAACACCGGCTGGAAACCCGTTCCGGCGATCCCCTCGGCTATTCCGGACAGGACCTGCGCAAAGACGATGTTCGATGTGCTGGGCACCACGGCGCCGATCAGGTTGGTCCGCTGGCTCGACAGCGAGGTTGCGACGTGGTTCCCGACGTAGCCGATATCCCGCGCGGCCTGCCGGACCTTCTCGACGTTCAGTGGAGAAACGTCGCCGGCATTTCGCAGGGCGCGGGACGCGGTCATCTTGCTGACTCCCGCGGCTCTGGCGACATCGGCCAGTGTCAATCTGTGTCCCATAGTTGATTTCAATACGTCTCCCGGGGTTCTGTTTGCGATTTCGCAACGGAATGCCTGCTATCGAAACGGCGGACCAATTTGACACATACTACGTCATTGACAGCAGGTCCATCGATCCGATATCGAGACCGGTATCGATACCGGTTATTCGCGCAACGCATGGCTGCAGAGAGTTCGGATCGGTTCGGAGGAGGCGTCGGATGCATGTCCGATGCCAAGTGTACTATGCGCCAAGAGCGCCGATCGGAGGAAACCCTTTCATGAAATCCCCAGTGAAAACCGCCATCCTGAGTGCTGTGTCCACTCTGGTTCTTTGCGGCTCGGCCTTTGCGGCTGATTACGTCTGGACCTTCCAGACATCCGCCCAGGCAGGCGACAACTTCTTTCCGATCGAGGAAGCCTGGGCCGAGCGCGTCGGCGAACTGTCGGACGGTCGCATCGACATCACCGTCGTGCCGGTCGGCACTGTCGTGGGCCACACCGAGACGCTGGAAGCCGTCGGCGCCGGCATCCTGAACGGCCACATCACCGACCCGTCCTACTTCTCGGGCAAGGACCCGGCGTTTGCGATGCTTGGCAACCTGGTCGGCGCATGGTCGGCCCCTGAGCAGATGTTCGACTACATGCAGAACGGCGGCGGCAAGGAGCTGTTCAACGAGTTGGTCAATCCTTACGGCCTGCAGTTCCTGGGTGCCTCGGCAACCGGTGTCGAAGCTTTCCTGTCGACCAAGCCGATCTATGGCGTGGACGACCTGAAAGGCATCAAGATGCGCGCACCTGAAGGTATGGTGCAGGAAGTCTTTGCAGCTGCCGGTGCCGCTCCGGTGAACCTGCCCGGCTCCGAGGTCTACACTTCGTTGGAAAAAGGCGTGATCGACGCTGCCGACTACACGGTGTTCTCGACCAACCACGCCCAGGGCATGCACGAGTTCGCCAAGTACCCGCTCTATCCCGGCTTCCACTCGATGCCGGTGATCGAGGTGTCGATCAACAAGGCAACCTATGATGATCTGCCCGACGATCTCAAGGCGATCCTCAATGATTCCGTCCCCGTCTTTGCCGCCGATATGGTCGCCCAGCTGGATGTGCAGAACGCCAAGGCCGCTGCCGAAGCCGAAGCAGATCCGGACATCACGATCATCAACTGGAGCGATGAAGAGCGCGCCAAGTTCCGCGCAATCGCGAAAGGCCAGTGGGCCAACTGGGCCACACGGTCCGAAATGGCTGGCAAGGCCTACGAGAGCGTAACGGCCTACCTCGTGTCCGCTGGTCTTCTCCAAGAGTAACGGACTATCCCGTGCAGGGGAGCGGCACGCCCGCTCCCCTCGCTTTTGAGCCTGACAATCCCACCCAATCCAATTCGACAGGAGACGGTTCGCATGACCGCCAATGCTACTCCTGTGCCCGAAGCGCAGATAGTCGAAGAGCAGATCGCCGCCTTGAAAAAGGTCGAGGAAAAAGAAGTCGCCGGTCCTCGAACCACTCTTGACCGGGTCATCATCCGGTTTGGTGGTGTCGTCAGCTTCTTGTTCGCCATCGCGACCTTCATCTCGATCTACGAGATCGCCGCACGGTACTTCTTCAACTCTCCCACTATCTGGGCACACGAGACGGTCATCGCCCTCGTTGCTGTCTGCTACCTTTACGGCGGCATGCAATGCCTTGCCGGCGACAAGCACATTCGCATCGGCCTGATCTATTTCGGCACCTCGGGCGGTACCCGGCGGTTGCTGGACTTCGTGAACTCTCTGATGTCGCTCTTCTTCTCGGTGGCGCTATGCTACGCGGCTCTCACCATGGTCGAGACCTCATGGTTCACGCCCCAGGGCGACTTCCGGGTGGAACGGTCCGGCTCTGCCTGGAACCCGATGACCCCCGCGCTGATCAAGATGGCGCTGATGATCACTGCCGGCGTCCTGTCGGTGCAGAACGTCGGTCACCTCTGGGTCGCCTGGAAAGGTACCGGGTTCCGGCAGTCCTCGGATGAAAAGCCGTCGCTGGGGGCCATCATCGGGATTATCATCGTCTTTGGCCTTCTGATCACCGGTGGCTACTACTTGTTCACCTATGGCCGCGATCTCGGCATTCAGACCGGGTCGCTACTGCTGGTCGGCTCTATCATGGTGATGATCCTTACCGGCATTCCGCTGGCCTTTGTCACGGGTCTGATCGCCATCCTGTTCACCCTGGCCTGGTTTGGTCCGATGGGTGTGCCGCTGGTGTCCAGCCGGATCTACTCCTTTACGATCGAATACGTGCTGGTCGCGATCCCGATGTTCGTGCTCATGGCCTCGTTGCTCGACCGTTCCGGCATGGCACGAGACCTCTATGATGCGATGAAATTGGTGGCCGGTCGCCTCAAGGGCGGCGTCGCCATCCAGACGCTGGTGGCTGCGATCTTCCTGGCGGCCATCTCGGGCATCATCGGTGGCGAGATCGTGTTGCTGGGCCTGATCGCCCTGCCGCAAATGCTGCGCCTCGGCTACAACCGGGCCCTCGCCATCGGCACGGTCTGTGCTGGCGGTTCGCTCGGTACCATGATCCCGCCGTCGATCGTGCTGATCGTCTACGGGCTCACGGCTTCCGTCTCCATCGGTGACCTGTTCCTGGCCACTGTCACGCCGGGTGCGATGCTGGGTCTGTTCTACATCATCTACATCTACACCCGCGTCTCGCTGAACCCCAAACTGGCCCCGCCGATCGACGCGGCCGAACTGGACATGCCGTTTGGCGAGAAGCTCAAGAAACTGCGTGGCGTGATCCTGCCGGCTGGCGTTGCCTTCATGGTGCTGGGCTCGATCTATGGCGGCGTCGCCTCGGTCACCGAAGCGGCGGCCATGGGTGTGATCGGTGTCTTCGTCTCGGCACTGGTGCGTGGCGAGGTCAGCTGGGCGCTGATCCGCGACAGCCTCCGGCAGACGCTGGAAACCTGCGGCATGATCATCTGGATCGGCCTGGGTGCATCCACTCTGGTTGGTGTCTACAACCTGATGGGCGGCAACCGGTTCATCGAGAATGCGATCCTGGGGTCCGGTGCATCGCCGCTCGTCATCATCCTGATCATGATGGCAATCCTGATCGTTCTGGGCCTGTTCATGGACTGGATCGGTATCGCGCTCTTGACCATGCCGATCTTTGTGCCGATCGTTGTCAAGCTCGGCTTTGACCCGATCTGGTTCGGCATCCTGTTCGCGATGAACATGCAGGTGAGCTTCATCTCGCCGCCCTTTGGACCAGCCGCGTTCTACCTGAAATCGGTGGCGCCAGACGACATGACATTGTCCGAAATCTTCCGGGCGCTGATCCCCTTCATCTGCATCCAGCTGGTCGCGCTCAGCCTGGTATTGCTCAACCCGCAGATCGCGCTCTGGCTTCCGCAGATGCTGAAGAACTGAGCCGAGACTGGAGAGAAAGATGTCTGAAAAGTTGAAAGCAACCGTCATCGGTCTGGGCTCCATGGGGTGGGGGGCGGCTGTCTCCCTCCTCCGCGAAGGGTTCACCACCACCGGGGTCGATGTCCGTGACGAGGTCCTGGCGAAGTTCGAGGCAGAAGGTGGCAAGCGCGCCACCACCCCCGCCGAGGGCGTGGCCGACGCGGACGTTGTCTTTGTCGTGGTGGTCAACGCTGCGCAAACCGAGCAGGTGCTCTTTGGCGACACCGGCGCGGTTGCGGCGGCGAGACCCGGCACCACCTTCGTGCTTTGCGTGACCATGGCACCCAGCGTCATGGCGGACCTCTGCGAGCGTCTTGTCGCGGCGGGCATGGTCGCCCTCGACTCTCCGGTATCGGGCGGGTCGGTCAAGGCGGCCGCGGGCGAGATGACGTTGATGGCCTCCGGGCCGGATGCGGCCTTTGCCGGTGTGATGCCGGCGTTGGAGGCGGTCTCGGCCAAGATCTTCCGGCTGGGCGACAATTGTGGCCAGGGCAGCCGTGTCAAGATGATCAACCAGTTGCTGGCCGGGGTGCATATTGCCGCCATGGCCGAGGCGATGACGCTGGGCGCAAAGGTCGGCGTCGATCTTGAGACGCTCTACGACGTCATCTGCGGCAGCGCGGGCAATTCGTGGATGTTCGAGAACCGCGGCGTGCACGTCGTCAAGGGCGACTACACCCCGCATTCGGCCGTGGACATTTTCGTCAAGGACCTCGGGATCGTCGTTTCCGAGGCCGATGGCGGCTGTCCGACCCCGCTGTCGGAAACGGCGCTGGCCTTGTTCACCGAGGCCAGCCAGGCCGGACTCGGTCGCGAGGATGACGCCGCCGTGGCCAAGATCTTGGCAAAAAAGGGTGGCGTCAGCCTTCCCGGCGTGGCCTGATCACCGTTCCGGGCCGCCGCATCTGCGCGCGGCCCGAACAGACCGCCGCGCACGATTCTGGGCCGGCGCCGCCCTACAGAGGGCAGGAAAAAACATTCGGCACGAGGGAGATGATCATGGCTGTCGTACTTGGCTGCATCGCGGATGACTTCACCGGGGCAACGGACCTTGCCGGTCTGCTGGCCCGCAGCGGCGTGAAGGTTTCTTTGCGGATGGGGGTGCCGGACGAAGCACCCGAGACAGCAGATACTGCCGCCTTTGAAGTGATCGCCCTGAAGTGCCGGACGATCCCCGTGGCCGATGCCGTGGCCGAGACGCGGGCCGCCTTGGACTGGTTGAAACGTGCCGGCGCGCAACGGTTTTTCTGGAAGTACTGCTCGACCTTCGACAGCACGGCCGAGGGTAACATTGGCCCGGTTGCCGAAGCACTGATGGCCGATCTGGGCGCGAGCCAGACGATGTATTGCCCGGCCTTTCCGGAAAACGGGCGCGCGATCTTCATGGGCAACCTCTTCGTGGGTGAACTGCCGTTGGCTGAAAGCCCGATGAAAGACCACCCGCTGACCCCAATGCGCGACAGCAACCTGATGCGCCTGATTGCGCCACAGGTGACAGGCAAGGTCGGGCTGGCCAACCGGCTGACGGTTGCCCGCGGCGCAGAGGCGCTGAAGCAGCGGCTGTCAGATCTGGAGGCGGAGGGTGTGGCTCACGTCGTGATCGACGCGGTTGCCGACGAGGATCTGCAGGTCATCGCCGAAGCCTGCCAGAAGATGCCGTTGATGACCGGCGGAAGCGCCGTCGCGATGCCTCTTCCCGGAATCTATCTGCGCGAGGGCGCAATCACCGAATCTGCAAAACGCGCCGCCCCACCCGAGATTGGCAAGGGGGCCATCGTGCTATCTGGCAGCTGTTCGGCGATGACCCGCGCGCAGGTGGCCGACTACCTGCCCAAGGCAGCGTCCTACAAGCTTGACCCGCTCGAACTTGCGGCCAACGGCGCGCAGGCGGCGCGCGACTGGCTTGCCGCGCAGGATCCGGACGCCGCAAAGATCGTCTATGCCACCGCTGAACCGGAAGACGTTGCCAAGGTGCAGGCAGAACTGGGCGTTGCACAGGCAGGGGAACTGGTCGAGGCGGCGCTTGCACAGCTGGCCACGGATGCGCTCGACCTTGGCGTCCGCCGCTTCGTCGTGGCAGGGGGCGAAACCTCGGGTGCTGTCACCAAGGCGCTCGGCGTTACCGCGATGACCATCGGCGACGAAATCGCACCGGGCGTGCCGTGGACCTGGTGCGAGAGCAAGGGCGAACAGATCGCCATGACCCTGAAATCCGGCAACTTCGGCTCGGTCGCGTTTTTCACCGAGGCCTTCGCCAAGCTGGATGCTATGTCATGAGCGCCGAGGCGCGCTTGCGCGAGCAGATATGCCTGTTCGCGAAGTCCATGTATGATCGCGGGCTGACGCCGGGGGCGAGTGGCAATATCTCGGCCCGGCTCGACGATGGCCGGTTGATCGTGACTCCCACCGGCAGTTGCTTTGGTCGGTTGGACCCGGCGCGCCTGTCAGTGCTCGACACCGATCGTCGGCTGATCGAAGGGGACGCCCCGACCAAGGAAGTGGCGCTGCACGCCGCGTTCTACGAGACTCGCCCGGCCCAGACCGGTGCGGTGGTGCACCTGCATTCGACCCACTCCGTTGCCTTGTCGGTTCTTCCTGACACCGACCCGGAGGACATGCTGCCTCCGATCACGGCCTATGGCGTGATGAAGCTGGGTCGGGTGAAGCTGCTGCCCTATTTCATGCCGGGCGATCCGGCGATGGGCGACGCGATCCGCGGGCTGGCCGGGAAACGCAGTGCCGTTGTGCTGGCCAACCATGGGCCGGTCGTCGCGGCCCGGGATCTGGAGGCGGCCTGTTATTCGATGGAAGAGCTGGAGGAAACGGCAAAACTGGCCATGCTCACCCGCGGCCTGTCGCCCCGCGTTCTGACAGAGGCCCAGATCCAGGGCCTTGTGACCAAATTCAACGTCGACTGGGAGGCCTGACATGACCCAATTCTCCGCCAACCTGGGATTCCTCTGGACGGAGCATTCCCTGCCCGACGCGATCCGTGCCGCCAAGCGAGCCGGGTTTGATGCCGTGGAATGCCACTGGCCCTATGAAACGCCCGCCGAAGACGTCGTTGCGGCCTTGAACGAGACCGGCCTGACGATGCTGGGCCTGAACACGGTGCGTGGGCGTCCGGGCGAAAACGGCCTGTCGGCGCTGCCCGGGCGGGAGCTCGATGCGCGTAACGCGATCGATCAAGCCATCGATTACGCCCGGGCGACCGGCGCCGCCAAGGTTCATGTGATGGCCGGATTCTCGAAAGGCAAGGATGCCCGGGAGACGTTCGTCGCCAACCTTCGCTACGCCTGTGGCCGCGCAGCGCCGCTGGGGATCACGATCCTGATCGAACCGCTCAACCACCATGATGCGCCGGGCTATTTCCTGCAGACCAGCGCCCAGGCGGTGGAGTTGATCCAGGCGGTCGACAAGCCAAACCTGAAGCTGATGTTCGATTGCTATCACCTGCAGATCATGGAGGGCGACCTGACGCGTCGGCTGACCGACCGGATGCCGTTCATCGGGCACATCCAGATCGCGTCGGTGCCGGACCGGACAGAGCCGGATTGCGGCGAAGTCTCGTATCCGCACATCTTCGCGCATCTGGAGACGTTGGGCTACTCCGCGCCCATCGGGGCAGAATACAAGCCGCGCACCACGACCGACGAGGGTCTTGGCTGGCTTCCGCGCTGACACGATTCTGGTGAGTGGCCGGGAAACCCGCCACGCCCCCGTCCTCGACATTTACCAACGCCGCCCGACCCGGAGACGCCTCGAACCGGCGTCATCGGAACTGGGCGCGCGGATCGCTGGGGTCAAGGCGTTCCAGGAGCGTCTGCATTTCCAGACTGATGACTCGCTCAGTAAAGTTTTACTTTCCCGGTGGGCGCGGTTTCATGCGCCGGAATGGTGATGGAATTGTCATCCAGTCGGCTGCATCCCGAACCTGGTCGGCGTTGGTCGGTCGCTGCGTTGCCGGCATTCCTCCCGGACTGGATCTCTTTGGCCACGAACAGGAAATCCCTGCCGGTGTTTGATCAAGATCATGGTGGCGAAAGGCGTGTCCTGTAGCGTCGCGCCAATTGATCCTGGGCCGATATCACGCCGGGGCGTACCCGACTGAATCCAGGACCGTTGCGGCGGGAGGGGCGGATGTCCAATCGCGAAACGAATGGAGAACCCGGGCCGGGCGCCCGGTCTGATGACAGTCACGGCCAACCGGAGGACCTGGTAACGTCCGGGTTCCCGATTCTGGAGCGGACTGACTTTTCCGACACGACATTCCTGTTGGAAATCCTGCACCCGGCGATGGCACGGGCGGCACATCCGGGACAATTCGTCATTGTCATGGCCGATGATCAGGGCGAGCGGATCCCCTTGACGATCGCGGATTTCGACCGCGACAGGGGTAGCGTGACGCTGGTGATCCAGGCCGTCGGAAAATCCACCCGCGAGATGCAGGCGCGGTGCCGTGCGGGTGGAGAATTGTTCGGCATCACCGGCCCGATGGGCATCCCGAGCAAGGTGTCGAACGCGCGCAAGGTGATCTGTGTTGGCGGGGGGCTTGGCGTGGCGCCGATCTTTCCGCAGGCACGCGCCTTCAAGGAGGCTGGCGCCTATGTCATCGGGGTGGTCGGATTTCGCAATCGCAACATGATATTCTGGGAAGAGAAATTCCGCGAGGTCTGCGACGAGTTCATCATCTGCACGGATGACGGCTCTGCCGGGATAAAGGGGCTGGTGACCGACGGCATCGAGAACGCCATCGCGGCGCATGGCGATATCGACGAAGTGGTTGCCATCGGGCCGCCGGTCATGATGCGCGCCTGTGCCGAGGTTACCCGGCCGCACGGGATCAAGACGATGGTCAGCCTGAACCCGATCATGGTGGACGGAACTGGAATGTGCGGCGGTTGCCGGGTCCGGGTCGGCGGACGCATCCGGTTTGCCTGTGTCGATGGACCTGACTTCGACGGCCACGACGTCGACTTTGATGACCTGATGGTAAGGTTGCAGCGCTATAAGCCGGAAGAGCAGGAGGCGATGGACCGTTGGTCCGAGCATTGCCGCCGGCTGGCCGCGGCACCGGCCACAACGATCGACACCGGGAGCAACTGACAATGGCGCGAAAGACGATCCGTAGCATCCCGCAGGAGCGTGCCGAGATGCCGGTGCAGGCGCCCGACCTCCGCCGGGCCAACTTCGATGAGGTGACCCTTGGGTTTGATCAGGGCAATGCCCTGCTGGAATGCGAGCGGTGCCTGATGTGCCCGCAACCTGCCTGTGTCGAAGGCTGCCCGGTCAACATCGATATTCCGGGGTTCATCGCCAAGATGATCCAGAAGGACTTCCGTGGTGCCTACGATCACCTGACTGACTCGACCTTGCTGCCTGCTGTCTGCGGTCGGGTCTGCCCGCAGGAAGACCAGTGCGAGGGGGTCTGCCCGGTGGGCGGATCGCTGGAACCGGTTGCCATCGGGCGGTTGGAACGCTGGCTTGGCGACAAGGCAATCGCGGAGGGTTGGAAAAAGACCAGCTACATCGAACCCAACCGGTTTCGCGTCGGCGTTGTCGGGTCCGGGCCGTCGAGCATGGCCTGCGCGGCCGACCTCGCCAAGGCCGGCTGTGCCGTCACCGTCTTCGAGGCGCTGCATGCGCCGGGCGGGGTGCTGCGCTATGGCATTCCGGAATTCCGCCTGCCCAACAGCGTGGTCGATGCCGAGATCGGCAACCTCGAGGCGCTCGGGGTCGAGATCCGTTGCAATACCCTGGTCGGGCGACTGTTCACGATCGAGCAGATGCTGGGTGAAATGGACTTTGATGCGGTCTTTGTCGGCACCGGTGCGGGCACGCCGAAATTCATGGACATCCCCGGCGAAAACCTGAACGGCGTTCTGTCGGCGAACGAGTTGCTGACCCGTTGCAACCTGATGCATGCGGATGATTTTCCGAACCATGACACACCGCTTGGCCTGGGGCGCCGCGTTGCGGTGATCGGGGCGGGCAACACCGCGATGGACGCGATGCGGGTGTCGCTGCGACTGGGCGCCGAAGAGGTCCATTGCGTTTATCGGCGCACCGATGCCGAGTGTCCGGCCCGCAAGGAAGAACTGCACCACGCGCAGGAGGAAGGGATCGAATTTCACTGGCTGACCGCTCCGGTAGAGATCCTGGGAGACGAGACCAACCGCGTGCGGGCGATCCGCTGCGTGCAGATGGAACTGGGCGATCCGGATGCCTCGGGGCGGCGCCGTCCGGTGCCGATCGAGGGCAGTGAATTCGACTTCGAGGCCGACACGGTGGTGTATGCCATCGGCACATCGCCCAACCCGATCCTTGGCCAGACGTCCAGCATCCGTCTGAACAAATGGGGCTACATCGACACGGACGACGACCTCGCCACGTCGTTGGCGGGGGTCTACGCAGGTGGCGACATCGTGACTGGCGCGGCCACAGTGATCCTGGCCATGGGAGCCGGCCGCCGCGCCGCGCGCTCCATCCGTCGTTATCTGGGCATTCGCGACAGCGAGGTTGTCTACCAGCCAGAGCGAGCGGGCTTTGACGGCGCCCTGTTCGGCATGGACCTGGCCGAGCAGAACTTCACACATATTCGGCAGCTATAAAGAAACGGAGCGACGGCAATGACTTCGGATGGCAGACAAGACTTCGCCGGGACAGCCGAGTTCCGGCACGACCCCGACCCGACCCCATCACGGCCACGCCCGGCCGAGGTGTTGGCGGAAAGCATCGTTGAGATCGTCAGCGATTCCGGCGAAGGCGCGCAACGATGCGGCCAGTCGCTGGCGGCAATCGCGGCCCGGATGGGCAATGGGATCTGGACGGTGGAGATCATTCCCGCGGAGATCCAACCACCGCACCGCTCGGTTGCCGGTGCCAGCGGCAACCGGGTGCGGTTCGCCTCCGGGCCGGTCACCAACGTCGGCGACGCGGCTGACCTGGTGGTGGCCTTCAACGAACAGGTCCTGTTGAGCCGCCTGCATGCGGGCGAGATCAAGCCGGGTGGCACGATCCTGATCGAGAATGCCTGGCAGAACGATCCCGACCCGGCGATTGTCGCCGCCTATGCCAAGGTTGTGGCCGGGGTGCGGGCCGACGGTTATCGGGTTTACGAGGTTCCTATGGCAGCGGAATGCCAGAAGTACGTACCCGACCCGCGCAAGGGCAAGAACATGTTCGTCCTGGGCATGCTCTGCGCGATCTACTCGCTGGATGCCGAGGTGGCGCGGGCGCAGGTGAGGTTCATCTTCGCAAAGAAAGACCAGAAGATCATCAACGCCAACCTGGAGTTGCTGGACGCCGGGTGGGCCTGGGCCGATGCCAATCTCGACCTGAAATACAAGGTGCCAGCGCCACCCGTCGCGGCCCGGCAGGTGGTGATGAACGGCAACGCGGCACTGGCGCTCGGGGTGGTCGCTTCGGGGATGGAAGTCTGCGCGATGTATCCGATAACTCCGGCGACATCTGCGTCACACTACCTCAGCAGTATCTTCGAGAAGGTCGGTTGCGTCGTCCACCAGGCCGAAGACGAGATTTCCGCCGCCACCTTTGCCATCGGCGCCAGCTATGCTGGAAAATGTGCGGTGACGATCACCTCGGGGCCCGGTCTGTCGCTCAAGCAGGAGGCGCTCGGGCTGGCGGTGATGGCCGAAATCCCGCTGGTGGTGATCGACGTGCAGCGCGGCGGCCCCAGCACCGGCCTACCCACAAAGGTGGAGCAGGGCGATCTGATGGCCGCGATGTTTGGCGGTCATGGCGATGCGCCCAAGGTCGTGATGGCCGTGTCGTCCATCGAGGAGTGTTTCTATTCGGTCATCACCGCCCGCAAGATCGCCGAGACCTTCAACATGGTGGTCATCATCCTGTCGGATGCCAGCCTGGCCACCGCGCAACAACCGTTCGAGCGGCCAGTATTCAACCCCGACTGGCTCGCCCCGCCGATCAACCAGAGCGCGGTACCTGAGGATGCCAAACCCTATGACTGGGACGCGCGCACCGGGATTGCGACGCGGTTCATTCCCGGCCAGCCAAACGGCATGCACTGTCTGACCGGATTGGCCCATGACCGGGACAGCCATGTCGCCTATGACGCGGCGATCAACGAGGAGGGCCTGCTGCAGCGCAGCCGCAAGCTCGCCGCCTTCCAGACCACGCTGCGGCTTGCACCGGTCTTTGGTGGCGACGATGGCGACCTGTTGCTGATCGGCTGGGGCAGCACCAAGGGTGCAATCGAAGAGGCCGTGACGGCCCTCAGGGCACAGGGGCACAAGGTGTCGTCGCTGCACCTGAAATACCTGCAACCCATGGCCTCCGGGATCGACGCGGTCATGAAACGGTTCGGCAAGGTGATGACCATCGAAAACAACTGGAACGATCCCAAGGACGATCCGTTGATCAATGACGACAACCGCCGCCTCTCCAGCTTGGCGCTTCTGTTGCGGGCCCGATGGCTGGTCGATGTCGATTGCTGGGGCAAGGCGCGAGGACAGCCGCTGAAGCCGTCTGCCATAATGCAAGCCGCGCTCGCCAAACTCGAAACCGCGGAGGGGGAACAATGACCGCTTCCATGAGTCAGTGCCTGATGCAGATGGTGCAGACCGACTATCAGATGTCCGATTACCAGAGCGAGATCGCGCCGCGCTGGTGTGCGGGCTGTGGTGACAACGCGATCCTGACCGCCATGCAGCGTCTGTGCCGGGACGAGCAACTGCCCCCGGAAAAGACTGTCTGCGTCTCGGGCATCGGATGTTCGTCGCGGTTGCCGCACTACATGAACGCTTACGGGTTTCATGGCATTCACGGGCGCGCGCTGCCAATTGCCGAGGGTATCAAGATCCGTCGGCCCGACCTGAATGTCTTTGTCACCACCGGCGACGGCGACAATTGTTCAATCGGCGCCGCGCACTGGTTGCACGCGATCCGCTACAACATGAACCTGACCGTGCTGCTGCATGACAACCAGGTCTACGGTTTGACCAAGAAACAGGCCTCGCCGACCTCCCCCAAGGGATTGAAAAGCAACACCACGCCCTATGGCGCGGCGCTGAACCCGCTCAACCCCTTGTCCGTCACCCTCGGCGTGGCGAACGTGTCGTTCGTCGCCCAGGCCGTCGACTGGATTCCGGACCTGCTCTACGAGATCCTGCGGAAGGCTCACCAACATCGGGGGCTGTCGTTCGTCCGCGTGTTGCAACGGTGTCCGGAGTTCATGGGCCACCGCTTTGACGACTGGGTGCGGGACCCGATGAAGATGCGGATCCTCACCCATTCCGATGGGCTGCGTCTGAAGCCCGAGGTGTCCCGGGTCTACAAGAATCAGGAAACCCACGATCCGCTCGATATGCCGCGCGCGCTGGCGATTGCCTCGATGCAAGAGGAGATCCCGGTCGGCATACTGTACAACGACCCGTCCGTGCCCTGCTACGACGACCTGCGCGCCGGCGAGCGGCCCAATACGCCCGCGCTGGTAAAGACAGTTCTGGACGAGGAATTCGACAAGGTCGGGATCTGGCCAGACTCGGCCGATCCCGCAGGCAGCACGGAGTAACCGGTCATGCAACATACCCCGATCGCCACCGGAAACGCCTCTGCGCCGCCGATGTCCGTAGCGCCACTGCGTCCGGCATTGCTTGCCCGCTATGCCGGACTGGAGGAACTGCGCTACGATTACCCGTTGGTTTTGACCGAGAGCATGGATGGCCAGCACTTGTTCCGTCCGCTCAGCCGGATCATTGACAATGTGCTCAGGGCGACGGCCACGCCAGGGCCGGCGGGCGAGGCCTTGCGCCAGCAGGTGCTGCGGCTGGAAATGCGGATTCGGCACGCCGTTGCCGAAGGTCAGGAGGGCAGGTTGTCCGACCTCTGGCGCGAGTTGTCCGCCGACCTGATCCGACAGAGTGGCGAGGCACCGTTCGGCCCGCTTGATACCAATCTGGACACTGCGCGACGGGCATTGAAGGTTGATGGCCTGGTGATCGGTTGCGACGCCGGGACGCCCGGAAAGGTTCTGACCCACGCCTGGGAAGCCGTACATGCCGAGCGCGCGCGCCGGTTCCGCAAGCGGGTCGACGGGTTGATCCTGCGGCTGTCGGACATCCTGAAGTCCGACTTCATGAAATCCGACGAGGCGCATGGGCCGAAGGCGCTGGAATCGGCCATGGGCGCCCATCGGGACGGATCTGTCGATTTCGGAGCCTTGTCGGCGGTTCTGGCGCGGGCGCGTCCCGAAGACCGCATTCCAAATGACCGGGTGGAGCGGATCCGGAAGGTTCTGGCGGTTCTGAAATGCCAGCCGTTCTATGCCCCCGGGCGCGCCTCGCATTTCTGCGCCAACCGCCGCGAAACCTACAGCTACACGTTCGACAGTTGCTCGGCGGCCCTAGATGCTCTCAGGGAACGGTTGCCGGATGTGCTCGACTTCACCAAGGCACTGACGATTGCCGAACTGGAGGTCGAGAACAAGTACCGCGCCGAGTTGCACGACCCGATCTTTGAACAGTTCGACGAAAGCGATCTGACATCAGATCAGATGGGGTTGCTGCCATCATCGCTGGTGTTCCTGCGCGACGGCGTGACCGACCCGACAGAAATTACCCGTGCCTTCGAGGCGCTGGCCAGCCAGTTGCCGATCACCATCCTTATCCAGACCGATGATATTCTCGGTGCCACTTCGCCCGAACCGCCACGGGCCTCGCTTGCCGCCGGGACGGCGCGATTGGCGGCCATGGCGATGGGGCTCAACAACGCCTTTGTGCTGCAATCGGCCAGCGCGCACCTCTATCGAATGCGCGACCGGCTGGTTGGGGGGCTGCACTTCGACGGGCCGGCGCTGTTCAGCATCTATTCCGGCGCCACGGCAACGGCGCCCGGCATTCCCGCGTATATCCTGTCGGCTGCGGCGACGGAATCGCGGGCCTTCCCAAGTTTCACCTATGACCCCACGGCCGGCCCGGATTGGGCGCGTCGGTTCGATCTGTCTGACAATCCGCAGAACGACGTCGACTGGCCGCAACACGACCTCGCCTTCGAGGATGCGATCGGACAGCGACAGTCGGAATCGGTGGCATTCACCTTTGCCGACTTTGCCGTTTGTGATCAACGGTACGCCCGATTCTGCCATTCGCAGACGCGGGTGGAATGGACGACCACAATGGTGCCTGTCTGCGACTGGCTCAAGGAAACCGGCGCTGCCGAGTATCTGCACAAACCCTATGTCTGTGGCGTGGACCCGGATGACCGGATGGTGCGGATCGTGGTCGATGACAAGATCACCGAGGCGGCGCGGCGCTGCAACGATGCGTGGCGCCGGTTGCAGGAACTTGCCGGGATCAACAACTCCCACGCGCTGAAACTGCTGGCGGACGAGCGCAAGGCCCGCGAATCTGCCGCGCGCACTGCAGAACCACCCGCGCCGTCCATGGTGCCGGTGGCTGACGTGCAAGCGCCAACGCCCGTCGTCGCGTCCACGGCAATCGATGGGCCGGAAGTCACGCCCGACAAGACGTCTGATGACGGACCCTGGATAGAAACTGCGCGTTGCACGACCTGCAATGAATGCACCCAGATCAGCAAATCCCTGTTTGCCTACAACGAAAACATGCAGGCCTATGTCGCCGACCCGGATGGCGGAACCTACCGGCAATTGGTCGAAGCGGCGGAAAGCTGTCAGGTCAGCATCATACACCCGGGCAAGCCGCGCAACCCGCAGGAGCCGAATCTGGACGACCTGATCGAACGGGCCGAAGCGTTCAATTGATCTGGTAGGCATAGGGGGCTCTGCCACAGCGGCGCCCCCATCTGTTGGTTCGCGAAAAAGTTTGCCCCGCGACCAAAAGTTTGCACTCGACGTGAATACATGAAGAACGAAGAGGCGCGAAGCTTCCCATGTTCGCCTATATCGCTGTTGCAGCAATATTCAGGTAGGGCGCTTTTCGTTGAAAAGCTCTCGTTGATCGAATGCGCTTGGACTGATTCAATTTCTGCATTGATGCAGGGGATTGACTGCGATGATGGGACCGAAGCAGGAAGCGCATGCGGCGCTGTTCTACGAGTTTTCTAGTGAGGATCATGTGCCGGAAAATCATCTGCTGCGGTCGATCGACCGGTTTGTCGATCTGAGCAGTATCCGTCCGCACCTGGCGGAGTTCTGCAGCCACACAGGCCGCCCTTCGATTGATCCTGAACTGCTGATCCGCATGTTGCTGGTCGGGTATTGTCTCGGGATCCGTTCCGAGCGGCGGCTCTGTGAAGAGGCGCATCTGAACCTGGCGTACCGTTGGTTCTGTCGTCTCGATCTGACAGACCCCGTGCCGGATCACTCCACCTTTTCCAAGAACAGGCACGGCCGGTTCCGTGACAGCGATCTGCTCCGGCATCTGCTCGAGGCGACTGTAGCGCGTTGCATTGCTGACGGTCTGGTCTCCGGTCAGCGCTTTGCGGCAGATGCCAGCCTGATCCGTTGCCCGGCAGGGCATGTTTACATGCCCGAGAGGGGAGGCGGACGCGAACAAGCAAAACTCAACCCCGAAAGCCGACTGGGACGCGTCTACAATCACTCCAGACGATGCACCGCGCGCGGTGCGTGAACATCTCGACATGCTTGATGATGCGGCCTTTGGTGCTGCGACGACCGTCGAGCCGACGTTCACCTCTCATTCCGACCCCTCCAGCCAGTGGAGTGAGGAGCGTCGGCAAAAAATCCGGGGGATCATCTGTCCGACGAACGCACGTAAAGGTCCGGCTTTCTCTGCATATTCTGCGAACGACCTGATCGACACCGACCACAGCGTGATTGTCGGTCTCGAGGCCACCAGATCCATCCGGCAAGCAGAGGTGGGCTCCGTGGGTTCGATGTTGGGGCGGGTCAAAGATCAATTTGGCCTCCACCCCGAGCGGCTCATCGCGGACGCCGCCCATGGATCTGGCCCATGCTGGACTGGTTGGTGAAGCGCGAGATTGCTCCCCACATCCCCGTGTTCGATCGGGCCGGGCGCAAGGATGGGACATGGAGCCGCACCGATTTTGAGTGGGACGCCGAGACCAACCAATACATCTGCCCGGAAGGCGAAGCGCTGAAACAGTTCCGCCGAAACCACTCGGATCCGAACCGGGGACCGACCCGGAAGGGCGTCGCCAAATACCAGGCGTTGAAACAGACCTGTCTGGCCTGTCCGTCCAAATCAAAATGCTGCCCGAATGCCGATGCTCGAAAGATCACCCGCGCGGAACATGAAGACGCCCGCCAGGTCGCCCGCGACATCGCGAAAACCAGCAATACGAGATCTCGATGAAGCTTCGGAAGAAGGTCGAGATGCTGTTCGCTCATCTGAAGCGGATACTCGGCCTCAACCGGCTCCGATAACGGGGTCCGAACGGCGCAAATGACGAATTCCGCCTCGCCGCAACCGCCGAGACCCTTCGGACGTTGGCCAAGATCTTTCCTGCGCCGCAGAAACCGCGAGACGTCTGACAGGAAAGGTGCATGCGCTGTCACCAGTCCACAGTTCTCTGCGTTCGCAACACGATGTTTTTCTACAGAATCCGCCTATTTCGTTGAAAACCTCATGCTTGATCGAAGGGCATCCGGCTGATTCAATTCCTGCAATGTGTGGGAGGACCGGCGA
>CANLZY010000013.1 GCA_947495685.1 uncultured Tropicimonas sp.
ACTCCCCGCAATGCTCGGACAGTAAAACCAGAACCAACCCCGCCGCCAAAAAATACATCCTACTTCTGGCGGCGGGGTTTCCCAACCATGCGGGGCGACGACCAGACACAAAACACAGATCTGGCCGCGTTCCGGGCTGCAAGACCCTTCAGATAACCGGATTTCTGACGCAGGAATTCGCCCCAAGGGGCACTGTTTTCCGAGGCGGCGGGAACCGCGCATTGCGCCCGATGACCATCGCGATAGACTGGGCCCCGACGCCAATGTTTGGCTCGGGATCGGAACGCCTGCGCGACCCGGCCCGGAATCGAAACGGCAGCGCCTGAAAACAGTTTGCGCCCGGGCGCAGAGGGACAGCCAGCACAGATGACACACACATTCACCAGCGCCGATCTTGTCGGCATTGCCCTCGGGCTTGGGCTTGCCGCCATTGTTGCAGGATTGATTGCGGGGTTTCTGGGCGTCGGAGGCGGTATTGTCCTTGTCCCGGTGCTGTTCTGGCTTTTCACCCTGATCGATTTTCCGCAGGAGTTGTCCATGCACATGGCGGTTGCCACGTCGCTGGCAACGATCATCTTCACCTCGGTGTCCTCTGTTCGGGCCCACCACGGACGAGGGTCGGTCGACCTTTCCCTTGTCCGGTCCTGGGCCATCCCGATCGGGCTTGGCGCCCTGTCGGGCGGGTTGCTTGCCCGTTTGATCGATCCGGACGGGTTGAAGGTGGTCTTTGGTGTCGTGGCGCTCTGTGTGGCCGTCAACCTCGCCACGCCGAAGTCGCTGGTCGTGTCGGATCATCTGCCAACGTCGAAACCGCTGAACGTGACAATCGCAGGCACCATCGGGCTGGTCTCGTCCCTCATGGGGATTGGCGGCGGGACCCTCGGCGTGCCGACCCTCGTGGCGTTCTCGGTCCCGATCCGGATGGCGGTCGGAACCGCAGCGGCCTTCGGATTGATCATCGCGCTGCCCGCCGTGGCAGGTTTCGTGTTTTCGGGTTGGGGAATTCCGGGTCGGCCGCCGGCGTCGCTCGGATACGTCAGCCTCCCGGCCGTCGCCATCATCATTCCGTTCACGATCTTTCTGGCACCGATTGGCGCACGTTTTGCCCACAGCGTCGACGGCAAGTGGGTCAAGCGCGGGTTTGCGGCGTTTCTCGCAGTGACCGCAGTGCGAATGCTCGCTTCTGCCTGGGGCTAGGTGGGGCCCTGCCCGTCAGGAAAGGGCTGACATTTTGGCAGGCTGCGAGCCGGGACGGGCGACATCACAGCTGCCGGACATAGCTGCCTGAACGGGCATAGATTAGAGAAACGGCAGAACACTCAGTTCTGGTAGGCTTGCAGACGTCAAGACCTGGGAGGATCCATCGTTTGTCTGGCGGTTCAGAGCGCCTTCGTAGCATCGATAGTGTGAAGGCCGTCTGCGAAGCAGTCGGCCTGGTACGGGACGAGAACCTCTTTCTGCTTCAGCACGATGCCCCCGCTCCGGGGGATTGTGTGCTCGTCGATGTCAGGTATTTCATCAAGAAGGTGGCCGAGGCGGCATGGCCTGCAGCTTGGCCCTCCCGTCGCAAGCCGGTGGCGCCGATGCATGAGGTCTCCCTCTGACGGGCGGTGATCGACCAATTCGACGTCATCGTCGGGAGGCCCATGTGTTGGCGGTGCGACGGGTGAGCGTGCGGGTCGACACGCGCTTCGGGAGGCGATCGTCCGGCGACTTGCCGGAATACGGTGTATGGCGGTCATCGTCAGGGACCTTCAATTCGATAGCGATACCAATCGCTTGCGGGCTTTTGGTCGAGCAGGTTTGTACCGGAATTGCGTGTCACCTGAATGCGGCCATGGTCAAGTTGGCCCTGGGCCGGGTGGCTCCCGGCGGGGTGGACATCCGGTGCATCGAGAGCGTCGGCAACCTTGCCTGTCCGGCTTGTGTCGATCTAGGACAGCATTTCAACATCGCACTGCTGTCGACCCCGAAAGGCGATAACAAACCGTCGAAAAGGCCGGTGACGTTTCGCGCGGCGGACCTGGTGCTGTTGACCACGCGCGATGAGGCACCGGTGATGTTTGAGTTCGATCGGGGGCAGACGCGCAAGTGGGTCCGACACTTGAGGAATACGGCCACGGTTGCGGGCGCGTCGGCGCGAGTGGTTTCAGGGATGGTCGACTGGAGCGACTGGTTGGCCGCTGCCATTGATGCGTTGCGATCCCGGGTTCGGATCATGACCGCTTGCGGCAGGCATCAACGCTCCATCTCGCAGGCCGGTCTGTGAAGTATCCTGCCAGAAAGGGTCGCAATCATCCCCGGCTCCGATTGCCTCGTCTGCGTTTGCCCCAAGCAGGACACACGGCAGGCGATCAAATGGGCCCTGACCGGACAGACGGGGCGTGTTTTGCGGCGGGGTTCGAGGCGACGGCAGCGCCGATTGCGGCGATGTCGACATAGGGTGGGCCAGAACACCTGTGTGTCATGGCCTGGGCGTGGCGCTCATGGCCCGCGGTCAAGATGTTGCTGACCTCTGGCGACGGCGGGGTCGATGCGCTGATTGGGCCCGGACAGGTCTGCAGGGTGACCAACCCCGAAGAATGGGACAAGGCCCCGACACACACGGTGTGCCGACGGCGGTCGCCGGGTTCCATGCCACATCGCCGTTGGCCGCGATCCGTTTCGTGCGGAATCCAGTGCAAACGAGGCAACCACGGCTGGACAATTGTTACACTTCTGTGGTGACGTCCGGCGGATTTCCGGCGGCGCGGCAGCCGTTCGTGACGCGGGCGATTGACAGCGAACCGACGCTATCGTCATCCGTTCATCACGTGCACCCAGTGCGGGCCGCGCCACACGGTCATAGGCACGATGGGGTAGTACCAGGCCAATACGGTGATGGCCGAATTCCCGATGCGAGCGGCCTTGCAGGCCGAACATGATGCCCTCAGCGACCGCCGCCGTCACGCTGAACCCATCGCTCGCCCGGACTGCGGCCCCGGAATTTGGTGCCGTGGCGCTGGTGACGCGGTAGTTCTGGGTGAACTGGCGCTGACGCGGGCTGGGCGGTCCTGATGGCGGGCGGCATCATCGCTCTTCGCGTGTAACCAGCGAGGCGGCCGCATCCGGGGTCAGGCCGCGCAAGGGATGCCCCGACAAGCCGCTTGCGGAGATCGACCGGCAAACCGATGCGGATGGGTTGGCGAAGATTCAGACCTTGGGACAGGTCGGTGCCCGTGCTGAAGACGGGTTGCGTGATCCGTCGTGGCCGGTTGCCCTGATCGCGCCCCGCCGGCCCAATGTACTGGCGCCATCGGTTGCACCCCGGGAGTGCCAAGGTCGGACTGTTCCTGCCGGGCTCTCTGCCGCGCCACCGGCTGCTGGGCCAGCCTGATCTTCCCGTGGTCGCCACCTCGGGCAACATCAGCGACGAGCGAATATGGGCTGATGTTGCGGGGGCCGACGCCGGGCTCGCCACCGTGGCGGACCTGTTTCTGCACCACGACCGGTCAATTGCCCGGCCAGCGGACGACCCGGTTCTGCGCCCGATCAGGAGTGGCCGGACGCCGTTGCGGCTGCGCCAAAGGACTGGATCTTGGGCAGCCTGTCGTGGCCCCTGTCCCGGGCGTAGGCGTTCTGACAGAGATGATCGTGACGTTCGGGTTCGGCCACCGGCGATTGTCTCGCCGCATCTGGAGATGTGAGATATCCCGCGCGTTGGCACGTCTTGGACGCTCCATCGACAGCTTGCAGAACCTGTGAGGCCCCTCGGCAGGGACGATCGTCTGCGCCCCCCACCTGTGGGTGGCGGCCAAAGAGTGGGCGTACCAGACTGGCCTCCCGGGGTCGGCGGTCCTGCACCATCACGCCCATGCGTCGATCTTGGTGGGCGAAACTGCCTCAACGACAGGCAACTGGCCGGTCCGTGCCTGGGGCGGACTCGGCTATGGCGAGGCCGCGCGCCGTAGAGGGGAAGGGCTTGGCGGGCGGTCGGGACGGTGGCGGGTCGCGATGTTTCGACCGCCGAGATGTGCCGGGACAGCCGCATGGACCTTCTCTCCACCTGCGCTCCTCTGGTGCCCCGGATACTCACCCCCCGGCGACTGCCCGCCCAATCGGCCGCGATGCTTCGATATCCCTTGACCGGGTGGTGGAAGGCGCGGCCAAAAGCGTAGAGAAAGGTTATCTGAACAGCGGACCGGCGCGGATCACGATGGCGCACGAAAATGTTGGCCGTCTGACCCGAGAGCTGATTGAGGGAACGTTGGTGCGCAACTTGCGAAACCCGACGCTCGACATCTCCACAGATGCGGTCAGGGCGACGATCACAGGCAACCGATCATCGCCACCGGCGACGGTTTCACCGTTCAACCACTCGAATTTCCCGGCGGCACAACCCGCTCGCCGGCCGTGCAGTGAACGGTCACCGACCTTGCCGTGGGCGGGGCCGACCCTCTTGCGCTCATGCTCGCCCCCTTTATCAAAGAGGGGATCAAGGTACAGGAACCTGAACGGTTCATCACCGATCTGGGCCGGGCGGCAGAGGATACCGGCGTGGCCCGCGTGGACGCCGACCCGGTTGGCCCGCGATGGCGATCGGGCTGGTTGATCCCGGTCAACGCCAACGCTTCAGCTTTCGTTACCCTACGCCGGCACCACTGAATCAGGAGGCGGGTGCATGCAACGTGGTCTCAATGAGCGTGACGTCGCCGGGCTTCGCCGGGAGCACGGCTGGAACGAATTGCCGGAGGGCAAGCCGCCGTCCGCGCTGTTCATGCTCGCAAAGCAATTCTCCGACCTGCTCGTGGTGTTGCTGATCGTGGCGGCGATCATCTCGCTCGTGGTCGGGGAACTGGCGGATTCCATCGCGATTTTTGCGGTTGTCCTGCTGAATGCCGTTCTCGGTTTCGTCCAGGAATGGCGGGCTGAAAACACGATGCAGGCCTTGCGGCGGATGCTGTCACCAGAGGCCCTGGTGGTCCGGGATGGAATCGAACACACAATCCCCGCCCGCGAGATCGTACCGGGTGACCTGATCCTGCTGGCCGAAGGAGACAGGATTCCGGCCGATGCCGTTGTCACGCGGGAGGCCGGGTTGATGGTGGACGAAAGCGTCCTGACCGGCGAATCCGTGCCAGTCTCGCGTGCGTCGGGCGATGACGTTGCGTCGGGCACGACCATTCTGGGCGGCCACGCCGAGGCCAGTGTCACCCGGATCGGGCAGGAAACACGGTTTGGCCAAATTGCCACGATGACCGCTTCGGTGCGCGACACGCCGACACAATTGCAGCGAGAGATGCACGGGCTGGCCCAGCAACTGGGGATGCTGGCCATCGGGGCGGCGGCGGTGATCATGATCGCCGCGTTTTGGGCGGATCGTGGCCCGATGCAGGTGTTCATGCTGGGCCTGTCTCTGGCGGTGGCGATGGTGCCCGAGGGGTTGCCTGCGGTGGTGACGGTCACGCTGGCGCTCGGCGCTGCGGCAATGGCCAGACAACAGGCGCTGGTGCGGAACCTGCGCGCGGTGGAGACTCTCGGCGCAGCGAGTGTCATCTGCACCGACAAGACCGGCACGCTGACGGAAAACAAGATGACCGCCAGCGTGATCCGGAGCGCCGACGCGGAATACATCGTGACAGGCAGCGGTGGCGACCCTGCGGGGCACGTTGCGGTCAATGGGGAAAAGGTGCGCGCCGCCGCCGATCCAGTGTTGGCCGGTCTGTGTCAGACCGCGCAGATATGCTCTCATGCCCGCCTGATCCGTACAGACACCGGCTGGAACATGATCGGAGAACCGACCGAAGGCGCTTTGGTGATGCTGGCGGCCAAGGCATGGGCTGATCCGGTGGAACCCGACAAGATTGTCGCGGAACTGCCGTTCACCAGTGATCGCAAGCGGATGAGCGTTCTGGAACGGCATTCCGACGGTTGGACGGTGCACACCAAGGGCGCGCCCGAGCGGATCCTGCAGATCTGCACCCAGGTTCAGACCGCCGACGGCCCTGTGCCGATGCAAGACGATCAACGCGCCGCAATCACCACCGCCATCGAACGTATGGCCGAACAAGGCCTTCGCACGATCGCGCTTGCCTCCCGATCGGTCGGGCAGGAACGGATCGAGGAGGCAGACCTGGCGTTTCTCGGGCTGGTCGGGATGGTGGACCCCCCGCGCGAAGAGGTACGGGACGCCGTCCGCCTGGCAGCCCGGGCCGGGATCCGCACGATCATGATCACGGGCGATCACCCGGCCACGGCCCGCCACATCGCCGGCCTGCTGGACATTCCGGCCGAACGTGCCCTGACCAGCGCCGACCTTGCCGGAATGGACGATGATGCCCTGACACAGGCGTTGCGCGGCGATGTCGTCTTTGCCCGCGTTCAACCGGCCGACAAGCTGCGGATCGTCGCCGCGTTGCAGGCCGGTGGCGCGGTGGTGGCAATGACCGGAGACGGCGTGAACGACGCGCCCGCATTGAAAAAGGCGGATATCGGCCTGTCCATGGGCATCCGTGGCACCGAGGTGGCCAAGGATGCCTCCGACCTTGTGCTGCTGGACGACAATTACGCGACGATCGTGCGTGCTGTGCGCGAAGGCAGGCGACAGTTCGAGAACATCCGCAAATTCGTGCGGTACCTGTTGTCCTCCAACACCGGCGAAGTCATCGCGTTGCTGGCCAACTTGCTGATCGGGGGGCCGCTGATCTTTTTGCCGACGCAAATTCTCTGGATGAACCTCGTCACCGACGGCGTGACGGCGGTGGCGCTCGGTCTGGAAAAGTCGGAACCGGGCCAGATGCAGGTGCCGCCGCGCGATCGGCACAAGCGGCTGCTGGACATGTCGGCGCTGCCGATCATTCTGGCCTTCGGGATGTACACCGGCGGTGCCAGCCTGTGGATATTCTACAGCCTGCTGGATGCCGGAACCGACCTGGCCCGAACAGCGGCCTTCACCGGGATGGTCCTGTTCGAAAAGGTCAGCGTCTTTGCCTTTCGCTCGCTGCGAGACCCGTGCTGGAAAATCGGATGGCTCACGAACCCGGCGCTGTTGCTGGCGTTTGCAGCGATGGTGTTCGCGCAGGTCGCGGCGGTCTATTGGTCCCCACTACAAGTGCTGCTGCACACCACCGCGCTCGGCAGGGGCGAGTGGGAAATGATCCTGATCCTCGCCCTGCCGCTCGTCATCGTGCCGGAACTTGTCAAGATGATCCGGCGGTGACGCTCGGGCTGGATCATGCCGCCAAGCGCGTTGCGAGGTAGGCGGCTGCCAGTGCGGGGGTGGCGATCTGGATGTAGTCTGGCTCCGGAATGTCCACGCCGAACCGGACGTGCAGCGCGGCAACCAGGTTCAGCACATCCATCGAATCGAGCTCCAGATCGTCCTGTATATGGTCGGTGTCGCTGATGCCTTCCGGGTCCAGGTCCGGTGCGACCTTCACCAACTCTTCGAGGAATGCGGTGCGGATGTCGTCATGTGTCATAGGGCCTCCGGTGTTTGCAGCAATGTGTCGATCTCGGCGAGGAACCTGTTGGCCTGTCGGCCATCGCTGACGCGGTGGTCCGCCGAGAGCGTGAAGGTGATGAGTCTGCGCGGCACGACGGCGCCGTCCACGACCCAGGGCCTGAGCTTTGGCGCGCCGATTGCCAGCAACGCGACCTGCGGCGGAAAGATGATGCCGGCCATCGCGTCCGCTCCCGACTCTCCGAGGCTGGAGACGGTGAGCGTTCCGTTCGACATTTCGGAAGACCGCAGGCGCATGGCGCGCGCGCGGGCCACGAGGTCCTTCATCGCCGCCATCAGGTCTGGAAGGGCAAGGGTGTCGGCCCTGGGGATCGCTGGCGCGATCAGCCCGCCGCCCCGCAGGGCAACCGCAACGCCAAGGTTGACGTCAGGCGCCGGCGTAAACCCGTCCGGGCCATAGTGCCCGTTCATCTCGCTCACCTTGCCAGCCGCAAGCGCTGCTGCTTTCATGAACAACGCCCCGAGCAGGATGCGCTCCGCCGGGGGTACGGCTGCGTTGCGCTCAGCGAGCCAATCGGCTGCGGTCTGGATCTCCACGGTCTGAGACAGTTGGAAATGCGGGATCTCGCGTTTGGAGCGCTGCATGGCGCTGGCAATCGCCTTGCGCATTTCCACCATCGGGCTGGCAGGTGCCTTGGTGGGGGACACAACCGCTCCGGGCCCGCCCGCCGGGACATCACCCAGCACGATCGCGCCGCCGGGGCCGCTCCCTGCAACGCTGGCAAGGTCAACACCGCGTTCGGCTGCCAGTTTCCGGGCCGCTGGCGACGCAGCGACCCCCGTTGTCAGCGGCGCGGGTTTTGGCACGTCGGGCGCGGGCGTCGGTGCAACCGCTACCGTCGGTGTTGCGTCGACAGCCGGGATGACAGGCGCCACCGGAGCAGACGGCGGCGCCTCCCCTTCGGCCAGGATCGTCGCCAGCGGCGCGCCAACCGGCAGCTTGCTGCCAAGGTCCGCGTCCAGCGACTGGACGATCCCGTCCTCGAAGATCTCGATCTCGATGGCACCCTTCTGGGTCTCGACCACCGCGACGATATCGCCGCGATGCACAGTTTCACCCGGGTTCACCAGCCATTCGACCAGCGTCCCGTCTTCCATGTCGGCGCCCAGCGAGGGCATCTGGAACACACCCATGGCTACCTCCGTGCAAGCGTGGCTTTGGCCGCCGCAACAATCTGCGGCACCTGCGGGATCGCGGCCTGTTCGAGGTGGGCCGGATAGGGGATCGGCACTTCGGCCGAACAGACGCGTTCGACCGGCGCATCCATATGCCAGAACACCTGTTCGTGGATGCGGGCCGCGATTTCAGCCGAAAGCGAGCCGCTTTTCCAACCTTCGTCGACGATCACCGCACGCCGGGTGCGCCCGACCGAGGCCATGATCGTGGCATCGTCCAGCGGGCGCAGAACCCGCAGGTCGATCACCTCGGCCTCGATACCCTCGGCTGCCAGCACGTCGGCCGCCTCCAGCGCCTTGTGGAGCGACCCGCCATAGGTGATGAGCGTGACGTCCTTGCCCTTGCGCCGGATTGCCGCCTTGGCGATGTCCACCGGTCCGGCATTGGTGTCCAGCGGTCCGGTGCGGTTGTAGAGCATGACGTTCTCGAAGATCAGCACCGGGTCCGGGTCTTCCAGCGCGGTCCAGAGCATGCCGCGGGCGTCCTCCAGCGTGGCCGGTGTCAGCACCTTCAGGCCCGGGATATGGGCGAACCAGCCCTCCAGCGAATGCGAGTGCTGGGCGGCAAGTTGCTTGCCCGCGCCGGTGGCCATCCGGATCACCACCGGCACGCCAAACTGTCCGCCGGACATGTGGCGCACGGTTGCGGCGGTGTTGAGGATCTGGTCGAGCGCCAGCAGCGAGAAGTTCACCGTCATGACTTCGACGATGGGGCGCATGCCGGCGGCAGCCGCACCGATCCCGGCACCGGTGAACCCGGATTCGGACAGCGGCGTGTCGCGGATACGATCCTCGCCGAACTCTTCCATCAGCCCCTTGGAGACAGCATAGCAACCGCCATAGGCCCCAACGTCCTCGCCCATCAGGAACACCCGGTCGTCGCGGATCATCGCATCGCGGATGCCCTGCTTGACGGCCTCGCGATAGGTGACCTCCTCGGTCTGGCCGGATGGCGCGGCGGGCACCGGATCCGGGCGCGGCTCGGCCATCGTGTGGGTCAACAGGTCCGTTTCGGCTTCCCACGTCCCGGCTTCGGCAAAGGCCACGGCCTGTGCAATTTCCGCGTCAACCGTCGCCTCGATACGGGCAACGTCCTCGGGGTGCAGCAATCCGTTCTCCAGCAACCAGGTCTGGAACTGGAGAATGGGCCCGCGTTTGCGCCACGCCTCGATCTCTTCCTTTGTCCGATAGAGCTGAGCGTCGAACATCGAATGCGGCCGGAACCGGTAGGTTCTGCATTCCAGGAACACCGGCTTGCCGGTTTCGCGGATGTGCCGGATGGCGGCCCGGGCCGCCGCCTCGACCGCGACCACATCCATCCCGTCCACCGCGTGGGCTTCCATCTTGTAGGCAGCCGCCTTGTCGTGGATGTCGGTCTCGGATTCATACCGCTCGATTGCGGTGCCCATGGCATAGCCGTTGTTCTCGCAGACAAACAGCACCGGCAGATCCCACAGCGCGGCGAGGTTCATCGCCTCGTGGAACTCGCCCTCGGCCACCGCGCCGTCGCCAAAGAAACAGGCGGTGACGTGGTTGTCGCCCCGCATCCTGTCCGCCAGCGCGATGCCCACGGCCAACGGCAACCCGCCGCCGACGATGGCATTGCCGCCATAGAAATTGGTCGCGGAGTCAAAGATATGCATCGACCCGCCGCGCCCGCCCGAGCAGCCCTCGGCCTTGCCGTACATCTCGGCCATCACCCGGTCCATCGGCACCCCGCGGGCCAGCGCCTGGCCGTGTTCGCGATAGGTGGCGACGATCTTGTCGTCGGGCTCAAGGACGGGGATCACCCCGGCGGCAATCGCCTCCTCTCCGTCATAAAGGTGGAGGAAGCCGCGGATCTTCTGCTGCTGATACAGTTCGGCGCATTTGTCCTCGAACTTCCGGATGCGGATCATGCCTGTCAGGAGCGACAGGACGTGGTCACGCGTGAGATGCGGTTTGTCGATCACGTTCATGTCTCGTCAGTCTCCAGGGTTGAGATATCCCCCTCGGGCAGGCCCAGTTCGCGCGCCTTGAGCAGGCGACGCATGATCTTGCCCGAACGGGTCTTGGGCAGGGTGTTGCGGAAAACGATCTCGCGCGGGGCGACAGCCGGACCGAGCTTCTTGCGGGCATGGCCGCGGATCGCGCGTTCCAGATCCTCGCCGGGTGTGAACCCGGGATTCAGGGTGACATAGGCCTTGATGACCTCGCCCGCCGTCTCGTCCGGCACGCCGATCACCCCGGCCTCGGCAACGGCCTCGTGCTCGATCAGCGCGCTTTCAACCTCGAAAGGTCCGACCAGATGGCCGGAGGACTTGATCAGGTCATCCGCGCGACCGACGAACCAGTAGTATCCGTCGCCGTCGCGCATCGCGAGGTCGCCCGACAGGTACCAGCCATCGACGAAGCATTTGTCGTAGCGCGCCTGCTCGTTCAGGTAGGTGCGCATCATCGACGGCCAACCGGGGCGCAGGGCCAGTTCGCCGATCTGGCCATCACCCATTTCCGTCATACCGGTCTCGGTCTGTTCGACAATTCCGGCCGTGATTCCGGGCATGGGCTTGCCCATGGAGCCGGGGCGGACATCCTGCGCCGCGAGGTTGGCGATCATGATGCCGCCGGTCTCGGTCTGCCACCAGTTGTCATGGAACGGCATGCCGAAGATGCGGTTGGACCAGACGACCGCCTCGGGGTTCAGGGGTTCGCCGACCGAAGCCAGGAACCGGAGACTGGAGAAGTCGTAGAACTCGGTCGCCGCGTCGCCGGCGCGCATCATCATGCGGATGGCCGTGGGCGCGGAATACCAGACCTCGACCTTCTCTCGGTCGATCGTGGCGTACCAGCGGTCGATATCGAAATCCGCCTCGTCGACGATCATCGTCACCCGATTCACCAACGGCGATATGATGCCGTAGGAGGTGCCGGTGACCCAGCCGGGGTCCGCCGTGCACCAGTAGATCGTGCCGGGCGTCAGTTCCAGCGCGTAGCGGCCAGAGATGGCGTGATACAGCACCGCCTTGTGCACATGCACCGCGCCCTTCGGCTTGCCGGTCGTTCCGGAGGTGAAGTGGATCAGCGCGGGATCTTCGGGAGTGGTCAGGGCGATGTCGAATGTCGGCTCGGCTGCGGCCATTGCAGGGTCGAGCGCCACGCAACCCTCGGGTGCCATGGCGCCAACGATCAGCACAAGGCGCAGCGATGGGATCTGGTCGCGCCAGGCCGCGATCTTGCGGCGATAGAGCGTTTCGGTTGTCACCAGAACAGTTGCCTTGCCGATCTCCATCCGGGTGCGGATCGGCTCCGGCCCGAAGGCTGAAAAGAGGGGTGTAAAGATCATCCCCGCCTTGAGCGTTCCCAAGGCAGCGACATAGAGGTCGGGCACTCGCCCCATAAGGGCAAAAACGCTGTCGCCACGCGCGAGCCCATGCGCCATCAGCACATTGGCAAAACGGGATGTGCGCTCCGCAAGATCGCCATAGGTGATCTCCTCACGGGCGTCGCCTTTTCCGAGCCAACGTATGGCGACTTGCGGCCCATGACCGGCCCCGACGTGCCGGTCCACCGCCTCGTAGGCGATGTTCAGGGCACCACCGGGCAAACCGTCCAGCAACGCCGCCGCAGCGTCCCAAGTGAATGATTTCCGCGTCTTCTCCGGATCGGGCAAAGACGCACCTCGAGTCCCTCCGGACTCTTTCCGGATCGTCTCAAGCATGTCGGATTCCTCCCGACCAATTGTCGCACTTCAGAACGGGCTTCGCCATGATTCACGTCAACGCCAACGACCGCAGGATCGAGAACCATGGGGGTGGAGTCCCGAGGCAAACGATGTGGCCGCGACTCGGGGAGGGAGGCAGGCGGCGGGAGCGCGACGGATCGCTCTCGCCGCTGGAGGACGTCATGGCTGACGGGTACATTTTGCGCGATCCGCGCGCGTTGGTCGGTGCCTTGCTTGAGGCAGGGTGGCGGGTGATTGCGCCGCTTGAACGGGACGGATCGCTGACGCCAGAAGTGGTGTCAGCGCCAGACGAGCTTCCCTGCGGGCTTGTCGATATGCAGGCCCCCGGGGCCTATCGTTTGCAGCAACAGGACTCCGGGCGCTGGTTTGATGCCGTCGTAGGGGCTCAGGGGTGGAAGCGTTGGTTGCACCCGGCAGAGCGAAGACTCTGGACGGCCAGACGTGACGCCGACGGATTTTCCATCGCGCCCGCGGCGGAGGTATGGCCACCTACCGTGTTTTTTGGAGTACGTCCCTGCGATCTGGCCGCGATCGCGCGGCAGGCCGAGGTGTTCCGGCAGGCAGGCGATCCCGCCTATGGAGAACGGCTGGCGGCAACGCGGATCGTGGCGGTCAACTGCACGCGGGTGGCAGAGACCTGTTTTTGCGCCTCGATGGGCACCGGGCCGGGGGTGTCGGCTGTGGTCGATGTTGCGTTGACCGAACTGGAACAGGGGCTGCTGGTCGATTGCGGCACGGCAAATGGAGCTGCGCTCCTGAGGGGGATGGATCTGGCGACGGCCGCCCCGGCGGACATCGCCGCCGCACGCGCCGCCGTGGAAGCCGCCGCGCGGGACCAGATCCGGGCCATGCCGCCCGACATTGCAGACCGTTTGCAAAGGGCCAGCGAGTCCCCACGCTGGCAAGAGATCGCGGCGCGTTGCCTGCATTGCGCCAATTGCACCCTTGTCTGCCCGACCTGTTTCTGCACCGACGTCACGGATCGCTCTGACCTTGCCGGGGACCATGCCGAACGCTGGCAGCGGTGGGACAGCTGCTTTTCGCCCGAGTTCAGCTATCTGCACGGCGGGGCCGTCCGACGCAGCGTGGCGGCACGTTATCGCCAGTGGATAACGCACAAGCTCTCCACCTGGCATGACCAGTTCGGCACTTCCGGCTGCACAGGCTGCGGGCGCTGCATCACATGGTGTCCGGTGGGCATCGACCTGGTTGCGGAGGCACGGGCCTTCGCGGAGGAGGAGGCATAGACCATGGACATCCAGAGCATTCAGGACCTTCTGACGGAGCACCCGATCCTGGGGCGTTTCGATACTGCATCGCGGGAACTTCTGGTCGGCTGTGCCCGCAATCACCATTTCGGGGCCGGGGAAATGATCCAGACAGAGGGCGATCCCGCCGACCTCGTGCATGTGCTGCGCAAAGGGGATGTCGCAATCGAGATCGCGGCGGCGCATCTTGCCCCTGTCATCGTCGAGACAGTGCATGGCGGCGATATTCTGGGGTGGGGCTGGCTGATCCCGCCCTATCGGACCATGTACGACGCCCGCGCCCTGACCGAGGTCAGCTGTGTCAGCCTCGACGCGGCCTGTCTGCGCGGGAAATGCGACGACAACCCGATGCTGGGCTACCAGATGTTCAAGTACTGGCTGCCGCATCTGGCGGCCCGGTTCCGGGCGCAGCGGTTGCAGGTGGTCGATCTGTATGGCGAAGGCCGTGACTGACCAGGCCAGAATATCCAGCTCACTCTTGCCGCGGAGGTTCCGGGTCCAACAGGCCTGGCCGGAGTCGGCGACGATTACCTCGCTCGCCCTGTCGCCGCTGGAGGGGCCGGTGCCGTCGTTCCGGGCCGGGCAGTTCAACATGCTCTATGCTTTCGGGGTGGGCGAGGCCGCGATTTCGATCTGCGGCGACCCTGACAGTGGAGACCTGTTGCACACGATCCAGAATGTCGGGCCGGTGTCCGGCGCGTTGTGCGACCTGATGGCAGGGGATGTTGTGGGGGTGCGGGGGCCATTCGGGTCTGGCTGGCCCTTGGCCGACCAGAGCGGGCGCGACCTGTTGTTCGTGGCAGGAGGGCTTGGCCTTGCGCCGCTTCGACCGGCGATCCTGCAGGCACTGGCCATGCGGGACACCTTCCGATCCGTCACGTTGCTGGTGGGCGCGCGATCCCCGACGGACCTGCTGTATCCGGCGCAACTCGCCGATTGGGCGGCAGGTGACGGGTTGGAGCTGGCCATAACCGTCGACCGGGGGCCGCCGGGATGGACCGGAATGGTCGGCGTCGTCACCAACCAGCTTGCGCGGGCCTTGCAGGGGCGCGACCCGGCCAGTGTGAGCGCCTGTGTCTGCGGGCCCGAGATCATGATGCGCCACACCTGCCTGACGCTGTGCGACGCCGGCGTGCCAGCCGCTGCACAGTGGATCAGCCTGGAGCGCAACATGAAATGCGCCATCGGCACCTGCGGGCATTGCCAGTTCGGCGCCGATTTCGTCTGCCGCGATGGTCCGGTGTTTCGATGGGACAAGGTCGCGGCGCGTCTCAGGATTGCGGAGATCTGAGCATGGAACGACCCCGGATCGCGATTTGGAAGTTTGCCTCCTGCGACGGGTGCCAACTGGCGTTGCTCGATTGCGAAGACGACCTGCTCGCGCTCGCCGGGGTGATCCGAATCGCGCATTTTCCCGAAGCCAGCAGTCGGACCGAGGAGGGTCCCTACGATATCTCCTTTGTCGAAGGCTCGATCACGACGGAAGAGGATGTCCGCCGCATCCAGGAGATCCGCGCGGCTTCGGCGGTGCTGGTGGCGATCGGCGCCTGTGCAACAGCGGGCGGTATCCAGGCGTTGCGCAACACGATGGACCTTGGGGACCTGTCCGCCGCAGTCTATCCCGAGCCCGGTTGGCTCGACGTGCTCGCCACATCGACACCCATCGCCGATCACGTGACCGTGGATGCGGAACTGCGGGGGTGCCCGGTGTCCAAGGTGCAGCTTGTGGAGTTCATCGCCGCGACCTTGGCAGGGCGGACGCCGGACCTGCCGGATGTCTCGCAATGCGTCGAGTGCAAGCGCGCGGGATCGATCTGCGTGATGGTCGCGGCGGGCATTCCCTGCCTTGGGCCGGTCACCCGGGCAGGTTGCGGAAACCTGTGCCCCCGCATCGGGCGAGGGTGCTACGGCTGTTTTGGGCCGGTCACGGGTGCCAATTGCGCGGCCTTGACGGCGCAACTGCGCGGCCTTGGTCTCGATGAGGCGGCGATTGGCGCGCTGTATCGGAGCTTCAATGCCGGGGCGGCGGCGTTTGCCACGGAGGCCAAGGCCGATGTCTGAACGTACCATCACGGTCAAGGTGCTGGCGCGCGTGGAGGGCGAAGGGGCGTTGCACATCCGCATGCGCGGCGACGATGTGGAGATCGCCGAATTCAGGATCTTTGAACCGCCACGGTTTTTCGAAGGTCTGATGCGTGGTCGGCAGGCCAGCGAGGCGCCCGACATCACCAGCCGCATCTGCGGGATCTGCCCTGTCGCCTATATTTCCAGCGCCAGTCAGGCCGTCGAGCAGGCCTATGGGATTGAGATATCGCCGGAAATCGCTGCCCTGCGCCGCTTGATGTATTGCGGCGAGTGGATCCAGAGCCATGTGCTGCACGCCGCGATGCTGCATGCGCCGGACTTCCTTGGGCTGCACGACATCATCGCCATGTCAGAAGTGGAACCTGATCTGGTGCGTCAGGCGCTGCGCCTGAAAAAGCTCGGCAATAGCCTGATGGAAGTTGTCGGTGGGCGTGCGGTGCATCCGGTCAACACCCGCGTCGGCGGGTTCTTCAAGGCACCGCCCGTCGCGGAGATCGCGGCGTTGATCCCGGAGCTGCTCTGGGGGATCGACGCGGCTCGGGAATTGGCACTGCGGTTTTCGGCTTTCGAGTTTCCGCCCGACGCTGGCGCGTATACCTTTGTCGCACTGGTGCATCCGGAGGTCTATCCGATCGAAACCGGGCGGATCGCCTCGAGCACCGGCCTTGATATCCCGGTGGAAGCGTTCCACGAGCATTTCCTGGAGGAACAGGTAGAACGATCGACAGCCCTGCACGGACGGATGCGGGATGGCCGGGCGTATCTGGTCGGCCCGTTGGCGCGCTATGCCCTCAACCGGGAGCGTCTGACACCGTCGGCGCGGGAGACAGCCGAGGCCTGCGGTCTGGGCGCTGTCGAGCGCAACCCGTTCCGGTCGATCCTCGTGCGGATGGTCGAGGTCCAGTACGCCTGCGAAGAGGCATTGCGCCTTGCTCGGGCCTATGTGCCGCCCGATCCGCCGGCCGTGACGGCGCCGGTCCGGGAGGGCACCGGTCAGGGCTGCACCGAGGCGCCACGGGGCCTTTGCCATCATCGATACCAGATCGACGCAGACGGGCGAATTCTCGACGCGACCATCGTGCCGCCAACGTCGCAGAACCAACCACAGATCGAGGCCGACCTGCTGCGGGTGGTGCGGCAATCGCGCGATCTGGACGATGCCGCCCTGCAATGGCGGTGCGAGCAGACGATCCGCAACTACGATCCCTGCATCTCCTGCGCGACGCATTTCTTGACCCTGACGGTCGACCGTGACTGACCGCACGCTGCACATCGGTCTCGGCAACCCGATGCGGCGGGACGACGGCGTCGGCCCGTGGCTGGCAGGCAGGTTGGCCGAGGGCGGGCTGCGGGCACGCGAATGGCCGGGGGATGGGAGCGGTCTGATCGACCTGTTTGCCGCCGAGCCACACATCGTGTTGATCGACGCCACCCGCAGCGGCGCCTCGCCGGGTACCGTGCACAGGCTCGACGCGGTACGGACCCTGATCCCGCGCCCATTGTTCCACAATTCCACCCACGAGTTCGGTCTTGCCGAGGCGGTCGAGGTGGCACGGCGGTTGGGTCAGTTGCCGGACAGCCTGATCGTGCTTGGAATCGAGGGCGCGGATTTCACCTTCGGCGCAGGGCTGTCGCCCGCCGTGCAGGGTGCGGCTCAGAGGCTGAAGGCAGAACTGCTTGGCCCGACGGCGACCCGATGACGAAACGGAAACTCGATTTCTTGCTGTTCCAGTCAACGATTGTCGCCTGTTCCATGACCGTGATCAACGCCAGCGACGGCGCCTTGAGATAAAGTTCTGAGCGGGAGGCCACACGTCGGTCTCAAGGAGGAATGGTCATGCAAGAGAGAGATGACACACTGGTCTGGTTCGAGGTTCTGGGGCGCGATGACGTTGCCAGGGTCGGTGGAAAGAACGCCTCGCTTGGTGAAATGGTACGCTCTCTCGGAGAGAAAGGCATCCGGGTCCCGCCGGGTTTCGCAACGACGTCGGGAACCTATCGGCGCTACATCCAGGAGAACGATCTGCACAAGGCGATTGCCACCTACCTTGAGGATCTGGAGCGCGAGCGGATCACGCTGCAGGAAGCGGGCAGCCGCATCCGGGCCGAGATCCGGTCCGGCACCTGGCCCGATGACATCGCGGCCGATATCCAGGCCGCCTATCGTGTGCTTGGCGAACGGGCAGGGGTGGCCGAGCCATCGGTGGCTGTGCGGTCCAGTGCAACGGCCGAAGACCTGCCGGATGCCAGCTTTGCCGGTCAGCAGGAGACGTTCCTCAACGTACGCGGAGAAGAGGCGCTGTTGCGGGCCTGCCGCCATTGCTTCGCTTCGCTGTTCACCGACCGGGCGATTTCCTATCGCACGACCAAGGGGTTCGACCATTTGGCCGTGGCGCTGTCCATCGGCGTACAGCTTATGGTGCGCTCCGACACTGGTGGTTCGGGCGTCATGTTCAGCCTCGACACCGAATCCGGGTTTGACAAGGTGGTGCTGATCAACGCGGCTTGGGGATTGGGCGAAAACGTTGTTCAGGGCGCTGTCGATCCGGACGAATATCAGGTCTACAAACCCTTCCTCGACCGGCCCGGCATCACGCCGATCCTCAAGAAGACCCTTGGCGCCAAGGAGATCAAGATGATCTACGGCGGTGCAACGGGGGCCAAGACACGCAACGTGGCAACCTCCTTGCGCGAACGGGCACAGTTTGTCCTGTCCAACGACGAGATCCTCGAACTTGCCCGGATGGCCTGCACGATCGAGGATCACTACGGCCAGCCTATGGACATGGAATGGGCCCGCGACGGCGACACTGACGAGATGTACATCGTTCAGGCCCGTCCCGAGACGGTCCAGTCCCGCGACGTTGGCGCGACGATGAAATCCTACACGATGAAGAAGGCCGGCAAGAAGCTGTTGGACGGGTTGAGCGTCGGCATGTCCGTTGCCACGGGCGAGGTCTGCCTGATCGACTCCGCAGCGGATATCGAGCGCTTCGTCGATGGCGCGATCCTCGTCACCACGATCACCGACCCGGATTGGGTTCCGATCATGAAGCGGGCGGCAGCGATCATTACCGACCATGGCGGTCGGACCTCGCATGCCGCCATCGTTAGCCGCGAGCTTGGCTTGCCCGCCATCGTCGGGACCGGCGATGCGACCAGGTTGTTGCACGACGGCCAGATGGTGACCGTGAACTGTTCCGAGGGCGACCGCGGCACAGTTTATGAAGGCAAGGCCGAGATCGAGGTCGAAGAAACCGTGCTGGACTCGGTGCCCGAAACCCGGACCAAGGTGATGCTCAACCTGGCCAACCCCGGTGCGGCCATGCGCTGGTGGCGGTTGCCTGCTGACGGTGTCGGGCTGGCCCGGATGGAGTTTGTCATCAACAACGAGATCAAGGTCCACCCGCTGGCCCTGACCCGCTACGACGAGTTGAGATCGGAGGAGGACAAGCTCGCCATCGACACGCTGACCCAGGGCTATGCTGACCGGACGGAGTTTTTCGTCGAGCGGCTGGCGATGGGGCTGAGTTGCATTGCGGCCACCTGGTATCCGAATCCGACGATCGTTCGCATGAGCGATTTCAAGACCAACGAATACGCCCGCCTGCTCGGGGGGGCACAGTTCGAGCCGGATGAGGAAAACCCGATGATCGGGTTCCGGGGTGCCTCGCGGTACTATTCGGACCTGTACCGGGACGGGTTCGCGCTGGAATGTCAGGCGATCCGTCGCCTGCGCGAGACGATGGGGTTCGACAACGTCGTCGTGATGATCCCCTTCTGCCGCTCGCCCGAAGAGGCCGACAAGGTGCTGGCGGTGATGGCCGAAAACGGGCTCGTGCGGGGCGAAAACGGCATGGAGGTCTACGTCATGTGCGAGATCCCCTCCAACGTGATCGTTGCAGAGGAGTTTGCCAAGCGGTTCGACGGGTTCTCCATCGGGTCTAACGACCTGACGCAACTGACTCTGGGCATCGACCGCGACAGCGCCGAATTGGCCTATCTGTTCCGCGAACGGGACCCGGCCGTGTTGTGGATGATCGAAACCGTCATCCAGAAGGCGCGCAAGGCAGGGGCCAAGATCGGCTTGTGCGGACAGGCGCCCAGCAACACGCCCGATTTCGCGCGCTTCCTTGTTGCCGCCGGGATCGACTCCATTTCGGTCACACCGGACAGCTTTGTTGCGGTGAAACGCAATGTCATGGAGGCAGAGCGCGGGTGACCGCGATCAGGGTGTAGAAAAACGCGAGGCGCGTCTCTTTGGGACGGTCCTCCGCTTGGCGGAACTCAACGGCTTCGCAGCACCGCTGATGGGGAGCGCGTTGTTGCCCGGAACGCGGGCAGAAATGCGCCCAGGACGCCGATTCCGGCCGAGATCAGGAGTGCCAGAACGAGCAGTCCCGCGCCGAACCGCGGCTCGACAAGGCCCGCGGCAAGGGCGCTGTGCGAAACGGCCCTTGCCACGAGAATGCCCAGCCCCATACCGAGGCTCCCGGCCAGAAGCGCAAGGCCGGCACCCTCGACAACGATCAGGGCGACGATGCGCCAACGCGCCCAGCCGATTGCCGCCAGCAGGGCAATTTCGTGCCGTCGTTCACTGACCGCCATCGACATCGTATTGAAGATCATGAGCGCCGCGCTGAGGATTGCGACCGTGGAAATGGAGAGCGACAGGATTTCGGCAATCCGGCCATAGGAGGTCTGCCGTGCGAGGTCTTCGGAGGCTTCGACGGTATAATCCGGATACTCTGCTTGCAGCCGGGCAACCACGGTCTCGCGGGGGATATCGCCGCCGGGCGCGAGGTGCAGCAGGATGGAGGTTGCCAGCCCGTCGCGAAAGGTCAGTTCCTGCATCGCGGACAACGGCAGATAGATCAGGTTCCGGCTGAGCATCGCGGGCGAGCGGACAATCCCGATCACGGCGAATTCTGTCTGGAACAGGGTGATCGTGTCACCAAGGTCCAGTTCCGCACGGTTGGCGAAATCTGCTCCAAGAACGGCCGAGCGGAGGTCCTGCCGGTCGGGCAGTGCGCCGCGCACCAGTTCCAGGCCCTTCCAGGACATTGCCGATGGGGGCCAGCCCACGGCGGCAACGGATCGGCCATCGGGCAGGGATGTCAGCCGCCAGAGTTCCGGGGTCGTCGCATCGACATCCGCCCGCCCCGCCATGTCGGCGGCAAGGTCGGCGGGCAGGATCGAAGACATCAGATCGAATGCCTTGGCCTCGGTGACGACGACATCGGCTTGCCGTGCCTCCAGCGAGTGTTCGAGCGTCCATGCGATGCCGTTGGCAAGCCCCACGAGCGCGACCAGAGAGGCCACCGAGATCATGATTCCGGCGATTGTGGCAAGGCTGCGCGGATGCAGCCTGATCAGGTGGCGAAGCGCAAGGTGCACACCGGTCATGTCACGCCCCTATCGTCTGAAAACGCCGTGCCGTCCCGCATCGTCACCCGTCGGGAACAGACACCGGCAACCGCCTCGTCATGGGTGACCAGAACCACGGTCAGCCCCTCGGAGCGACGCAATTCAAAGAGAAGCTCGAGGATCTTCCGGCTGTTGAGGCTGTCGAGCTCTCCGGTCGGTTCGTCCGCCAGCAAGATCCGTGGATGGTTGGCCAGCCCGCGCGCGACGGCAACGCGTTGTCGTTCACCCCCCGAAAGCTCGGCGGGGGTGCGATGTGCAAAGTCTGCGGCATTCACCCGTTCGAGCAGAGCGTTTGCCCTCCGGCGTCGTTCCGCCGAGGTCCGTCCGGTGCCGATCATGGCAAGTTCGACATTCTCGCGGGAGGTCATGTCGGGCAGAAGCCAGTCTTGCTGAAACACCATGCCGATGTCGCTTCTGCGCAGGCGCGTCCAGTCAGACCGGCGGCTCGGGCGGCGGTCGAAGATATCCACATGGCCGGCGTCGAGGGTCAGCAATCCGGACAGAGCATGCAGTAGCGTCGATTTTCCGCTGCCGCTCGCGCCGGTCACGGCGACCAGTTCGCCCGGAGCCACGGTGAAATCCAGCCCGTCAAGGGCAATCACCTTGCCGGATCTGAAAGACTTGCGCAGACCCTTTGCCTGTATCGCGGGCGTCCGGGTCATCCCGGTTCCAGCAGGTCGCCCCGCCGCAATGCGTTAAGGAATCCGTCACGCCCGTACTTTTGCAGCGCCCGCTCAAAGGTTTCCCGCTGACGGGTTGCCAACCTGAGGCCCCCTGTTTCGACATCGCAGATGCGCAGATCGCTGGCCCCGCAAGTAAACCATGTCACATCGCGTTTGCGTTGATCGGTGTCGACTTCGATCACAAGTGCGACCGTCCCGCCCGTCTGTCTGCGGGTGCCCAGAACGCGAGACCGGGTCGGCCCGTACCGCAAGGATCGCAAGTGACCCTGGACCAGTTGCGCACGGTAGGCGCGCCTGTAGTTCGGCCAGAATTCGGGATCGGAGCGGTACGCGGGCGGGAGCGCCCTGGCGGCCATGGTATCCAGATCAAAGGCAGGTTCGAGGATATCCAGAAACCGGCGAGATCTTTGGGTGACTGACAGCCCAGTCTCCGCCGACAGGCGATCAAGATCGGCCATGGTTGCGGCGGCGCGGGCTTCGATGGCCTGCCCCGGACTTGGCGTCGCCGCGATGACAACCAGCAACAACAGTGCTGCAATCCAGATCGGGATCTTGCGCACCCCGGTGCCTTCGCTCCGCGTTCCTGGAGCAAGCAGTCTGACGGGCGAGTGCAGGCGACAGACCGGGCACATGGTCACGGGGCCGCGGCTACCGGCGGCAAGGCCTTCAGGTAGGCGGCGATCGCAAGCAGGTCTCCTTCCGGAAGAAACGCGAGGTCGATGCGGGCGGCCGCCATGCCCTCGTAGGATTCCCCGGCGTCGAGCGGATGCAGGGCTTCCACGATTTCGTCAAGGGTCCAGTCTCCCAACCCGTCCTCGTGCGGGGTCAGGTTGGGCGCAAGACCGGTCCCGTCCAGCATCTCGGCGCCGCCGAGCCAGTCCCCGAGGCGCGGCCCCCCCAGCGGCGTGCGCGGCGTATGGCAGGTGCCGCAATGTCCGGGTCCTTCGACAAGGTATTGCCCCTGTGCGACCTCGGGCCCGGCATCCGCCAGGTCGACCACCGGACCCGGGCGCAGATACAGCCGCCGCCAGGTTTGCGCGGCCACGGACAGGTTCGCCGGGAAGGCGGGGGCGCTGTTCTCGACATCGCCCGACACGGCTGGCAGGCTCTGCAGATAGGCAAACAGGTCGGCAATATCGCCGTCGGTCATGCGCGTGTAGGAATCATATGGAAAGGCGGGGTAATAGGCGCGGCCATCCGGCGAAATCCCCTGGCGCATGGCCCGGTCAAAGGTCGCGAGAGTCCATCCGCCGATCCCGTCCGTTGTGTCGGGCGAGATGTTGGGGGCCCGGAACACGCCGAACGGTGTCTGCATGTCCTGCCCGCCGCCCAATTCCGGGGCCTTGGTCGAAAGCGTGCCCACGCCGGCGTGGCACGATGCGCATCCGCCCGCCCAGAACACCGAGCGCCCATTGGCACGCGAAACCTGCACGGCAGGGTCGACCGACAAGGTCTCCCGGTCGACCGGTGCCTGACAGGCAGCAAGGGCAAGCAGACATTGCGCCGCAAGAAGCCCGCGTATGGCACTGCGCATCCACATGCTGCTACCGCCGGCCAAAGCTGTAGTTGACGCCAACAGCAATCTGTTGGCTGAGGATATCGGTATCCAGCGAGCCGCCGTTCTGCAAATCGACGTCGATCCAGAACTTGGCGAGTTTCAGTTCGCCGAAGACACCCCAACGATCATTGATCCTGGCCTCTATCCCAACCAGCGCCTGAGCGGATGGTCCGCCGAACTGGTACCAGAAGGTGTCGCTCGAACCGTCGTCGTTCTTGACCTCGACATGGGGGGTGGTGATGCCGACGCCGACGCCGGCATAGGGGGTGAACCGGCTGTCGTTCAGATAGCGATAGTGCACGTTGCCGGTGATCATGTTGACCCCGTCGGTGAATTCCAAGGTCTTGAACCCGTCCGGCATCGGGTCTGCGGCGACCTTGGCGTGCACGTTGTCGATCCCGAATCCGAGGTTCGGGTTGGAATCGAGCCACCATATCGCCCGCACGCCAAAGTAGGGTGGCATCTTGAAGGTTTCGCCGTCCCAGGAGACATCGGTCGATTGCGCCCCGCCCCCTCGGTTGAAATCGTAATTCACGGTCGAATCCGGTGACTGGTTCGACCCCAGATAGAAGGACAGGACCAATTCGGCGGCGGCCAGGGGCGTCGGGACGACAACGCCCGCAACAACGGTGGTCATCATAAGCGAGCCGATGGCACGGGACGCATTGGAGTAGATTTGCTTTTTCATGTCGATGCCTTGACTGCATTCTGAATGCAGAATTCGGATCGTTCCAGATGCCAGATACACCGTATCGGATGTCCGTGGCGGACGCCGAACCTGCGCGCCGACACAACGCGGATTCAGGCGCGGCCGACGACCTTCTGATAGACCGATCTGCACAGCGGGCAAGCACGTTCGGGCCGTTCCGCCCCGCCAGCGGCACAAAGCCGCTACCGCTTGGCACCACCGCGACCGCGTATGGTGACGGGCTAGCCCCGGCGCGCGTCGGGGGTGCTGGCGATCAGGCCGAGCCGTTCGGCCAGGCCAATTCTCTGAACCTTGCCAGTGGCGCCTTTGGGGATCTCGTCCAGGACCACGATCCGTCGCGGGACCTTGAAATGGGCAAGTCGGGTTGACGCAAACGCGCGGATGTCCTGCGCGTCCAGCACGGTGCCGTCGCGGGCGACCACGGCTGCGCCGATGTCTTCGCCCAGCCGGCTGTGCGGAATGGCAAAGGCAACCGCCTGTGCGACAGATGGATGGTCCAGAAGCACCGAATCAATCTCCAGCGGGCTGATCTTTTCCCCGCCGCGATTGATGATTTCCTTGAGCCGCCCGGTCAGGTGCAGGTATCCGTCCGCATCGAACGCCCCCTGATCGCCGGTGCGAAACCAGCGACATCCGTCGGCGTGAAAGAACGCGGTTTCGTTTGCGCCCGGGTTTCCCTCGTAGCCCGGTGTCACGTTGCTGCCCGAGATCACGACCTCTCCGGTGTCGGACCTGTCCAGCAGCCGGTCATCGGCTTCATCGGCGATGCGCATCGCAGGTCCGGCGGGGGGGCCAACGGAACCGGGTTTCTGTGCCCCGATCCCGAGGGGGTTACAGGCCATCTGGTGCGCTGCCTCGGTCATGCCATAGGCCTCGATCACCGGCGCCCCAAACGCTTCCTGCAGCGCGCGCATGACGGGTGCCGGCAGGGAGGCAGACGACGACCGCAGGAACCTCAGCCGGGCGGTGCGAATGATGTCCCGGTTGCGCTCGGCCCGCGACAGGATCGCCTGATGCATGGTCGGAACGGCGGTGTACCACGTGGCACCACTTGCCTCCAGGTCCGCAAAAAAGCGAAGCGCGTTGAACCCGCCCGAACACCAGATCGATCCGCCCGCCGCCAACGATGCGGTGACGGCGGCAATCAACCCGTGAATGTGGAACAACGGCATCACGTTCAGGCATCGATCTACCGGCGAAAGCTGTAGCGATCCGGCGACATTCTGCGCCGACGCGACGATGTTTGATTGAAGCAGCGGAACGATCTTGGGCCGGGATGTTGTCCCCGACGTGTGCAGGATGAGCGCCACATCCCCCGGCCCCGGGGGGGACGGATCGGTGACGGCGGCGGTGTCTTCAGCAGAAAGGGCAAACGCGCCTGCCGGTGCATCCGGGTCGACACTCAGGCGCAGCACACGCAGGCCGAACCGCGCTGCGGCCTGCAAGGCCGGTCCATCATACCCCTTCGGAACAACAAGCGCCCGGGCATCAAGATCGCCCAGATAGAATTCGAATTCCTCCCGGGTGTAGGCGGGGTTCAGCGGCGCCGTTGTGGCGGTTTGGGCGATGGCAATGAAGGCTGTTGCCATTTCCGGGCCGTTGGGCAGCACGATGCCGACGCGATCGCCGCGCCCGATCCCTGCGCCATGCAGGGCCGCTCGGGTGGTGTCAGCCAAGGTCGCGAGATCGCCATAGGTCAACCAAGGGCGACCATGGCCGCCAATTGCCGGGCGATCCGGCGTATGATCTGCCAAAAGGTCGGCAATGGTGAGGGTCATGGGAAATCTCGATGACATCGTACAGGAAACGGCAATCGTGATCGTTTGCACCGGTGGGCCATTCAGACGCCCGCGACGGACGGTGTATCAAGCCCTTCGACCGAGGCGTCCAGCCTGTCGCCGCGTGGAGTGGGTCCGACACCGGACGGATTGTGGGTGCCCGCAACCGGCAGAGCGACCAAAGATGGCCTTTCAATCACACAGTTCGGCATCTATCCCTCCACGCTTGGGTACGCTCGCGACACGGCATCACTGATGACTCAACGGGTGGCGACCGCAACCGATAAGATGCACCTGGGCGGTTCCGTCGCCAATCCGGCGGGGCAACCCGGGCATTTAAGACCGATTGACCGACGAAATGTTTGCGCGGTGTGTCTCCTGCCGCGCACTCTGTCACGTTTTGCGGCGGCGCGTCGAAAGGTGGGCAATCGTGACGAACACCATGGCAATCACCGTGCTCGTCACGATGCCCAGTGCGAGTGTGGCGAGCCGTGGCGATAAATCCCCTGAAAGGGCGCGAAATGCTTGCACCGCCCGATCCTGGCCGACGCCCGGCAGGATCAGGCCAAGGTTGACGACAATGATCGTCACGCAGGCGACAGTCGCAAGGCCACGGATTCCGCCTGCCACGCGTGAGCCGGAGAGCACCCGGCGCAGGGTCGACGTCGCACGCGCGATATCCGCCTGGATCACCATCAACGCCGGCACCATCAACAGCACGATGAAGAACCCGACCGATAGACCATAGACCAGCGTGACAACCGTCGGTTTGAGGAAGAGCGATTGGCGGCTTTCCTCGAACATCAGCGGCGCGAGGCCGAGCACCGTGGTCAGCGTGGTCAGCAGGATCGGTCGCAGCCGGTCCTTTGCGCCGGCGATGGCGGCAGGACCGATGGCCATGCGTCGGGCATGGTCCTGCACCGTGGTCACCAGCACGATCGCGTCGTTGATTATGATGCCGGACATGCCGATCAACCCGATGATCGTGAACAGCGACATGGCAAGGCCGAACTGGGCATGCCCCCAAATGGTTCCGATCAGCCCGAATGGGATGACGGCCAGCACGATGAACGGATGGAACCAGCTGCCAAAGACCCATCCGAGCACCAGGTAGATCCCGAGGATGCAGAGCAGGAAGCCGACCATGGCCTCGTCCAGGAAATCGTCCTGCTGCACCGACAGCCCGCCCAGTTCCCAGTCGAGAGTGTGGCGTTCGGCGATGGCGGGGAGGATTTCTGATCGGAGCGCCGCGCTGATCTCGCCCGCGCGTTCAGGGTTGTCCTCGGCCAGGCTGCCAGTGACGGTGACCAGCCGCCGACCGTTCTCCCGGTTGACCGTGGAAAACGCGGGCGTGCTGGTGGTCGAGACGATTGCGCCCAGCGGCACCCATTCGCCGCTCGGCGACCGCATGCGCGTAGCCTGCAGGAAATCCCCCGCCTGCTCGGATTCCGGCAGGCGAACCGTGATGGAGGTTGTCCGGCTGCCCGCCGGGAATTCCGCTGCGGTAATGCCGTTCAACCGCCCGAACAGCTCCGCGCCGATGGCCTCGGTGGTGAAGCCAAGCGCCTCGCCAAGCGGGGTGAGCTCCAGCACCATGTCTTCCTTGCCCATCGGCAAGCTGTCCTGAAGCCCGGTGACCTCCGGATACTGGCCAAGCGCCGCGATCAGGTCGTCGGCGGCCGACTTGAGCACGAAGGAGTCGGGGCCATAGAAATTGACCGCGAGCGAGTCGCCGCCCGGCCCGGCGCCCTGACTGCGGAACGAGAGTAGCGCCAACCCGGCCGGTCGCACGACCTCCTGCTGCAGGGCGCGGACGAAATCCTGCGCCGAGAACTCACGCTGATCGGCTCCGACAAGACCGATGTCGATGGAGCCAAGCGCGTCGGGGTCGAGGGTGGATTCGCCCGGGATCCCCTTGCCAGCCGTGCCGCCAACCTGGGTCACCGAATGCACCACGGCAGAGACGTCGCCGTCGGTTTCGAACTTTTCCGCCACTGCGGCCACCGCACGGTCGAGCTCGCGGGCGAGCGCCTGGGCGTCGTCCCGCGTGGCACCGGGAAGGAAGGCGAAGTTGCCGGTTACCGATCCACGTTCGGGTGCGGTGAAAAAGGCCCAGGGCACCTCGCCGCGCAGCACGGTCGAGAACGAGACCGCCAGCAGGAGCAGCATCGCCGAGACAACCAGATAGCGCAGGCGGACCACCCAATGCATGAACGGGGCGAACAACGTCTCTGCCACCCAGGTAAATCCCCGATTGAACTGGGTGCTTGGCCAATCGTACCAACGCCGTTTCGTCCCAGCCGCAAGCGCGTGACGCATGTGATTGGGCAGGATCAGGAAGCTCTCGATCAACGAGGCGACGAGCACGGCGCTGACCACGAAGGGAATGTCGGCAATCAGCCGCCCGAAGCCGCCGCCAACGAACAGCAGCCCGACAAAGGCGAGCACGGTGGTGATCGTGGAGCTGAAGACCGGCCCGAGCATTCGGCGGACAGCGCCGACCGCGGCCATATCGGGGCTCTCGCCCAGCTTGCGGTGGCGGAAATCGGCATGTTCGGCAACGACGATGGCGTCGTCCACCACGATGCCCAGCGTGATGATGAGCGCAAAGAGCGACATCATGTTGATGGTCAGACCCGCCGCATACATCACGCCGACCGCCGCCAGCATCGACACCGGGATGCCCATCGCCACCCAGAAGGCCGTGCGGGCGGAGAGAAACAGGAACAGCGTGATCAGCACCAGGACGAGGCCCGACAGACCATTCTCGATCAGGATATCGAGGCGGTCGGTGATGTCCTGCGCGCGGGTATTGATCAGGTCGATCGCAACCCCTTCAGGCAGTTCCGGGCGAAGCTCTTCGGCCAGTTGGCGGACGGTGGCTTCCATCTTGATCGCATCGCCCTCGGCGGAGCGGTCGACCCGGATCAGCATCGCGGGCTGTCCTGCCACGAAATAGGCGCGGTCGGCGTCGGCGTCGGTGACGTTCACGCGAGCGACATTGCGGACATAGAGCTTGGATCCGTCCGGGTTGACCCGCACGACCAGATTGCGGATCGCATCGGCATCGCGGGTTTCGCCGCCCGCCCGCAACCGCACCGCCCCCCCGGCGACCTCGCCTGCGGGCCGGGTATCGACTTCGCGGCCGATCGCTTCGGCAATTTCAGCCAACGAGGCATCGTGTCGGATGCGGGCCACTTCGGGCACCAGAACGTCGATCTGTGGCGCGGCGACGCCGGTGATGGCGGTGCGGGTGATGCCTTCGCGATAAAGCCGCGAGACGAAATCGTCCCCAATGCGACCGAGCTGGTCCGGACCGATCGGGCCGGAAATGATCACTTCCGTCACCTTGTCGCGCCAGGCGCCGCGGCGAACCACCGGCGCCTCGATGGACTCGGGCAGAGACTTGACCGAGTCCACGGCGGCTTTCACCTCTTCGGTGGCGCGCGCCATGTCCCATCCGGGCTCCAGTACCAAGGTGACCGTGGTCGAACCATCCTTTGACACAGCGGTGGAATCGGTGACGCCCTCCACGCCCTGCAAGGCGGGTTCCAGCAACGCCACGACCGCCCGGTCCAACTCTTCCGGCCCGGCCCCATCCCAGGCGACCGTCACGGTCACCGTGTCGATCACCACGTCGGGAAAGAACTGCGAGCGGATCTTGGTTGTTGCGACGAGGCCAAGCACCAGCATCACCACCATGACAAAACTCGCCGCCGTGCGGTGGCGCGTGAAATAGCCCAAAAGTCCGTTGGCCTGTGCGTCCATCACTGGCTCTCCGCCATCTTGGCTTCGAATTTCTCGACCGTTGCGCGGGGCACCTCGGGCAGTGCGAGTTCGGCCAGCCATTGTTCCCGCTTTTCGGGTTTCATTGCGTCGCTGGCGGTGATGAAGGCGATGATCGCGGCGCGGCGTTCTTGCTCCAGTGCAATCGTGTCGGAAGGCGGTGCGGCAGCGGGTGTGGCGGCCTCGGTCGGTTCGGGTCTTGGCGCGACCGGCGTCACCTGGATGCCCGGCCCGAGTTGCAGGGCGCGGACCTTCACGTATTGCCGACCGAACGGTACATCGCCGACGATCACGTCGTCGCCCTGCTGACGCAGCAGCGTGGCCTGCACTTCTTCCAGCCGATTGTTCTCGCCGATTAGCAACACCCGTCCGTCATTGGTGGTCGCAGTTGCCGGAATGCGCGCCACGCCATCAAGTGGGCGCTCGGGGATGCGAACCGTGACGAAATCGCCGGGTTGAACGAAATTCGGATCCGGGTCGATCAACCGGGCATAGATCAGTCGGCCAATCTGCCCCTCGTCCCGTTCTGCCCCCGCACGGTCAAGCCGTGCGGGCAGGACCGTGATCTGGCGGCCGCGCTGCATCAGCACCTCGACATCGGCCTTTCGCAGGTCGCCCTGGTCGTTCAGCAACCGGGCGTATTGATTGCCGGTGACCCGAAAGGCGACTTCGACGGCGCTGGTGTCGATCAACACACCCAGTTGTTCGTTGATCGAGACAAGTCGCCCCTGCACGGCGGAGACATCGCTGACGACGCCGGTGAACGGGGCGAAATGGGTTGCGTCCTTCAACGCCCTGCGGGCTTCAACCAGCGCGATCTCGCGTCTCCGCAGGGTGATTTCCGCCTGTGCCAACCGCGCCTCGTCACCCGCCACGACCTGCCGCCGGTTCAACAAAAGCTGTTGGGCTGCGGACCGGGCAAGAACGGCTGCCTCGACATCGGCCTCGGTCGCGACACCGCGTTCGCGCAACCCCTCCTGTCGGTCGGACGCCTGTTGACGCAGGTCAAGCTGCTCCTGGGAAGCTTCGGTCTCGAGCCGGGCAAGTTCCAGCGCCGAAGCTGCTTCGGCCATCGCGGCCTTTGCCTCGGCGACGTCTGTTTCGGCCAGCGCGACGGTGCTTTCGAGCTTTGCGGGATCGATTGCAAACAGCACGTCCCCGGTGTCCACCCTCCCGCCATCCCGGAAGTCCTCCGAGAGCGAAACCAGCTGCCCGGCAACCGCCGCGCGGAGTTCGAGCGTGCGGCCACTGGCCAGATGGCCGTAGGCCGTGATGATGGGCGACACCGTCTCGGCCGTGAGTGTTCCCACATTCACCGAGTACGTGCGTTCGCGCGGTTGCTTGGCCTTGGCAGAGCTGCCAACCCGATCCTCCCACGCATCAAGCAGTACGGCACCAGCAGCAAGCAGAACCGCGAATGATATGCCCCCTATTGCGAGCCCGAAACCGGTGCGGACAATCGTTCCCATCAGATAGACCCTTGCGAATATGTTGATCTGTTTTCACTGGCATCAAGATCAGCGGGATTGGCGGAGGTCAAGCTTCATGCCAGTGCTCTCGAAAAATCCCTCCAATTCCGAAGTCTTCATGTACCGGCGATTCTGGCGATGGGTGGCGCAGTCATTGGACGCCTTCAGGACAGAAATGGAACGTCACGCCGTCGTTGTCGTTGCTGGCCACCTCGCGCAAGCATCACGCAACAACCCGGGTTTCCTTGCCATGACGCGGCGGACCGCGCCGGGGTCGGCCATGAGCCAGTGCATATCAACCCGCCGGTCATGAGCTTTGCCAGACAGTTGCTGGCGTTACCTGCTCGGACTCTGACCTGCGGCGGGGCGGAAACAGCGACCGAAATCGGGCCGGCCTTCATGGCCAAGGGTCTGGGAAACATCAATGAGTCTCATGTCCTGATCCCTGGGCATCTTGGTCGCCATGTCACCGCCGGGGCTTCCACGAGGTCCGAATTGGAAACACCAACCTCCTGCAACCGTGTTGCAGGAGGTTGGCATCTACGATCTCGGCACACTGGCGGACGCATGGCAATGTTTCATGTGAAAGGCGCCGCAAAAAACTGTCATCGGTGCCTGGGCCGGGATGTGCCCATGGAGCAGGCTGATACAAATTGCGGGGATCCATAGGAGTTTTCAGCCTTCATCAGGAGAAAATCTGATGGAGTGCCGACCATGGGGTTCCCTGCACCTCTGAAAGAGATATCGCCTGTTCGCACGCGCGGTGTGGGAAATATGGCAGACCCGGACACCGGGTGGGCCTTTGAGAACCAGAAATGCCTGACCGTCAACCGGACGCGGACACCACCAACTTGGGTCCTCTCGCATGCTGAGCGTCTTGAGACAGAGTAGATCAAGACGCCGGTTTCGTCACGGTTTCCCCGGCGATTGCGTGGCACGATGGTGCGCCGGCGCAAGGGGCGGAGGCTGTCCGGGTGGGCAATGCCTACGCCGGCGAGCGGGCCCTCGACTGGGGCCGCCCGCCAAAGATCGAGGCCCGGTCCGCGGGCCTCGTGACGGTTATCGACGCGCCTAGCAGACGCGCGCAGCGGCCTCGTGGGCAATGTCGCGAATGCTCAGGCTGCTCAGGTTGACGTCGGCCAGTTCACGCTCGGACATCAGCGACAGCTCGTCATAGGTGCGGTGATAGACGCGGGCCCGTTCAATCCGCAGCTTGATGCCTTCGACGAAAGCGGACAACCAGCTGGTGTTGACGCTGAAATCGCTGCGGGGGGTGGCGGAAGCATAGGCCATTTTCGGTATCCTCAGATTGTCTGGAGCCCTCTCCAGATCACGGTTGAAAGCGCTTTGGGTTCGTATGTTAGCGCTGTCTTCGTTCATTGATGTAAACCTGTGGCGGTCTGGTGCAACTGGCGAAATGCTCAGATCCGTTATGCATTTCATGCACGGAACTTTGCCGTTAGCGTGTACGGGCCGCCAATCTGTTGGCGGCCTGTCATGAAAGAGCTGGGACGTGACACAGTCAGATATCGTTGTTATAGGCGCAGGCATCGCTGGCCTGACCGCTGCGCTGTGCCTGCAACGCGCGGGCAGGCAGGTATCTGTTCTGGAAGGCTCCGACCGGACGGGAGGTCGGGTGCGGTCGGTCGTCTGCGGAACCAACGAAATCCCGACGTGTGACACCGGGCCGACATGGGTCTGGCCCAGGTGGCAGCCACACGTTCAGCGGTGGCTTGACGCCCTGAGCGTACGGCCATTTCCGCAGTGGGAACAGGGTGACGCCATTCTCGACGGATACGGGCCGCAGGTGGTCCGGCAACCGTTGCCCGGGCAGGACGGGATCGTCCGCCTGCACGGTGGGCCGGGTGCTATCGTGGAGGCTGTTCAGGACAGGCTCGAACCGGGGACAGTTCACACCGGATCAGAGGTTGTCGGGATCGAGCCCGCGGAACACGGGATGCGCCTGCGACTGAACGCTGGACCGACCTGGGAGTGCTCGGTTGCCATAATCGCGACGCCGTTGCGGGTCGCCCACGAGCGGATCATGATTGATGCGCTCGACAGCAACGTCACAAGGCTCATGCAGCGAACATCGACCTGGATGGGCCAACAAGCCAAGGCGGTCGTCGTTTACCCAAGCCCGTTCTGGCGGGCGCGGGGCTTGTCAGGCCGGGTCGCCAGCCGGGCGGGGCCATTGGTCGAAATGCACGATCATTCGCCAGAGGATGGGGCGTTTGGCGCATTGTTTGGATTTGTCGGATGGAGCGCGCAAGATCGCGCCCGAGATCCGTCCGTACTGCGGGCCGCAATCTTGGAGCAATTGGTGCGATGCTTCGGGCCCGAGGCAAGCGATCCGCAGCAACTGGTCTTGCAGGATTGGGCAAAGGAACCGCTCATCTGCAGTCAGCTGGATCTTCGCGCGCCACCAGAACATCCCACAGTGGGCCCGGACGTGCTGCGTCAGGGGCATCTCGACAACCGCCTGTGGTTTGCGGTGTCGGAGACGTCGGATGTCAGCCCGGGGCTGATCGAAGGCGCGCTTGTTGCCGGCGAACGCATTGCTGAACGGGTTCTTGCCTGCCGTTAGGCCAATCTGCAGTTGGTCGATTTGAGCACGCGTTACTGTCAGGCTCCGGTCAAAAAGTTTCGACGATGCGCCTGAAACGGGGTGTCAACGGGTCAGAACGCACTACGTTGGAAAGAGGATTAGAGGTGGAAGTCGGCGCGATGATCAGGGAAACGTTCTTAGCCATTGCCTTGATGGCCATTGCGCCTTCGGCATGGGGTGAGTCAGCCATGACGCGAGATCTGCAACCGGCTTCGAACCTGCAGTGGACCTATGTCGCAGACAATGTGATGGGTGGCGTCTCCCAAGGGCAGTCGAGCATCGGTAGCGACGGCGGACGAGCGTTCATTCGCCTGTCTGGCGAGGTCAGCACCAAAAACCGCGGGGGCTTCATTCAGGTCCGGACCGTGCTCGCTCTTCTCGACGCGGATGCCCAAGGGCTGATCCTGACCGTCCGGGGCAACGGAGAGCGATACTTCATCCATCTTCGGACGCGGTCAACTCGGCTGCCGTGGCAATACTATCAGGCCAGTTTCGAGACTGGCCCGACCTGGCGTGACGTCAGGCTGCCATGGTCGGCGTTCAAGCCGTCGGGCAGTCTGCTGCCGAAGCGGGTTTCTCCGGAGACGATCCGGTCGGTCGGGCTGGTGGCGTTCGGAAAGGACTACACGGCGGATGTGTCGTTGGCGGACATTGGCGTGTACTAGTCCATTGCCTGTTCTACACAATGCGAGTCTTCGCGCAATCAAACGAGAGCGGCCATGACCATTGCGCTATTTCTGATCTTTCTGGCAGCCTGCATGGCCGCCGGGTCGACGGGTGCCTTGTTCGCCCCCGGAGAGTGGTATCGCAATTTGCGCAAGCCCAGCTGGACGCCCCCGGGCTGGATGTTTTCCGTGATGTGGACGTCCCTGTACCTCCTGATGTCGTGGGCGGCGACCCGTGTCGCGCTTTCTGACGGTGGCCAGATCGCGTTGGCGCTATGGGCGTTGCAGATCGCCCTGAACACCCTGTGGACACCCGTGTTCTTTGGCCTGCACCGAATGCGCGCAGGGCTCGCGATCATTGCTCTGTTGTGGGCCACCGTGGTGGCGACCTCGATCGCGTTTTTTCAGGTCGATGCTCTGGCAGGCGCGATGATGCTCCCATACATCGCTTGGGTGTCGGTTGCGGCAGGCCTGAACCTTTCGATCCTGAGGCTGAACCCGGAACAGGCGGTGGGCCGTTAGGTCAGGGCGTGGTCGACCCAATACCGGGTGCCAGACACCGTAGCAGAAGCCATCTTGCCATGGCCCGTCAGGTAAAACCTCGCACGATCCTTGACCCAGCGAATCCCGACAATTGTCGCATCATCCCGAACCTCGTTCCCGTTTCGGTAGCTGCGTCGTAGCCATCAGAGGTGAACTCGACGACATCCGTGTCTTCGTGAAAGGCGATCGCGACCTTGGTCTCGACGTCTCCGACTCCGAATGAGCGGACAACACAGGCGGTGGTCCTGTTCATGTAGTCAGGGTCGCCCTCCTCAAGCGACACTGCGGCGGCGGAATGCAACGGCAAGATCTTGGCCCAATTCCAAATCAAAGCCCTAATTCCGAACCGTTCCAAGAGACGGATGAACTTTGTCTGGTGCGGATCGAATGAAGGTGCCGATCATCCCGAAGGGAGCAATGGCAGGGCCTGAAATGATCAGTTTGACGCGTCGATGCCGGGCCATGAAAAGCAAAACGCGCTCCGGGCCCGAATCAAGTTATTCCCAGTCGCCCACATCCAAACGCAATTCGGGCGCGGTGGCAGAACCACGCGCGCCCGAATTCAAGTCAACGTGCCATGGCGTCAGGTTGGTTTTGCCCCTGTACCAGCCGCGTCGGTCTCCAGGACTTGCGCTTCGACGGTCTTCCCATCGTCGGGAAACTGGCTCCGGGGTTCCTCCGACGCCGGCACTTCGACAACCGGGGTTTCGTCTGCTGCCGCAGAGTCGGCTTCCGGTGTCTTTCCGACAATCAATGGCAGCATCTCTGCGCCCGTCGGCATAGTCAGTTCGGACTTCGGCAGTTCACGCCAGCTGAGGGTGTCGAACCCACCGCAGCTTGAGCAGACCGGCGCCCACGTCGGTTCGGTGTTCTGGCAGTTGTCGCAGATCCATTGCGGTCCGCGTGGCGCGGTCACAGCCTTGGCCAGCCAGCCGCGCACGACCGCATCGTCGGCCCCTTCGCCACGCTCGACCGCTGCCATGATGGACAGGTTCCGGGCCGTCGGAGCGCTGGTTGCCAATTCGCCGATGGCCCGGCGTGCAGCCGGGAAATCCTCGGCTGCGATGTTCAGCTCTGCCAGCAGCATCTTGGTTTCGGGGTTGTTCGGCTGCAGGCGCGTCAGGTCCGCAAATCGCTTCACTCGGGCCTTGGGGTCTTCGTCCGGCACGATTTCGGCAAAGGCCACCGCCAGCTCCGGATGCGGGTTCATTTCCCAGGTCTTCTTGAGAACCCGGGCCGCCAGCCGCGGCTTGTCCTTCTGGATGTAACCGCGTGCAGCCATGACAGCGGCCGGGACCAGGTCCGGCGACAGCTTGTTGGCTTCGATCGCCGCCTCGCGGGATTCGATCGATTTGCCGTCGTCCAGGATATCCTTGGCTTCGGACAGGGCAAGAACGGCATCGCGGCGCCGGTGCACGTCGCGCGGCATTGTTCCGGTGCGCAGCTTCGTGCCCAGCGTCTTGCGAGCGCCGACCCAGTCGTGATGCTCGGCCTGAAGCTTCAGCAGGGTGTCCTGCACCTCTTCGTGCTTTGGCTTGAGCGCATAGGCCTTTTGGGCCAGCAACAGCGCCGTGTCAGTGTCACCTTCCGCCAGCTTCTGCTTCATGATCCCGCGAATGCCGACAAACCGGGTCTGATCGTTTGTCAGAAGCCTCTTGTAGGCCGCTTCGGCGGTCGAGCGTTCGCCGATCAGTTCGGCTGCCTCGGCGGTGATCACGCTGGTGACCAGTGGGTTGTCCAACAGCTTTTCGGCCTTGGCGGCCTTTGTCATGGCAAGCCGACCTTCGCCGGACGCCAGCGCCAACAGCGAGTCAGTCAGCGCCTTGTAGCCGCGACGCTCCCGGTTGCGGTCGAAATAGCGCGACAACGCTGTTTCATCGCCGAGCAGGAACTTGATGAAGGCATAGAGCAGGCTCAGCAGCTTGAACGCGATGTACATGATGCCAACGACGGCAAGGGCAACCAGAACCGCCTGAAGCGGGCCAAGCTGGACCTCCTTGTAACCGGCGACCGAAATCACCACGCTGGGGCCGTTCTCCATGACATACCCGGCGCCGACGGTCAGAGCCGCGACAATCGCAACGAACAACAAAATCTTTATGAGAGACCAAAGCATCGCGGGCGTCCTCAGTTAGCGGCCAGGCTGGCAGCGAGTTCATCAGCGGCGGCAAGCGCCTCGGCGCGGGTGGTGGCAAGCGCCATCCAATCCGCCATGATCAGTCGTCCGCCGTCCGGCAAGGCAGCGAGTTCGGAAACGGCGTCGGTCAGGCGTGCCTCCCGGGTGGCTGCTTCGGCCCGGCTCAACACGGCATCCGGGTCGTCGCCTTCGCTCGGTGCCAAGGATCTGACGCCAAGCTGGTTTTGCATGAACGCGCCAAACCGACCGGACATCGAGCCGCCCGCAGTTTCCTTGCGCGCGGCCGCCAGGGCGTCGCGGGCTGCAATGACATAAGCGTCCCGCAAGTCCGGCAGGGTCGCCACGCCGTCTGCGGCGACAGCTGTCAGCGTTTCGGGAACGTCAATGCCATCCAGTTCCGGAAGCACTTCGGCAAAGCCGCCTCCAGTTTCAAGTGCAGCCTGGATATCCACCAAAGCCTGGGCGCGTTGCGCCCGCAGTGCCTTGGCGGCTGCTTCTGCTGCTTCTGTAGCGGCCATTTCCTGGGCTGCCTTCGAGGCCGCTTCGGCATCGGCGACGGCGGTATCTGATGCGTCGATGGCCTTTTGCACAGCTTCCTGTGCCGCGGCGCTCGTGCTTGCTGCCAGATCCTTGGATTGCTGGATCTGTTCGGCCACTTCAGCCCGAAGCTCTGCCATTTCGCGAGCGTAAGCCTCAACTGCGGCGATCGACGCAGGGTCGGTTGCTTCCGCGATCGGTCGTTTCTCCAGATCGGTGACCCGGACGCCAATCGCCTTGTTGGTTTCCGTCATTGCGGCGAGCGCGTCTTCCATCGCTGCAGATGTGGCGAATTTACTGCGCATGTCCGTCACGGCGGTCTGAAGCCCGGCAACGCCGGTCTTGAGCTCGGTGACGGATGTTTCCGTATTGCTGGAGACGGTGTCGATGTTGGTGGAGACGGAGTCGATTTTGCCGGTGGTGTCGTCGATCCGTCCGCCCATGGCGGCGATCTGTGCTTCGAGGGCCTGAATGGATTCGGCCTGTGCGCCCAGATCTGCGTTCAGCTGCTTGTTGGCGGGCAGCAGGTGGCCGGGGATCACGTAGGGTGCCGCAAAGAATACCCCTGTTGCGGCGATCAGGCCGCCGACAAAGCCGGGTACAAACCCGCCCTTGCGTTCGACAATCACGGTTTCCTTGAGCGCTTGCACTTCGGCAACCGGTTCCGGGGGTGTGTCCGGTTCGTCCGCCATGGCCTCTGGCGCGTCGTCCGTCGGCGCGGTTGGCTCGTCGGTCACGATCTCCGGAGTCACGCCGTCCAGCGTTTCCAGATCGGAAATGTCATCGGGGTCGGGCGCATCCACCGGATCGATGGCGACGTCCTCGACCAGCACGTCCTCTTCCGAGAGGGTGTCTGCTGTGTCGTCCGACAGGATTTCCTCGACGACCTCTGCGTCTTCGATCCCGTCGTCGGCCGTATCGTTCGGATGTCCCGCTTCGCGTCCATCCCCTTCTGGGTCCGACGTCTCTTCGGTGTCCGGCATTTGTCCGGTCTCAACCGCGTCCTCGTCTGGACGACCGGTCTCTTCGGATGCCGTATCGGTCTTTTTCACATCGGCCACTGAAATTACCCCCCGAATCTCGGCATGTACAATATTGCGGCTACCGAAGGGAACTTAGCTTGGCCGGTGCTGCGCCTCAAGCGGCGGCTACGCTTTAAACACCCGGAACATCGCATCAATCATTGCCGTTGAAGTTGTCTGTGTCGCGATTTCGACCTTTTCGCCCGGGCGAATGCTCCATTCTTCGGCGGTGGCCTGACTTATCGCAACCAGATGAACCCGGGCGCGGCGGGCCGAGCCTGCGTCAATAAGCAGCCGGGTACTGCGCGGTGAAAAGACCGGGGCGACGACATCGGTGTCCGCAAGAAGCAGCGCGCGTGCCTCCGGGGTCAGCGGCTGGGCGACCTGATCATAGACTTCGACCGTCTCGGCCTTAAACCCGGCGGCGACAAGTTGGCCGACAAGATTGCCCCGACGATGCCGCCCGGCCAGGTGCACGATTGGGCCATCGGGCGGGTCGCGCAGGATGATATCGACCAGGGCTGCGGCATCGCTGTACCCCGCGATCACGTCGAAACCGGCGGCACGAGCGGCCGCGGCGGTCTGTCTGCCCACGCACCAGGCGCGACGGCCCTGACCTGCAAGGCGGTCCTGCGTGCAGGTCACCGCATTTGCCGAAGTGAAGACGTAGGCCGTCGACGGCGTATCGGGCAGGGTGGCAGGCAGGGCGGCAATCCGGATCAGGGGCGAGATCACGACGTCGCAAAACGGTGCGCCGCGCGCGCGCAGTTCGGCGAGGAACCTGCAAGAGGCCTGTTCAGGCCGCGTCAGGAGAAGTTTCGTGTCGGAAAGGTTCACTTTCCCCCCCTTGGGGACTATCTGGGCCTGATCTCACTAACCATTGGTTCCCGTCTCGTGCAAGCTCCCGCCCCTCATGTCACCATCACCCTGCTCGGGATCGAAAGCAGTTGCGACGACACGTCGGCCGCCGTGGTCCGCTGGTCGTCCGACGGCGGAGCGCGCGTGTTGTCCAATGTCGTGGCCGGCCAGACCGAATTGCATGCGGCCTATGGAGGCGTGGTGCCGGAAATCGCCGCCCGCGCCCACGCCGAAAAACTGGACCTGGTGGTGGAAACCGCGCTGGCGCAGGCCGACCTGCCGCTCAGGGCGCTGGACGGGATTGCGGTGACCGCCGGGCCTGGCCTGATCGGCGGTGTGCTCTCCGGTGTGATGTGTGCCAAGGGGTTGGCCATTGGCGCAGGCCTGCCGTTGATCGGGGTGAACCACCTTGCCGGCCATGCCCTGACCCCGCGGTTGACCGATGGGTTGGCGTTTCCCTACCTGATGCTACTGGTCTCGGGCGGGCACTGCCAGTTTCTGCTGGTCGAGGCCGCCGACAGGTTCCACCGGCTTGGAGGCACCATTGATGACGCCCCCGGCGAAGCTTTCGACAAGACGGCTCGGTTGTTGGCGTTGCCGCAACCCGGCGGGCCGCATGTCGAACGCGTGGCCGCCGAGGGTGACGCCAAGCGGTTCAAGTTTCCGCGTCCGCTGTTAGACCGTCCGGGATGCGACATGTCCTTTTCCGGCCTGAAAACGGCGCTTTTGCGGGCTCGTAACGCCTGCATGACAGATCAGAACGGATTGCGGCAACAGGATCGGGCCGATCTGTGCGCCGGGTTCCAGGCCGCCGTATCCGATGTTCTGGTCGAGAAGAGTCGACGCGCCATCGCGCTGTACATGGAGCGCGACCCCGCCGAACCAACCCTTGCGGTTGCGGGCGGGGTGGCGGCAAACGGGGTGATCCGGGTGGGGCTTGATGCGCTGTGTCGCGAGTCCGGGGTGCGGTTCACGGCGCCGCCGCTGGCATTGTGCACCGACAACGCCGCGATGATTGCCTGGGCTGGGATCGAGCGGGCGCGTCTGGGACAGTTCGATGACATGACGCTGACCGCCCGCCCGCGATGGCCGCTGGACACGCTGCAGGCCTCGATGCTCGGCTCCGGCAAGAAGGGCGCCAAGGCCTGAGGGCTTGCCTTGCGAGGTCAGCCGCGAGATTGTGCGGCAACTCGATCACAAGGAGATCCCCATGCTTGTCGCTCTCATCTGCAAGGACAAACCCGGCGCGCTTCAGACCCGCCTCAACAACCGCCCGGCGCATGTCGACATGTTGAAATCCTCCGACATCGTGCGTCAGGCCGGGGCCTTTGTGAACGACGCCGGAGAGATGTGCGGCTCATTGATCATCCTCGAGGTCGAAACGATGGACGCAGCGCGCGCCTGGGCGGCCAACGACCCCTATGCCAAGGCCGGTCTGTTCGAAAGCGTCGAGCTGCAACACTGGAACAGGGTTATTGGCTGATGGCGTTCTGGCTGTTCAAGTCCGAGCCCTCCACCTGGTCGTGGGACGATCAGGTGGCAAAGGGGGAGGCCGGCGAAGAATGGGACGGGGTGCGCAACTATCAGGCCCGCAACAACATGCGACTGATGAAGCTCGGCGACCGCGGCTTTTTCTATCACTCGCAAAAGGAGAAGGCCGTCGTCGGCATCGTCGAGGTCTGCGCCGAGGCGCATCCGGACAGCACGACCGATGATGGCCGCTGGGACTGTGTGGACATTCGCGCCGTGGCACCGCTGACCCGCCCGGTGTCGCTGGCCGAGGTCAAGCAGATCCCGGAACTGGCCGAAATGGCGCTTGTGGCCAACACCCGCCTGTCGGTGCAACCGGTGAGTGATGCCGAATGGGCCGTGATCTGCAACCTGGGCGGCGTCGCCCCGTAATTTCGAACCAAGGAGACGGACATGGGACTTCTGGCTGTTCTGACCGCCGCTGCGGCGGCCTGGGTGTTTGGTGCGATCTGGTACAGCGTGATGGCGCAGCGCTGGCTCGACGCTGCGGATCTCGACGAAGACAGCATCGACCGGGCAAATCCCGTTCCCTACGTGCTCAGCTTTGTTTGCGCGGTGGTGGTTGCCGGGATGACCCGCCACATTTTGGCAAGCTCGGGCGTCACCTCCTTTGGCGGCGGCTTCATCTCGGGGCTCGGGCTGGGCCTGTTCATCGCCGTGCCGTGGATCGCCACCAACTATTTGTACGCACAGCGAAAGCCGTCTCTGATGTTGATCGACGGAGTTTACGCGACGTTTGGTTGCGCCTTGATCGGTGGCGTGCTGGGCCTGTTTTGACCCGACGGGGGCTGTCAAAGCCCTTTTGTTCATGCTCCGCGGGGCTTTCGGCTTTCCGCGATGGCCCTCCTTTGGAACCCGCGGATCGGCGATTCAGGGCTGTTGGCGATCTTTGCCAGTGCCCAACGCCCTGAGAAATCAAATTGCTCAACTGACTTAAAAGGCAGTTGCCATCTGACCTTAGGGTAGTCAGTGTGTGGCCTTTGATCTCAGGTGGGGAACACGAAAATGGCTGTTCAAAATACTTCGCTGACGTTCTCCGCAATTGGCCAACAACTGTATTACGATACAGACACGCGGCGCGTCGACACCGGCAACGCCATGGTCGCGTCGATCGATATCGACAACCTCAAGGTGTTCGACTTTGATATCTGGGTGTTGGAGGCCAGCCTGTCCCTCTACCTCAATGCAAGCTTCGGCCTTCAGGCCTGGGTCGAGCTGGGCACCACGGGAACATGGGACGCCGAGTACCAGATCGACGTGAACGTTGGCCTGCCGAACGCGGTCATTATGCCGGCCTACCCCCCCGGGACGCCCGAGAGCGAATTTCCCTCGGCGCCGATCAAGTTCGATTTCAGCGATTTCGACATTGTCAAAGGGGAGGTCAAGACAGTCGGGTTCAACACCGACGAGGACGCAGACCCGGACCCTGCTGCCACGGCCGGAATCGATCTGATCATCGAGTTCTCCGCCGGTATCCGGAAATTTTTCATTGACGGTCCCCTGCCCTGGATCGGCGTGCCGTTCACGTCCTGGGGAACCGATCTAGACGAGTACAGCCGATCCAACATCTCGTTCTTCGACGAACAGCACGCCATCACGCTCTTCAAGCGGGGGCCGGGTGAAGAAGAGTTTCGCCCCGGTATTCCCGGGGTATCGGATTTCTTCGAATTCTACCTCAAGACGCCGTCCGGGGCCAGTACGGAAGGCTCGGCCAAGGGAACCGGCAGCATCACCGCGCGCGGAACCTCCGAAACTCGGTTCACGGGCATCGAAGGCGACGTGGACGCCATCCTGCTGGAACTCGCCGGCAAGATCCCCGAGCCGAACACGAAGCTTATTGTAGAGGGTTTGAAGAAGACGGTTTTCTGGGAAGGCAACCTGCTGAACTGGGCGTTCGAGGACCCGAATAGCAAAGACACCGATGAAGAGAAGGACCGGAAGGTCAAGTTGGGTATCCCCGACAGTCTCGCCAATGTCGACTTGACGGTGGTGGACCTGACTGCGGGGATCGGCCTGAGCATCTCGGAGGATTTCACGGTCGATATCCTGGATCCCAAAACCGGCTTGCCCAACATCAATATCCTGCTGGAGGCTGACAACGGAAGCATCGCAACCGGCAAGTTGGGCCAGGAGGACCCCCTGGTTCTGCAATCCCCGACCAGCAAGTACGGGACCACCACGATTACCGCGACCTATACGGTCGATTCCGCGAGCGCCCACCACGAAGCCTCGATCGATCTGGATGCGTATTTCAACGTCAAGATCCTCGAGGGCTCGGTATCGGTCCTCGGCAAGAGGCTCGGTGGATTCGATGCCCTCTTTGATGAAGATGTGGTGAAATCTCCGAAGGCGCAGCTGGGGGACACGTGGGAGGAACGTTTCGATATCAACGGCGACGTGTTTGGTGTCCAGAAGGATGTCTACTCGGTCTTCTACGTGGAAGATCGACTGTCTCCGACAGGTTGGGATCCGGAAACACCCTCGTTCGAGAACGACCTCTACGCCTACTTCGAGGATTCCTACAAACAGGTCCAGGCATTGCTGGCCAAATACGACCGGTCCGGGTTCGATCATGTGTTCGCATCGACCGCGGACGTTTTGCAAGACGTGGACTACACACACCTCAACGGACCGGTTCTTTTTGCCTGGGCAGCCGGGTTCAACAACAGCGTCAAGCTGACCCACGGTGATGGAAGCCGTGTGCTGGTCGGGCCAAGCCCGGTAGACGTCAACAACAACGTGATCGTCAGACCGACCCTGGCGACCGGAAAGATCTTGGAGGTCCTTGGCTCGCCGACCCTGTTCAGCGACCTGGCATTCTACAACACGCTGGAGCAGAAGCTGGACGCGCTCGCGTACGTCAAGGATTTGGACACGATCCGGTACACCAACAACGGCAAGTGGGTCGAGACCTCGAACGTCACCGATTTCATCGGCAACAGCCAGGGCGACACGATCGTCTATTTCTACAAGCAGGAACGTTTCTTCCACGATGCGGGCCAATGGGACGACCAGGGCGGCAGCTTCTTTGATGGTGGCGACAACATCAGCGGCAGCCACGACATGTTCGTTGCGGACCTGAGCTTCTTCACCGACGGCGTGTTCTGGGATCTCGCGAAAAGCATCACCGAGGAAAACGACTCGTCTCCTGAGACCAAGGGGGGCATTACCCTCACGAATGACTCCGATCCGACCAAGGCCGGCAACGAAACGGAGATCGTCGTCAGGAATGTCGAGGCCGCGCACCTGAAAACCGGGTCAGGCGACGACTACCTCGTCGGCAGCGTATTTTCCAACAGCTTCCTCACCGGCGACGGCGACGATATCGTGCGGTTGAAGGCCTGGATGCAGTACTACAATTCCACGTTCCAGGATCCGGCTGGACTGATGGACTATTCCGACGACTACGTGCGGCTCGGACACGGAAGCGACACGGTGATTGTGGAACTGGGCGACGTGCCGACAGCGTTCGGCACGTTCACCGACTACATCTTTGGCGGTGAAGGGAACGATCACCTCTACGTCCAGTCCGGCGGGCAGGGCCTTCGGTGGGACATGCACGGAGACTTTTTCGCCGGCGGTCCGTCGTATTATTTCGGCGGCAACGGGATCGGCGCAAACTCGAGCCAGTCGCACATCGGGATCTACCTCGACCTGGTGAACGAGGAGTACTTCGACAATTTCGGTGCTCTGGACGATACTGACCGATACGCCGAGGACCACTACCTGCTGCTCAACGGCAGCGACAAGCAGGGTCGGATCGAGGTCGCCAAGGACGTCGAAAACATCAACGTCTTCGTCAACGAGAACGGCGTCGACGGCAAGGGTGTCGCCACGGGCGGCGGAGATGACCTTGTCGTCTTTGTCAACGGAACGACGCATGACGGCGGCGCCGGCAACGACACATTTGCGGCCGACCTTGCCAGTTTTGCGATCTACAACTACCTCAGTGGTGCGGCGAGCATCCGGCTCACCTCGCTGGATCCGTCGCTTCCGCAACCCGTCTCCTACTTTGGTAGCAGCACGATCGAGAATTTCGAGCGGCTGCATGTGCTCGGCACAGATCATGCCGACATGATCTCGGGCGGTATCCTGGACGACTACATCGATGGCGGCGACGGCAACGACTTCCTGCATGGCGGTTTCGACACCAGCGATGACACGTTGATCGGTGGCGATGGCGACGACGGCTTCCTGTATCAGGGCAACGGCGACGACGTGATCGAAGGCGGCAAGGGTCACGACACGCTTTACGTAGGCGCCTTCGCAACGCCGGTCAACGGCGGCGAGGAAGACTTCGTCGCGCGCGGGGGGATCTCGCAGCAGGTGTATAACTCGGCGGGCGAGGTCATCGCGCTCAGCCCCAGCCTCCAGCTGTCGTCCAATCCGGTCGCCCGTGACCTGATCATCGATTTCATGGACAAGCTCAAGTTTGCATCGTCCGTCGGGCTGACCCAAGACAATGGTACCGTCAAGTATTCGGGTGTCGAAGCGGTCAACATCATCGGCTCGGACGAGCGGAACGATATCCTCGTTTATCAGGGTGGCTCGACCTATATCGGCGGCGAGTCCATTTCCGGCAAGGACCAGGACACCTTTGTAGCCGACTTCCGTCGGCAGGATACCGGCATCGAATTCCAGATCATCGACGATCCGGCGCCCGGCGAAACAGACGGCTACTGGTTGGAGAACGACGTCTACATTTCCGGGATCGAGCAGGCCAGGATTCTGGGCGGCTCCGGTTTTGACCTGATGTCCGGTGGCCGGCTCAGTGATTTCTTTGTCGGTGGCGGCGGCAACGACGTTCTGGTCGGCTACGGCGGCAACGACTTCCTCGACGGCGGCGAGGGCAGCGACCAGATGATCTGGGACTCCTTCGGCAAAGACTACATCGTGGGGGGCACCGACTCCGGCAACTACTATGAAAACGGCCGGCTGGTGCAGGTGACGGACGAAAACGACAACCTGATCCTGACCGGCGGCAAATACCATTCGCGCGTGATCCTGAAAGATGCCAACGACGATGAGCTGATGAGCAGCAAGAACGGCCTTGCCTGGGCTGACAGCACCCGGGAGGTGCTGCAGGAGCTGGTCGAGAACTCACTGACGGCGGTGACCTGGAAGTATTACAACAGCGCGCCGGGCGGAAACCGCGAAGACCCGTCGCTGACCCATGTCACCTACACCGAGATGGAGAGCGTCGACATCGCCGGCACGGACGGCTTTGACGATCTGGTCGTGTTCCAGAACGGCGCTGCCTATGCCGGCGGCGAAAGCGATGGCGACGGTGACCTGTTTGTCGCCGACCTGCGTGATTTCAGCGAGAAAATGACCTTCGACGGCAATTCGGCGTCCGGCGAAGGCTACGACATCGGCCAGGGCACGAATATCGCCGATTTCGAACGCTTCCACCTGATGTTGGGCGACGGCAACGACGTGATTCTTGGCGGCGACCTTGACGATACGGTCCGGGCTGGCGGCGGTCGCGATCACCTGGTTGGCGGTGCGGGCGATGACCATTTCTATGGCGAGGCCGGCGACGACATCTTCGAGCACACCTATGGCAATGACGTCTTTGATGGCGGTGAGGGCATAGGCGATTCGGTGACGCTTTCGGGGCGCAGTGATGCCCTGACGGTCGCGCTGTTCGATGCGGGGGACGGAAAGCTTTTCCCGGACCTGTCAATGACCGGCGGTGCCCCCGGCCTGAAGGATTTCGCCCGCTTCTATGCGGCGACGACGGCCGCCTATATCGTGGTCACCCACGGCGCCAACTCCCTGACATTCAGCAATATCGAAGAAACGTTGATGTCCGGCAGCGAGGCCAACGACGTGTTGGTTGGTGGCACGGCACAGGGCGTGATGTTCGGCGGCGCGGGCAACGATGCCCTGCTGGGGCGCAAGGGCAACGACTTCATCTCGGGTGGCGATGGCTCGGACGTCTATGTCTTTGACGCGGATTTCGGCAAGGACATCATCTTTGGCGAGACCAAGGGAAACTCCAAGATCGTCTTCACGGCATACGAGCAGGCGGATCTGACGTTCTCGCTGGACGGGATCGACCTGATCATCAGCAAGGACGACAATTCGATCCGGGTGCTGGACTACTTTGCCGCAAACGAGACCGTCGGGCTGAACTTCACCTTTGAATCCACGGATGGCACCTTCACCAAGGACTTTACCAGCCTTGGGGCCAAGAGCGACGGCGCGCGAGTCGAAGGTGGCACCTTCCTGGGGGCCGACACCTCCGAAACCGTGACCGACGGCACCGCGAAGGCAGATGTCTTCCGTGGCTTCGGTGGCGATGACGTGTACTTCCACAGCGGTGGCGGTGACCTGTTCGATGGCGGCGCCGGGACCGACAGCGTCACGTTCGCCAGCGCGACGGAGCGTTTGGCGCTCGACCTCGAAGCCTTCTCGGCGAAAATCGGGGACACGAAGGAAGACCTGCTCGTCTCGATCGAAAACGTCTACGGTACCGATTTTGACGATGAAATGCTGGGCAACAACTTCGACAACCTGTTGAACGGACACGGCGGCGATGATCGTCTTGTCGGGCGGGCGGGCAATGACATTCTTGTGGGCGAATCCGGCGAGGACACGCTCGACGGCGGCGCAGACAACGATCAGCTGTTCGGCGGGCCCGGCAAGGATACCCTGACCGGCGGCACCGGCGACGACTTCATGGTGGGCGGCGATGGCGGCGACATTCTGAAAGGCGGCGAAGGGCGGGATCTGCTGAGCGGCGAGAGCGGGAACGACAGGCTCGATGGCGGCTCAGGCGATGATGTGCTGGTGTATTCCGACGGCACCGATACCTTCGAAGGCGGATCCGGGATCGATGCTGCGCATTTCAACGATGTCGATGCCGGAATCACGGTGGATCTGCAGGACACCGGGGCGGTCACCATCGCCACGGAAGCCGGAGGAAGCCGCAAGATCGTGCAGCTGTCCGGCATCGAGGACGTTCTTGGCTCGATCTATGGCGACAAGATTTTCGGCAATGCCGAGATCAACCAGCTGGAAGGCGACAGCGGTGACGATATCCTGGTTGGCGATGCCGGGACGGATACCCTGTCTGGCGGCCCGGGGTTGGACCTCGTCGACTATGACAGCGAGACCGGCACCCTTGGCGTCACGGTCGACCTGCAACGGTTTGGCCGCGAGTTCGCCGTGGATACCCATGGCGACCGGGACATCCTGTCGGCCATCGAAGGGGCCATCGGCACCAACGAAGACGACGTTCTGTATGGTGGTGACGAGGGCCAGGTCTTCTTTGGCCGGGGCGGCGACGACGAGATTTACGGAAAATCCGGCAACGATATCCTGTACGGCGGCGCGGGCGATGACGAGATCAACGGCGGGGTCAATGACGATATCCTGACCGGTGGTGCCGGCGATGACATCCTGCACGGCGAAAAAGGCGACGACATCTTTGTCGGCGGCGAAGGCGGCGGTACCGACACTTACTATGGCGGCACCGACGACGACCGGAAAGACTGGGACGGCGTTTCCTATGCCACGACCACGCAGGGCATCGTGGTCAACATGAACCAGCGCACCGTGACCGGAGCCGAGGTCGGCTCCGACAAGTACCGCGACATCGAATACGTGGTCGGCGGGTTTGGTGACGACATGATCACCGGCAGCGGCAACATCGACCACTACCTCTATGTTGGCGGATTCGACACCTACAAGGGCGAGGGCAACCGCGATCTTGTGAGCTTCGAGATGGTCGACTTTGCCGTACGAGTGGATGTCAGCCGCAGCGACGGAGCCCAGACGGCAGATACGCAGGAAATGCCCTCTGGCACCGGATTGCGCACACTGATGGATCTGGACAGCGTCAACCGGGTGATCGGAACGGATTACGACGATCACCTGATCGGTTACGAGCTTGATAACCGTCTTTGGGGCGGCGAGGGTGATGACCTGCTGGACGGCGGCGCAACCGCGTTGGCTGGGTATGACGATTACCTTTACGGCGGCGCTGGCAACGATACCCTTGTCGGCGCGATCGGGGTGGATGGCTCCTCGTTCGAAAGCAACAACGTCTACGACGGCGGCGCCGGTACGGACATGATCGACTTCTCCGACTTTGTTTCGGGCCTGAGCGGACGTTTTGGCGGCGTGCGATTCAGCCTCGAAGACGGCGACGGGAACGATACGGTCACCCAGGTCGAGATGCTGCGCGGCAGCGATGAGCAGGACGTTCTGTACGGCAACAACGGCGCCAATATCCTTGCGGGTGGGGACGGCAGTGACACCCTCTTTGGCTACCTGGGCGATGACCTGTTTCTCTACTCCGGGTCGTTCGATCCGAATTTCGGGGGCGGCGGAAATTTCGACAGCATCACTGCCGGCGGTGGCAATGACACGATCGATTTCTCGGGCTACGGCTATGCAATCGACTTGGACCTCGCCAGCGAAGGCGCAACAGTGCTGGGGGCCGGCAAAGACAGCTGGGATCTCGGCACGACAACCGTGCTGGTCATTTCCAGTGGACTTGAAAACGCGATCGGGACGGACAAGAACGACCGGCTGCTGGGCACCGACACCGACAACATGCTGAGTGGCGGCAGTGGCGATGACATCGTGCGTGGCCTTGGCGGCAACGATATCCTGACCTACGTCGGTGGCACCGACAGCTGGGAGGGCGGCGACGGCATCGACACGGGCAACTTCTCCAGGCTGGACAAGGCTGTTCAGGTCGACCTGTCCGGCACGAACGGTCTGGCCACGACCCGTGAAACCACACCAGCAGATCTGGTCACGATGATCGAAGTCGAAGATATCGTGGGCACGCTCTATGACGACCGTCTGATCGGTGGCGACGACGCCAACAAGCTCGAAGGTCTGACCGGCGACGACACTCTGTTCGGCCGCAAAGGCGCGGACGTGCTTTCGGGCAGCGATGGCGACGACACGCTCTACGGTGGCGGCGGGGGTGACACGCTGATGGGCGGAGCTGGCAGCGACATTGCAAGCTATGCCAGCGCAACCAAGGGTGTGATCGCAGATCTTGAAGCTGGTGTGGGCACAGGCGGCGAAGCCGATGGCGACAGCTATTCGGAAATCGAACACCTGACCGGCTCTGACCGAGACGACATGCTGACGGGCGATGGCGGAGCCAATACCCTGACCGGTTTGTCGGGAGAGGACACGCTTGATGGAAAGGCCGGCGACGATATCCTGATCGGTGGCCAGGGCGCGGACGTTCTGATCGGCGGCAATGGCATCGACCTCGCCAACTATGCCGGCGCATCCGGGCGAGTGGATGTGGACCTGGCAAAGGGCACGGGCAATCGGAATTTGGCCAGTGGCGACACCCTGAAGGGCATCGAAGGCGTGATCGGGTCCGACTTCAACGACAAGCTGATCGGGGATGACGAAGACAATATCCTGCTCGGTTCCATCGGCAACGATGCGCTGACCGGTGGTCTTGGCGACGACATGCTGGATGGGGGTGTCGGTAGCGATGTCCTGCTGGGCGGGGCCGGCAACGATCAATTGATCGGCGGTGGCGGAAATGACCGTCTCGAGGGTGGAAGTGGTGCCAACCTGATGGTCGGCGGCGCTGGCAACGACACCTATGTCCTGAGCAAGAACCTCGAATACGACACCTACGACACCCTGATGGAACTGGCCGACGAGGGCCTCGATACCGTGTTCTCTGAATTCACATACCTGCTTGTGGACAACATTGAAAATCTGTTCCTGGAAGGTGGCAATCTGGATGGCACTGGCAACGAGTTGCCCAACAAGGTGACGGGTTCCAACGGAAATAACAGCCTGTTTGGGCTCGGCGGCAGCGACACCCTCATGGGCAAGAGCGGCAATGACACTCTGGACGGTGGAAAGGGCAACGATGTCCTGTCCGGCGACGAGGGCGCCGATGTGCTCGCCGGGGGCGATGGGAACGACACGCTCGATGGCGGTGACGGCGACGATGATCTCGACGGCGGCAATGGGAGCGACACCCTAGCTGGCGGTGCCGGCGATGACATACTTCTGGGCGGCAGTAACTCCGACGACCTGTCCGGCGGTAGTGGCAACGACATCCTCGATGGCGGAAACCAGGCAGATCAGCTTTCCGGCGGCGTTGGAAACGACACGATCAACGGCGGGAATGGCAATGACACGGCATCCGGCGGTTCGGGCGATGATACGATCAACGGCGGAGCAAATAGTGACGAACTGTTTGGCGACGGCGGCAACGATACGATCAACGGCGGGGTTGGCAATGACACGGCGTCCGGCGGCGCGGGCCAGGATACGATCGACGGCGGGAATGGCAATGACACGGCGTCCGGCGGTTCCGGTGATGATACGATCAACGGCGGTGGTAATAGTGACGAGTTGTTTGGCGACGGCGGCAACGACACGATCAATGGCGGGGGTGGCAATGACTCGGCGTCAGGTGGTTTGGGCGATGATACGATCAACGGCGGCGGCAATAGTGACGAGCTGTTTGGCGACGGCGGCAACGACACGATCAGCGGCGGGGACGGAAATGACTCCGCGTCCGGCGGCGCGGGTAAGGACACGATCGATGGCGGTGGAGGCAAGGACACGTTGTTTGGCGACGCTGGCAACGACACCATATCCGGCGGCAACCAGAGAGATCAGCTTTCCGGCGGCCTGGGCAACGATACGATCAGTGGCGGAAACGACAAGGACATCCTGTTTGGCAACGCTGGCAACGATATCATGTCGGGCGGCAACGGGGGCGATCAACTGACCGGCGGCGCTGGCGCTGATACGCTGACGGGCAATGCTGGCAAGGATTACTTCATCTTCGGAGAAGACTTTGGCAAGGATACGATCACCGACTTTGCCCCTGGACAGGATGTCTTGTTCTTCCTGAAGGGCAACGGCGAGGTCACCTCGTTTGCGCAGTTCAAGGCCGCGGCAAAGCAGGTGGGCGACAATCTTCGGTATGATCTGGACGGTGACAAGGCGAACGTTATCGTGCTGCTTGATACCGATTTGGGCGACCTGAGGGCTGCTAATGTCGATTTCGGGTGAAAAGCCCTACCCGGCCGGGGCCTGACCACGCCCCGGCTGGATCACCTATGCCATCCGCGATCTGCCGAATGCGGTCAGGACTTGACTTGATCTGTTCTTGAAGGATGCCAGCCGCGTTTTTGGCAGGTCATTTTGGGTCTGCCTTCGCGGTGGCCATTCGAGCCAACGGGGCGATCAGCAGCGCACAAAAAAAATGAAGGGCCCCCCCCGGAACCCTTCATTACCCCACGTGCCTTGTTGCACCACACGCTTCGGAAAGTATATCCGGGGTCATCCTTGACCCGCACATGCAGTGCTACGCGACACTCCGAGTCTTTGCAAATCCGGAGTGTCTTGCATTTATTTCAAACCGGCTCAGCCGTAGACCGATTCCTTGCCGAATTCCTTGGTCAGAAGATAGTAGACCACCGCGCGATACTTGTTGCGCTCGGATTTGCCGTAGGTCTCGATTGCCTTGTTGATCCCGTCCATCAGGGCCGGGCCGTCTGCAAGGCCAAGCTTCTTGATCAGGAAGTTGTTCTTGACGGTTTCCAGTTCCGACTCCTGGCTTGACGCCACGGTCGACGAGTCAGCGTTGTAGATCGACGGGCCACACCCGATGGTGACCTTCGTCAGCAGATCCATGTCCGGTTCCACCCCGCACTTGGTCTTCAGATCGTCGGCATATTTCTGGATCAGTTCGTCGCGCTTGCTCATGGCCTGTTTCCTCTCCCGTCAAAACTACACTTTTTGATACCAGCGGCAGTTTTCCTGGCCCGCTTGGCAGCTACGTTAGCGAGCGTCTCGGTGCAGCGAAAGTGAAAATCGCGGCTCTTCGGCACCGGTTCCCGAGCCGCGCGGTCAAATTTTTCAGGCATTCGCCCATCGTTTTCGGTGACACGATGTCACAGCAGCGTATAGTCCGCGCGTCAAGCTTCACCGATGGTCGGTCAATGCAGAAAAAAACGAAGGATGAGTGATATGGGTTTGTTCAGTTTCCTGAAGGGAAAAGGTAAATCGTTGGGGGCAGCCGAGGCGTCCGAAGCTCCGCCCGTAGAGGCGTTGCAGAAAGAGGTCGCGGACCTCGGTTTGGATGCCAAGGGTGTCGATATCGTGGTCGAGGGTGACAAGGTCACGCTGTCGGGCGCTGCTGTCGATCAGGAGACCAAGGAGAAACTGATCGTTGCGGTTGGCAACGTGCAGGGCGTGGCCGCTGTAGAGGACACCACCGGGGGCGACGAGCCGACCCTGCACACCGTGGAAAAGGGCGACACGCTCTGGGCCGTCTCCGAAAAGGCGCTCGGCAAGGGTAGCCGCTACATGGAGATCTTCGAGGCCAACAAGCCGATGCTGTCGCACCCTGACAAGATCTATCCCGGTCAGGTTCTGCGCATTCCCACCTGATGGGACGAACCTGAACGCAGAACGCCCCGCGAGATTTCGCGGGGCGTTTCCGTTTGGCGATGGGCGTGGCCTCAGTAGCGATAATGCTCGGGCTTGAACGGGCCTTCGACGGTCACGCCGATGTATTCGGCCTGCTCCGGGCTCAGTTCCGACAGGCGGACACCGATCCGCTCAAGGTGCAGGCGCGCGACCTTTTCGTCGAGATGCTTGGGCAGGATGAACACCTCGTTCTTGTAGTTCTCGCCGGACTTGAACAGTTCGATCTGGGCCAGCACCTGGTTGGTGAACGAGGCCGACATGACGAATGACGGGTGCCCGGTTGCGTTGCCGAGGTTCAGCAGGCGTCCCTCGGACAGCAGGATCATGCGATTGCCGTTCGGCATCTCGATCATGTCCACCTGGTCCTTGATGTTCGTCCACTTCAGGTTCTTCAGCGAGGCCACCTGGATCTCGTTGTCGAAGTGCCCGATGTTGCCGACGATCGCCATGTCCTTCATCTCGCGCATATGCTCGATGCGGATGACGTCCTTGTTCCCGGTGGTGGTGACAAAGATGTCGGCGGTTGCGACGACATCTTCCAGCCGCACGACCTCGAAGCCGTCCATTGCCGCCTGAAGAGCACAGATCGGGTCGACCTCGGTCACCTTCACCCGGGCACCGGCACCGCGCAGCGATGCGGATGAGCCTTTGCCCACGTCGCCATAGCCACAGACCACGGCGGTCTTGCCGGCCATCATCGTGTCGGTGGCGCGGCGGATGCCGTCGACCAGCGATTCCTTGCAGCCGTACTTGTTGTCGAACTTCGACTTGGTGACGCTGTCGTTCACGTTGATCGCCGGGAATGGCAGCAAGCCCTGCTTCACCAGCTCATACAGCCGGTGCACGCCGGTGGTCGTTTCTTCGCTGACACCCTTGATGGCATCGCGCTGTTTGGCGAACCAACCGGGATGCGCTGCAATGCGCTTGCGGATCTGGGCGAACAGCGCCACCTCTTCGTCCGATTTCGGAACTGCGAGCAGGCCTTCTTCGCCAGCCTCGACGCGTGCTCCCAGCAGGATGTACATCGTCGCATCGCCACCGTCGTCCAGGATCAGGTTGCAGGTGCCACCAGGGCCGCCGAAATCAAAGATCCGGTCGGCGTAATCCCAGTACTCTTCCAGCGTCTCGCCCTTGATGGCGAACACCGGGACGCCGGATTCGGCAATGGCCGCCGCAGCGTGGTCCTGGGTGGAGAAGATGTTGCAGCTGGCCCAACGAACGTCGGCACCCAGGGCGACCAGGGTCTCGATCAGCACGGCGGTCTGGATCGTCATGTGCAGCGATCCGGCAATGCGGGCACCTGCCAGAGGCTGCTCGGTACCATACTCGGTTCGCAGTGCCATCAGGCCGGGCATTTCGGTTTCGGCAATATCCAGTTCCTTGCGCCCGAAGGCAGCCAGGGAGATGTCCTTGACGATATAGTCTTGAGCCATGTTCCGCTCCTTCAGACGTAGGGTTCATTGTTCGGGTGCAGGTAGCACCCCCACTTGGAGTCGGCAAGTATGGGCGCCGTGGAACGTCGATGGCACACCGTCGGGGCAGACAACCGGCTTGCACATGGTGCGGGCATGGGATGTCATCCGCCCATGAAACCCGATCTTTCCTTTGAGCAAACCGCCTGGGACAACGGCCTGCGCCTGGTGGCCGGCGTCGACGAGGTCGGCCGCGGGCCGCTGGCCGGCCCGGTGACCGCAGCCGCCGTCATCCTGAACCCCGATGCCATTCCCGATGGGCTGAACGACAGCAAGGCATTGACCGCCCGTCGACGCGAAGCGCTGGCCGTCTGCCTGCATGCAACCGCTCGGGTGGCAATTGTGCATGTCGGGGTGGAGGAGATCGATGCGCTCAACATCCTGCGGGCGTCTCACGTGGCGATGGTGCGCGCCATCCAGCAGCTTTCTCCGGGGCCAGACTTTGCGCTGATCGACGGCAACCAGATGCCGCGCGATCTGCCCTGTGCCGGGCAGACGCTGGTCAAGGGAGACGGGCGGAGTCTGTCAATCGCGGCCGCGTCAATTGTCGCCAAGGTGGCGCGCGATCGCATCATGGAGGATTTGGCGCAACAGCATCCCGGCTATGGCTGGGAGCGGAACGCCGGATATCCGACACCAGAGCACAAGGCGGCGCTCCGAGATATTGGGGTAACCCCACACCATAGACGTTCCTTCGCCCCGGTGCGCAATATCTTGTATCAAGAGAATTCGCCAACCCCTTGATTCAATAAAGAATTTGACGGCGAATCGGCTTTGACTCATTCTGTGCACAACACGACGCCACAAAAACAGGGCGCGGGACAGAGGCAGATATGACCAAGACAACGACCAAGGCAGCACCCAAAACGCTGCCGCTGAACCAGATTCTTGCCGGTGATTGCATCGAGATGATGCGGAGCCTTCCCGAGGCATCCGTCGATCTGATCTTTGCGGATCCGCCCTATAACCTTCAACTCAAGGGCACGCTGCATCGCCCCGACAACAGCCTTGTCGACGCGGTGGACGATGACTGGGACCAGTTCTCCAGCTTTGGTGTCTATGATCGTTTCACCCAGGAATGGCTGGCCGAGGCCCGCCGCCTGCTGAAGCCGAACGGCGCGATCTGGGTGATCGGCTCCTACCACAACATCTTTCGCGTCGGCGCCAAGATGCAGGATGCGGGCTTCTGGATCCTCAATGACGTTGTCTGGCGCAAGTCCAACCCGATGCCCAACTTCCGCGGGATGCGGCTGACCAATGCCCACGAGACGATGATCTGGGCCAGCAAATCCGAGGGCGGCAAGTACACCTTCAACTACGAGGCGCTCAAGGCGTTGAACGAAGGCGTACAAATGCGCTCTGACTGGGTCTTGCCGATCTGCAACGGCGGCGAGCGCCTGAAGGATGCCAATGGCGACAAGGCGCACCCGACCCAGAAGCCCGAGAGCCTGCTGCACCGTGTTCTGATCGGCAGCACCAATGTCGGCGACGTCGTGCTGGACCCGTTCTTTGGAACAGGCACCACGGGTGCGGTCGCCAAGATGTTGGGGCGCGATTTCATCGGGATCGAGCGTGAACCCGATTATCGCAAGGTCGCCGAGGCCCGTATTGCCAATGTCCGCCGTCTCGACAGCGATGCCTTGGCTGTCACCACGTCAAAACGCGCCGAACCGCGCGTGCCCTTTGGCCAACTGGTCGAGCGTGGCATGTTGCGCCCGGGCGAGATGCTGACGTCGCCCAACGGCAAGGCCGCGAAGGTGCGCGCCGACGGGACGTTGATCTCCAAGGACACGCGTGGCTCGATCCACCAGGTCGGCGCAGCGCTGGAAGGCGCGCCGTCGTGCAATGGCTGGACCTACTGGCATTTCAAACGCGATGGCAAACCCGTTCCCATCGACGTGTTGCGCCAGCAGATCCGTGCCGAGATGCAGACGCGCCCCTCCTGATCCCGACCATACAGTTACCGCCGGTGCCTGTGGCCTGACATCACGGCACCTACTTGGCCCCGCCTTGTCCAAAGGCGGGGTCTTTTTATCGTGATCGGGTTCCGGTTGGCGAAATCCGTCTGCGCCACTAGGTTGCAGCTGACGCGATCAGGAGAGGCCCGCCATGCGACTACGCGCCGAGTTCGACCGCCCCGAAACCGTTCGCCCCGACGACTACGTCTGGACAAGATCGCCCGCGGGCGGGGTTGATCGGATGATGCTGGACAGGGTTGGCGACGAAGTTGCCCGCGCCACCACCATCGTGCGGTTTGCTCCCGGGTCGCGGTTTGACCCGCATACCCATGGCGGTGGCGAGGAGTTCCTGGTGCTGGAGGGCGTGTTTTCGGACGAAACCGGCGACTATCCGGTCGGCAGCTATGTGCGCAATCCAATCGGCACGACTCACCGCCCGCACACGGATCCGGGGTGCACGATCCTGGTCAAGTTGCACCAGTTCTCCGCTGCCGACACCGACCCGGTATGTATCGACACTCGAAATGTGCCGTTCCAGCCGATCGGGGCAACGGGAGTCGAGGTTCTTCCATTGCATCGTTTCGGATCGGAGGACGTCCGGATGCTGCGGCTGTCGCCAGAAGCGGACCCGCTGGACTTGCCGATGTCAGGCGGTGGCGAGATCATGGTGGTCGACGGGGCCGTGCATCTGGATGGCGAAACACTGCCTGCCGGGAGCTGGCTGCGCCGCCCGCCCGAGACTCGCGTGCGCATGTCTGCCCCGACCGGGGCGCTGATCTGGGTCAAGACCGGGCACCTCGCCGGCTGATACCCGTCAGGGTTCAGAGTATCTGCGCGCTGGAACCACGCCCGGGCGTCAGCGCGGCATCGGGTTGGTGCCCAGCTTGTACGGCGCCCAGTCCTCGATATCGGGGTAGAACTGTTTGCGCCACGCCCGCACGCGGGGGTTCATGCGCCGTCGCCACAGTGGCGGGATCATCGCGAGGAAGGTCATCACCGGATATCCATACGGCAATTGAGGTGCCTCGTCGGTGCCATAGGTCTGCAACAACGGAAAGCGTCGGGCGGGCTTGTAGTGATGGTCCGAATGCCGCTGCAGGTTGATCAGAAGCCAGTTCGTCGCGCGATGCGAGGCGTTCCAGCTGTGCCGGGGCAGGACGTGCTCGTACTTGCCCTCGCCCAGGTGCCGCCGTGTCAGCCCGTAGTGTTCGACATAGTTCACCAGCTCCAGTTGCCAGATCGCGGTGGCGGCCTGGAACAGGAACAGCATCAGCCCGACCCATCCACCAATCAGAAAGGCGAGGGTCAGGAACCCGGCTTCCAGCAGCCAATACCGCCAGAACGGGTTCGACCGATGGAACCAGGGCAACCCCTTGCGGGCCAGCATCCCGCGCTCCGCAGCAAAGGCGGATGTCAGGCTTTCGAGCAGGACTCGGGGCAGGAAGCGGTGGAAACCTTCGTTGTAGCGTGCCGTCACCGCGTCGCGCGGGGTGGCGACATAGCGGTGATGGACCAACAGGTGTTCGGAGCGGAAGTGGCTGTAGAGCACGGAGGCCATCAGCAGATCCCCGAGCCAGCGTTCCAGCTTGTTGGATTGGTGCATCAGCTCGTGGGAATAGACAATGCCGGTGGTGCCTGACACCACGCCCATGCCGAAGAAGATACAAATTTTCTCCAGCCAGCCGAGGTGTTCTGCCGTGGGGACATAGGCAATCAGCCCGAACAGCACACAGACCTGGATCGGCAGCCAGATCATCGTGATCAGCCGGTACCAGAACAGCTGGTCATCGCTCGTCGTCAGGTCGGCATTCTCCTCGTACAGCCCTGTCAGGGTGTCCAGCAGCGAAAACATCCCCCAGGAGAAGATCGGCAAAGAGACCACCCACACCCCACCCTGCGTGGCCGACAACACGGCAAGCGGGACCATCAACAGCGACAACCAGAACGGTGCGGCGTTCTGAAAACGGGCGACCTGGGCGGCGGGGATCATCGGAGGGCCTTTCGTGCGCGGAACGTGGTCGCAGACTACGCCCGGAGCGATCCTGTTTCAAAGTGGCGGCAACGCCGATGACGCAAGGTTCCAGACCTTGCGCATCACAGTCGGCAACGATGCGGGGCGAAAGTCGGCTTTGTCCACAAAATCGCCCCGGGTTGCGATGGCGTCATGGGGCACCGTTGTCACTTGCAGGGCAAGGCGCAGGTGGAAATGGGTGAAGGTGTGGCGCACTTCCCCGTCCACCGGGGTCCAGTTGGCGTTCAATGGGGGCGCAGGCGTCGGTGAGTCGCCCCAGTCGCTGCCGGGCCAGCTGAGCATCCCGCCCAGCAACCCCCGCGGTGGGCGGGTTTCCAGCAGCATCGCACCGTCCTCGCGGCGGACGACATAGGCGACCCCAAGGCGGATCGGCTTGGGGGCCTTGGGTGTCTTGCGGGGCAATTCCGCCGCAATGCCTGCTGCCCGCGCCGTGCACAGATGCATCAGCGGGCAGATCCCGCAGGCGGGCGACGTGGGCGTGCAGATCGTGGCTCCAAGGTCCATCACCGCCTGCGCATGATCGCCGGGCCGGGTCTGCGGGGTCAGGCGACCGGCCAGTTCCGTCAACTCCGGCTTGGCGGCAGGCAGGGGGGTGCGAATGTCGAACACTCGCGCCATCACGCGTTCCACGTTGCCATCCACCACTGTCGCGGGGCGGTCAAAGGCGATGGCGGCGATCGCGGCGGCGGTGTAGGGGCCGATCCCCGGCAAGGTCAGCAACCCGGCCTCCGTATCCGGAAAACCGCCGGTCTCTGCGACCACGCGGGCACATTTCAGCAGGTTGCGGGCGCGAGCATAGTATCCCAGCCCGGCCCATTGGGCCATGACATCGGCATCGTCGGCGGCGGCAAGAGCGGCCACGTCCGACCAACGTCGGGTGAAGGCCAGGAACTTTTCCCGTACCGCCGCCACGGTCGTTTGCTGCAGCATGACCTCCGACAGCCATACGGCGTATGGATCGGGCAGAGCGCCAGCCTTGCGCTCTGTCGGGCCGACGCGCCATGGCATTTCGCGGGCGTGGCGGTCATACCATTCCAACAACAGAGCGCTTCCGTGGCTCTCGATCTCGTCACGCAATATTTATTCTCCAGCCAGTCGAAGCTCTGGCCCCCGCCGGACCGTCAGGTAAGATAGGGCGCAACGCAAGGAAAGTCAGGTCATGACCGCCGGCAAGGGACCCACAGCCAAACCAGCCCGCAGAATGCGCGGTTTCGAGCGGACCTCGGGGCTGCTGACGGACCGAATCCGCAAGGCGTCGGAAAAGCGCGGTTTTGCCGAGACCCGTATCCTGACCCACTGGGCCGAGATCGTCGGCCCCGAGATCTCGGCGGTCGCCCGGCCGGTGAACATCAGCTATTCCCGTGGTGGGTTCGGGGCGACACTGTCGGTGCTGACCACCGGGGCGCAGGCGCCGATGTTGCAGATGCAGGAGCCGCGCCTGCGCGAAAAGATCAACGCGGTCTATGGCTATGCCGCCATTGCCCGGATCCGGTTCACCCAGACCGCGCCAACCGGGTTTGCAGACGGTCAGGCCCGGTTCGACTCGGCGCCGAAACCCGCCCGCCGGATGCCTGACACTCAGGCCTGCCGTCAGGCGGAAACCCTGGCCGGTGGCGTGGCCGACGACACACTGCGGGCGGCGCTCGCGGCTCTTGGGGCGGAAGTCCTGTCAAAATCGAAAAAGACCCAATCGGAGACATCTGAATGAAGCGCATCCTGACCCTGACCGCCCTCGCCGCTGTTGCCGCTGCCGGCATCGGCACCTGGAACGGCCAGTCCAGCCAGCCTGCCATGCCGTCCTTTGTTGGTGCCGCACAGGCCGCCGACAGCTCTGAAGTGATGGAGATGTCGCTGGGCAACCCCGACTCCAAGGTCGAGATGGTGGAATACGCCTCTTTCACCTGCGGGCATTGCAGCACCTTCAACAACTCGGTCTTCAAGCAGATCAAGAAGGACTATATCGACACCGGCAAGATCAAGTTCACTCACCGGGACGTCTATTTCGATCGCTACGGGCTGTGGGCCAGCATGCTCGCACGGTGCGATTCCATGCGTTATTTCGGTGTGAAGGATATCCTGTTCGACGATATCGGAGCCTGGGCACAGGGCGAGCCAGCCCAGATTGCCGACAACCTGCGCAAGATCGGGCGCCAGGCCGGTTTGGCCGACGAGACGGTGAATGCCTGTTTGCAGGACGCCGACATGGCACAAGACCTCGTGGCCTGGTGGGAAGCCAACGCTGAAAAGGACGGGATCAACGCGACGCCCAGCTTCATCATCAACGGCGAAAAGTACTCGAACATGAGCTACGCGGAGTTCGCCGAAATTCTGGACAAGAAGCTGGCCGAGTAGGGCCAGCTCAGGGAAGGCGCTCCAACAGTGTGTCGAGCGGCGCCCAGTCCTCCAGTTCCAGCCTGACCGGCAGGGTCAGAACGTTTTTCCTGAAGGACGCCGGCATTCGTACGGCGTCCTTTTCCGTTGTCACCAACTGCGCGCCCAGCAGCTTTGCCTCGTTTTCCAGTCGGGTGATCAATGCGGGCGTCAGGGGCTGGTGGTCCTCCAGTGCCTCGGCGCGCTTCAGGTCGGCGCCAAGCAACCGTAACGTGGCGAAAAACTTGTCCGGATAGCCGATGCCCGCAAATGCCAGGGTGGGCAGCCCCTGCCAGTCCATCCCGGTCTGAAGCGGCACCAACGCGCCGCAGACACGTGGACACCCGGCGGCTTGAACGTTGTCACCCCAGGTGGCCGTGAACCGCGCCTGCATCTGCGGCGAGCCGATGGTCAGCACAAGGTCGGCCCGCGCCAGGCCGACCTCGACCGGTTCCCGCAAAGGACCCGCCGGCAGGCAGCGGCCATTGCCGAACCCGCGCGCGGCATCGACCACGACGATCGACAGATCCTTGTCCACGGATGGGTTCTGAAAGCCGTCGTCCAGCAGCACACGGCGCGCGCCATCGGCCTCGGCCGCCCGCACGCCAGCGGCCCTGTCGCGGGCGACCCAGACCGGCGCGAATGCCGCCAGCAAAAGCGGTTCATCACCCACGTCATCGGCAGAATGCAGCGCCGGGTCCACGCGAACGGGACCGTCGAGGCGGCCGCCATGGCCGCGGCTGACAACATGTGTGCCGTCGCCCAGCCGTTGTGCGAGGGCGATGACGGTGGGGGTCTTGCCGGTCCCCCCTGCGTTCAGGTTGCCAATGCAGATGACCGGGATTCTGGCGGTGTGGGGGGCGCCGCCCCGTAACCGGCGCGCCGTTGCCGCCGCATAGACCCACCCCAACGGGGCAAGGAGCCGGGCGCGCAGATCAGGGGCATCCGGTGCCGTGTTCCAGAATTCGGGCGCGCGCATCAGGCCGCCTTGTCCCTCAGTGACGCGACAACCAGGCCCGCCAGTCGGTCGAGGACCTGGCTTCCGTCAGAGGCCACGTCCCAAGCGTTCAGTGCCAGCCTTGCCGCCTTGTCCGGGGCGAGCAGTTCGCTGACGGCCCCGCCAAGCTCCTCGGGGCTTGCAATGTATCGAAACGCACTTGCCCGGCGCAGGCGGCGCAGCTCAGATCCGTGTGGGGCGGCATGGGGCCCGGCAATGATGGCCGACCCCAGGGTCGCCGGTTCCATCGGCGAAGGAACCTCCCCCCCGGACAGCGTGCCGCCAAGAAAGGTGATCGGCGATACGCGATAGAACAACCCGATTTCTTCGCGGCAATCGGCGATGAAGATGTCGGTGGCGTCATCCGGGTCTTCGTCTGCGTCACGCCGCGCGATGGCCCATCCCTGCAACTGCAGGTCGCTTGACCATTCTGCGCCAAGTACGTCTTTGGGCGGGACGATGATCAACAACAGCCGGTGCGCCGTGCGCCGTGCGAACTGGTGCGCGGTCAGAACTGCGTCCAGTTCCGCCGGGGTGGGGCAGGAGGCGAGCCAGACAGGGCGGGAGGCGATGGCGGACGCCAGCGTATCACGTTCGGATTCGATGCACGTGGGTGGTTGTGCCACCGGCCGCAAGCGCCCGGTAGTCTCGATCCGGGCCGGAATGGCGCCAAGGGCCCGGATAGCGCCGGATTCAGCGGCATCCACCGTCAGGATCCGCTCGAACAATCCCAGCAGTCGCCGGTCAATGGCTCCGCGGCGCTGACTGGGGTAATCCGGTGCAGCGGCGTCCTGCAGGAACAAAGGCATCCCTCCGCGTGCGGCGGCCTCCAGCAGCAGCGGCGCCCCGACCCGATCGAACCAGATGCCCGCGTCGGGGCGCCAGTGTTCCAGAAAACGCTGAATCGGACCGCGAAGATCCTCGGGCGCGCGGTGACAGATCAGGGGCGACGCCTCTGGGGGCGTCTGGAGGTCCGCGGAATCGGAGGTCGCCAGCATGGTCACACCCGGCAGGTCCTCGTCCAGGCGTTCGGTCAGTGATGCGAGCGCCAGTGTTCTGATCTCACCGGGAAAGTGGCACCAGATCAGCGGCCCTGCGGGGCGTTCGACGGAGCCGCGCCCCAGACGCTCTGACGCAAGCCGTCCCGGGTCCCCGGCTTGCTGAGACTGGATTGCCAGCCGACGCACCAGTCCCGGCGCACGCACGCGCGCCTTCAGGCGAGAGAAGGTCAGCGCGTCCAATGCCGGATCAGTCGAGTTCTTCGGTCGACGAGGCTTCGGCTTCCTCGTCCCGCAGGCGGTGCAGGTGGGCAATGAAATACCGCATGTGGGCATTGTCCACGGTGCGCTGCGCATTCGACTTCCATGCATCGTGGGCCGATGCGTAGTCGGGGAACATCCCGACGATGTGGATATCGTTGACGTCCTTGAAGGTGTTCTTCGAGGGATCGACGAGTTCGCCGCCAAAGACGAGGTGAAGGCGCTGAGCCATTGCTCTCTCCGTTTCATGCTTGAATTTTTCGGCACCCTAGCCAGATCCCTCCGCACGTCAAGGCAGGGGGCGCTAACGGCTGCACAGGTTGCCCATCGCCACCCGTCAGGGCGCAGGATCGGCACAGGCCGGGCCTGAATAGTCGCCGCGAATGACAACAACGTTGTCATCAGGCCGATAGAACAGCAGGTCGGTGCAGGCCAGCACATCCTCGCCCCGCACCGACAGAATGAGGAAGTCGTCTCCCATGCTGCCCCAGGTCAGGCCACCTCCGATGTTTTTTGTCAGGGCCCACCGCCCCGGCGCACCGACAAAGAAGTAGGTATAGCGCCCATAGTTCTTCAGGTTGTGCAGGTAGGGATCCAGCACCGAATAATCTCGCAGCAGCCGAAACGGAGCGACGGACCAGCCTTGACCAGCCTTCAGGTGAACACGGCAGTTTGCGCCTGCGGGCAGTCCTGCCGGGTCGGTTCCCGTGATGATGCCGTCGCGGTGCGCTGCCTTGGTGATATGAACAAAGGTTCGTGCCCGCAGGTCTTCCAGCTTTGCGGAACCGACAGGATAGGCAATGGGCATGGGGTCGCCTCCATGATGACTGAAATGCCGTCAGGGTACACCACGGGTCGCAGGCGACCAAAGAGAATGCAGAATGAGCCCCGGCCGCAGGGAGGGTCAGCCTTCCAGTCGTGCCAACATGTCTGCATGTACGCCCGGCGTCGCACAGAGGATTCCGCTGGAATATCGCTTGAGGCTGTTGAAGGTGATTGGCTGGCCGAGCCTGTCCGACACGCGCGCCCCGGACTCCTCGGCGATCAGGGTGCCTGCGGCCGTGTCCCACTCCCAGCTGTCGCGCAGGGTCAGCATCCCGTCGAACCGTCCCTCGGCAACCAGGGCCAGCCGATAGGCCAGCGAACTGCGGAAATGCCGCTTCACGTCGGGCGCACCGCCGACCCAATGACGATCGTGCAAGGTCGGATGCGCCACCAGCAGGTCGGCACCGATCAGCGACTGGCGCGGGCTGGCCGCTACCGGATTACCGTTCAACCGCGCGCCACGCCCCCGCTCCGCGGTGTAGAGCTTGTTCAGCAGCGGCAGAAAGACCACGGCGGCCACCGGCCTGCCAGCCACGACCACGGCCAGCGAGTGCGACCAGTTCTTGTGGCCTTCGGTAAAGGCACGGGTGCCGTCGATCGGATCGACGATGAACAGCCGCTCGCGGCTCAGCCGCTCCACCCCGTCGGGGCTTTCCTCCGACATCCAGCCATAGTCCGGCCTGGCACCGGTCAGGCGCTCCAGCAGCATCGCGTCGACTTCCAGGTCGGCCTCGGTGACCGGCCCTTGCCCGTCGTCCTTTTCCCAGACCTGATGCCCATCACGAAAGTGCCGGCAGGCGATCTCGCCTGCCGCGAGCGCGGCGTCGGTCAGCAGGTCCAGATCACTCCCCGGCAAGCGTCAGCCCTTCGACCAGCAGTGACGGCACCACGCGCGACAGATGCGGGCGCGCATCGTTTGCCGGGATCAGCGTCTTCAGCATGTCGCGAAGGTTTCCGGCAATGGTGCATTCGTTCACCGGATAGGCCAGTTCGCCATTCTCGACCCAGAACCCGGAGGCCCCGCGCGAATAATCCCCGGTTGTCGGATTGATCGTCGAGCCGATCATCGAGGTCACCAGCAACCCGGTGCCCATCTCGGCCAGCAATGCTTCGCGGCTGTGCTCGCCCGGGGTCAGCGCGATATTGGAGACCGACGGCGAGGGGGGCGAAGAGGTGCCGCGCGCGGCGTTGGCGGTGCTTTCCAGCCCCAGCTTGCGTGCCGTCGCCAGATCCAGAATCCAGCCTTGCAGCATGCCGTCGCGCACGATGTCACGCGGTGCCGTCGCCAGCCCTTCGGCGTCAAACAGGCGCGAGCCTTGCACGCGGGCGCGATGCGGGTTTTCCGTCACTGACAGGGCGGTGGGCAGGACCTGTTCGCCCATTGCGTCGCGCAGCCACGAACTGCCGCGCACGATGGCACTGCCATTGATCGCCCCCAGCAGGTGCCCGATGAGCGAGGATGCGACCCGTTCGTCAAACAACACCGGAAACGCACCGGTGCGTGGCTTTCTGGCGCCACGGCGGGCCAGGGTTCGCTCGGCGGCGATCCGGCCGACCTCTTCGGGGCTGGGAAGGTCGCTCCAGTAGACCCGGCCTTCGCCAAAATAATCGCGTTCCATCCCGGTGCCTTCGCCCGTGATCGCGACAGCATAGAGGCTCGAGTCCGTGCGGGCGTAGCCGCCCGAAAATCCGCCCGATGTCGCCAGGTGAACCCGGCGGCGGCCATACCCCGCCCCGACCGAATCGACTCGGCTGATACCCTCGACCGCCAGTGCGGCGCTTTCGGCCCGTCGCGCGATGTCCTGCAGCAACGCCGGGGCCGGCTCGTCTGCCGGATCCGAAAGATCCAGCCCCGACGCATCCCGATCCTGCGCCAACAGCTCTGCGGGCGCCTGTCCAACGCCGGAATCCTCTGGCGCCTCGCGGGCCATTGCAACCGCGCGTTCAGCCATTTCGGCAAAGGTTCCCGCAGAGGTATCGGAGGAGGAAACGCAGGCCTGCCGTTGTCCGATCATCACCCGTAACCCGGCGTCGACCCCCTCGGACCGTTCCGCCTGTTCCAGCGCGCCGTTGCGCACTTCGATCGAAATCGAGGTTCCATCGACCACAATGGCATCCGCAGCCTCGGCACCGGCCGCTTTGGCGGCCTTCAGAAGGGCTTGGGTGAGGGTATCGAGCGGCTGGGCCATGAGCGGTCCTCCTGCGTGGCTGCTTTCCCAAGCAGCTAGGGTGGATCGTCTTCCGGTGCAAGGCAGTTGCGGGCCGTGTTCTGTCTTGAACCCCGCCCGTGGCTGTACATATCTGCGTCCGTGATCCCTGTTGCCGGATAAAAAGTCGGAGTCCTTGCGATGCGCCGTGTTCCCGCGTTGTTCCTGTTCATTCTTCTGGGGCTGGCTGGCCCCCTGTCCGCCGAAACCAAAGTGCCCGATAACCAGGGCGAAGTGCAGCTGTCCTTTGCCCCGGTGGTGCAACGCAGTGCGCCGGCGGTGGTCAACATCTACGCCAGTTGGGTAACCGAGCGGCGCGCCAGCCCGTTTGCCGACGACCCGTTCTTTTCGCAATTCTTTGGTGGGTTTGACCGGGCGACGCCACGGGTTCAGAACTCTCTCGGCTCCGGCGTGATCGTGTCGGCCGATGGCATCGTGGTGTCCAACTACCACGTCGTGCAGGAAGCTACGGACATCCGCGTGGTGTTGGCCGACCGACGGGAATTTGCCGGCGAGGTTCTGCTGAGCGATCGAGAGGCGGATATCGCCGTGATCCGGCTGGCCGATGCGCAAGAATTGCCCGCGTTGGAGTTTGCCCAATCAGAAGCCGCAGCGGTCGGGGATCTGGTGCTGGCAATCGGCAACCCCTTTGGTGTCGGGCAGACCGTCAGCAGCGGCATCATCTCGGCCACGGCCCGCACGGGGGCGGCCACCCGGCAGGGGGCAGGCTATTTCCTGCAGACCGACGCGCCGATCAATCCGGGCAACTCCGGCGGCGCGCTGGTCGACATGTCGGGCCGGCTGGTCGGGTTGAACACCTCTATCCTGACCCGCTCGGGCGGCTCCAACGGGATCGGGTTTGCCATCCCTTCCGATCTGGTGGCGCAATATGTGCAGCAGGCGGTGGCCGGGCACGACGACTTTCGGCGGCCATGGTCGGGTGTCGCGGTGCAGCAGGTGGACGGCGGGTTGGCCGACGCCCTTGGTCAGGGCATTCCGACCGGCGTTCTGATCAGCGAGATCCACCCGGCCAGCCCCTTTGCCGAAGCGGACCTGCGCGCGGGCGATGTCATCCTGTCGGTCAATGCATTGCCGGTGAATGCGCAGGACGAACTGGAATACCGACTCCTGACCCAGGGTGTGGGCGCCGACGTGACGGTGGAGGTCCTGCGGGACGGCACCGCCAACAGCCACGTTGTTGCCGTGCGCGAAGCACCGGGTGTGCCGGGCGCAAACCCGATCCGGATCGACGCGGATTCGCCGCTGGCCGGGCTTCTGGTCGCCGATGTCACCCCGCGACTGATCGACGAGTTGAACCTGCCGCTGTCGGCCAGTGGGGTTCTGGTGGTGCGGGCCGATGGCCCCTCGGCCCGGTTGGGGTTGCGGGGTGGTGATGTTGTGCGGACGGTGAATGGGCAACAGGTGCAAACGGCAGCGGACCTGGACCGGATGGTTCGACGGGGCGCCCGCGCCTGGGACATGCAGATCGGGCGCGGTGGCCAAACGTTGCGGCTGCGGGTGCGGGGCTGAATGCGGCCAATGTGACGGCTGTGTTCGGTTTGCGCAATGCGGGCCTGCCACGGGCGCAGCGCTTGACCGCCGTGGCCCGATGGACGATTGCGGCGTGACAGTCTAACAAGCGGGCAAACCTGCGGGAGGCCCGGCTGGGCTGACGCACACCACCGCACTGGAGGCGACCTTGCCCAGCACTCCCGGATCTCCCAGCGAGCTCAGACGCCTGACCGAGATATCGTCGATCCTGATCCGTTATGGGTTCGGGGATTTCCTGCGCTATGCCGGTGTCGACCAGATTGTCGAAAAGGCTGGCCAGATCCTGCATTGGCGGGGTCAGGAACACGTCGAGGACCTGCCCGCACCCGAACGGATGCGCAAGGCGCTGGAAGAGATGGGGCCGACCTTCATCAAGCTTGGCCAGATCCTGTCGACCCGCGTCGATCTGTTGACACCGGATTACATTCGCGAGTTGGAAAAGCTGCGCGACCATGTTCCCACCCTTCCGTACGAGGAATTGGTGGTCGAGGTCGAAACCCAGATCGGCGGTCCGCTGGCGGATGTCTTTGCCCGGCTCGACACAGAACCGCTGGCCGCAGGTTCCATCGCCCAGACCCATCGCGCCCGGCTGCAAACCGGCGAGGAGGTGGTAATCAAGATCCGCCGCCCCGGCATCGGACGCACCATCGAGGCCGATTTGCGGCTGCTGCGCCGGGTTGCGCGCTTTGCTGCCCGGCATTTCGAGGACATCGCCCGGTTCCAGCCCGAACAGATCATCCAGGAATTCGCCAACTCGATCCATAACGAGCTCGACTTTGCCATCGAGGGGCGCAACGCCGAGACCATCGCGACCAGTTTTTCCGACGATCTGACCATCTCGACGCCCAAGGTGTTCTGGGACGTCACCAACGAGCGGATGAACGTTCAGGAGTTCATCGATGGCGTGGCCGGCAGTGACCGCGACGCGGTGAACTCGGGTGGGTTCGACAAGAAGATCATCGCGGTGCGTGGCGCCAACGCGGTCCTGAAGATGATGTTCGAGGACCGGTTCTTTCATGCCGATCCGCATCCCGGCAATGTGTTCTACCTTCCCGAAAACCGGATCGTGTTCATCGATTTTGGCATGGTCGGGCAGCTCAGCCGCCAGCGCCGGGACGAGATGGTGGACCTGTTGTACGGCATGGTCGAACGCCGCGCCGACAAGGTGACCGAGATCCTGCTGGCCTGGGCCGACGCCGACGTGCGCCAGAACCTGCAACTGGAAAGCCGGATCGACGCGTTTATCGACCGGATTCATGGCGTGGCGCTGGACCGGCTGGATATCGCGGCGCTGACCCGTGACCTGTTTTCAGCCATGCGGGACCACGATCTGGCATTGCCGTCGGACCTGACGCTGATGGGCAAGGCCTTTGCCTCGTTGGACGGCATGGGGCGGCAGCTCGACCCCGAATTCGACATGATGGCGGTGGCGCAACCGTTTCTGCGCAGGCAGATACTGCGCCGCTATGCCCCCGACCGGCTGGCGCGCAAGGCCAAGGACGGGGCCACTGAGGGGCTGGAGCTTGTCACCGGCCTGCCGCGCGACCTGAAAAAGCTGCTGACCCAGGCGCAACGGGGCCAATTGCGGTTCGGCATCGACGTGTTCCAGATGGATCGCCATCTCGACCGGATCGACCGCGCGTTGACGCGGGTCAGCATGGCGATCGTGATCGCGGCGCTGGTGATGGGGTCGTCGATGGTGATGAGCTTTTCCGAGGCCAAGATGCCGGTCGGATTGTCGGTCTTTGCCATGCTCGGCTTTGCCGGGTCGGTTCTGGGAGGGTTCTGGCTGATCTACTCGACCTGGCGGGGCGGCGGGCGGCGCTGATCCAGCGGGCCGCGTTTGCGACCGTTGAGCGTTCGCGGTTGTGCGTGCATGCACCGAATTCCGGCCGACCCTTGGAAACGAAAACGGCGGCCACTCGAACGCAGCCGCCGCGAAATGTCTTGGGTCAGGCGTTCAGAATGGCATCGGTGCGCCGTTGATCAGGACCTTGCCCGAGGAATCGACCGCGATTTCCGACAGCAGCTCGTCCGGTCCGGCACCGGGCTTGGCAAACATGCCGGTCATCATCCGCACCATCATCACCTGATCTTCCGGCACAAGGCCCATCTTGGTCAGGTTTTCCAGCAGGCCGTTTCCACCCACAAGTCGCAGGCTTGCCGAGCCTTCGGGGCGCGGCATACCCTCGAACGTGGTCACGTCGGCATTGTCGATCTTGAACGCGCCGTTGCCGGTCAGTTCCGCGCCGCCGATGGACAACTTCAGTTCGTTGATGTCCACGGTTTCCAGTTGCCCGGGTGTCTCGCCCGAGGTCTCGACGTCCATCATTGCCTGTTCGTCAAAGATGTCGATCATCCAACGCCCCGTTCCAGCGAGGTCGACGATCAGGGTCGCCGGGTCGCGCGGAAGGATAGCGGCAGGGTCGATCATCGACCAGATCTCTTCGCCGACGGCCAACCCTTCAAAGGCAAGGCGCAGGGCAAAGGGGGCCGCCATGTCCGTTTCCTGCACCGGCATGGCCAACTTGGTGCCCACCGAATCCGCTTTTGCAGTCACCTGCGGAAAGGGGATCTGGCTGCCCGAGACGGTGATGTCGAGTCCGTTGTAGGCCACGTCATAGGCCATGGTGTCGGCGTTCAGCACGAATCCGGCCTCGCCGCCGGTCAGGCTGCCGTTGGCCTTGGCGGATTCGCTCTGGTCCTGGAAGTCCATGGCAAAGTCAACAGCGCCGTACCTTGCGCTGCCTTCGACGGCAAAGCCGTCCTGCAACGCCTTGGCGAAGTCTTCGACATCGCCGATATCCATGCCCTGGCCGGTGCTGGTCGAGGCGAGGTCCGCGATGGCAACAGTCATGTCCATCGTGCCGTCGCCCTCGGGATCATTGATCTTCACGTCAATGTCCAGATTGGTCGCGGACACGTCGGATTCGACCACAACCGGGACGGATCCGCCGACGGAATAGGCGCCGACGACACCCTTCAGCGAGGCCATGACCGTCATCGGAAACGCCTTGTCGTCGATCATGAAGCCAGACAGGTTCACCCCGATCGACGGGGCGTCGTAGGTGAACGCGGTGCCGCCATCGGCGTCGCTTGCAACCATCTTGAGGCCGGATTGGGTAAAGGTCACGACGCCGTCGATCTGTTCGCCGTCCTCGCTAGTGCCCGAGATCGCCATCGGAAATGACTCCGACATCGTGATCTCGACGGTCCCGTCGCCTTGCTCGGCAAAGACCAGCTGGTCGATCCGTATCGCGATGGAGGTATCTTCGACCACGGACGAAATGCCGACGCCGTTGACCGTCAGCTTGCCGCCCATGCTCTGTTCGCCGTCATTGGTCAGCGTCTGGCCGTAGCCACTTGCCAGCGTCTGCCAGTTGTCCCATGCCTGCTGCGCCGTCAGGGTCCAGCCGGCGGCGGGCACTGCAATCAGCGTTGCCGCAGAAACACTCCCCAGAATCCACTGTTTCATGACGAGCCATCCTTCCCTAAAAAATTCCTCGCACCGACTCTCTGTCAGCGCTTGAGGTCGGTCAAGGGCAATGGCGGAACCCCCTTCCGTTGGCTAGAAAAAAACGGCATCTCGTAACGGAGATTTGACGAAGGGGAGAAACGATGACCGACATGACCGGACAGGTGGTGATGATCACCGGAGCCAGCAGAGGCATCGGCGCCTGCGCGGCGCGGGCCTTTGCAACCGCAGGTGCCAATGTTGTTCTGCTGTCGCGCAGTCACGATGCACTGGCCGCGCTTGCAGGCGAAATCGGCCCTGCCGCCCTGGCGGTTCCCTGTGAAATCGGACGGTACTGGGAGGTCGAAGCCGCCGTTGCGGCCGCTGTTGCGACCTTTGGTCGGCTGGATGTGCTGATCAACAACGCCGGAGTAATCGATCCGATCGTGCATCTGGCAGATGCGGACCCGGACGGTTGGGGGCAGGCGATCGACATCAATCTCAAGGGCGTCTTCCACGGGATGCGGGCGGTTCTGCCGGTGATGTTGGCGCAGGGCGGCGGCACTGTGCTGACGGTGAGTTCCGGCGCAGCGCATGGTCCGGTGGAGGGGTGGAGCAGCTATTGCGCCTCCAAGGCCGGGGCCGCGATGCTCACCCGGTCGCTCGACAAGGAATACGCCATGTCCGGCATTCGGGCGATGGGGCTCAGCCCCGGCACGGTTGCGACCGAGATGCAGCGCGTGATCAAGGCAAGCGGCGTGAACCCGGTAAGCAAACTGGAATGGACAGACCACATCCCGCCGGACTGGCCCGCCGAGGCGCTGCTGTGGATGTGCGGTGTGGACGCCGACGAATTCATCGGGCAGGAGGTATCGCTGCGGGAGGAAGACATCCGGCGGCGCGTGGGGTTGATAGAATGATTGATGTTTCCAACGAAGGACCGATCTGGACGGTCCGGATCAACCGGCCGGACAAGGCCAATTCGCTGACGCGTGACATGCTTCAGGCCATCGAGGACGCCGCAGCCACAGCGCAGCAGGCCGACGCCGCGGCCTTTGTGCTGACGGGCGAAGGCAAGGTGTTCTCCGCCGGGGCCGATCTGGAGGAGGCGCGGGCGGGTCTGGCCACGGATGGGGTCTGGGAACGGCTGTCGTCGCGGATAGCGGAAATGCCCTGCCTGACAATTGCGGCTCTGAACGGCACGCTGGCGGGCGGTGCATTCGGGATGGCGTTGGCGTGTGACCTGCGCATTTCGGTGCCGACGGCAAAGTTCTTCTATCCGGTGATGAAGCTTGGCTTCTTGCCCCAGCCGTCCGACCCTGGTCGCATGGCCGCGTTGATCGGACCGGCCCGGACCCGGATGATCCTGATGGCCAGCCAGAAGATCGATGCGGCCACGGCGTATGACTGGGGGCTTGTCGACCGTCTGGTCGAGCCCGGCGACATGCCTGCGGCTCTGGCGGAACTGACCGACGCGGTGGTGGCTGCGCCGCCCGCGATTCGATCGGGAATAAAGCAGATGATCCCGGGGTAACCCCGGGATCACTTGCAGGGTCGGTCAGCCGTTGCGGGCGGTCAGGGCGTCGCGGATCTCCACGAGGATGTCCTTTTCGCTGGGTTCCGGATCGGCCTCCTCTTCGGGGGCTTCCTCGGCACCGGCGGCGAGGTTCTTGACGCTGTTCACACCCTTGACCAGCATGAAGACAGCCCAGGCCACGATCAGGAAATTGATCACTGCCATCAGGAAATTGCCAAAGGCCAGGAAGCCGGCGCCTTCGCCTTCGCCGAGGCTGATGCCAAGGCCAGACAGGTCGATCCCGCCAATGAACAGGCCGATGATCGGGTTGATGATGTCTTCGACCAGCGACGAAACGATCGCCGTGAAGGCTGCGCCGATGATGATACCAACGGCCATGTCCATGACATTGCCGCGGGAAATAAAGGTTTTGAACTCGTTGAGCATGGTGTCCTCTTGATGCTTGTCGGACACAGCGGCCCGTGGGCGGCACCATTAGGATGTTGGATGACACTCGTCACGCCGATTCGGATCAGTGTCATTGCCTATATCCCCGGCGCAAACCGGGCGAGCGGGCGTGAGACTCCGGCGGTCGTTTTGCGATCCACGTGAGGAAGGTTGCCAGCCTTGGATGCTGTTGCAGGGCCGGGATGGACCAATGGCGTCGGGCAAGGTCGGTTTCGCTCAGCATGGCGTGGATCTCGCTGTGGCAGATCTGGTTTAGCAGGACTGGCTCTCCCCGCTTTCCGCCACGCAGCTTGGGGATCAGTGGTGTCGGTTCTGTTGGGCCTGCGGCGAGATCGGGTGGCCACCCAGCGGACAGATCGGGTCTGGCGAGGGCGTTGTCACGGTTTCGTCGGGTCCGGTCGGCATCGGTGGTTTCGGTTTGCCCGCGCGGCGGGTATCACCCCGGCAGAGTGGAACCGTTCGGAAAAAGGGCAAGGCGCCGGTATGAGCAAGGTGGATGCATTGGTGATCGGGTCAGGGCCGGCGGGTCTGATGGCTGCCGAACAGATGGCGACGACGGGCCTTGGCGTTGTCGTGGCGGATGCCATGCCATCGATTGGCCGAAAGCTCCTGATGGCCGGGAAATCCGGTCTGAACCTGACCAAGGACGAGCCGCGCGAAGTTTTTCTGGCGGCTTACACCGAGGCAGCGGCCCGAATGGCCCCGATGTTGGCAGATTTCGGCCCGCCAGAGGTCGTGGCCTGGGCCGCCGATCTTGGTCAACCGACGTTCACCGGATCGTCCGGGCGGGTGTTTCCCGTCGCCATGAAGGCATCTCCCCTGCTGCGAGCCTGGGCGGAGCGCCTTGGAGCAGCCGGGGTCACGTTGAAGACGCGATGGCGTTGGACCGGTTGGGACGGCGCGCAGGCGACGTTCGATACACCCGACGGACCGGTTTCCATTCTGGCCGACCGGACCGTTCTGGCGCTCGGTGGGGCAAGCTGGTCACGGCTTGGCTCCAACGGTGCCTGGGCCGCGATTCTCGAACACGAAGGGGTGCCGCTTGTGCCCTTCCGCCCGGCCAACATGGGGCTTGCGGTCGATTGGACGGACCATATGAAGCCGCATTTCGGAACACCGGTCAAGGGCATCGGCCTGATCGCCGGGTCACAGCGGGTGCGGGCGGAATGTGTCGTCTCTCGGAGAGGTCTCGAGGGCGGCGGTATCTATGCGATCAGTCGTTCGGTGCGCGACGGGGCCGCTTTGTCGCTCGATCTTGCCCCCGATCGCCCGTTGGATGAGGTTGCTCGCCGCCTTGGCGCCCGCCGTCGCGGGGACAGCCTGACGACGCACCTGCGCAAGGCGCTGCGGTTGGAGCCGGTCAAACAGGCGCTCTTGATGGAGTTTGCCCGCCCACTTCCCACGGATTCAGAGGCATTGGCGCGCCTTATCAAGGCCGTGCCGGTTGCACACGCCGGCCCGCGCCCGCTGGACGAAGCCATCTCGACGGCCGGCGGTGTTGCGTGGAGCGGGGTGGACGCATCGTTGATGTTGACTGCCAGACCGGGTGTCTACGTCGCCGGAGAAATGCTGGACTGGGAAGCTCCGACCGGCGGCTACCTGATCTCCGGGTGCCTTGCGACGGGACGTTGGGCGGGCTTGGCTGCGGTGTGCAACGTCCGCTAGGAAAGGCGATTGTCTGCCCTCTGGACCTTGGCCACTTGCGTGACCCGTGCCACCGAGCGCGGCATGTGCCGGTACGGCACATGCCTGGCCCAACGGGAGGGGGCGCATTTCAATGCGTCGCCGACGGGCGGGAGCTCCCCGGATCACTCCGTTGCCAACGGGACTACTGGGCCAGCGCCCGCTTCAGCGCCGGACGGTCCCGCATCCGCGCCAGATACGCCGCCAGCTTCGGTTCGGTGATCGGAAATCGGGCTGTTTCGGCCCAGTTGCCGCAATGGGTCAGGATGATGTCGGGCACGGTCATGACCGGCCCCATCAGGAACGGCCCCTCGGCCATCCGCGCCACCAGCGTCTTCTGGCTACGCTCGAACTCCCACTTCAGGCTGTTCTTGATCGAGGCTTCGCGCAGTTCCTCGGGCAGGATGAAACTGTGTCGGGCGGCCATCCACAGCGCCGCGTCGAACTCGTCCAGCAGGAACTGGGTCATGCTGTCCTGGCGCGCCCGGTCGAGCGTTCCCGCCGCAAAGGTCAACGCGCCGTGCTTGTCTGCCAGATATCCGAGGATCGCGGTCGAATCGGTAATCGGCGTTCCGTCGACCACCAGCACGGGCACCTTTCCGGCCGGATTGACGGCGACGACACCGGGTGACCTTGGTCCGGCTGCGACATGGTCGTAGTCGAGCCCAAGTTCCTCCAGCATCCACAGGACCCGCAAGGTTCGGCTCTTGATGCCGCCGATCACAGTGTACATGCGTGCTTCTCCGATGCCGCCTTTCTTGCAGGCTGGCACGGGCGGTCAGGCGGGTAAAGGCGCAAACAGGGCGATGAACGGACCGGCCTCAGATCCGGGCGGTCTTCAGCATCGCGAGCCGAATGAACGCGCGCTCGACCAGCGCCATCTGCGGGGCCGTCTGTCCGGCGGACCGCAGGGCCAGGTCGGTGTCGATCAATACCGGCAACGCCACCTCGAGCCGCCGCAGCCCCCAGCTCTGGGCCTGACGGATCATCCTGTCTCGCCGGGGGCCGAACACCGGTGGCCGTTGACGCGACAGCCCGGCGGCCGGCCCCTTGGGGTCCGCCGATGCCGCGTGCAGGGTCCGGAAATGGCGCGATGCCATGATGATCAACCCGACGGGCGTCTCGCCTTGTCCGTCCAGTCTCTGCATCAACGGCCCGATTCGGGCCACCTGGCCCTCGGCAACCGAATGCAGCAGGTCATCGACCGCCGCCTCGATTGTTGCAGGTGCCATGTCGGCAATTTCGGCGCTGGTCAGCGGCGTCGCATCACCGATCTTGTAGATCGCGATCTTTTCCAGCGTCTGGCGAAAATCGCCCGGATCGAGTGCGCGTGCCAGTGCCTCAAGGTCGGCCATCGCCGACGGTTCGGTCCCGGTCAGCCCGGCGCGGGCAATCTCGGCCTCGATCTCGGCCCGCCCCGGAGGCTCGTCGTAGATCACGGCGGCAAGGGCATTGCCGTGGGTTTCGAACAGGACCCGCAGCTTGGAGCGCTTGGTCAGGGATCCGGCGGTGGCAACGATCATCGCATCGCCGTTGCGCCATTCTGCCAGGGCCGCGTCCAGTGCAGCCGTTGCCCCGTCCGTGGCATCTTCGACAAACACCACCCGTTGGCCCGGAAAGAACCCGACCGCCTTCATCTCGTCCAGCAGCGTGGCCGGGTCACGCCGCAGATCGGCGCCGGCAATGCGGCTCAGGCGCATTTCGTCCTCGCCCTGTGGACCGATCAGGGCGGAAATCAGTTCCTGACGCTTCAGGGCGACTCGCATCGCGTCGCCGCCATGGATCAGGATTCCGGCCCGACCGGCGGATGGTTTGGCAAAGAAGGCGTTCGCATCCTGGGTCGACAGCTTCACGGCAGCCAGCTTTCTCCGGTGGCCAGAAGGCGCGTGACAACCTGTTCGGCCATGATCGCCATCAGCCGTTCGGTCGCGTCCTTTTCCGAGGCGCGGGTCGCGACCGTCGTTCCGATCGCCGAATACGAGGTGAAGTTCTCGACCGTGCCGCTGGTCATCACCTCGTCGGTGGCGCGATCAACGACCTCGAACAGGATGATGCCGGTCAGGTGATAGCGCAGCGTCTCCTGATCCGAGGTGATGGCAAGCCCGTCGCTGTCGGTATCGATGTCGTACCTCAGCAGGAACGGTGCCGCATCGTTGCGGCCGAGCTTGTCCTCGAACCGGGCGGCAAACACGTAGTCGTCCTGGTTGCGTGGTTCCCGCGCGAGGATCTGTCCACGCAAGCGGTCGCCAGAGCCTCCGGGCGCATAGGCCGGGGTAAAGCCGCATGCCGCGAACGGCAGCAAGGCGGCCAATCCGACCAGAACGCCGCGGCGATCAGACGACGACATTGACGATCCGTCCCGGCACGACGATCAGCTTTTTCGGCTGGCCGCCGTTCAGCGCCTTCAGCACCGCCGGATGGTCCAGCACCATCGCCTCGATCACGTCCTTGGCGGCATCCTTGGCAACTTCCAACTCGCCGCGGCGCTTGCCGTTGATCTGGATCGGCAGGGTCACCGTGTCTTCGACCAACAGCGCGGGATCGGCCTTGGGCCAGGGGGCCTGTGCCACCATCGCGGCACCGCCCAGCATCGACCAGATCTCTTCGGCCAGATGCGGCGTCATTGGCGACATCAGCTGTGCCATGGTGCGCATGGCTTGCGCCCGGGCACCGGCGCTGGCCTTGGATTTGGCGATGGTGTTGGTCAGGCCATAGAGTTTGGCAATCGAGGTGTTGAAGGCAAAGCCGTCGATGCCGTCGGTCACATCGGCAATCGCCCGATGCGTCGCCCGCAGCAATGCCTCGTCATCCGCCCCGCCGTCCGGGGCGCCCGCCTCGGTCAGGTCTGCGGCCAGCCGATAGACCCGGCCCAGATGCTTGAAGGCCGCTTCCGCGCCGGAGGCCGTCCATTCCACATCCCGTTCCGGCGGGCTGTCGGACATGACGAACCAGCGCGCGGTATCGGCGCCGTAGCTGGCGACAATCGACACCGGATCGACAACGTTCTTCTTCGATTTCGACATCTTGGCCGAGGGAATCACCTCTACGTATTTTTTCGTTTCACCTCCGAAGAGCTCGGTCCAGAGCTTCCTCAACGCCATCGTGTCGGTTGAGGCTACATTTGCTGCCAAGATGTCACTTTTCTCGATAGCGCAGGCCCCACCATCTTCACCTTGAAATTCGACTACGTCTTCCGGGTAAAGATACGCGGTTTGCAAAGGTGACCCAACTTTCTGATTCCCAAAGGCGGGCTTGTCCCAGTTCTCGCGGCGTTCATAAATGGAGTGCGTGACCATGCCCTGGGTGAACAGCGCGTTGAACGGTTCCTTGCATTTTTCCGGCAAGTGGCCGGTCAGGTGCATCGCCCGGGCGAAAAAACGCGAATACAGCAGGTGCAGGATCGCGTGCTCGATTCCGCCGATGTACTGGTCGACGTTCATCCAATAGGCGGCCTCTTCGGGCAACGTCGGGGTGTCGGCGTGGGGCGAGGTGAAGCGGGCGAAATACCAGGACGAGTCGACGAACGTGTCCATCGTGTCGGTTTCGCGTTTCGCAGCGGCGCCGCATTTCGGGCAGGGCGTGTCGCGCCAGGTCGGGTGGCGGTCCAACGGGTTGCCGGGGACAGAGAAATCAATCGGTGTCCCGTCTTCGTCGTATGGCAGTTCCACCGGCAGGTTCTCGACCTTCTCGGGCACCGTGCCGCAGGTTTCGCAATGCACGACCGGAATCGGGCAGCCCCAGTAGCGCTGGCGGCTCAGCCCCCAGTCCCGCAGGCGAAACTTGGTGACGCCATGGCCGACGCCCGAGGTCTCGCAGAAGGCGATGGCCTGGGCGATTCCCTGCTCGCCGGACTGCTCCGGCCCGCCGGAGAAGCCCTTGACGTAGGTCACCTTCTCGGACTTCAGCGGCACGTAGGCATCGCCGCCATCCTCGGGGGCCACGAAATCGGCAGGCGCGTCAATCGGCATGTAGGTCGACACGACCGGCAGGTCGTATTTGCGGGCGAATTCCAGGTCGCGGGCGTCGTGCGCCGGGCACCCAAAGATGGCGCCGGTGCCGTAATCCATCAGGATGAAGTTCGCGATATAGATCGGCAGTTCCCACGCGGTATCGAACGGGTGGCGCACCTTCAGCCCGGTGTCGAACCCGCGCTTTTCGGCGGTCTCCAGATCCACTTCCGAGGTGCCCATGCGGCGGCACTCGGCGCAGAAGGCGGCAACCTCGGGATTGTCCTTCTCCAGCGCCTTGGCCAGCGGGTGATCGGGCGAGATGCCGACAAAGCTCGCGCCCATCAGCGTGTCGGGGCGGGTGGTATAGACATCGATCCGGTCGTGTCCGGCGGGCGCGTCCACGGTGGAGAATGCAAATTGCAGGCCGCGGCTCCGGCCGATCCAGTTGGCCTGCATCAGGCGCACCTTCTCGGGCCAGTCCTCCAGCCCGTCCAGCGCATCCAGCAATTCTTCGGAGAAATCGGAGATTCGGAAGAACCACTGTGTCAGCTCGCGCCGCTCGACCAGCGCGCCCGACCGCCAGCCGCGCCCGTTTTCGACCTGCTCGTTGGCCAGGACTGTCATGTCGACCGGGTCCCAGTTGACCACGGCGGCCTTGCGATAGATCAGCCCCGCGTCCAGCATGTCGATGAACATGCGCTGCTGCTGGGCATAATACTCCGGGTCGCAGGTGGCGAATTCGCGCGACCAGTCGATCGAAAGGCCCAGTGGCTTCATCTGGCCGCGCATGTCGGCGATGTTGGAATAGGTCCAGTCCTTGGGGTGGCCGCCCGACGCCATGGCGGCGTTTTCCGCCGGCATCCCGAAGGCATCCCAGCCCATCGGGTGCAAGACACTGAACCCGCAGGACGATTTGTACCGGGCCACCACGTCGCCCATGGTGTAGTTGCGGACGTGCCCGATGTGGATGCGCCCCGACGGATAGGGGAACATCTCCAGCACGTAGTACTTGGGCTTGGCCGGATCGCGCACCGCCTTGAAGCATTCCGCCTCATCCCAGGCGGTTTGCCATTTCGGTTCGATCTCGGAGGGGATCAGGCGGGACATCGCGCTACCTCGGCTCACGTATATTCATGTGTTCCGAGGCTTGATAAGCGTGCGCCCGTCCAGCGTCCAGTGCAGCTTTGCCCGATCAGAGGGCCGAATGCTTGATCCGCAACTGCCGGGCGCGCGAGAGAATCGCATCTTCTATTGCGCGTACCGTGTCGGGGTCTGCCGGGCCGGACCGGGTGTTGAGCGCGACCTTCAACGACCGTGCGTCCAGTGCCGGGTCGGTCACGTGCACTGTCGCGCGGTAGGACCTGCCACCACCCGGCGGTGTGCCGTACCCCATGACGATCACGCCTGAGAAAGGATCGACCCGTTCCACCGGCATGAAGCTCAGCACATCGAGCGCGGCCGTCCAGATGTACCGGTTGACCTCGAGTGTCGTGTTCGGATCGTCGAAATTGGAGAACAGATCCCAGATCGTTTCCCGGTCGTTGCCGAACTCATCCAGTTCCGGATTGAACTCGTCCGGCAGGGTGTTGGGGTTCGTCTCACGATGGAAGATATTTCCGCCGCTGCTGCACGCGGACAGAAACACCATCAAGGTCAGAGCGGCGCCAGTCCGCGTGATACTAGCGAAGGTCATGCCCTTGTGCCCCCATACATCATTTTTGCCGAATCTATCCGAGCGATCCTTGCCTCACAACCCTTTAGAAGGTGGGCGGGCATTCGCCACTGTGGCAAAGCTGCACCAAATTGAATGACCAGTCCGAAGAAACTCATCGCTTTCTTGCATTCAGAGCGCTGCGGAGCGAGACACTGCTCATACCCAAGTCGGATACCCGAGTTGTGGTGAACTCTTGAGATACACGAGGGAAAACGATGAAAAAGATTCTTCTTACTTCCACCGCTCTGGTCGGCCTCGCCGGTGCAGCGGCTGCAGAAGTTACGATTTCGGGTTCGGCCGAAATGGGTGTTTTCGGTGGCGAAAACCTGGAAACGCAGTTCGTGCAGAGCATTGACGTTGATTTCACCCTGTCCGGTGAAACCGACGGTGGCCTGACCTTCGGCGGTAGCATCGATCTGGCTGACGTCAACGATGGCGACAGCGGCGGCGACGACCTGTCCGACACCACCGGCTTTGCCGACTACACTGTGTTCGTCTCCGGCGAGTTCGGCACCGTGACCATGGGCGACACCGATGGCGCTCTGGACTGGGCCCTGACCGATCCGGCATCTGTCGGCAACCCCGGCTCGCTGTTGGACAACGAAACCGGCCACGGTGGTCGTCAGGACTCCTACCTGGACGGCTCCTATGACGGTCAGGTCCTGCGCTACGACTACGCCTACGAAGGCTTCGGCTTCGCAGTGTCGGTCGAGCAAGACGACGAGTACGAAACCGAGAACGACTACAACTGGGCAATCGGTGCCAAGTGGGCCGGCGAAACTGGCCCGGGTACACTGACCCTTGGTGTTGGTTACCAGGCCGCCGACTCCGCGACTCTGACGCTGGGTAGCGATGACTTCGAAGTTAAGCCCTTCGAAGATGCAGAAGACGCCACCGTTTGGGGTCTGTCCGCGACCTACGCAATGGATAACGGTTTCTCCGTTGGCGCCGTCTACTCCGATTGGGACGCCGATGAGCTGGACTCCGGTTCTCACTGGGCGATCGGCGCTGGCTACTCCTTCGACGCCTTCTCGATCCACGCCAACTACGGCGAGCACTCCTTCGAACTCGACGGCGGTGGCGACATCGACATCCAAGGTTGGGGTATCGCTGCTGGTTACGACCTCGGTGGCGGCCTGAGCGTTCTGGCTGGCTACGGCAGCTCGACAGGCGACATCGACACGCCGACCCTCTCGGTCGACGATGGCGAGACCGACAACTGGTCCTTGGGTCTGTCCATGGCATTCTGATCTCTGATCAGAGAACATTCTGGAGAGAGCGGGCTTTGCCCGCTCTTTTCTTTTTGTACCGGGGAGTGTTAGCAAATGCTGCAAAGCGAGCCGGCCGCACACCCGCAGCCGGCTTGGTGCCGGATGACGCGTCGGCACCGTTTCGAAGCAAACATGTTCGGGTCTTCCCGTAACGGGGTGGCCGCGCAGCATGGTTAACAGGCAGGCCGGTTTCATGCTCCCACTCAACCCAGCACGTATTCCCGAACTATTTGGCAAGGCGCAGGCGTTGCAAAAGGCAGGCCATCTCGATGAGGCCCGCAAGCTCTGGCTAACACTGGCTGAGGCGGCGCCGAGACATGTTCAACCGCCTTTCCAGCTGGCCCGGATTGCCCGTCAGGCCGGCAATGTCGAAGCCGCGATCGGCTATTTGCGCGATGCGTTCGCCTTGAAACCTGGTGAGCCGGTAATCCTCGTTGCGCTTGCGGAGATGCTATCGGCACATGGAAAGGATGACGAGGCGCTCGCAATCCAGGACAGGCTGATTGCGTCCGCGCCGCGCGACCCACGGTACCGGATCGACAAAGCGCTGGTTTTGCAGCGGGCAGGGGCATTCGATCAGGCCGAAGCGGTCTTGCGCAAGGCCCAGGCGCTCGATCCCCTGCGTGGCGAACCCTATCGGATGTTGACCGCCAACCGAAAGGTGCAGCGTGGCGATCCGTTGATTTCAAAGATGAAGGCTGCGCTTTCCAAGAAGGAACTTGGCAAGACAGCGCGCGTCGAGATCGGCTTCGCGCTGGCGAAGGCGATGGAGGATACCGGGCAGTATGACAAGGTGTTCCGTTTCCTGTCGCCGGCCAACAAGGCGATGAAGGCGGCCTATCGCTATAGCGTCTCCGAGCGGCAGGAAGAGGTGGACGGGCTGATCGAAGCTTTTCGCGGTCATGATTTTACGCCGGTCGCGGAAGAAACGGATGGTTTCACACCGATATTCGTGACGGGCCTTCCCCGTTCCGGAACCACCCTTGTCGAGCAGATCCTGGGCAGCCACTCCCGGGTGACGGCTGGTGGTGAGATGCCCCATGCCCTGCGGCTGACCTATGATGTCATCGGCAACCCGGCGCGCGGTTTCGACCCGATCGGCACGGTTGCGCCGGAGCGGTTCGCGCGATTGGCCACCGACTATGAGGCTGCGCTCCGTGCCTCGGTCCCTTTCGACCAGGTGGTGACAGACAAGGCGATCCAGTCCCATCTGGTGATCGGCCCGTTACGACAGGCCCTGCCACGGGCGAAGTTCATCGTCGTTCGGCGAGATCCGCGCGATCTGCTCCTGTCGATCTACAAAAACATGTTTGCGCAAGGGACGCACCGCTACGCCTATGATCTCGAAGATCTTGCCGCCTATTATGCGAGTTTCGTGCAGATCCTCGATTTCTGGCGCGAAACGCTCCCCGATGCTTTTCACGAGGTCCACTATGAGGACCTGGTGGCCGATCCGGAAGGGCAGTCGCGGGCGCTCGTCGCTGCGGCGGGATTGGACTGGCAGGAAGGCTGCCTCGACTTTCACAAGAATCGAGGCTCTGTGAAAACGCTTTCGGTGCAGCAGGTGCGCCAACCGATCTATCGTAGTTCGGCCGAGGCGTGGCGACGATATGAGGCCGAGTTGAGGCCATTGGTAGTGGCGCTGGAACGGGAAGGAGTGCTGTAACATGGGCCTGATGGACATTCGCACCCGGGTCGAAGCGGCGGAGTCTGCGGCAGGGCGACCGGTTGGATCGACCCGTCTGATTGCGGTTTCCAAGGTGCAGCCGTTGGAAAGAGTCGAGTCCGTGCTGGTTGAAGGGCATCGGGTCTTTGGCGAGAACAAGGTTCAGGAAGCGCAGGGAAAATGGCCCGCGTTCCGCGAACGGTTTGATGACGTCGAATTGCACCTGATCGGTCCGTTGCAGACCAACAAGGCCCGCGCTGCGCTGGACCTGTTCGATGTGATCCACACCCTGGACCGAGCAAAACTGGCAACGACGCTGGCACGGTTGGCCCAGGAAACCGGCACTTGCCCGCCTCTGTTCGTGCAGGTGAACACCGGAGAAGAGCCGCAGAAGGCCGGCGTCTTGCCGCGCGAGGCGGATGCCTTCGTACAGTTGGTCCGTGAGATGGATCTTCCTGTCGAGGGCCTGATGTGCATCCCGCCGGCCGACGAGGAGCCGAGTCTGCACTTTGCCCTGTTGGCGAAAATCGCGGCGCGGAATGGTTTGACGGGCCTGTCGATGGGGATGAGCAGCGATTTCGAGCAGGCGATTGCACTCGGCGCCACCCATGTTCGGGTCGGCTCCGCGATCTTTGGCGATCGCATCTACGCCTGATCCGGGCAGGTCGGTCGTCGCCGGGTGTTGTCGCCAAGAAGAAGCTCAGGCCACCAACAGCCGACTTCCCATCCGAAGGCGGGGCAAAAGCCAGAGCAGGTGGTCCCGCCGAAAGGCAATGCAGCCTTCCGTCGGGTGGCGGGGTTTCCGCCAGACATGCAGGAAGATGGCAGAGCCCCGACCCGCCTTGGCACGGGGCCAGTTCCAGTCTGTCAGCAGGATGACATCATAAAGAGGGTCTGCACGGCGCAGGGTTTCATGCCCGTAGGGATGTGGTGCACGGACGAGGTGGTTGTACGCCGGGTCCTGAACGTCATCAGACCACAGATCGCCGAGTCCGATGGGGCAGGCCCAGGGTGCGGGGCTGGGCAACCGGTCAGGCCGGTACAACACGCCGACGATGCGGTGTCGGCCCTTCGGGGTCGCGCCATCGCCTTCGCGTTTGTCGGCGGACAGACCGCCGCGCCCGATGGCACAGGGCAGGGTGCGCCCGTGAAACCGAACACCGCGCGGGGTCAGGACAAGGTCGTCGGGGGTCACAGGAGGTGGCCGGATTTCGCGGCCTTGGTGGCAAGGTAGGCCGCGTTTTCGGCGGTTTTCCCGACTTGAAGTGGCACGCGCTCGACCACTTCGATGCCCTGCGCCCGCATCATCGCGATCTTGGCCGGGTTGTTTGTCATCAGGCGCACGGACGAAAATCCAAGCTCGCGCAGCAGGGCGGCACCGATGCGAAAGTCACGTTCGTCATCCTCGAAACCGAGCCTGTGGTTTGCCTGGACCGTGTCGAACCCTTGGTCTTGCAGCGCATAGGCTCGCATCTTGTTGGCCAGCCCGATTCCGCGACCCTCCTGATTCAGATAGAGCAACACACCTGCGCCTTCCTTGCCCATCGCAGCCAGGGCGCCCCGCAGTTGCGGTCCGCAATCGCATTTCAGCGACCCGAGGAGGTCGCCGGTGAAGCAGGCGGAATGCAGTCGCGCCAAAACTGGCTGAGACCGGTCCGGTTGGCCGATTTCGATGGCATAGTGCTCTTCCCCGCCGTCGTCGGGACGGAAGATGTGCAACCGTCCGACGCCGGCAAGCGCCATTGGCAGGCGAGCCGAGATGACTTCGTCATAGGATGCCGCGTCGGTCGGCAACCCGTCGGTGTCCAGGTTCAGGATCGTCAGGTTGGCGGCGCTGGCGGTCAGCGGGCTGTCGAGCGGTCGGACCAGAACGGCGGGAAGCAGGCGGGCCTCCTTGGCCAACGCGATGGCCGCGCGGTGCAGGTCGGACCGGCCGTCGCGTTCGGTTCGAAACGGACCCTTCATCGGAGCATCAAGGTCGTCCGCCGGATCCGCGATGGATTGAAGCCAGTCCAGGGTCGCGCCTGCCGGGACAGCGATTCGGGCGAGGTCACCATCATAGGCGCGGGCCTTCAGGGTTTCGGCGCGGCGCGATGTGATGGCCAGCACTGCTGCGCCGTCCGCTGCCATTTCGCCAAAACGAGCTGGAGTCAGCGTTTCTGCGGCGACGGCCAGAACCGTATCCGAGCCCTCTGTCAGGCAAACCGGCACGCCCATGCGCAGGTCGGCGCGGGCACGGGCGCGGCGTTCGGCAGGGGTCAGGGCTAGGGTCATGAGGCCTCGTTGGGTTCGCGGCGGAGCGATACCATGTAACAAACGGGCCCGGAAGTTGAAACAATTGCCGGGTTCCTCACACATCGCCGTGAGAACATTGCAGCAAAACTTGTCGGATCGGTGTGCGACGCGCATCTCGTCATCAACGAAGGAGGACGTCCGTATGGGAAACCTGAAGAAAATTCTGTTGGTCGACGACGATGAGGATCTGCGCGAAGCGCTGAGCGAACAACTTGTGATGACCGAGGATTTCGATGTCTTCGAGGCCGGAAGTGGCGTTGATGCCATGGAGAAGGTCAAGGGCGGGATCTATGATCTCGTGATCCTCGACGTCGGGCTGCCCGATACCGATGGGCGCGAGCTTTGCCGGCTGATGCGAAAGCAGGGCGTGAAATGCCCCGTGCTGATGCTGACCGGGCATGACAGCGATGCCGACACGATCCTCGGGCTGGATGCCGGCGCCAATGACTATGTGAGCAAGCCCTTCAAGTTTCCGGTTCTTCTGGCCCGGATCCGGGCACAATTGCGGCAGCATGAACAATCCGAAGACGCGGTGTTCCAGCTTGGTCCGTACACCTTCAAGCCGGCGATGAAGATGCTCATCGACGATGCAGAAAAGAAGATCCGTCTGACCGAAAAAGAGACGAACATTCTCAAGTTCCTGTATCGCGCTTCGGAGGGCGTGGTGGCCCGGGACGTTCTGTTGCACGAGGTCTGGGGGTACAACGCCGGGGTGACCACGCACACGCTGGAGACCCACATCTATCGACTGCGCCAGAAAATCGAACCGGATCCGTCGAATGCGCGGCTACTGGTCACGGAATCCGGCGGCTATCGACTGGTTGCGTGAGCCGCAGAAATGGTTACGCTATACGTTAAGTAATTTGTTAACCTTCCTTTAGTAGCATCCCCTTGTCGCGTCGGGGTTATGGCGTGGCAACCTCCCTGTTGGACTGGCCCGGGCCTCTCGCCCGGGTCTTTTTTTGGCAACCTTGCGGTGTGTCCGGTTGGGACTCCGGTCGCCGGACAGGGGGGCAAAAATGGTTCCCACGGTCGCCGTTGCGCACTAGGGTCGCGCGACCCAGACCGGAGACAGATCCATGACCTTCACCCTTGCCACCTGGAACATCAATTCGGTTCGCCTGCGGGCCGGGCTCGTCGCGCGTCTTCTGAGAGAGGAAACACCCGACATCCTGTGCCTTCAGGAATGCAAGAGCCCGGTGGACAAGATCCCGGCGGAGGTCTTTGCCGACCTTGGGTATACGCACATGGTTGCCCGCGGGCAGAAGGGGTACAACGGCGTTGCGATCCTGTCGAAGCTGCCGATCGAAGATCTGGGCGACAAGGACTTCGCCGATCTCGGACATGCCCGCCACGTTGCTGCGCGGCTCGAAAACGGCGTGGTGATCCACAATTTCTATGTGCCTGCTGGCGGCGACAAGCCGGACCGGGAGGTCAACGTGAAGTTCGGGCAAAAGCTCGACTACCTGACCGAGATGCGGGATTGGTTTCGCGCCGAACGCCCCGAACGGGCCATTCTGGTCGGGGATCTGAACATTGCCCCGCGCGAGGACGATGTCTGGAACCACAAGCAGCTTCTGAAGGTTGTCAGCCACACGCCGGTCGAGGTGGCGCAGTTGGCCGAGACTCAGGACGCGGGCAAATGGGTCGATGTCACGCGGGCGGATATTCCCGAGGGCAACCTCTACAGCTGGTGGTCCTACCGGTCTCCCGATTGGGAGTCCGCCGACAAGGGCCGGCGTCTGGATCACATCTGGGCAACGCCCGATATCGCGGGCGCGGCGCATTCCAGCCGGATCTTGCGGCAGGTCCGCGGCTGGGAACAACCGTCCGATCATGCGCCGGTCCTGGCCACCTTTGACCTGTGATCCGCGCGTCCCCTTGCAAGGACGCGGGCGATACGCCATCTAAGCCTCAACCAGATATACGAGGAGCCTTCAGATGCTGGAATTTGGCCAGACCCCGTCGCAACCCGCTGCAACCGATCTGATCAAGGAAGGCGGTGAAGCCACCTTCATGCAGGATGTCGTCGATGGCAGCCAGGAAGTTCCGGTTATCGTCGATTTCTGGGCGCCGTGGTGCGGCCCCTGCAAGACCTTGGGCCCGATGCTGGAATCTGCCGTCCAGGCTGCCGGCGGTCGGGTGAAGATGGTCAAGATCGACGTCGACCAGAACCAGCGTCTCGCTCAGATGCTCGCGCAGCAGGGCCTGCCGCTGCAATCGATCCCGACCGTCGTGGCCTTCTACCAGGGGCAGGTCGCCGACATGTTCCAGGGGGCGCAGCCGCTCTCCGAGATCAAGGCCTTTGTCGACCGCGTCGCGGCGCTCGCCGGGGATGGCGGGCTGTCCGAAGCGATCGAGGCCGCCGAAGCCATGCTGGCCGAAGGGGCTGTTGTGGATGCCGCGCAGACCTTTGCAGCCATCCTGGGCGAGGAGCCGGGCAACGCGGCGGCCTATGGCGGCATGGTCCGGGCCCATCTGGCGCTGGATGACACCGATCAGGCGGAGGCCCTGCTGGCAGCGGTTCCCGCCGAGATCACCGGAGCCCCCGAGATCGAGGCCGCCCGTGCCCAGTTGGAACTGGCCCGACAGGCCGCCGAGGCCGGTCCGCTGGCAGAGTTGCAGGCGGTCGTCGCGGCAGACCCGGCCAACCTTCAGGCCCGGTTCGATCTTGCCACAGCGCTGCATGCCGCCGGCGATGTCGAAGCGGCCGTGACCGAATTGCTGAACCTGTTCGGCCTTGATCGCGAGTGGAACGACGGCGCAGCCAAGGCGCAATTGTTCACGATCTTCGATGCGCTGAAGCCGACAGATCCGATCGTTCTGAACGGGCGGCGCAAGTTGAGCTCGATGATATTTGCCTGAGGGCCCGATCCAGCTACGTTAGGGTCATGTTTGCCAAAACCGATCTGCCGGACGCGATTCCGGTCTTTCCTCTGCCGGGAGCGTTGCTTTTGCCGCGCGCCCGGTTGCCCTTGCATATCTTCGAGCCGCGCTACCTGGCGATGCTGGACGATACGCTCAAGACAACTCATCGGCTGATCGGGATGGTCCAGCCGCGCGAAGGAGACGCCGCCGGGCTTCAGACGATCGGTTGCGCCGGTCGCCTGACAGGTTTTTCCGAGACGGAGGATGGCCGCTACATGGTCACCCTTTCCGGGATCTCGCGGTTTCGTATCCGGCAGGAGACGCAGGGTTTCACCCCTTACGTCCGGGCCGAGGTTGACTGGGCCGACTTCCAGCGCGATCTGGGCGCTGTCGAGCGAGACCCGAATTTCCAACGTGCACCGTTCATGGAGCTTCTCGGGAGGTTCTTCGAAGCGCGCGAGCTGGCGACCGATTGGGAGAGCCTGCGCGAGGCGGACGACGAGTTGCTGATCAACTCGCTGTCGATGCTCTGCCCGTTCGATGTGGGCGACAAGCAGGCGCTGCTGGAGGCGCCGAGCCTGACCGACCGCCGAGAGACCTTGACGGCATTGATGGAATTTTCCCTGCATTGCAGCGAGGACGGATCGGAGATGATGCAATGAGCGATACCCCGGCATCCCGCACGACCACGACGCCGCATGATCGCAAGATGCTGGAGGCGTTGGTCTGCCCGCAGACGCGAACCCTGTTGCGGTACGACGCAGAGCGGCAGGAGTTGGTCTCCAAGGCCGCGCGGCTGGCCTATCCGATCCGCAACGGCATCCCGATCATGCTGGTGGACGAGGCCCGTCCGCTGGATTGACCCGCGGGCCGGCCGTCAGGCCGGTTTTCCCTTCAACAGGTTCGGGGCATCGCCGGTCACACCGGCGGCCTCGCGAATGAAGCGGCGGCGCACGCCGGGTAGCCGGTCTATCATGCCCATGCCAAGGCTGCGGCCAAAGCGCAGGATCGGATTGTCGTTGGAGAACAGCCGGTTCACGGTATCCATCCCCAGGGCCAAGGTGGCGCGGTCAAAGCTGCGCCATTGCCGGTGCCGGTCCAGAACCAGCAGTGATCCGATATCTTCGCCCCGCCGACGCGCCTCGGCCAGCACCTGGGTCAGCGTCGCGACATCGACCAGTCCCTGGTTGAAACCCTGTCCGGCAATCGGGTGCACGCCCTGCGCCGCATCGCCGATCAGCACGAGCCGGGTCTGAACAGTCTGGTTGGCCATGGTCAGGTTCAACGGATAGCTGAATCGCTTTCCCGCCAGTCGGATCTCGCCCAGGAAGTCGCCGAAACGCGGGCGCAACGCGGCCAGAAACCCGTCATCGTCCAGCCCGTTGATGTAGGTCGCCGTTTCCGGGTCCTCGCTCCAGACGATGGAACTGCGGTTGCCCGGCAGCGGCAGGATCGCCAGCGGCCCGTGCGGCATGAAAAACTGGTGCGCCGTGCCGTTGTGGGGCAGGTCATGTTCGACCGCGCACACCAGCGCCGTCTGGTCATATTCCCAGCCGGTTCGCTGGATGCCGGCCCGCAGGCCAACGCCGCTCTGCCGCCCATCGGCCCCCACCAGCAGCGCGCCGGTCAGCGTGTCGCCCGAGGCCAGCTTGACGCTGGCGGCGGCGGGGGTGATCTGCTGGTCGACCACCGTCTCGCCGGAGCGTTGCTCGATCAGCGGATTGGCCTCGATGGCGTCGAGCAGTGCCCTGCGCAGGTAGCGGTCCTCCAGCAGGTAGCCCATGACGCCTTCGTCCAGTTCACCATGGTCGAAATGCATCGCAAAGGGCCAGATCGGCCCTTGTCCGGCGCGCCCATCGCTGGTGACGATGTGCAGGATCGGTTGCGCGTGCTCTGCCACCTTGTCCCAGATGCCAATGGCGGCCAGCAGGCGTTGCGAGGCCAGCGCCAGCGCATAGGAGCGCCCGTCAAAGCCCGCATCGGTCCGCGCCTCGGCGCTCAGCTTGTCCACGACGATGGAACGCATGCCCGCCTGGGCACAGGCAAGCGCAAGCGAGGGGCCATTCAGCCCGCCGCCCACAATCAGGATGTCTGTGTCATGTCTCATCCCGGCAAGACATACCCCGACGGACGGGATTGTCCATGCGCTGCCCTGCCGCTACCGTCTCCTTCGGCGATTTTTTCCGGAGGCGGACATGCAAGAGTGGCTGAAGATGAGCGCGGGGGACCTCGGGCGCGGGATCGGTGCGGGGCAGATCGACCCCGTGGCGCTGACCGAATGCTACCTGTCGGCAATCGATGCGCATGACTTTGCGCCACGCATCTACGCCCGCGTCACTCGCGATCGTGCGCTGGCCGAGGCCGGGGCCGCGCGGGAGAGGGCGCGCCTGGGGCTGCGGCGCTCGCTGCTGGATGGGGTGCCGATAAGCTGGAAGGATCTGTTCGACAGTGCCGGCGTCGCGACCGAGGCGGGATCTGCCTTCCTCGCGGGACGCGTGCCGGACGCCGATGCGCAGGTGCTGCGCAACGCGACCGAGGCCGGACTGATCTGCCTGGGCAAGACCCATATGACCGAGCTGGCATTTTCCGGCCTCGGGCTGAATCCGATCACGGAATCCCCGCCCTGTATCAACGATTTCGATGCGGTGTCGGGCGGGTCGTCCTCGGGGGCGGCAACATCGGTGGCCTTCGGGCTGGCGGCGGCGGGCATCGGATCGGACACGGGCGGGTCCGTGCGCATACCGGCGGCCTGGAACGATCTTGTGGGCCTCAAGACAACCTCGGGGCGGCTGCCGCTGACCGGTGTTGTCCCATTGGCAGCGCGGTTCGACACGGTCGGGCCACTGTGCCGGACTGTCGAGGACGCCGCGCTGGTGCTTGCAGCTCTGGAGGGCGATCGGCCCGCCGACCTGACCGGGGCCTCGCTGTCTGGGCGGCGTCTGCTGGTCTTGACAGACGCGCTGGACGCGGTGCGCGACGCCCCTCTTAAAGGGTTCCGCCATGCGGTTGAACGATTCCGGGCGGCAGGGGCCGAAATCTTCGAGGCGCCGGTGCCCGCCGTGTCAGAGGCGATGGGCCTGTCGGCGATCCTGTTTGCGACAGAGGCCTATGGCACCTGGAAACACGAAATCGAAGCCCGACCGGAACTGATGTTCTCGGAAGTGCGCGAACGGTTCCGCGGCGGGAAGGCCTTCAGCGGTGCGGATTACGTGGCTGCGTGGCAACGGCTCGATGCTCTGCGGGCAGAGTACCTGGCGGCAACGGCGGGGTTCGACTCGGTGATCTTGCCAAGCGCGCCAATCCTGCCACCTGACAAGCAAAAGCTCGAAAACGACGGAACCTTCTTTGCCAGCGAGAACCTGCTGGCGTTGCGCAACACGCGAATCGGCAACCTGATGGGGCTCTGTGCCCTCACATTGCCGACGGGCGTGCCATCGGCCGGCGTGATGCTGCTGGCCCCCCCCATGGCCGAGGAACGCCTGCTGCGCTTGGGGGCCGCAGGCGAGGCGGCCTTGCGCTGACCGTCGGCATCCTGGAGCCAAGGCGAGGCGGGCGGCTGCAGACCCGGTCAGTTTTTCCACCCCAGTTACGGTGCAATCTGACGGGGCGCCGGTTTTTCAGAAAAGCCAGAGACTTGCAGGCAAGGGGCCGGGTCGCGCCATTGGCCGAAATGCCACAAGCAGCCGGTGGCGTGTGACATTTTCTGGACCCGCACACTTCCACTAGGTAGTCTTGCGACAAGCGGGGCGACATGATCCCGATCCCTGAGGCAGTAAAAAAGTATCGAGCGCATGACGTTCCCCAACCGGTTCGCGGACCTGCCAGATTATGCGTTTCCGCGCCTGCGGAAGCTTCTCGCCGCGTCCGATCCGGGCGGCGAGATCATCGACATGACCATCGGCGAGCCGCGCCATGCCATGCCCGATTTCGTGGCCGACGTTGTGGCCGGGGCGGCGGCGGAATTCGCCAAGTACCCGCCGAACGACGGCACACCAGAGTTGCGCAGGGCGATTTCGGGTTGGATCGAACGCCGCTACGGCGTGACCACCGACCCTGATACCCAGGTGATGGCGTTGAATGGCACGCGCGAAGGGCTGTTCAACGCGGCGATTGCCCTGAGCCCGGAGGAAAAGCACGGCAAGCGTCCGGCGATCCTGGTGCCAAACCCGTTCTATCAGGTCTACGCCGTCGGGGCGCTGACCGCTGGTGCTGAGCCGATCTTTGTGCCCGCGACCGCCGAGACCGGGTTTCTGCCAGACTACGCCGCGCTGCCGACGGACGTTCTGGACCGCGTGACCATCGCCTATCTGTGCTCGCCCTCGAACCCGCAGGGGGCCGTCGCGAACGAAGATTATTGGGCGGCGTTGCTGGATCTCGCCGAGAAACACGACTTCCGGATCTTTGCCGACGAGTGCTATTCGGAGATCTATCGTGTCACGCCTCCGCCGGGGGCCTTGCAGGTGGCCGCAGCCCACGGTGCCGATCCGGAGCGCGTGGTAATCTTTCACTCGTTGTCCAAGCGGTCGAACCTGCCGGGGCTGCGGTCGGGATTTGTTGCGGGCGGGCCGGAGTGCATCGCGCGGATCCGCCAGTTGCGCGCCTATTCCGGCGCGCCATTGCCGCTGCCGTTGCAGCGCGTGGCCGAGCGAGCCTGGTCGGACGAGGCGCATGTGCAGGCGTCGCTGCGGATCTACCAGGACAAGTTACGCCTCGCCGACGAGATCATGGCGGGCGTGCCGGGTTACAAGGGGCCCGAGGGCGGGTTCTTCTTGTGGTTGCCGGTCGGCGATGACGAAGCGGCGGCGCGACAGGTATATGAACAAACGGGCGTCCGAGTGCTTCCGGGCGGGTACCTTGGTCGTGACGTGCCCGGCGGAAACCCCGGAAAGGGGTACGTGCGCGTGGCGATGGTCGCGGGGATGGACGAATTGCGGCGTGGGTTGAGCAGGCTCCACGACTGCCTTTACGAACAATAAGGACGGCAAGATCCGATGGCATTTCAGACAAGACAGCGGGATCCTCTTCTGGACAGCAACATGCAGCAGGCGATCGAAAAGCGTGGACGCGAACTGATCGGCATTGCCCTGCTGGCGCTGGCAGCGGCGATCATTGCCATGCTTGCCTCCTATGCGCCGCAGGATCCGTCGTTCTTTTCGGCAACCGATGCGCCGGTGCGCAACTGGCTGGGCACGTTTGGGGCCTCCGTCGCGTCGCCGCTCTTCATCGTCGTGGGCTACGGCAGCTGGGCCTTGGCCATTGTGGTGCTTGCCTGGGGCGTGCGCCTGCTGATCAACAGCGGCACGGAACGGGCGCTGAGCCGGGTGATCTTTGCGCCGATTGCCGTTGCGGCGACCGCTGTCTATGCCTCGACCATCGTGCCGACGGCCGATTGGAGCCATAGCTTCGGGCTGGGCGGCTTGTTCGGTGACACCGTGCTGGGGGCAACCCTGAACGTGCTGCCGATTTCCGCCAGCTTCGGCGTTCGGATGCTGGCCGTGCCGATCTGGTTTGCATCGATCGGACTGATGCTGTTCGTGGCCGGCTTCACGGTGGACGAGTTGAAGCGCTGCGGGCGGTTCCTCGTGGTGGGCGTGATCCTGCTCTATGCCGGGATGTTGCGTGTTGCCGGCGCTGGCCTGACGGGAACCGCAGCGGCGGCCAAGGGGCTTGCGAGCAAGACCAGTGAACGCCGCGCCCAGCGGGCCGAAATGCGCACCGCCAGGGCGAGCGAAACCGAGGACGCCCTTGTCGACGACGATGATTTTTCCACCGAGCCGCTATCGTCCGCGCCGACTGTGCGGGCCTCGCGGTCGGGCGGCGGGATTCTCGCATCGGTCACGACGTTGGTGCGTCGCGCCCCTGAACAGGAGCTTGTGGTCACCGAACCGCCCGAGATCGACGAGATCGAGGCCCCGAGCGAGGACCGGATCAAGGCGCGGATTGCCGACGCGATCAAGCTGCGCGCCCGCAACAACGCGCGCCAGGGTGCCCTGGTCGGTCGGTCCGAGCCGCCGGTTGTTCGCCGCCGAAAGCCCGATCCATTGATCCTGAAGGTGCCGGGTGCCGTGCCGCCGGCACCGATGGCCGAGATCGACGACATGCCCCCGACACCGGTGCCGCCCGTTCAGGCGCAGGTTGCGAGCCAGTTTGCTGTCGAGGAAATGGAACAGGACGCCGAGGAAGACCAGATCGAAGAACCGCGGGTCGTGACCCCGGTGCAGGCCCCGGCCGGCTTGCAGGTTGCGCCGCGCATCCACGAACGCGGCACCCCGGTGAATGATCCCACCCCCGAGGCGCGTGCGGTCGTGCAGCATCCGCCCCGCAAGGCGCCGCAGCCGTCGCGCCAGGCCCAGGCCGAAGCCCAACCCGGGCTGGCCTTCGAGCCGAAACAGGTGGAACAGTACGAGGCGCCGCCGCTGTCGTTGCTGACAAGCCCGACCTCGATCAAGCGTCATGTCTTGTCGGATGAAGCGCTGGAAGAGAACGCGCGGATGCTGGAGAACGTGCTGGACGACTACGGCGTCAAGGGCGAGATCGTCAGCGTTCGGCCCGGCCCCGTTGTCACCATGTACGAGTTGGAACCGGCGCCGGGCCTCAAGGCCAGCCGGGTCATTGGCCTGGCCGATGACATCGCGCGCTCCATGTCGGCGCTTTCGGCGCGGGTCTCGACCGTGCCGGGCCGCTCGGTCATCGGGATCGAACTGCCCAATGCCAACCGCGAAAAGGTGGTGCTGCGCGAGATCCTGTCGGCGCGCGAATTCGGCGATGCCTCCATGCCGTTGCCCCTGGCGCTCGGCAAGGATATCGGCGGCGCCTCGATCGTGGCCAACCTTGCCAAGATGCCCCACCTGTTGATCGCGGGCACCACCGGTTCGGGCAAATCCGTTGCCATCAACACGATGATCGTCTCGCTGCTCTATCGGCTCAGCCCGGAAGAATGCCGGATGATCATGATCGATCCCAAGATGCTGGAACTGTCAGTCTATGACGGCATACCGCATCTGCTCTCGCCCGTCGTCACCGACCCCAAGAAGGCCGTCGTGGCGCTGAAATGGGTCGTGGGCGAGATGGAAGACCGCTATCGCAAGATGTCCAAGATGGGCGTGCGCAACATCGAGGGCTACAACGGTCGGGTGCGCGACGCGCTGTCCCGGGACGAGATGTTCAGCCGCACCGTGCAGACAGGCTTTGACGACGAGACCGGCGAACCCGTGTTCGAAACCGAAGAATTCGCCCCCGAACTGCTGCCGTTCATCGTGGTCGTGGTCGACGAGATGGCCGACCTGATGATGGTCGCCGGCAAGGAGATCGAGGCCTGCATTCAGCGCCTGGCACAGATGGCCCGGGCGAGCGGCATCCACCTGATCATGGCCACGCAGCGTCCGTCGGTCGATGTCATCACCGGCACGATCAAGGCCAACTTCCCGACCCGGATCTCGTTCCAGGTGACCTCCAAGATCGACAGCCGGACGATCCTGGGCGAAATGGGCGCCGAACAGCTGCTTGGCATGGGCGACATGCTCTACATGGCCGGTGGCAGCAAGGTCACCCGCGTGCACGGCCCCTTTGTCAGCGACGAAGAGGTCGAGGAGATCGTCAATCACCTGAAGTCCTTTGGTCCGCCAGAGTACATCGGTGGCGTGGTCGAGGGCCCAGAGGACGGCAAGGAGAGCGATATCGACCTGGTGCTGGGCCTGGGTGGCAACACCGATGGCGAGGACGCGCTGTACGATCAGGCGGTGGCCATCGTGATCAAGGACCGGAAGTGCTCCACCTCCTACATTCAGCGCAAGCTTGCCATTGGCTACAACAAGGCCGCGCGGCTTGTTGAGCAGATGGAAGACGAGGGTCTGGTCAGCAGCTCGAACCACGTCGGCAAGCGCGAGATCCTGGTTCCCGAACAGGGCTGACCCCCTCCCCCGGGCGTCGGTCCGTTCATTCCATTCGGATTTTGTGGTAGGTTCGGCGGTGAGCACCACCAACCTGTCCGGAGGAAAATGCCATGCCCGTCGTCACCGACTACAGCGCGATTCTCGGCTATCTGGACAAGCCCGAGCAACGCTGGAACGCGACGGAGGATCTCGGCACCCCGGTGTTCATCTCCTACCGGTTCACCCGGAACGGCGACCTTCCAGACATTGACGACCCCTCGGAGAATCCCTACGGCGCAACGGGCTACAGATCGTTTGATGTAAACGACAGGGCGGTCTTTCGCTCCGTGCTGGACAAGTTCGAGGCCGTCTCGGGGGTGCGCTTCGTCGAGACGGCCCAGGCCGATGACACCGCGATGTTCCAGGCCTATGCCACAACCATCGACCACCCGACGCTGGCCGGTTACGCCAGCCTGCCGGGCGTGACGACCAGCAGCGGTAGCCACACGTCGATCCGGAAATACGTGATGAATATGGAGCCCGGTGACATCGGGCAAGGCTATGACTTCGTGAACGCGATGCACGAACTTGGCCATATCCTGGGACTCAGCCACCCACACGAAGGCAACCATACGCTGCGCGGCGACGTTGATTCCACCGACGCGACGCTGATGTCCTACAGGCACGCCGACACGCCACAGACCGAGTTGTCGCCGATGGATATCGAGGCGGTGGAGCACATATATGGCGCGTCCTCCGGCCTGAATGGCTGGAGATATGCGTTGAAGGGCGAGGTGTTCACGGCGACCGGCACCGATGGCGCCGACACCGCGATGGGTCTGTTGCACAAGCAGAACCACCTGGACGGAGCGGCTGGGGCCGACCGGCTGATCGGCTGGGAACAGCCCGACACCTTGACCGGCGGCGGCGGCAATGACCGGCTGATGGGCAACGGCGGTGACGACCTGCTGCTTGGCGGGCGGGGCAACGACACCCTTCTGGGCGACCGTGTTGTGGAAGGGCGCCACTATGACTTTGCCGATACGCTCTACGGCGGTGACGGGCGCGATATCCTGAAAGGTCACAATGGCAACGATCGCCTGTATGGCGGCAACGGCAACGACAAGCTGTGGGGGGATTCCGGCGAGCTTTGGTGGATCAACGACGATCTGCTGCTGGGCGGCAAGGGCAACGACATGCTGTGGGGCGGGGCTGGTATCGACATTCTAAAGGGCGAGGCCGGCAAGGATACCTTGTGGGGCGGCACCGAGGATGACCGTCTGTTCGGAAATGGCGGTGACGACACCATGTATGGCCAGGCCGGTGCCGATCACCTGGACGGGGGCGGCGGTGCCGACGTGCTGAACGGCGGCGATCAGGACGACACGCTTCTGGGGGCCGCCGGCAAGGACAAGCTGTCAGGTGGCACCGGTCGGGACGAATTGAAGGGCGGCAAGGGCAACGACACGCTCAAGGGTGGTCTCGGAGCCGACACGCTGATTGGGGGCGCGGGCAAGGACACGCTTTTTGGCGGCGATGGCAAGGGCGGCGGCCTGGGCGAGCGTGACTATTTCGTGTTTACAGCCAAGGATCTTGGAGCGCGTGACAAGATCCGGGATTTCGAGGCCGGGGTGGACCTGCTCGACCTGTCGCAAACCGGGTTGTCGACCACAGATATCACATGGAAATCTCTCAATTCGGGTGCGGATACACTGCTGAAGCTTGACGGGACCTTCGAGCTGTTGCTGACGGGGGTGCAGGTCGCGGATCTGGCGGAACTGCCGAACTGGCAATTGTTCATCGAGCTGTAGTGGCCGCATCTTGCCGGTCACGCGGCTTTGAATTCATTCGGACTGGTCAGGCGCGCACGGAGATCATACTCAGAGCACATGATCAGATCCTTGTTTCTTGCCCTCGTCGTGGCCGTGTCCGCGGGAAGCCCCGCCCTGGCCGACAAGCTTTCCCTTACGGCCCTGTCGGGCTATCTGAACTCGTTTCAGACCGCGACGGGCGAGTTCACCCAGATCAATGCCGATGGAACCATTTCCACCGGCCAGATCTTTATCAAGCGACCCGGTCGCATCCGGTTCGAATACAATCCGCCGGAAAAGTCACTGGTGATGGCTGGTGGGGGCACCGTCGCGATCTTTGACGGCAAGTCGAACGCGCCACCGGAACAGTTCCCGCTCAAGCAGACTCCGTTGAACCTGATTCTTGAATCCTCGGTCAACCTGGGTCGGGCGCGAATGGTCGTCGGCCATTCCGGCGATGCAAAGAAGACGACGGTCGTGGCACAGGACCCCGAGCATCCAGAATACGGCAATATCCAGCTGGTCTTTACCGGAAGCCCGGTCGAACTGCGCCAGTGGGTGATCACCGATGGCAGCGGCGACACCACAACCGTGATCCTGGGCGAGCTGAAGACGGGCGTGGCACTGCAGCCGAGCCTGTTCAACATTCGCCACGAAGAAACCCGGCGCGAGCGCTGACGGCCGAGGCTGTCAGCAGCAGTGGATCAGATCTTGCCGCAGGAGCGCAGCTGGCGATCGTAAAGCACGGCGCGGTCTCCGACCCTTGCGGCGACGTTCACGAGCCAGCCCTTTGATTTATAGGTGCCGCGCCGGTAGCCGGTCCAGCCATCGTGATAGGCGAGGTACTGACGCCGCGCGTCCGACAGCGGAATGCCGAGCTTGTCGCGGGTCTTGTTCATGTACCAGCCCATGAAGTCGGTCGCATCGGCGATCTTGTCCCGCTTGGCGCCGCGATTGCCCGTTTCGCTCCGGTATTCATCCCAGGTACCATCGAGCGCCTGCGAATAGCCAAAGGCCGAGCTTTGACGCCCCATCGGGATCACGCCCAGTTCCCAGCGGTAGGGGGTGCGGGCGTCACCGTCGAACTTGCTCTCCTGGTGGATGATCGCCATCTGCACAGGAACCGGCACGCCCCACTTCTTGTTGCTCTTCTTCATCGCCCGAAGATACTTCGGCCGTTGGTCGACGATGCTGCATGCATTGTCGAGGTTCTTGGGCGACACCTTGTTGCCCCCGCCGCAACCGGCAAGGAACATGAGGATGCACAAGGCGCTGAGGATTTTGGTCATCCGCCTGTCCGTTTGTTTTGTTTATCTGCTCGTTTTGTCGCCAGTGTACTGCAAACCGAACCACGTGCAAACTGGGAACACGTCAAATCCGGTCACGATTTTCCACGGTTGAGTCACAGGAAGACAGCCAGCGCGATGGGGAGCACGGCGATCGACAGAACCGTCGAAACGACGACCAGTCCCGCCACCGCGCCTGAGTCCGCGCCGTATTTCTCGGCCAGCAGGTAGGAGGTCACGGCGACCGGGGTGATCATCTGCACGACCAGCACGGCAAGAGGAACCGGCGGCAGACCAAAGGCATAGCCGACAGACGCGGCCACACCGCCGCAGACGACCGCCTTGAGCAGCGACAGGCGCAACGATTGCGCAAACTGGCTGGCGCGCAGCCCGCCGACCGCCACGCCCAACGTCAGCAGCATCAGCGGGATCGCCATCTGTCCCAGCAGTTCCAGCGCGTTGGTCAGCCAGTCCGGGGTGTGCCATCCTTGCGACAGGAACAGGGCACCGGTCAGGGTTGCGACCAGCATCGGCTCCCGCAGCATACGAGACGGGCTGCCGCCGCCTGCCACCAGCCACAACCCGAGCGTGAAAACCCCGATACTGGTCACGGCCAGGATGACAACACCGTACCCAAGCCCTTCGGGACCGAAGGCGAACAGCGCCAGCGGCAGCCCCAGGTTGCCCGTGTTGCCAAAGGTAAGCGGTGCGAGGAAGGTCCGCTGGTCAAGTCCGGACAGATACACGACGGCAGCGAACACCAGCGCGATCAGTGCATAGGAGACGATCGCCGCAAGTGACACCGCCGTCAGTGCCGCCGGGTCGATCTCGGTGTTCATCAGGGCGGTGAAGATCAGGCAGGGCACGGCAAGGTTCATGGCGAGCCGAGTGACGAAGCCGACAGGATAGTCCCAGCCGATCCTGATCCAGCCATAGCCCAGACCGGCGAGCAGAAAGACGGGCGAGACGATTTCGAGCACTGTCAGAATGACGTTCACAGACTGTTTCCTATGTTTCAGGCCCGGTTGCATGGACTCGGGCGCCTTCAGGCAGTACTCAATGCGTGTGGGGAATGCGATTTATGTTCAAGAGTCACGCAAAATTTCATTTGGGACAGGTTGTCCGTCACCGGAAACATCCGTTTCGCGGTGTGGTGTTTGATGTCGATGCGATGTTTTCAAATACCGATGAATGGTACGATGCCATTCCGGAGGAGGCGCGCCCTGAGAAAGAGCAGCCCTTCTACCACCTGCTGGCCGAGAACGATCAGAGCTACTATGTGGCCTATGTTTCGGAGCAGAACCTGGTGCCCGACTATTCGGGTGAGCCTGTAGATCATCCTGACCTTCCCGATCTGTTCGGTGACTTCGAGGATGGGATCTATCCGCTGCATTTCCAGTTGAACTGACGACGTCTGTCTCGCCGCTAGCCGGGGCCTCCCGCCCCTTTCAGGTGGCCTGACGGCCCCCCCAAAAGCGTTGGGCATGGCGCGCTTCGCGCGCAGCGCGTCAGTATCCGATTGCGGCGCCGTCCTTGCGCGGGTCGGACCCACCCGTCAGGCGGCCCGTCTCAGGATCGATCATGATTGCCTGGGCGCCTCCGATGGCGCTGTCAGGTGTGGTGACCGTGTGGCCGAGACGCTCCAGTTCCGCCCGGACCGAGTCGCGGTACCCCTGCTCGACCGACAGATCAGCGTCGGCGGCAAAGGCCCGTGGTGCGTCGATTGCCGCCTGCGGGTCCATCCCGAAATCCACGATGTTGCTGACAAGGCGGCTGTGGCCCGTGGCCTGGTATTGCCCGCCCATCACCCCGAATGGCATGATCACCTTGCCATTGCGCCGGACCATGCCGGGAATGATCGTGTGCATCGGGCGCTTGCCCGGACCGGCCTCGTTCGGGTGTCCGGGTTCCAGCGAGAAGCCGGCGCCGCGATTGTGCATCAGGATGCCATAGCGCGGACTTGCCAGCCCGGATCCGAAGCTGTGGAAGATCGAGTAGATCAGCGAGACCGCCATCCTGTCGCGGTCGACAACGGTGATATAGACCGTGTCGCGATGAACGGCTTCTGTCAGCGCCGCCGGGGCGGACATGGCGCGATTCGGATCGATCAGCGAGACGAGCCGGCGCGCCAGATCCGGGTCAAGCAGCCGATTCGGGTCGCGCATGGCGATCGGGTCTGCCAGCAGGCGGTTGCGGGCATCGTAGGCGAGTTTCGTAACTTCGGCCTCCAGGTGGGCGCGTTCGGCGCCAAGGGGATCGAGCGCAGCGATGTCAAAGGCGCTCAGCATCTGGAGGATCAGGAGCGCAACGCCACCCTGGCCGTTTGGCGGATGCTCCACCACCTCGATATCGCGATAGGGACCGCTGACTGGCACGGTCCAGTCAGCTCGACAGGCGGCAAAATCTTCGGCCGTATGCGTGCCGCCGTTCGCGTTGAGGACGGCGAGCATATCGTCGGCCATCTCGCCCTGGTAGAAGGCGTCGGGGCCGTCTTGGGCGATGGCGCGCAAGACCTGTGCCTGGCCCGGCGCACGAAACATCTGCCCGACACGCAAAGCTTCGCCGTTGTTCAGATAGAACTTGCGGGCATCGCCCTGAAGCGCACCGGCGGACTTGGCCCAGTCAAAGGCAACCCGCGGGGCGACGGGCACACCCGCCTCGGCATAGTCGATGGCCGGTGCCAAGCTCGCGGCAAGCCCAAGGCGACCGAACCGTTCCGACAGCGCCGCAAAACCGGCCACGGCGCCTGGAACCGTTGCTGCGGCGCCCGTGGTTGTCGGCATGGTGCGGTGGCCCGCGGCGCGCAGATCGGCTGCGTTCATGCCGTGTGGCGCACGTCCGGACCCGTTCAACGCGTGAACCTCGCCGGAGACGGGCTCGCTTATCAACGCAAAGCAATCTCCGCCGAGTCCGGTCATCTGTGGTTCACAGATGCCGAGCAGGACGGCACCGGCGATGGCGGCATCAACCGCGTTTCCACCCTGTTTCAGGACGTCGATGGCGGTGGCTGCGGCAAGCGGATGCGAGGTCGCACACATGCCCCTGTCGGCGTGAACGGTCGAGCGACCCGGAAGTTGGAAATTGCGCATGAAGGTCTCCCTGACGCCTCTGCCTACCGCAGTCTTTTCGGCGTGCCAAGCAGGAGGGAGCGATAGCTGGTCCTCGACGTCACGAACTGGGTGGGGGCTGTTAAACGCGACGTCGAGGGAAGCCTAATGCAGCTACAGATCGATGATCGCAATCGTTCCTGACCCGGGCATGGTCGGAATGGGGCGATCCTGGGGCATTTTCAGCGGTCAGGTCGACAGTCGAAACGGCATCCAGAACGTCAGGCGATTGCATTCGCCTTGGCGATCATACCGAAGGTCGTGCGTCAATTGGCGGATCAGGAACCAGCCAAAGCCACCTTCGGGCAGGTCGTGCAGGTCGACCTCCAGATCCAGAGGGACGCCCTTGGGCGGGGCCAGATTCGGCATCGGTGTGCCGGTGTCCTCGATTCGGCAGATCAGCAGGTTCGACGTCAGGTCCAGCTTCATGATCAAGAAGTTTTCAGTGCCGTTCGCGTAGGCGTGCTCGACCACGTTGTTCAGGCTTTCGGCCAGGACAACCTCGATCTCGGCCAGGTCTTCCGCCTCGACGTGCAGGTCGGACAAGTGCGTGACAACCTGGATCAGGGCGCGGCGCACTTCCTCGGGGCGGGCTGCTATCCGTTCCCGGAAAGAGTGATGCGGGATCCCGACTGTCAGGTGCTTCCGCAATCCCGCCCGTAGGGCTTGGTCCTGATCCGAGGCGTCCTGCGCCCGACCCCTGTCAGGGGGAAGGTCAGGTTCACCTGATGCATTGGGTGGGGGGCGTCGTTCCATCACGCAGCGTTTGACTCGGTTTCCATGGCGATGTCCGCCGACGGATGAATGACAAAAACGGAATCCATCCGCGTCAGGCGAAAGACCTTGGAGACCTTCGGGGACAGCCCCGCAAGTTCCAGCGACCGTCCCTTGCCAATGAATTTCATGGCCGCGACAACGGCCCCAAGGCCGGAGGAGTCGAGGAAATCGACCTGTTCGAGGTCAAGGATGATCCGCGCCGGGGATGTGCCGCACAATTCCCGCATTCGATCCTTGAACTGGATTGCGCAGGCTGCATCGATGCGTTCCGCCAGCACATTGATCCTGAGGATGTCACCTCTCTGCTCGACTAAAAACTCCATGGGGCGACTCCGATTGCGTGCATGACAGAACCAAGGCTGGACGAAAAAGCTTACGATTCTGTATGCGTGTGCAGGATACAGGGAGAAGCGCATGAACGATGTGATAATTGCGGGAGCGGCTCGCACACCGATGGGCGGGTTCCAGGGCGTTTTTTCGCCCCTGAGCGCACCGGATCTTGGTGGCGTGGCGATGAAGGCGGCGTTGCGGCAGTCTGGCATGACGGGTGTTGACGAAGTCCTGATGGGATGTGTCCTTCCGGCGGGACAGGGCCAGGCGCCCGCGCGACAGGCGGCCTTTGCGGCCGGGCTGGGCGACGAGGTGCCGGCGACCACGCTGAACAAGATGTGCGGCTCGGGCATGAAGGCGGCGATGATCGCGTTCGACCAGATCGCGCTCAGGCAGGCGGAGTCGGTGATCGCTGGCGGCATGGAGAGCATGACGAACGCGCCCTATCTTCTGCCCAAGATGCGCGGCGGCGCCCGGATCGGCCACGGAAGCGTGCAGGATTCGATGTTCCTCGACGGGTTGGAAGACGCCTATGACAAGGGCCGGTTGATGGGCACCTTTGCCGAGGATTGCGCCGAAACGTTCCAGTTTACCCGCGAGGCGCAGGACGAGTACGCCCTTGGCTCGTTGTCGAATGCGTTGGCGGCGCAGGCCACCGGGGCCTTTGAGGGCGAAATCGCGCAGGTTCTGATTGCGGGCCGCAAGGGCGACGTGACGATTGGCGAAGACGAACAGCCCGGCAACGCCCGCCCCGACAAGATCCCGCTGCTGAAGCCGGCGTTCCGCAAGGACGGCACGGTGACGGCGGCAAATGCCTCTTCGATCTCGGATGGGGCGGCGGCCCTGGTGCTGGCCTCGGCGGACTCGGGGCTGCCGGTACGCGCCCGCATTCTCGGGCACGCCAGCCACGCGCAGGCGCCCGGCTGGTTCACCACGGCCCCGGTGCCCGCCGCGCAGAAGCTGTTGGCCAGGATCGGCTGGACTGTCGAGGACGTGGATCTTTGGGAGGTCAACGAGGCCTTTGCCGTGGTCCCGATGGCCTTCATGCGCGAACTGAACATCCCGCGCGAAAAGATGAACGTGAACGGCGGCGCCTGTGCGCTTGGCCATCCGATCGGGGCATCGGGCGCGCGGATCATGGTGACGTTGCTGAACGCCCTGGAAAAGCGTGGGTTGAACCGCGGCGTGGCCGCGATCTGCATCGGTGGCGGTGAGGGAACAGCCATTGCGATGGAGCGGCCATGATGCGGATCGATTACGCGGAACTGGAAAAGATCGTGCTGTCGCTGACCGACGGAGAGGACGACCCGGTGGCGTTGATGGCGACCCTGGCCTGCGAGCTGCATCATTCGGATGACCGGTTCGACTGGACAGGATTCTACCGGGTCACCGCGCCGGAGATGCTCAAGATCGGACCCTATCAGGGGGGGCACGGATGTCTTGTGATCCCGTTCAGCCACGGGGTTTGCGGCGCGGCGGCGCGTACGGGCGAGGCCCAGTTGGTGGAAGATGTCGATGCCTTTCCCGGTCACATCGCCTGTGCCAGCTCCACCCGGTCCGAGATCGTTCTGCCGGTTCGGGATGCCAGCGGGGCGTTGATCGCGGTGCTGGATATCGACAGCAATCAACCAGCGGCGTTTGATGCCACCGATGCTGCCGGTCTGGCGGGGATCCTGGAACAGGTGTTCGCGAAATGACGGAGCAGGCCCGCAGCGGGCGATGCCTGTGTGGTGACATCACCTACACCCTGTCTGGCCCCCTGCATCGGCCGTCGGTGTGCCACTGCGGCCAGTGTCGACGGCAGTCCGGCCATGTCTGGGCGTCGGCGCAGGCCCCCCGGGACAATGTTGCGATCACCGGGTCAGTGCAGTGGTTTGCCGCCAGCGCCACGGCGCAGCGCGGTTTTTGCCGCCGTTGCGGATCCTTTCTGTTCTGGCAGCATGGCAACGAGGACACGATCTCGGTGTCACTCGGCTCGCTGGATGGCCCAACCGGGCTGTCGCTGGAAAAGCACATCTTTGTCGCCGACAAGGGCGACTACTACGATATCGGTGACGGGGTGCCGCAAACATCGTGAGCGATGCCTATGATCCCCCGACCAATCCGCCGGTGATCCTGCATCGGGACGACCACCTGCTGATCGCGGACAAGCCGGCCGGGCTGTTGTCGGTGCCCGGCAAGGGGGCGCATCTGGCTGATTGCCTGCTGTCGCGTCTGGAGGCGGCCTGTCCGGGAGTGTTGCTGGTGCACAGGCTCGACCGGGATACGTCCGGCGTCATGGTGTTTGCGATGTCGAGACTGGCACAGCGCCATCTTGGATTGCAGTTCGAACGGCGCCACACCGCCAAGACCTATGTTGCCCGCGTTGCCGGGCATCCGGATGCAGAGGCCGGATACATCGACCTGCCATTGGGTGCGGACTGGCCCAACCGGCCCCGTCAGATGGTGGATTTCGAGCACGGGCGGGCGGCGCAGACGGCCTGGCGGGTTCTGGCGCGGGAAGAAAACGCGACCCGTGTCGAACTGACGCCGAGAACCGGCCGCAGCCATCAACTGCGGGTGCACATGGCCGAGATCGGGCATCCGATCCTGGGCGATCCAATCTATGCCGGCTGCGCATCGCAGGCTGCGCCACGGCTGATGTTGCATGCCGCGTGCCTGATGGTCCGGAATCCGGATGGTGGCGCGCCAACGACGTTCGAAGCCCGTTGCCCGTTCTGAACTCGGGGAAAGATACCATCAGGTGGGGGCTGGCTGCTTCGATGGCGCACTACAGACGCTTCTCCGCGAGAGCCCTTCCCAAGGGGACGCCGGGGCCGGGCGTGCCCGGGTCAGTCGTCCGGATAGCCGCTGACGGCCTTTACCTCCAGGAAATCCTCCAGCCCCCATTCGCCGCCTTCGCGACCATTGCCAGACTGCTTTACACCGCCGAACGGAGACCCCCGGCCACGGCCCTGGCCGTTCATCTCGACCATGCCGGCGCGTAACTGGCGGGCCATGCGTTTCAGCCGGGCCGGGTCCTGGGTCTGGGCATAGTTGGTCAGGCCATAGACGGTGTCATTGGCAATGCGCACGGCGTCTTCTTCGGTGTCGAAGGGGATGATGGACAGGATCGGGCCAAAGATCTCTTCGCGGGCGATCGTCATGTCGGGGCTGACATCGGCAAAGACGGTCGGCCGGGTGAAATAGCCACGATTGAGCCCCTCGGGCCGGCCGGTGCCACCGGCGACCAGGCGGGCGCCTTCGTCGATACCTTTCTGGATCAGGCCCTGGACCTTGTCCCACTGCATCTGGCTGACGAGCGGCCCGATGTGACGGCCCGAGTCGTGGGCCGGAGCGACCTTGATGTTTTCGGCAGCCTCGCGGGCGGCCTCCACCGTCTGGTCATAGACCGAGCGTTCGACCAGCATCCGGGTTGGCGCGTTGCAGGACTGACCGGTATTCTGCATGCAATGGGCGACGCCGCGCCTGACCGCCTTGGGGTCGGCATCGGCAAAGATCAGGTTTGCGCCCTTGCCGCCAAGTTCAAGGCTGACGCGTTTCAACGTGTCGGCGGCGGCCTTGGAAATGGCAATGCCGGCGCGGGTCGAGCCGGTGAAGCTGACCATATCGACGCCCGGATGGGCCGACAGCTGGCTGCCCACCCCCACGCCGTCACCATTGACCATGTTGTAGACACCTGCCGGAAGGCCGGCCTCGTGCAGGATCTCGCTGAACAGGACCGAGGACAGCGGCGCGATTTCCGACGGTTTCAGCACCATCGTGCAGCCGGTCAGAAGGGCCGGAATGACCTTGAGCGTGACCTGGTTCATCGGCCAGTTCCACGGCGTGATCATCGCCACGGTGCCGATTGGCTCCATGAGGATCCGGTCGTTCGGCGCGTGCGGGCCCAGGGGGCGGATGAATTTGAACTCGCGCGCCGCAGTCAGGAAGTTCTCGATGTGCCAATTGCCGGACGGGACCTGGCTGTTGCGGGACATGTCGATGGGCGCGCCCATTTCGAGGCTCATCGCTTGCGCCATTTCCTCGGCGTGGGACTCGTAGACCTCGAGGATCTTCTCGACGTGGGCGATCCGCTCGGCCGGGTCTGTCCGGGACCAGGCCGGGAAAGCGGCGTTGGCCGCGGCCACGGCGGCATCTGTATCTGCCTGACCTCCAAGCGAGATGACCGCCACCGCTTCCTCGGTCGACGGATCGATCACGGAGAAATCATTCGGGGTGGCCGGGTCGACCCAGCCGCCGTTGATGTAGAACTGACGCTTCTCGATCATGGTGTGTCCTTGTCGTCGCAGTGTTTGCGACACACTGTCACCGCAAGAGAGCAGTCGCAAGATGGGGCTTCACATCCTAAGTCCGAAATATATCTAACGGCATGGGGAGAAGCCACAAAGCCACTCGTCACGCTTTCATCACTCGCATTAAAGGAGTCCGACAATGGGCCTGCGTATCAACGACACCGTGCCTGATCTGAAGCTTGAAACCAGCCAGGGCGAAATTGCCTCGTTCCACGACTGGATTGGCGACAGCTGGGCGATTCTGTTTTCGCATCCAAAAGATTTCACGCCCGTCTGCACCACCGAATTTGGGGCCGTGGCACAGCTGGCCGACGAATGGGCCAAGCGCAATACCAAGGTGATCGGCCTGTCGGTCGATGGTGTGGAAGAGCACAAGCAGTGGATTGCCGATATCGAGAAATACGCCGACGCCGGCGTGTCCTTCCCGATCATTGCCGATGAGGACCTGGAGATTTCCAAGGCGCTCGACATGCTGCCCGCCGAGGCCTACCTCCCCGACGGTCGTACAGCCAATGACAGCGCTTCGGTGCGGGTTGTCTTCATCATCGGCCCGGACAAGCAGTTGAAGCTGTCGATGACCTATCCGATGTCGGTGGGCCGGAACTTTGCCGAAGTGCTGCGGGCGCTGGATGCGCTCCAGGCGACGGCGGGGGTTCCGATTGCCACGCCGGCGAACTGGACCATGGGGCAGGACGTGATCATCGGGCTGGGCCTGGACGATGCCGCCGCCAAGGCAAAGTTTGGCGAATTCGATGCGGTTCTGCCCTATCTGCGCAAGATCAAGTCGCCTGTCTGAGCCGATCAATCGGCTGCAAGGCATTGGCCCGTCATTGCAGGACGCCCCCGTCTGGTGGGACAATCCAGATGCCGGGCCAGGCTACCGACGAATCTGAGGAAGGTGGCCGTGATCTTGCCGATCACGGCCACTTTTTTCTCCGGGCGCGATGTCGAACCAGTATCCGGTTGAGGCGCAGATATGCTCAACGCCGGTCAGGATCACCGTGACCACCGGCACGCATCGGTTGGACCGGGCCGAATGGTTGTTGGACGGCGAGGCAGGCGGGGTGTTTCACGCCGGCTTGCCAGCGGACCTGATCGAAGACAACCGGCGGGTCGAGCGGATCACGCCAATGTCCCGCGCCGTTTTCGACACCCTTTCCCGAGCAGGCCCCCTGATCTGCAAGACCGTGCATTGTTGAGCCGGGTCATCGACATGCTGCCCGTTGATCGTCCGGAACGGGCACCTCCAACGTGTCCGTTCCGGAGTTTCGCAACAGGTTGCTATCTGCGCAGGCCACCCGCTCTGGCACCGCCAGACGGCCTGCCACCGGACGGCCTGCTCCGTTGCGGGGTTGCCTTTCTCGGGGCCGATTTCTGCATCGTCCTCTGATTGGCTTTCTGGCGGGACTGGCTATCACGGTGCACGTTGGAGGGCGCCCGCTGCTGCGTTTGTGGCCGACTCTGTTGCGTGCGGGCAGGTGTCTTGTTTACCGGCTTGGTCGTAGGCCTGCTCGCATTTGGGAGGGTCGACGGTCTTGTCGTCGGCAGGTTTCCCGCTGCCGGGCGGTTCGCGCCGGTCGCGGGTTGGGTTGGCCGTGATCCCGCAGGCCGGTTCTTCAGGGCTCCGGTGGCCGCACCGGCTGCCCCGGCGCGGTCTTGCAGGGCGGACGCCCGGTCCGATCCACGAATGTCGCTGCGCTCGGGTGGGGAAACATTGCCCCAGCCGTCGCCGTCCCACTTCTGCCATTCATCCCCGGATTTCCGGTAGACGCTGCCATCATTGCCGGCGAGCACGTTCCCCCGACGCCCCGAAACAGCGAATCCTGTGCCCTTGGTGCTGTCCCATTTCACCCCGCGGCCGGTGTCGGTCGATCCACCGGAGATCTTCCCGGCATTCGGCCCCTTTCGCACGACGGCCGAGCCCCAGCTTCCGTAGGGCCCACTGCCGCCCTTGGCAACAACGCCAGCCTTGTTCGACGGAGAGCCAGCAGCGATGAAACCACGCTGGACGTCTCCGCCCCAGGCCTTTGCGCCGCGTGCGTAGTTTCCGTTCGAAGGGTTGTAGACGGACGCCGCAGCAAGGCCACGATAGGGCCCGTAGCCATAGCCGTATCGCCCAAATGCCCCCCGGGCCGGGTTGTAATAGGCACGCGATCCATAGGTGATCGGGCGCGGGTAATAGACCGGGACGCGGTAGTAGCGGTTGTAGGACCGATAGCGCCAGCCGGTGCCGTACACCAGAACGCCCCAGGCCAGGAACGACCACCAGTAACCGGGCAGATAGCGATAGTAGACGCGCGTCGGGCTGCTCTCGTAGATCCGGACATAGGTCGTGTTGTAGGCCGAGGACGTCGCCGGAATTTCATATATTGCCTCGGGCACACTTTCGGCGATGTCCCACGGGCCTTCGGGTGAAGACGACGTGAACCAGACGCCGTCCAGGATCAGGAAATAAGCATCCTCGACCTGGATAACCTGGCTTTCGGTATTGGCGGCAAGTTGCAGGTCGGTCCCCTCGATGGGCTCGAAGATCGGGTCGCCGTCGTACAGGACCGTCGGCATCTCCACCATGTCGCGGCTCACCTCGACGACCTCGGGGATGGAGGCGCGCAGCCGCGCTTCCGCCGCTTCGGATGTATCGGGAATCGACGCGCGCACGGAATAATACGGCACGTCGTCCGGGATGGCGCGGAAGTCCGTCGGCAAATCGTCGGTTGCAAATGCCCACGGGCCTTCCAGGGAGGCTGCACTGAACCACCGTCCGGACACGAGGAAGTAGAACACGCCCGAGGCCTTGAGGCGGAACACATCCGATTCCGAGTTCGACAGCCATTCGAGATCCCCTCCGGGCACATCCTCAAAGACGGGCGGGCCCTCGGAAACGATCATTTCGGCCGGACTGTCGGAGTAGAACACCTCCGGCGCGTCACCGTCGTAGGGCACGCCTGGCACAGCTGCCTTGGCGTCGTCCCAGGAGCCGTCGTCGGGTAGCGCGGACAAGGGCTCGGGAAGCTCGGTCGTCGCGGTCCAGGGGCCTTCCAAAGCTGGCGCCGCAAGCCAATGTGTCTCGTCTCGCAGGAAAAGCTGGTCTTCGGTTCGGAACAGGTCCCAGTTCGTGTTGACGACAAATTCCGCCGTCGACGTTCCGCCAACCGGCGCGAACACAGGTTCCCCGTCGGTCATCAGCAGCCGCGCCGGGGCGCTGGCCACGAAAATGGCTGGTGGATCGAACGCCAGCCCGCTCACGTCGGTCTGCTTTCCGATATCGGCCAGTTTTGCTGCGACCCGTTCCGTCGGGACAAGAATTTCACCGGTCGGCAAAAGGTCTCCGACATCGACAGACAATGCCGTGACGGCCTCGCGGCCCAATGTGCCGAAATCCATCTGGAAAATCGTCGGGTCGGTCATCGAGACCGCGTCGGGATCGTCGGTCCGGCGCAGCTTGACGGCGAGGCCAATCACCCCGAACACGGGTTCGGCCTCGGCTGTTCGATAATACTCGGCGGCGATCAACGCCTTCAGGGTCTCGACGCTGTCCCACTCGGAATACTGCGGTTCGTGCAGGACAATGAAGCCGCTGCCGGACAGTTCAAAGGCACGTGGCCAGCCCAGGTCGCCTTCAGGTTCAGCCAGCTCCAGGTATTTGCCGCTGGCGAAGCCTTGTTCGCCGTTGAAGTTGACTGCGCACCAGCTTCCCGATTCGTTGCAGTCGGAGAGGTCGACGCTTGACCCTTCCGGGATGGTTCCGATTGTTCCGTAGGATGTGCCAGGGCCAGACCGGAAGTTCACATTTGCAGTGGTGAACGCAGGCTGTGAAAACGCCGTTGTTGCTGTCATCACGACGATCATTCCAGAAGAAACAAGTTTCTGCACGACACGTCCTTTCTGTCCTTGGTCAGCCAGCGCAGCGTGCCGAATGCCTGTTTCCTGGGCCCATTCCGGGAGCGTCACCGCAACGCGTCCATGGGGGCAATTGCTCGCACTCTACAGAGTCCGAGACGACGATGATCTATTTCTCAAGCCTTTTGGCCGAAATGCAAGGTTGTGTTCTGGATTGGGCAGCACGAGCCGACGCTCTCGGGCGGCGGCAGGGCGGCCTTTGCCGTCGGGCGACGGCTTGGTCAGGATAGCGTGGGACGAGACACGATGGGCATGGGGGCGGCTACGTCTTCGATGCCCATCGTGTCTGGTGGCACGGCAGGCGTCAGGCTTTGGACGGTGTCTAATCAGGCAGGTTTCCCAAGCGACCTTCCTTGGTCGATCAGGACACGAAAACCCGCGTTCCGATGGGAACCTGGGAGTACAGCACCTTGACGTGTTCGTTCTGGAGGCGGATGCAGCCCGACGAAAATGATCGGCCGATCGTCCAGGGCTGTGGTGTGCCATGGATGCGGTAAAGCGTGTCGCGATTGCCCTGGTAGAGATACAGGGCCCTTGCACCCAGCGGATTCTTCTCGTGTCCGCCCGGAAGCCCGCCAGACCACTTTGCATAGACCTGCGGCTCTGCGCGGATCATGCTGGCGGTCGGGGTCCAGCTTGGCCATTCGGCCTTGCGGGCAACGCGGGCTGTGCCCTTGAAATTCCGGCCCTCGGCGCCGGCGGCGATGCCATAGCGCATGGCCTTGCCGTTCCCGAGAGTCCAGTAGAGGTAGTGGTCTTCCAGCCGGACATGGATCTGCCCCGCCGGAAGCGACGAGGTGACTGAGACCTGCTGGGGCATGAGCCTCGCCGGGATTTTGGGTTTCTTCGCGGTCTTCGCCAGCGCCGGAATCGGCAGACTGGCGGCGCTGGCGGCAAGGAGGAACGCGCGGCGGCTGATCATTGAGACGGCTCCGAAGCTGTTCTGGACTATTGGTTCACCCTACAGGATCCGGGCCTCCAAATGTAGGGGGAGCCTGTTTTTCATGGCGATCGCGGGCGAAGTGTTGCCGTGGATCAATATTTTCGATCCTCGGAATGCATGCGTCCGACCGGTGTTGCACGGATTATTTGAACGTTTGTTCAAAAAATATTTGACGACTCCCCGGATGCTGGATCTATAGTGAGTCCAAGCCGAAAAGGCTGCGGTGTCGAAATGGCACCAAAGGGAGGATATCTGTTGAACGTGACCGCAACGCCCACGGGTGATCTGTGTTCGGTACCCGCCCTTCTGCGGCGAAATGCGCGGGAGTTCGGGGACCGGTCCGCATATCGCGAAAAGGAATACGGGATCTGGCAAAGCTGGACCTGGTCGGAGGCGCTTCAGGAGGTGGAGTGGCTCGCCTTTGGGTTGCTGGCGCTCGGGATCGAGCGTGGAGACCATGTTGCCGTCATTGGCCGAAACCGCCCCGATCTCTACTGGTCGATGATCGCCGCGCAGATGTGCGGCGCGGTTCCGGTGCCGCTCTACCAGGACGCGGTCGCCGAGGAGATGGCCTATGTTCTGGAGCATTGCGGCGCGCGGTTCGTGGTTTGCGGAGACCAGGAGCAGGTCGACAAGGTGATCGACGTGCAGGAGCGTCTGCACCAGATCGAGCACGTTCTGTACCATGACAAGCGTGGCATGCGGAAATACGACCACGAGCACCTGAACTGGCTGCGTGACATCCGCGACGAGGGCAAGGCGTCTCACTATCGCCATGAGCACGAGCTGGAAAAGCGCGAGGCGGAGCTGACCTACGACAGCACCTGCGTGATGCTCTACACCTCCGGCACGACGGGCAAGCCCAAGGGGGTGGTGCTGTCGAACCGGAACATCATCGAAACCTCGAAGAATTCCAGCGAGTTCGACCACCTGCGCGCCGATGACGAGATCCTCGCCTATCTGCCGATGGCCTGGGTGGGGGACTTCATCTTTTCGATGGGGCAGGCGCTGTGGAACGGGTTCTGCGTGAATTGCCCTGAGAGCGCCGAGACGATGATGACCGATCTCAAGGAGATCGCGCCGTCCTACTACTTTGCGCCGCCGCGGGTCTTCGAGACCCAGCTGACCCAGGTGATGATCCGGATGGAGGACGCCAGTCCGCTCAAGCGTCGGCTGTTCCGGCACTACATGGGGTTGGCCAAGCGGGTCGGTCCGAAGATCCTGGACGGCAAGCCCGTCGGCACGCTTGACCGGCTGCGTTATGCCGTCGGCGAAGCCATTGTCTACGGCCCGTTGAAGAACACGTTGGGATTCTCCAAGGTGCGGGTCGGCTACACTGCTGGCGAGGCGATCGGGCCGGAGATCTTCGAGTTCTACCGGTCGCTGGGGATCAACCTGAAGCAGCTTTATGGTCAGACAGAAGCGTCCGTTTTTATCGCCCAGCAGCCAGACAACGAAGTGCGGGCCGATACGGTCGGGGTGAAATCGCCGGGCGTCGAGATCCGGATCGCCGACAATGGCGAGATCTTCTATCGCTCGCCGGGAACGTTCATCGAATACTACAAGAACCCGGAGAGCACCGCCTCGACCAAGGATGCCGAAGGTTGGGTGGCCACGGGCGATGCGGGGTTCTTTGAGGAGGGCTCTGGACACCTTCGGATCATCGACCGGGCCAAGGACGTCGGCAAGATGGCGGATGGCCATATGTTTGCGCCCAAGTATGTTGAAAACAAGCTGAAATTCTATCCCGATGTCCTTGAGGCCGTGGTCCTGGGGAACGGGCGCGACTTTTGCACGGCGTTCATCAACATCGATCTGACGGCGGTCGGAAACTGGGCGGAACGGAACAACATCGCCTATGCTTCGTACCAGGAATTGGCGAGCCATCCCAAGGTGTTGGAGACGATCCGCGCCCATGTGGAAGAGGTGAACATCTCGGTGGCGCAGGACGACATGCTGTCGGCCTGTCAGATCCAAAGGTTCCTTGTCCTGCACAAGGAGTTGGACGCGGATGACGGCGAGATGACCCGGACCCGAAAGGTGCGCCGGCGGATCATCGAGGAGAAATACGCCGACCTGATCGGGGCGCTCTATGATGGATCCGACAGCATCTATACCGAGACCGAGGTGACCTATGAGGATGGCCGCAAGGGCAGCATTTCGGCGACATTGCAATTGATCGATGCGGCAACGGTAGTTGCGAAATATCAACAGGTTGCAGCCGAATGAGTGGTCTGGAACGGACATCGCGGGCGATGCGGGGGCTGGGTCTCCTGGCCAGCAGGAAACAGGCGCGGGCCGCCGCAGGATGTGGGGGTGACGCATGAGCGTTCCGGCAGGACCGTATCTGACAGAGGACGGTCGCCAGATTGGCGATGTCCTGATGGAGATGAAGAACATCACGCTGAAGTTTGGCGGCGTCGTGGCGATCAAGGATATCTCCTTTGATATTCGAGAGGGCGAGATCCGGGCGATCATCGGGCCGAATGGCGCGGGGAAGTCCTCGATGCTCAATGTTATCAGTGGGTTCTATCATCCGCAGGAAGGCGAGGTCTGGTACAAGGGCAGCGTCAGGCCGGCAATGAAGCCATTCGAAGTGGCGCGACAGGGTGTGGGGCGGACGTTCCAGAACATCGCGTTGTTCGAGGGGATGACGGTTCTGGACAACGTCATGACCGGCCGGCTGACGCATATGCATGCCTCGGTCTGGGATCAGGCGATCTGGTGGGGAAAGGCCGAGCGGGAAGAGGTGTTCAACCGCGATCAGGTCGAGAAAGTCATTGATTTCCTTGAGATTCAGGCGATCCGCAAGACTCCGGTGGGGCGGTTGCCGTACGGCCTGAAGAAGCGAGTGGAACTGGCGCGGGCGCTGGCCGCCGAGCCAAGCCTGCTGCTGCTGGACGAGCCGATGGCCGGGATGAACGTCGAGGAGAAAGAGGACATGAGTCGCTTTATCCTTGATGTGAATGACGAATTTGGCACCACCATCGCGTTGATCGAACACGATATGGGCGTGGTGATGGACCTGTCGGACCGGGTTGTCGTGATGGATTACGGCAAGAAGATCGGCGACGGCACACCCGACGAGGTGCGCAACGACCAAGCCGTCATCGACGCCTATCTGGGGGTGCCACATGAGTGATCTTTCGATCAATTCGGTAGAAATGGTTGGTCAAAACGGCCGAAAAACGGGTCGTTCTGGTCCTTTGACGGGCCTGCGGGACGTCGGGACGGGTGGATCGGGCAAGACTCCGGTCGTTTTGGTCGGATCGACCAATGAAATCGACCGGAACGTGGACGAAACCAAGCGGAGGGCGCCGTGGAACTGCTGAACAAGATTTTCATCGCGCCGTTTGTCGATATGGTCGCGGCGCCGGACTTCCTGATGCAGGTGCTGTGGGAAGGCCTTGTGTCGGGCGTGCTCTATTCGCTGATCGCGCTGGGCTTCGTGCTGATCTATCGCTCCAGCCGGATCTTCAACTTTGCGCAGGGCATCATGGTGGTGTTTGCCGCGCTGACGTTGGTGGGCTTGCACGAGATGGGTGTGCCGGCCTGGCTCTCGGTGTTTCTGACGCTGGCGGTGATGTTCGGGTTGGCGGTGTCGGTCGAGCGGATCGTGCTGCGCCCGCTGGTCGGACAACCGGATATCATCCTGTTCATGGCGACCATCGGGATCACGCTGTTCCTGATCGGGCTGGGCGAGATCATCTTTGGCGGCGAGAACAAGCAGATGATCACCAAGGAGCTGGGCATTCCGACCGGCAGCACGGATTTCGACATCCTGGGTGGCTACGTCAGCTTTCAGCATATCGACATCACGGCGGTGGCGGTTGCGGGCCTGTTGGTGACATCGCTGCTGCTGTTCCTGAACAAGACCCGCATGGGCCGGGCGATCCGGGCGCTGGGGGATGACCACCAGGCGGCGCTGTCGGTGGGGATCAGCCTGCAGACGATCTGGATCCTGGTCTGGTTCATCGCCGGGATCATCGCGCTGGTGACGGGTATTGCCTGGGGTTCGCGCGCCGGTGTGTCGTTCGCGCTGGAGGTGATCGCCTACAAGGCGCTGCCGGTTCTGATGCTGGGCGGGCTTGAATCCATTCAGGGCGCGATCATCGGCGGGTTGATGATCGGGATGCTGGAGAAGATGTTCGAGATCTACTGGGGCCAGCCGATCCTGGGAGGCAACACCGAAAGCTGGTTTGCCTATATGCTGGCGCTGGTGGTGCTGCTGTTCCGTCCGCAGGGGCTGTTCGGCGAGAAGATCATCGAGAGAGTCTGAGCATGGCGCACCAGAGCCGGCTGGCCGGTATCAGCATCGATTGCGACACCGGGAACCTCGACAGGGCAGCCGATTTCTGGCGGGCGGCGTTTGGCGACACGAAGCGCCGCAAGACCCAGGGCGACGACAAGTACGTGGTTCTGGACCGGCAGCGCGGGTTGAACGTGGAGGTTCAGCGGGTCGACCACCCCAGCCGGGTGCATATCGACATCGAGACGGATGACATCGAGGCCGAGGCAACCCGGCTGGAGGCGCTCGGGGCGCGGCGGGTGGAAAAGATCGAGACCTGGCTTGTGATGGAGGCGCCGACCGGACACCGGTTTTGCCTGATCCGCGGCAAGGGCAGGAAATTCAAGGCAAAGGCACGGGTCTGGCAGGGGTGACGCACCAGTTTGCGCACCGGTTCCGGGACGAGAGGACAACGATGTGGCCAAGATAATTGCAATTCTGAACGTGGTGGCCTGGTCCGGTTTCTGGGCATTTGGCTATCTGGCACTGAGTGCCGACAGCAAGGACACGGGCAGCGTGATGACCGCGCTGATCCTGGCTGTGGCCGGGGCCGGGGCGGGCATCTGGGCCTATCTGTGGCTGGTGCGCCACAACGAGTCGACCGGATATGCCCGGAAGCCGAACCGAGCGGTGCCCGAGCAGCACCGCCAGACCGAGGAAAACGTCTGATGCTGTATCGTACCGCCGGACAATTCAAGACCAGCTACCGGGCCGACCAGGCGCTGTTTCCGATCAAGCAGGATTCGTTCCTGCTGGGGATCATCCTGATCTGTGCCTGGGTGGTGTTTCCGCTGACGGCCAGCGAGTTCACCTTTCAGACGATCCTGACGCCGATCCTGATCTATTCGCTGGCGGCGCTGGGGCTGAACATCCTGACCGGGTTTGCCGGGCAGTTGAGCCTTGGCACCGGGGCGTTCATGGGGGTCGGGGCCTATGCCTGCTACAAGATGATCACGTTGATGCCGTGGATGAACCCGGTGATCGCGATCCTGCTGTCGGGCGTGTTCAGCGCCGGGGTGGGCGTGGCGTTCGGCATCCCGAGCCTGCGGATCAAGGGGTTCTACCTGGCCATCGCGACGCTGGCGGCGCAGTTCTTCCTGGTCTGGCTGTTCGAGAAATGGTCGTGGCTGTACAACGACAACGCCTCGGGCGCGATCCAGGTGCCGAACCTGGACATGTTCGGGCTGTACGTGGCCGGGCCGCAGGCCAGTTCGATCACCCAGTATTACCTTGTGCTGATCATCGTCAGCCTGCTGACCTATGTCGCCATCAACCTGACGCGGGGCAACCTGGGCCGGACCTGGAAGGCGACGCGGGACATGGACATCGCGGCCGAGCTGATCGGCATCAACCTGATGAAGTCCAAGCTGACGGCCTTCGCGGTGTCGTCCTATATCGTCGGTGTGTCCGGGGCGCTGTTCGTGTTCATGTGGCGGGGGGCGGCAGAGCCGAACCTGTTCGACATTCCGCTGAGCTTCCGGGTGCTGTTCATCGCCATCATCGGCGGGCTTGGCTCGATCATGGGCAACTATCTTGGCGCGATCCTGATCGTCGGTCTGCCGGTTGTGCTGAACACGGTGCCGGCGGCGCTGGGCATTCACATTGAATCGGCGCTGGTGGAGCATCTGAACATCATGATCATCGGTTCCCTGATCATCTTTTTCCTGATCATCGAACCGCATGGGTTGGCGCAGCTCTGGCGACTGATCCGCGAGAAACTGATTATCTGGCCCTTCCCGCATTGAGGGCCGCATCCGATCCGGGGCGGGTCCGTCCCGCCCCGTGACCCACCGAAAAACAACCGGGGAAAACCCCACCAACCGCAACCTGTCCAACATGTTCTATCTGGGAGGAAACACATGAAGACCTTTAACAAGCTGGCACTGGCCACCGCATTGAGCGTGGGCTTTGGCGCCTGCGCCATTGCCGAGGGCATTTATGCCCCGAACCTGACCTATCGCACCGGGCCGTTCGCCTCGACCGGGATTCCGCTGATGGATGGTCAGAAGGACTACATGACCCTGCTGAACGAGCGCGATGGCGGCATTGGCGGTGTTCAGATCAATTTCGAGGAATGCGAGACCGGCTATTCCACCGAGAAGGGCGTGGAATGCTATGAGCGCACCAAGGCCGACGCGGTCGTGACGCAGCCGTGGTCCACCGGCATCACGCTGCAGGTTCTGCCCAAGACCAACACCGACATGATCCCGATCCTGGCGCCGGGCTATGGCTTCTCGCCGATGGCCAACGGCAAGGTGTTCAAGTGGGCGTTCAACCCGCCTGTCAGCTATTGGGACGGTGCGTCGATGATCGTCGACTTCATTGCCGACGGCGACAAGGGAAGCCTGAAGGGCAAGAAGATCGTCCTGCTGCACCTCGACCACCCGTTCGGCAAGGAGCCGATCCCGGTTCTGGAAGCGATGGCCGAAGCCTATGATTTCGAGCTGAAGCTGATCCCGGTCGGCCTGAAGGAAATGCAGAACCAGTCGGCACAGTGGTTGCAGATCCGTCGCGAGCGCCCGGACAACGTGATCATGTGGGGCTGGGGGGCGATGAACGCGTCTGCCATCGCCGAAGCCGTGAAGACCAAGTACCCGATGGACCAGTTCATTGGTGTCTGGTGGGCCGGACATGACGCGGACCTCAAGCAGGTGGGCGAGGCCGGCACGGGCTACAAGTCGATCAGCTGGTCGGTGCCGCAGTCCGATGCGCCGATGATGGCCGATCTGAAGACGCACGTTCTGGATGCGGGCAAGTCGACCGCCGAAGACCCGGACAGCGTTTTCTATCAGCGTGGTCTGGTCATGTCGATGTTCCTGGCCGAAGGCATTGCCGCGGCGCAGGCCGAGTTCGGCGTTGCCGAGATCAACCCGGAGCAGATGCGTTGGGGGCTTGAGAACCTGAACATCACCGACGAACGCCTGGCCGAGTTGGGCATGACCGGAATGGTGCCGCCGTTCTCGACCTCGTGCTCCAACCACACCGGGCACTCGGGTGCCTGGATGCTGGAATGGGACGGCGAGAAGTTTGCGCCGGTGTCGGACCTGTTGATGGCGGACGCAGCCTTCATCGAACCGCTGGAGATGGCCGAGTCGATGGCATACGCCGAGGCAAACGCGCCCTGGCCGATGAACGAGAGCTGTGAGTAAGCTCTGACTCTCCGCCGGCGGCTCCCAAGTGTCGCCGGCGGGTTTTGGGTACTTTTGCCAGGAAGAAGAATGTGATGCTGGACGCTGCCCCCGCCGAGAGCCCGATGGCCGAGACCCTGCTGGAGGTCAACAACATCGAGGTGATCTATAACCACGTGATCCTTGTGCTGAAGGGCGTGTCGCTGAACGTGCCGCGCGGCGGGATCACCGCCTTGCTGGGCGGCAATGGTGCCGGAAAGACGACGACGCTGAAGGCGATCTCGAACCTGCTGCATTCGGAGCGGGGCGAGGTGACCAAGGGGTCGGTGAAATACAAGGGCGAGGAAGTGCAGAACCTGGAGCCGGCCAGGCTGGTGACCAGGGGGGTCATCCAGGTGATGGAAGGTCGGCATTGCTTCGAGCACCTGAGTGTCGAGGACAACCTGCTGGCGGGCGCTTATACGCGGCGCGACGGCAAGGGTGCGGTCGCTGCGGACCTGGAGATGGTCTATGAGTATTTCCCGCGGCTGAAGGAGCGGCGGCGGAGCCAGGCGGGCTATACCTCGGGTGGCGAGCAGCAGATGTGCGCCATCGGGCGGGCGCTGATGAGCCGGCCGGAGACGATCCTGCTGGACGAGCCGAGCATGGGGCTGGCGCCGCAGCTGGTGGAGCAGATCTTCGAGATCGTGAAATCGGTGAACGAGAACGAGGGCGTCAGTTTCCTGCTGGCCGAGCAGAACACCAACGTGGCGCTGCGGTTCGCCCATTACGGGTATATCCTGGAGAGCGGGCGGGTGGTCATGGATGGACCGGCGGCCGACCTGCGGGAAAATCCGGACGTGAAGGAGTTTTACCTGGGCGTGTCGGAAGAGGGGCGGAAATCGTTCCGGGATGTTCGCAGCTATCGCCGGCGCAAGCGCTGGTTGAGCTGAGCGGCGCCGGGTTTGGGAGGAGCCGGCGACTGCGCTCGGGCCGCATCCGAAAGGGTGCGGCCCTTTTGGTTCGAGCGGGTCCATGCGCGGCATCGGGCGTTTGGGAGGAATTTGGGCGTTGGCGTCGTGCGGCAAGAGCCGACGTGACCGGGGACCCTTGGGCTGCCCGTGGTGAGGTGTGGTCTTGGGGCCGTTGCCGACCTTGGTGCGACGCGCAGCATTCGACAGCAAGGGCGGTTCGCCGCCCTTCGCCGCGATACCTGTGAAGGACCCTAGAGCGGACAACGCCGCCGTTCCCCTCACCCTTGGGGACAGGCCACACTCTACGCTTTGCCGACGTTGGCCGTTGATCGGGAAAAGCCCGGTGTGCACAGGTTTCGGGGCCAAGGTTTGATCAGCGACTTGTTTACGACCTGGCAATGATCCACCTCATCGCTGACCCTGCGTAAGTTGGGTAGAATCCGACCGAGCAGGAGGGTCTGTCATGACATTCAAGGCGCGCTTGGACTGGGTCACGGGGCTCACGTGGGTGCTTTGCACTTGCACCGGTGTCGCGGCAAATGCCGAGCCAGTTCCCTGTAACACGCCGCTCATTTTCGTGGATACAGAAGACAAGGAACTTCACCGTCGGGTCTGTGATATCGCGGGGTCTGCGCTTCCGGTACTTGAACAGTGCCTACTCAAACTGGTGGATCCGGTAACGATCAGTTTCTCAGGTGAATTGGGCAACCCCGACGAACTGTGTTTTGGGCTGTATCATCAGGGCGATGAATGGATTGAACTGCTGGAGCCAAAGGCATTTGAGCAGGCCCACACAGACTCCAAGTCCTGGGCCGCACTACCAGCAGCTGAGCATTTTGACGCAATTGTCGTCCATGAGTTCACTCATGCGCTTGTCGATCAGACGGCCCTTGTGGAGCGGGCCTGCAGTGCCGACGAAGAGTACATCGCCTATGCAATGCAACTTTCGACCCTTCCAGATTCTGCAAGAGATGCCTTGATCGCCGCATCCGGTGTTTCTCAGCCGGTGCCCGTGGAGAGCATCAACCAGGTCATGTTCGGTCTTTCTCCCGTTTCGTTCGCCGTCAGATCATGGCTCCATTTTCAGGAACCTGAAAACGGATGCGGCTTTGTGAAGAAAATCATTCGCGGAGAAGCCACGCTCTGGATCGGCCCGGAATGAACGGCAGCTCAAGTGGGAAAAGGCTGCTCGTTTCCGCAGGTTTCTCGATATGCGGCTGGGGGGATCCGCAGGAGGAAAAGAAACAGTCAGATGACTGCTGTTTGCGATCTGGCCGAAAATGACAGAACCAGGTCCCTAACTCGCAATCTGTTCTCGACCGGTTTCCCTGTATCTTGTCACAGAAGGCCCCCACCCAGGTCGCCACCGTCAGACAAGGTTGGAACCGATGACACACATTTTCAAAGCTTCGCTCTTCTCCGCTCTCACCGCCGCCATGGTCTTAGGCTGACTGGCAGTCGCAGAAACGCCAGTGCTGCGCTCAGAAGAGCGGGCGACAGCCAGGTTCAATCCCACGCAACCTCTGCGGTTTGGAACCTTGCGCCATGTATCTGATTGCCAAAGATGGCACTGAAATCCCGTTTCTGCCGGAGATCTCCGATGCTTGGTGCTCGAAACGGCCAGCGACCATGCTTTGGCGGGAGCATCCGCACGTGGCAGTGGTTTCAGACCTTCATCAAGGGAACGACGACGCCTCCGCGAACGGCCCACTGTGGCCACTCTTGGACCGCGTTGCGGACCGTCGCTGCGGCGATACGTTCAGATGACCCGGCCAGCGGACTTTCCGGACCCTGTTTCAGGTCAGCCAAGTCGGCGGTCGCGACCCTGTCCGGTTGCTCGCGTTGAGCCGTTTTTTTGAACCGCCCCATCCGAGAGCCGCCATTCGTCGTTGACGCAGCGGGGGCCTTGCGGACCGCGAAGCCCGTCACGGTGTTGGGTTCTCCTTGGTTCGGCACTGCAATGCGCATTGCAGTGGCTTGGCTGGTCGAAAGTGCCCGGGCGGGATTGAACGCTTGGATCGCAAGAACGCAAAGGCCCCATCCAAACGACCAGCGGATCGGTCGTATGCCCGTGGGGCTGGATCTCTCCGACGCGCTGTTTGAAATCAGCTGTCCTCTGAATCACCATGCCGATCCCACCCCGTGATCATCGCTCTGAGCTGCGCGAAAACCGTCTCACCTGTGGTGATCAGGTAAAGATGCGCAATCAGGAAGGCAGCGATGAGGAAGGCAGCGCCGACATGGAGGCCGTTGACCCAGTGGATCGGCAGCGCATCGGGATAGATCTCGGGATACCTGCCATAGGCCCAGAGGGTGAGGCCCGAGATCCAGATCGCGGGCGCCATTGCGACCTTGAAGCCCAGATAGGCCATTGCCTGCATCGGGTTGTGCTTGCGCGTGGGGCTCGGCCGGAACGGATGGGGCTCGCCGAAGAAGATGCCGGTGGCATAGAAGGAAATCACCTTCCAGAGCCCCTTGGTTGTCGGAACATAGTGCCGCCATTCTCCGGCCACGAGATGCCAGAAAATGGCGAAGGCCCAGAGCACGACAAGGGTAAACGCCGCGTAGATATGCAGATCCAGCGCCCGTTCGAAGCCCAGCCACGTCCAGTAGCCATGTATTTCGGTCCCGGTTGCCATCAGGAAGAGGATCAGGGCGGCCTGTGACCAGTGCCAGAACCGCTCGAAACGGTGGAAGATATAGACGCCGCGGCTGCTCTTCGATTTTGCATCAGCCATGACGTTTCCCCTTGTAGAACAGTCCGAAACCGAGCCGGAGACCCAAGTGAAGCAGGACCGCTCCGAGCGTGCCGGCCAGGAGCAGGAACCCGGCCTTTTCGAGCCAGTCGAACCGGTCGCGTCCGGGGACGAAGCCGCCGGGAAGCTCTGCCAGCAGGCCGTCCGTGCTGTGACAGGCGGCGCAGCCGAGCGCCTGTTCGGCCGGGGCGACCATGTGGTTGACCGGGATCATCTGGCGCACGCGGGCGAAGGCAACATCGCCGCTGAACGCCACATCGGCCGCTTCCATGCCGGTCTCGACCGCATCGTCCCATCGGAAGTCGTTCCACAGCGCATCCCGTCCCCGCCCGGCAAACTTGACCGTGGCGAGGGAGCCGCTTTCGGCGTCGATGGGAACAACCGAGTTCATCACCTTGACCGGCGCGATCCGCGCCTGTTCGGAGGCAGGCGCGCCGCCGTACGCGGCAATCCAGGGCGCGTCGGCAAAGGCGGCAGCAAGTGCCTCCGGGTCGCCTTCGCGCGCTGCGTCTTCGAGCGGCTCCGCGCCCTGAGGCGATGCCGTCAGGACATCGCCGGGGCGGTGCGTGTTCAACCGGCCATCGGACCAGATCAAGGTCGGTCTGAAATCCGCCGCATGGGCGAAATGCCCCTTCTCGGTGGCGTAGGTGATCGTGCCGTCCTTCATCTTGTCGACATAGGGCTCCCGGCGGCGGTCCGTCTCGCCGACGCTCGACCAATCCCACAGCACGCGGGTTGCCGTTTCGCCGCGCGCGATTGCGGGGATGTGGCAGGTCTCGCAGGCCACGCTGGCGATATGACGGTCGAGCCGCGCCCCACTGGTGGCTGCGGCGTGCGGTGTCGCGCTGTGGCAGCTTTGGCAGGAGGCCGCGGCCCCGGCGAGAGCCGGGCGCTCGGGGCCCTCTGCCGGCCCACCGGTATAGCGGCTTCCCGCCACGGCATGGTCCGGGGCGGTGTGGCAGGTCGCACAGGTGAAACCCGCCCCGTCCGGCGCGGCCGCCATGTGAACGTCCAGCGCAGAACCCGGGGCGATCAGGTCGGCGTTCAGGTCGGCATGTTTGACGCCCGGGCCGCCATCGGCATCGAAATGGCAGGTGCCGCAGCTGGCGCGCGTCGAAGGGCCGACCGATTTCGCGGCCACCGCGAGATCCGCGATCTCGGGCGTGTCACCTTTCAACCGTTCGTCATGGCACATCGTGCAGGCCGCGCCGTTCTCGTGGAAATTGGCGATGGTCCACTGGCCGGTCGGCTCGTGGCAGGACAGGCAATCGACCGGCGCGACCGGATCGCTCGTAGCGTCGAGCATCGCGGGGTCTTCAAGCCGCGTGCCGGCGATGTGGCAGCCGGTGCAGGCGTCGAAATTGGAGGGCGTGGAGAGAAGGAAGCCGTTGGTCACGTGGAGCATCCCGAGTGGATCGGCACCAACGTTGTCATCGGGAGATTGCGGCGCCGTCCACGTGAAATGGATCGTGCCGTGAAGCTGCTCGGGACCTGTATTGTGACAGGACAGGCAGGCCTCGTTGACTTGGCGCGCGTTCTTGAAGGGGCCCTGCAAGGCCTCGTACCGGGTGTGGTCGGCGGTTGAACTCGGCGCGGCCAGTCGCGGCGCAGACGTTGCCTGTTCTTCTGCGGATTCGGTCGCCTGAGCGAGCAGCGGCAACGCGCTGACTGCTGTCAGCACAATCGCCAGCATCAGGCTTCGATGGCCGAGCACTGCCATGGATGTCGTCCCTTGTCCGTTTGAAAGCTTTGCGAGGCAACGGCCGCGCGGGGCGGCCGTTGCATTTCTTGAAGAGTGTCAGATGGGCAGCCGCGTCACTCGTCCGGACGTTCCCCGACAACGTCAACGCCGCTGCCGCCCTCGGCCAGATCGACGGCCGCGTCATAGACGAGCTGGAGCGAGTAATACGGGTTGTGGGTGAACGCGCCCGGGTCCTTGGAGACGAAGTTGTAGTTGTAGGCCGCTTTCAGCATGCGCGGCGTCCAGGACTGATACCGGTTCGGGAATTTCACCTCATCGTCGTCGGCTTCGCCGTTCCCGTTGGTATCGTTGAAGAAATACGGGTAGTTCGTGCCCCTGAAGACGACAGGCGTACCGACGACCGTATCAGCATATCCGGTGATGGCTGCGAAGAGTTGATCCTGCAGGGCCTTGATTTCAGCGTCGATACCTTCGGCAACATCGCCATCGGCATCGTAGTCGGCCTTGGAGCTGCGCACCAACCGCATCGTTTCGGCATTGGCGGCGTCAACCTCGTCATGGCAGTCGGTGCAGGTCTCGACCTTCACCTTCAGCGTATGCGGGCTGTGGCAATCGTTGCAGGTCTGCGAGTCGCGGTCATGGAAGTAGAAGCCGGCATATTCCATACCATCATATTCGTAGCCTCCCTGCACCTCGCCGCCGAAGCGGCTCGCGGCTGCGGGACGGTAGTGCACGTTGATGAAGCCGAGATCCTCGACCGGGGTGTCGACATCCGGTTGTCCCAGTTCCTCGAACTTCGCGTTGACCTGAACCGTCGAAGCGCGGCCGCCGTGGCAGGTCATGCAGCGGATGTCGTCGGTGAACACTTCCTGCTCGGCGCCGGAGGGGAAGGTCACGGTGGTCATGGTCCGGGCTTCCTGGCTGTGGCAGGCCATGCAGGCAACGCCGGGCGCTTCGCTGGCGGCGGTTGGATGCTTGACATCCACGACACCAACCTCGCTGCCGTCTGCGCCGAGATAATCCAGATAGCCGGCGGTCGAGTGGCACTTCGCGCAGGTTTCCGGGATCAACTTGTCTTCTTCATCATCCCAATGGCGGAAGGCCTCCTTGGTGATGTCGGCATGGGGAGACTTTCGCCAGGCCGACAGCGCGGGGATCTCGGGCATCAGGTCTGCCGGCGCAAGTTCCGCAGCGCTCTCCTGAGCTTGCGCCCCGGAGGACGAGATCGCGCCGCTGAACGCGGCAACTCCGATTGCAATAGCGGCCAAAAGGGCTGTTCGCGCAAAGACTTGCATAGGTCCACCTTCCGTTGTTTTCCCAAGGGTTCTGAGCATCCGGCGGCCTTCAGGCGCCCGTGTTTTCAGGTTCCTTCAGGCGACGATAACGAAAATGTCATCAACAAAATAGATGACGAAGCGCCGCGAAATCGCTACAACCCTATGAAATTATTAATATATATTTGAGATGCACATTGAGAGAGGCCCTGCAGTCATGCCTGGAAGGGCGGACGGCTTTCCCGGGTAAGATATGCACCGGAAGAATGAGCATTTTGGAGGCGCGAAGAAAGACTGTTCCTGCCAATGGGTCCGCCAGGTGTCTCCAGTTCGCCCGGACCCGGGTTGCCCGATCACGATTCCAATGATCCGATCAGAATACTCCTGGCTGAGGACGAGCGGATGGCAAGCGTCCCGAAGAGCCCTGCGGGATCCCGTTTCTGCCGGACGGCGGCAAGCGATCTTGAGTTTCTCGACTGGATCGACGGGGTGCGCCGTCCGGGTTTCCGGCCTGTATGAGGAAAGACATGGCCCGAGCCCGAGATGCGCCATGCCACGCGACAATCTCGGCAACAGCCCCCAGCATCTCCGTCAAATCCTCTGCTTTCAAGTGACGCGTCTGGCGCAGGATTCACATTGGGATCGATGAGGAACCACTGGAAGTTCGGGCCGTGGAGGTCCCGACGAACACTTTGGGAGATGCGCCCATGCTGCCCGAACTCCTGAACCAAATTCCTCCCGATCAGGTCGTCGGCAATGTTTCGGAAGACGCGGCGTATGACATGCAAAACACCTTGAAGCGATTGCCGCCTGAGGCCCCAATGCGGTGATCCCACCGCGCAAGACTGCCAAGCTCTGGAAGCCGACGAGCGCCGTAGCTGTTGCCCGAAAGGACGCGGTCAGTGCGCAGCGATATCTGGGCCGCCCCCTGTGGCGAGGCTGGCGTGGATACCACCGCCGAAGCAGCGCCGAAACGACGATGCATTGGATGAAACGACTCGGCCAATCGCTGATGGCGAGGGATTTCGGCAGGCAGGTCGCAGAGATCCAGCTCCGTATCGCCGTCCTCAATCGCTACACGGCTCCTGGCATGCCCGTCACTCAAGTATGCCTGGGGAAAGGGGAAGCAGGTCTTTCACCCGATTTGTGCGACAAAGCCCCCTTGTCTCCAAGCCCGATAGTGAAAGGTCTACGGGACAAGGCAGGTGAGCAGAATCACGACAATATCGATTGCAATCGGTTCGAGGTTCAACGGCGTGGGGGCTTGCCGAAGATATGGGCCCGGATGCTTCTCAGGACGTTCCCGATCGTAAAAAGAACGACGCCGAGAAGCGACAAGGCTCGGAACGTGGTGAAGATAGACCGGTCAACGCCATGGCCGAACGGCCTGACCCGGTCCGGCTGCTGGCGGACGCAGCGGCAAGACCGACGGCGGAGACCAGACCATCGAGCAGGATCGCCTGGCACTTCGCCAGGATCGTCGTTGCGACTCCGGCGCGCGCCCCGAAAGCCGCCCCGAATATGCCAATCGTCAGGACTCGTTCCTCGGCCCTCAGCGACGCATCCGATGATGCCTCTTTATTGATCTCCGGCGTCGCGGGCAGCTCTGTCACGGGGGCTGTTCCCAGTGTCGTCCGACGCGCTCGGTCCCTCTATTGCTGGGTGATCTCGGGAATGAGGCGCTCCCGACCGGCGTTCACAGCGCATCGTACCGGGAGGCCGTTGGATCAAGCGGGCCGCGCGCTTTCCGGTGGGTCACTCCCATGGCAGTGGAATTTGGGGCGGCAGAAACAATGGTTGCCGCCCCTCTTTGGGCATCACTTCTGGTCCGCGTGCTCATGTTCCGGATTTCGCGGCACGTGGCGCACGTCCATCAACCTGTCTTGCGGAGCCGTGCTGAACGGTGCCGGGGCGAGGAACCGGTTGACCACGTTCAGGGTCTTCTTTGCGACTGAGTTACCCCCCGAAAACCGGACACTGACGCAAGCTACGCTTTGTTGTCTGCCGATCTTCAACACGAAGGAGATCAGAGATGTCGAAACGGAAGCAACACCCCCCGGAGTTCAAGGCCAAGGTCGCGTTGGAGGCTGTGACGGGCGAGCAGACGGTCAGCGAGTTGGCCAGTCGGTTCGGCGTGCATCCCACGATGATCCACCAGTGGACACGGGCCCTGACGGTATCAATGGATTTCCCATGATCCGGATGCTGGGGAAACACGAAGGGCCGTTGATGCGTACCTCCGGCGTGAGGCATGACTTCCCGGTTTCCCAATGACATCGGACCACGCGGGTGGTCTCCGCGTTGCCGAGGGCGTTGCCGAGAGTGATGAGAGCGATGCGGATTTGAATTTTGGCGATCTGGCGGTAGAGGTTCCGAGCCGCGATCCGTTCACCATACACCTTGAGGCCGCGCATCTTTGCCTCGATCCGGCTGCGGGCGTGGTATCCGCTGCACCGCTTCCAGAATGATCGACCGAAACTCCGGGTGGCTCAGGGTCCTGTTTTGCCCCCTTGCCGCCAGACGGTCTCGCGTCCTCGCCCACCCGGTCTTGCCGATCGGGTGGGTCGCAATGGCGTCGCGCTCGATTCCTCTCGTGCATGTAGGCATGAATTGCCGGGCAGTGGATGGCGGCCTGGCAGCGGCGTGTGTCGGGGCCCCGTCAGTGGTTTCGGCGCAGATCGTCCCATCCTCCGGGGTCTGAACGGCCAGTCCTCAGCAGGCTTGCGCGGCTGCACTGTAGCCACGGTCCTGTTTCGATCTGCCGACAGCATCGCGCGGAAGACTCGGGCAAAGACGAGTCCGGAGCGGCCGTTCGGAGCTAGCTGTACACCTTTCCGGCAGCCTGGCGCAGGGGCTACCTGTCTTGCCCTCATGCTGCGGCGACCATGCCGCTTCCTTGTCCAACCAAGCGCGCAATGAGCCGCGCCTCCTCAACGCGGCCCTCTCCATTGGGCTCGAACCCATGGTGCCTCGGTGGCTCGCTCGTCGGACAAGTTTTTGGTTCGGTAGCGCCTGGGAGACGGCTTGCTCATCCGCCCCCACTGACGCCATGGCTTCACGACATGAAACCTCCGCACCCAGAGGTCCGCAACAACGCCTCGGCGGATCATTCAAACCGCTCACGACCTATCAACTCCCTGCCACTTTGCCGTGAGGGTGATTGCTTTAACTCGGAACTGGGGTAAGCAAAGTTACTGGGAAAATTTCCCATTATCGCTTTGACCCCACAGGAGAGCACGATGACCGACCTTCGAATTACAGTCAGAAACATGTCTGACGACGGCGGAACCTTTCTGACACCCTTGTATTTCGGCCTACACGACGGCGCCTTCGATCTGTTCGATGCGGGCGCGGCGGCATCGGCAGGCCTTGAGGCGCTTGCCGAAGACGGAAACTTCGACCCACTTTCCGCGGAACGACTGGCCGCTTCCCCAGACAGTATCGGTCTTGTGGTCGCCGGAGACGCAGGCCCCATCGCCACGCAGGAAATCGCGTCGAACACTGTGACTGTCGACGGAACGGTCAATGCAGAGATCAGTTTTGCCGCGATGATCCTGCCGTCCAACGACGCCTTTGTCGGAACGGCTGATGCCATGACGCTGTTTGACGATGACGGCAACTTTGCCGGTGCGCACACCGTCGTGTTCAATGGATCGGACGTCTATGACGCTGGCACCGAGGTCAATACCGAGCTGGACGCCGCCTTTATCAACCAGGCCGGCCCGAATACCGGAGTTGACGAGGACGGTGTCGTTACGCTGCATCCCGGGTTCAACGGCTCTGTCGGCAACCCCATGGGCGCCGGCGACCAGATCATCCTGGGCGGCACAAACGCGTTCGGCGTCGCAATCGATCCGATGGCCGCCGACTTCACCCTGCCCGAAGCGCAGATTGCTGTCGTCCATATCAATACCGTGGTGGAGCACGATGGTACCGACAATCGGGACTTCATCGTCGGGGGGAGCGCCGATGACATCGTAAACGGCGGAGGCGGACAGGATCATATCCTGGGCCGTGGCGGATGGGATGTTCTGAACGGCGAAGGTGGACAAGACGAAATCTTTGGACGCCGTGGGGACGATATCATCGACGGTGGCAACGGCGCCGACTACATCCGCGGCGGATCGGGCAATGACATGATCACCGGCGGCGCGGGCCGTGACTGGGTCTCGGGCAATGCAGGCGATGACGTCTTTGTCTTTGTCGCGGGCGACGGCCACGACGTGATCCGGGATTTCGACCAGAACGGCGATGACGTGATTGCCCTGAACGTCGAAGGTATCGACAGCTTCGACGATGTGCTGGCGTCGGCGGAACAGGCCGGACGGGGAGTCGAACTGGACTTTGGCAAGGATGGAAGCCTGTATCTGAGGGATGCAGACATCAACACATTGGATGCGGGCGACTTCACGTTCGGGTGACGCAGCTGGGGGGGGGCGGGCCTTGCAGGCACGCCCTCTGTCTGCCGGAAAACCTCCACTGGATCGAAAATCTTGCAAGGGTGGGTTTTTTTCCCAGACGATTTCGGTGTAAATGGCTCTGCGTCCCGTGTGGCGGAGTGAGTACGTGACGAAGTATGACGACGACAACGTGAGAGCCGCACTTCGCGCTGTGTTGCAACCACTCGCGGATCTGATGATCAGCAGCGGCGTCACCCTTTCGAGCGCGACCGAGCTTCTGAAACACGGTCTGTTCGACGCTGCGCAGAAGCGATCTTCCACCCCTGTCAGCGACAGCCAGGTCAGCTTGCTCACCGGGCTCCATCGCAAGGATGTCCGACGCTTTCGGGTAGCCGATGCCGAAACCACGCGGTCGTCGTTCTCGAATGCGTCGGCGCGCCTGATCGCCCTATGGAACAGCGATCCAGCGTATCTGGACAGCAACGGCAGCCCCCTTCCCTTGCCGCGCTCAACCGAAACCGGCCCAAGCTTTGACGGGCTCGTCCAGCAATTGCGGCTTGACCTGGCTCCGGGCACCGTTCTCTTGCATCTTGTGGACATGAAGTTGGTGGTGCAGGAACCGGACGGTCGTCTCACGTTGCGGGCCAACGCATATGTTCCCTTGGCCGGCCGTCCCGAAATGCTCGCTGCATTCGAAAAAAATATCTCGGCACATCTGCGCGCCGCCGTGGAGAACCTGACCGGCGACGGCGCGCGTCCTCATTTCGAGCGGTCGTCTCATTTCAACCGCCTATCCGAGGAATCTGCTGGCGCCCTGGAGGCGCTTGCCCGCCAATTGGCCGAAGACCAACTCGCCAAGTTCAATATCGAAGCCAGCCGACTGCAGAAACAGGATATGGCGGAGACCACGTCAACACACAGGGTGTCGTTCGGAAGCTACATAGTCGATCGGGATCAAGCGGAAGAGGCAAAGAATTGATGATGACGCGCTTGATGCTGGCAGCTGCCGCCCTTTTGACTGCGTTCATCGCAGCTACTTCGCACGCTGGAGACGACGATCTCGAATCCGGCACGATCGGCACCGGTATCATGGGCGTGATCACCGGTTTCGGCAGCATTCATGTGAATGGCTTTCAGATCGACGTCCCAAACGGCCTGGTCGCGACATCATCCCTCGGCGCCCGCCCGGTCGACAGCTTGAGGATTGGCGAGACTGTCGTTGTCGATGCGGAACTTGATGGGGACGACCTGACCGCCACGCGGATTAGAAACTACTACCCGATCATTGCACCGGTAGAGGCCATCTCGCCGGGACGTGTCCGGGTTCTGGGGCTTGATCTGGATGCATCCGAGGTCGAACTGGACACTATTGAAGCTGGAGACTGGCTGGCGATCAGTGGTCTGTGGCGTGGGTCGACGGTTGTCGTTTCGGATCTGCAGCGGATCGCGCCCCGCCGTGAGGTGGTCGTCAACGGAACCTTCTTCGAGACCGACACGGGAACCCAGTTGGTCGGGCCCTTTGCCCTTGACGGCCGATACGTGGAACATGCCGTGCCAGGTGATCACATTCGGCTGACCGGAGTGTGGTCCGAGGCTACGAACACGATTGCGCCGCTGGAAATCGTGGCAGGGCTCTTCCCGCCCGAACTCCGAACCCTTTTGATAGAAGGCTACATGTCACAGCCTGATCCAAAGGGCGCCTATTCGATCTATGGTTCGGGCATTGTCGTCTACACCGACGATACTTCAATGCAGGTTCCTTCGAACCGCAGCATTTTCTGTGTGAATCAAAGTGGCCCGGTGTCGATCACCCAAAGTCTGGAGCTCGAACTGCCACGCGTGGACCGGATCCGGCTCTTGGAAGATTTGTCTGTCAACTCTGCAGAGGGCTTGTCGATTGATCTTCTCTGTCGACAGGAAAAATGAGCGGTAGCGCCCCCAATTTCAACGGCCGTGACATGCGGCCCTGATGACGCCCCCCGCGTCCTCTGATGTGGCACTGCGGGGGCGTGACACTCCAAATTCGGGGACGGTCATTTCAGAGGTTGCCGTCATCGGGCCGGGTCTTTCCAAGACTGCATTCCAGCGGCATTGCGCGGATGCTCGCGACCGCCCTGTGCCTTGGAAGAACCCGAGGCGCCATCAGTCACACGTTGTGTTTCAGCCGGTTTCAGCCCTGCTGCGAGACGCTGGCTGGTCCCGCTTGGCGGTGGACACCCCGCCAAGCGGCATTGCGTGAACGACAAACTTACCGAGCAATTTTGGAAATGCCAGGGGCCGAAGGTTCCAGAGCAGCACATGAAGAGGGGACGGCAGTGCCTGAACGATGACTCATCTGCCCGGATCGCCCTTCTCAGCGAGAGAATGCGTTCGCCTGTCAGGCAGTGCATGCGAGAGTGGATATTGCGAGAGTTTCAATGGGCGAGAATGGGACGCACTGCGGAACGGCGAGATACTATATTGCCACGCGAAGCACGGATCGTCGTCGAGAGCTGGAGGAAACACTACGACACCAACCGACCCCACAGCGCTCTGGGCTATCGCCCACCTTCGCCTGAGGTCATCGTCCCTGTGGACCGAAGGCCAACCATGCACCAGGTTTCCATTTGGACCACTCAAGTGGGGCTGCTCAGCAGAGCTCTGATCATCCAAGTGCGCAAGCCGACACCTGCCTAAAAACACCAAATGGGCCGGTAGAAGCTGACGCCTTCCGTGGGGTGGGACATTGGCGGGATCCTCCAGAGTTCCCGACGCCACGGAGAACATCAATCAGGATATGGTCGAGATTTCTTTCCGCCACGAACGACGGGAGCAGGAAATACATGCATGCAAGCCGGTGTGAGTTTGCCAAAATCGTGAAATCCGGGAGAAGCCATCGACTTGCGGAAGGCTTGCGTGTTGCCACGGGCGATATGCGGCAGGCGTCGCGAACAGCCTGAGCAGTTCCCCCTCGAAGAACCAACAGTGGTTGGGATTTTCTGCTTTGCCGATATCTCAGTCAACTGATGCAAACAGTCAGATGACGGCTTCGTGCTCGGAAGCCACCATCCATGCCGACTGCGTTATTCGTCACAAACAGCGGAATCCGGACTTTCTCTGCAGGCGCAAACCGCTCACGGATTGTCGTAAAAACCCGACATCCCTATTCGCCTGAATGCGAGATGTTCTCTGCACTGCCGCAAGTCGGCTCGGAGCCCAAAGTGACGAATGCTTCGTTCTTAACGAATGTCGGCGTTTTCGTTCGACGAGAAGACCTTGTCCAAGAATGCAATCTGAGCGCTTGCAGCGGCCTCGAACTCGTCGCTCGGATGCCAAAGCAGACCAAAATGTCCACCCGGTATTTCCACGAATTCTTTCTCACCTGGAAAGAGATCGAACACAGCCTTCTGGGCTTTGATGTTGCAATGCACCATTTCATCAGCCGTTCCGATCATCATCTGAACCGGCAAGTCGAGATACGGCGCTGTCACGAAAGGGCTGCATGGGACAGGCGTCGCAGGTATGACCCGTGTCGCCCAGTTCTCCCAACCGCTGCCATGTTGTCCGCCATGCTCGATAAACCAGCGATAAGCCTGAATGGGCGTCAAGAGGGATGGATTGTTGATTTGATCGAAGGAAACCACCGGGATCGGCCCAGTTGTCTGTTCAGGACCGCCCGCTACGTCGCCGCTTTCAAAGATTTCCTTTATGGTGCGGAAGGCGTTGGCATCGAAACAGGCCTCAGGGATCGAAGCGCCGCACACTGGAATCTGCGCAATAACTGCCGATATATCTTCAATTAGCGCTCCGGCAACCAGAGCCAGTCCGGCAGAAAAGCTATCGCCCCAAAGAACGATCTGACGATTTCCTTCAGTGCTTCGCAGGAACGAGACTGCATCCCGATAGCCGCGCGCCTGAACCCAGGGATTGATTTCTTGACGCGGCTCGCCGCCGCTTTGTCCAAAGTTCCGATGATCAAAAAGCAGGACATCGTATCCAGCATCGAAGATCTTCCTTGCATAGACATCGATCACCATGGTGATCGTCGCGGTTGTCCCGTGCGTCATGACCACGACTGGACGGTGCTCGTCACCGTGCGAAAAATGTCGACCCTGCAGCTCGGCCCCCTCTGAACGAAAGCTGATTGCTCGATGCATCAGATACTCCAAAATCCATATGGCAACGCTATCCAGCAAACCTTAGAAGTTCGAACGGTCACATCATAGCAGTCATTCGCGTCGGTTCGTCGAACGACCGCTTGGTCCGCGATCTGTGCGTCGACCCGATCCGGGTGTTGCGCTTGCAGCGAAAGACGGCTTTGACGGGCGGCACCGCAGCAATATGAAAGGTTGCCCGAGGTCGGGATTGGGCCGGTCGCGAAGGTCAAGCGATCTGAGGTCTACGTCCGAAAAGTCCCAACATCAGACCTTGCCGTGGGAGCCGCCATGGGCTCTGAAGCTGTGACCGCCGCAATGTCTCCTACGCGAGCAAGCGGCACGTCAGGATTCGCCCCAGATGGGCAAGCTTTCGGCACCGCTCCATGCCGGTTTTCGACCGTATCAGTCAGAGGTCCGAGGTCTGGTGGTTGTGGGCTATGTCGAGATCGGTCCAGGTTTGCACCCACCTTGGTTCCCACATAGAGCCAGGGACGATAGAGGGTCCTATCGAGGTCTGGGACATCCACGGTTCCGTTCCTGCGATTCCTGACGGCATTCCTTCCATGACGCATAGCCGGAGTGCGCATCCCGGGAACCGGTTTCTTCTAAGGTTCGGTGGCGATCATCTCTTGCGTTCCCGGGTATCTCAGGCCTCGGGTGGACAGATCTGCGGGATCGATCAGGTCATCGGTTTCATCATGGGGACAGGTGTACTGCCGTGGTTCGAAGAAATTGCAGTGACCCCGGAAGATGTTCAGGATCGATATCAACGTTCTGGGATTGAAGATCGCTCCCTGGATGTAGGTTCCGCCCATCCTTGCTCCGCCACCCCCATCTCGCTCGGTCGGACTCAGTCGGATGCGAAGAGCAGACATGAAGCGGCTCACGGGGTGAAGGATTGCGTTGCAGACCCACGGCGCCAATCTTCGCGGAGATCCTGAGGCAGGCACTGGGAGTCGAACGGCTGTTTTTTCAGGCGCCGGCGGAGGTGCCGCGGAAAAAGCGGAAATCCAGCCACTTGTCCAATTCGCCTCTGGTTTGGGCTGGTGAACCAATCCAGAGGCTCGGGACTACTTGCGATTGGTAGTTCGACCCTTGGAACGGCTTGTCACCTTGGGGTGCAACTTGCATTCTTTCCGCGAAAAGGAGGCTTCGGTCACCGTCTGATCGTCGGTCTCCGATGGGCGTTGTTGCAGAACTCCCGCTGTGGAGGATTCCTTTCACGAATCCATGCGGTTCAGCCGATGTCATGAGCAAATCCAAGCCCGCCGGCCACCGCACAACGACCTGGTCCGCCTACAACGATGCCCTCAGGAAGCGCGGGTCTTTGCTGATCTGGGTGGAGAAGGAGATGGCCTGGCACGCGCCGCATGAGGGCCGTTCGGGGCGCCCGCCGGTCTTCTCGAATGCGGCAATCCAGTTCTGCTTGTCGCTCAAGGTTCTTTTCAAGCTGCCGCTCAGGCAGACCGTCGGGATGGTCGCCAGCCTGCTGCGTCTGGCCGGGCTGGATTGGACCGTTCCTGACTACTCCGCCCTGTGCCGCAGACAGAAGACCCTCAAGGTTCAGATCTGATATCGCCGCGTTGCCGGGCCGCTGAATCTGCTGGTCCCCTCTCGTGCATGTAAAAATGTACTGTCGGGCAGTGGATGGTGCCTATGACACGCGTCGCTGCCACACCGCCATCCTTGAGCGCGACGCGGTTCCGATCATTTCGATCCGCAAGAATGCTCGGTCGTGGAAGGAAGATTGTCCAGCTGCGATTTCCAGAAACGAAACCCTGGGTGCAACCCGCACTATGGCAGGGGCTTCTGGAAGCGCTGGACCGGATACCACGCCCGCAGCCGGGTCGAGGCTAGCCCTCTCGTGGTTTGCAGGCAAACCACTTCCGGGCAGTGGATGCGCTGTCTCAAGGCAGTCGGAGAACGTATCGCAACGAGAGACCCTGACCGCCAAACCGCCGAAATCCACATCCGCACCGCTCTCATGAACCGATTCAACGCCCTCGGCACCGCCGAGATCGTACGCGTGGCATGATGTCAGTGGGGAAAGGGGCAGCCACGCCTATACCGTGAGTTCCGCAAAGGATTGTTCGCGTCATCCTGGCCGGGTTTGTGCACGTCGGAAATGTCCGCTCAACCGGGCTTGGGGCAGGCGGGGTCGGCCGACCTTGCGGCGGCGTAAGCGTAGATCAAGGTTGCGGTGCCGGACGTCTGTCAAGACGTGTTTGGCCTATCGGGCATACCTTCATCCCTGAAGATGGAGGTCTCGCCCGCCAAGGTTCCAGAGACGATCCGATCGATGAATGGCGACGGGGACCTGGCGGTTTCGGTATCGCTGAGCGACTCGCCTGTTCTGAGACAGGTGCCCGAGCACGATTGGCTTGAAGCAAGAGAAGAACGGTCCGATTCCACGGTCGGAAGGCCTCCAGTCGGCTCCCAAGGACATGCTCGCTGATCCGTCGATGGCTCCTCGGAAACTGTAGGATCCGCCGTTTTTGTTCCTGCTGGTCGTCCCGGAGATTTCGCCCGCCTCAAGGTTGGCGAAGACGCTGTTCAGGGGGCCCAAAGTGGAATCGAACCCGTTGAAGGGGATCGTTGAGCCAATACCGCATGCGGTGATCTGGGGGATGCTGAGCGCGGAGGCCGTTGTCGTGGTCAGGCAAACGGACGCGGCAAGCGCGAGTTTCGTCGTGGTCATCCTTGTCCCGTTCCGAGAAAGGCGGCTGTCACTAACGAGCGGCGCCGGTTTGCCCGTTCTGTCGACAAAAATCGCGATAGGTCGGCCGAGCCCGGCATGGGTGCCGATGATCGCGACACATTACGTGACTTTTCAACCTTGATCTTGAAACTAAGTTGCGCTGCAACTGCAAAGTGCTTATGCAGAATTCCAACCCGAACGAGGAGGATTCGAGAGATGCCGCATGATGGACAGGACCTGCCCCAAGCCGAGGCGACGCGCCCCATTCTCGACAACCTGCTGACGCTGACCAAATCGGCGCTGGCCCCTGTCGATGACCTTGTTCAGGCGGCGACCGACGCCGTGAAGGCGCGGGTCACCGAGGGTGGGCGCGTGTCGGGCGTGTTGCTGGAGCAGCACCAGACGGCAGCCCATGCGCTGGCGTGGCTGGCGACCTATGGCCAGGCGCTGACGCAGATGCAGGCCTGGGCAGAGCGGCTGGAGGCCGATGGCAAGTTCGGCGAGATCGAACAGCTGATCCACCAGATCGCCTTTGGCGAGTACCTGTTGCAGATCCAGGGCGGCATCCCGATGAGCCAGACCGAGATCGTGCGGGTGCGCGACATGGGGCTGGACGAGCGCGAGGACCTGCAAGGGCTGGCGACGACCGAGATCACCCTGCTGTGCCAGAACGGGAACAGCCAGCGGGCGCGGACCCGCCTGGTGGAGCTGATGCAGGAGCAGTCGGCCAACATCACCGTCGGCGCGACCGGGCTGGAAGACGAGCTGGAGATGATCCGCGAGCAGTTCCGCCGCTATGCGGTGGAGCGGGTGGAGCCCTTTGCGCATGAGTGGCACCTGAAGGACCAGCTGATCCCGATGGAGATCATCGAGGAGCTGGCCGAGATGGGGGTCTTTGGCCTGACCATCCCCGAGGAATACGGCGGGTTCGGCCTGTCGAAAGCCTCGATGGTCGTGGTGTCGGAGGAACTGTCGCGCGGGTACATCGGCGTTGGCTCGCTGGGCACGCGGTCGGAGATTGCCGCCGAGCTGATCCTGGCGGGCGGCACCGAGGCACAGAAGGAACACTGGCTGCCCAAACTGTCGAGCGCCGAGATCCTGCCGACGGCGGTGTTTACCGAGCCGAACACCGGGTCCGACCTTGGGGCGCTGCGCGCCCGCGCCGTGAAGGGCGAGGATGGCGACTATACCGTGACCGGCAACAAGACCTGGATCACCCACGCCGCGCGGACCCATGTGATGACGCTGCTGGCGCGGACCGATCCGGAGACCACCGATCACAAGGGGCTGTCGATGTTCCTGGCCGAGAAGACGCCGGGCACCGACGAGAACCCGTTCCCGACCGAGGGCATGACCGGCGGCGAGATCGAGGTGCTGGGCTATCGCGGCATGAAGGAATACGAGCTGGCGTTCGATGGCTTCCATGTGAAGGGGGAGAACCTTCTGGGCGGCGTCGAGGGGCAGGGCTTCAAGCAGTTGATGAAGACCTTCGAAGCGGCCCGCATCCAGACCGCCGCCCGGGCGATTGGCGTGGCGCAGTCGGCGCTGGATATTGCCACGCAATACGCGGTTGATCGCAAGCAGTTCGGCAAGTCGCTGATCGCCTTTCCGCGGGTGTCGGGCAAGCTGGCGATGATGGCGGTGGAGATAATGGTGGCCCGTCAGTTGACCTATTTCTCGGCCTGGGAAAAGGACCATGACCAGCGCTGTGACCTGGAGGCCGGCATGGCCAAGTTGCTGGGGGCCCGGGTGGCCTGGGCCTCGGCGGACAACGGGTTGCAGATCCACGGTGGTAACGGGTTCGCACAGGAATACGCGATCAGCCGGGTGCTGTGCGATGCACGGATCCTGAACATCTTTGAAGGCGCGGCCGAAATCCAGGCGCAGGTGATTGCCCGCCGCCTGTTGGGATAACGCCCTGCGCGGCCTGTCGTTCCAAACAAGGGCGGGCCGCGCATCGCCGGAGACCAACCGTTCCGGATCGTCCACGCCCCGATGCCGGAGGCGCGATCCGTCATGGATGGATCGCGCGGTGTTGCCTGGCCCCGGATGTAGATGAGGTGACGCCGGAGTATCGAGCGGCCGGTCTCAGTCCCAGTCTGTCGGGCGGTCGGGGGCGGCGAGATGGCGGAGCGCCAGTTGAACGTCCTGTGCGTCGGATCGGCCCTCGGACATGGGGGGAAGGGCGTCAGGGGCGAAGAACGCGGCACCAGAGGTTTCGGGACCCGGCGCAGGCGTGGCGTCGTCCAGCGGTGTGCAGAGATAGAAGAACTTGTAGAAATCCCGGTGGTCGGGCTCGCCGGGGTGCCGGGCCCGGTGTCGTAGCTGGAAGAACTTGGTGGCGCGGACCCTGAGCGTGGCCTCTTCCCAGGTTTCCTTGACGGCGACCTGGGAGGCCGTGAGCCCGATGTCGGCAAAGCCGCCGGGCATCGTCCACCTGCCGTCCGACTTTTCACGGACAAGCAGGATGTGCCCTTCGCGAACCACGGCCGCGCGCACGTCGTTCTTGGGCGTTGCATATCCTTCGTGTGGTTCGGCAAGTCCCTTGAGGTGCGAAATCGGGACCTGCCCGAGCCGAGACATCATTTCGCGGGCGATCTGATCGATCTCTTCGAACCGCTCCCGGTCGAAGGGGGCGGGGCCGTAGTGCAGACCTGTGGCGGCCAGGGCCTGCAGGCGTTTGGCATAGGCCAGCCAGATGTCTTCCATGCGTTTCCTCGGAGCGACGGTTTCCGCGCTCCAGACTGCGCCGCATCCTGGCGGGCTGCAAGCACGGCGGGGATGTCGCCGACGTGACTTGTCGTCATCGCCGCCGCCTGTCACGCTGGGGCACCCAAACCGGAGCTGCCACATGCGCTGCATCATGTTGATGACCTGTCTGTCGGTGCTTGCCGGTTGCGCCGATGAAACCGTCTCGGGGTATGCCCAGCCCGATGCGGTCTATCGGCTGACCGAACTGGATGGCGCGCCATTTGCCGCCTCGGCCACGCTCCGTTTTCCGTCCAAGGGGCAGGTGGAGGGGCGTGGCCCCTGCAACAGTTTTTCCGGCGCGCAGTCCACGGTCTATCCCTGGTTCGAGGTTCAGCGGCTGGTGACGACCCGAAGGGCTTGCCCGGATCTGGCCGAAGAACAGGCAATGCTGGCGGCGCTGCAATCCATGACCTTTGTCGAAGTGAGCGGCCCGGTGATGATCCTGTCGAACAGCGCGGGCGGAGAGATGGTCTATCGCGCGGGCCCGCCCTAGTCGGGGACGGACATTGCCAGCGTGCGGCTGATCACGGCATAGGGCGCGCCGCTTTCCGCGTGCCAGGCGTTGAACGCGTCCTGCACCTTGCGCAATGCGCCCTTCGAGGTTGCGGCGCCGTCGATGACGCCCGCCACGTTCAGCGCCGCCACCACCGATCTGGACAGGATGAAGCCGTCGTACCCCGCGAACCGCAGCGCGTATTGCCCCGTCGTCCCGCCCAGGCGGGCGCCACGTGCCTTGAGCAGGGCGAACAGGCCGATCGTGTCCTCCACCGGCCAATCGCCGATGAAGCGGGCGGCGGAGCCGTGTTCGCGTGCGAGATCCGACAGGAAGACCGCGTTGTCCCGCACCGTCAGGATCTTTCCGGCGTGGCGCACGATGTCGGTGTTCTTCAGGTGCGCATCCAGATCGTCGTCGGACATCATGGCGTTGCGGCCGAGATCGAAGCCGTGAAAGGCGGTTTCGAAGCCCGGCCATTTCTTGTCGATCACCGACCAGTTGAATCCGGCCTGAAAGACACGCCGGGTGAATTCCGACAACAGCCGGTCGTCGGTCTGGTCCCGCAGCGCCGTTTCCGACGGTAGGGGCCAGTGTGCCGCCAGGGCCTCGGCCCCCTTGCGGGCCAGGGCCATCTCGTGCAGCTCGCTGTAACTTTTCATGCCGTCTCCTCACGTTCCAAGACGCCGACAAACCGGTTTCGCGCTTCTGGCAGGCGCCGGCCTCCAAGCGCCGGTGCCAGCCAGGTCTCCAGGAAAAAGCCGGTGGTGCGCAATCCTTCCAGAATCTCGCCGGGATGGGATGGCGCTGCGCCGCGCAGGCAACCGGGCAGCGGCAGCAGCCTGTCGGCCCATTGTCCCGCCCCCGCCGCACTGACGGCCCGCCCGGATTTGGGCGAGACGTAGATCAGGCCCTCGGTGGCGCCGGTGACGGCACAGTCGGTCAGGTCCAGGGCAAAGCCCAGTTCTTCGAGCAAGGCCAGTTCCCACAACAGGTACAGCGCCGGCCACCGCGCGTCGGTGCCAAGCGCGTCCAGCAGCCGCTGCGTCGCGCGGTACAGGCCGGGGTGTGGCTCGCGTTCGGGCAGGGAGAAGGACAGCAGCGCGCAGATCGCGCCCAGCCCGTACAATGTTCGCCGGTCGCCCATCGTGGCCACCGCCCGCGATTTCAGCGGCTCGACCCGGTAGCTGCCAAGATGTTCCTCCAGCCGGGCGCGCCACTCCACCGACACCTGCGTGCCCGGTTGCAGCACCGGGGTCATCTTTCGCGACGTGCCTCCGCGCACGACGCCGGCATGGCGTCCGTGCGCGGCCGTGAAGACCTCGATGATCGCCGAGCTTTCGCCGTGCGGTCGAACCGCCAGCAATGCGCCCTCGTCCCGCCAGTCCATCCGCCCTCTTCTTCTTGGCAAGCATGCCCCCTTCGGAGGCATGAGAATTCCGGCGCACGGGTTCGTTCGTGCGCGCCGGGCCAGCCTGTCACTCCAGCCCGGGTTCGTCCAGCATGTGGCGTCCGGCGCGGCTCTCGACCTCGATCACCCAAAGGTCCGGGTCGGTGGCCCGCTGGCGGGCGATCAGCGCATCGACATCGGCCTCCGGAGCCTCGATGAGCACATCCCAGGGGCGGGCGCCATCCATCGACATCACCCGCTGATAGAGCCGCGCGGTGCCGTCCAGCGGGCTCAGCTTGACAAGGATCGCCCCGGCGGTGTCATCGCCGTGGGCGACGACATAGGACGGGATCGCCTCGATCTGCAGCCGCATCATGTAGGCCTGAACCCAGAGGCCCGCGGCCAGTCGACTCACGTGTTGCCGTCCTTGAAATCAAGCCCCATCTCGGAGTAGCGCTCGGATTCTTCCAGCCAGTTGGGCCGGACCTTCACCTGCAGGAACAGGTGCACCTTGCGGCCCAGGAACTCTTCCAGTTCGGCGCGGGAGGCCTGGCTGACGGCCTTGATCGTTTCGCCCTTCTTGCCGAGGATGATGCCCTTGTGGCCGTCGCGGGCGACATAGATCATCTGGTCGATCCGGGCGGTGCCGTCCTGGCGTTCTTCCCAGTTTTCGGTCTCGACCGTCAATTGATAGGGCAATTCCTGATGCAGGCGCAGCGTCAGCTTTTCGCGGGTCATCTCGGCAGCGATCATCCGCATCGGCAGGTCCGAGATCTGGTCGTCGGGGTACAGCCACGGGCCTTCGGGTACTTCGGCGGCCAGCCATTTGCGCAGGCCCTCGACGCCGTACCCCTTTTCGGCGGAGATCATGAAGGTTTCAACGAACGGGTAGCCCTCGTTCATCTTTTGCGCCAGCGCCAGCAGGACCTCGGACTGGACCTTGTCGATCTTGTTGATGGCCAGCGCGAAGCGGCGGTCGCCGGCGCGCTGGCGCAGCCTGTCGAGGATCGCCTGCACGCCCGGGGTCAGCCCACGGTGCGCCTCGATCAGCAGAACCGTGACATCGGCATCGGCGGCCCCGCCCCAGGCGGCGGCAACCATGGCGCGGTCCAGCCGCCGGCGCGGACTGAACAGCCCCGGCGTGTCGATGAAGACGATCTGGCTGTCGCCCTCCAGCGCCACGCCGCGAATGCGGGCGCGGGTGGTCTGGACCTTGTGGGTCACGATCGAGACCTTGGCCCCGACCATCTGGTTCAACAGGGTCGACTTGCCCGCGTTGGGCTCTCCGATCAGGGCAACAAAGCCGCAGCGTGTGGTCATTGGCAGGGGTCCTTGGAATGCAAGGTCTTGGTCTAGTCGATCACGGGGTCAGATGCCAGCACCACGTTTGCGGTGCTGGCGCATGGTGGTGTGCCCCCGCCGGCCGGGGCAGGCGACGTCAGGCCTCGGCGTCGTCGGCCTCGTCGGCACCCATGGAGATCCACTTGGCGCTGAAAGCCCGCTCTCCGAGCCGTTCGAGCAGGCTCAGTTGCAGGTCAAGCCAGCTCTTGTGGCCTTCCTCGTCGAGCGCGATCCTTTCGAACAGGGTGCGGCTGCCGATGTCGGCGGCTTCGAAGGCGTCGCGGGCGCCACGGGAGTAGACCTCGACGGCCTCCTGCTCGTCGGCGGCATCCATCTCGAACATCTGCTTGAGGGTCTCGGCGCGCGCGGGTTGCTTCTGGAAGCGCAACTGCGGCGTGCCGCCCAGGAAAATGATCCGCTCCATGAACAGGTCGGAATGGGCGATCTCTTCCTGCATCTCCTCGCGCATCTTGGCGGCGAGGAGGTTCAGGCCCCAGTCATCCAGCACCTGGGCGTGGAGCTGGTATTGGTGCGCGGCGGTCATTTCCATTTCCAACGCGGTTTGAAGGTTCTTGATCGTTTGCTCTTTCGACATGGGGCTCTCCTTGGGGTGTTCATCGGTACCGGTATGCGGCGGATGAGGGTTGGCTTGGCGTCTCATGTAATTCGTATTTTGAATATATCATTACCACACTTTGTCGCGCCGGCCATGTTTGACACGTGCGTGAGGGCGCAAAAGACGGGCACTCGGCGGGCCATTGCCGCCGGTGACGCCGGATGGCGTGCCAATGCGACGCTGGGCGCGCCGGGCGGTGGCCGGAGGCGCAGGGGACTGCGCGCGTCCGGTTTCCTTGTGGCGCCTGGGTCGGGGGTCTGTCGGCGACCTGCGCCGTGGTCAGCGGGCCTCGAGCCGTGCCAGCAGCGCTGATGCGGCGGCCTGTTCGGCCTGCCGTTTGGAGCCGGCGGTGGCCAGCTCTTCCGCGCCGTTCTGAAGCCGGACGGTGATGGTGAATTGCGGCGCGTGGTCGGGGCCGGTTCGCCCGGTTTCCACGTAGGCGGGCGGGGGCATCCCGCGGGCCTGGGCCCATTCCTGCAACGCGGTCTTTGGGTCGCGGGCCTGGTCCTCTGCGCTGTCGATGCGGTCGCCCCACAGCCGCAGCACGACCGGCTTGGCAGCGTCCAGCCCACCGTCGAGATAGATCGCGGCGATGACCGCCTCCATCGCGTCGCCCAGCAGGGCGTTCTTGCGGCGTCCGCCCGACATCATCTCGGAGCGCCCGAGTTTCAGTGCCGAGCCGAGGTCGATCTGGCGGGCCACGTCGGCGCAGGTTTCCTTGCGGACCAGCGCGTTGTAGCGCGGCGCAAGCTGGCCCTCGTCGGCGAACCGGTCCGCGCGGAACAGCGCCTCGGCGATCAGCAGGTTCAGCACCCGGTCGCCAAGAAATTCAAGCCGCTGGTTGGAGGGGCGGGTCTCGGTCGCAATCGAGGGATGCGTGAGCGCGCGGATCATCAGCTCCGGCGTGCGGAACGTGTACCCCAACCGGGTCTGGAAGCTGCGGGCGTCGGCGGAAAGCTTCACTCGATCCTCTTGAAGAAACGGTCGGCGCGCCAGGTCCAGATGTAGAACAGCGACTTGCCAGCCGACGAGAACATGATGCGGTCGGCCCGACCGATCAGGTTTGCGGCCGGGACCATGCCGACGCCGCGCGCCAGTTGGTTGACCCGACTGTCGGTGGAATTGTCGCGGTTGTCGCCCATGAAGAAGTAGTGACCTTCGGGAACGGAGAACACCGGCGTGTTGTCGGTCGGCCCGTTGCCGATGTTCAGGATCGAATGCTCGCGGCCCTCGGGCAGGGTCTCGGTGAATTTCTGTTTCTCGCAGGTGCCACCGGCGCCAACCGGCCCGTTGGAGCAGCGCGGCAGCAGCTGTTGCGGCCCCTGTGGCGCCATCGGTTCCTCGAACAGGCCATCGGGCGTGGTCTTGAGCGCCTGGCCGTTGATATGCAGGATGCCCTGTTTCATCTGCACTGTGTCGCCGGGCAGGCCGATCAGGCGCTTGATGAAATCGGCGCCGTTGACCGGGTGGCGGAACACCACGACATCGCCGCGCTCGGGCTCGGAGCCGAGGATGCGGCCATCGATGGGGCAGGCGGAAAACGGGCAGGAATACTGCGAATAGCCATAGGCCATCTTGTTGACGAACAGGAAATCGCCGATCAGCAGCGTGTCCTTCATCGAGCCGGAGGGAATCCAGAAGGGTTGGAAGAACAGGGTGCGGAACACACCGGCAATGATCAGCGCATAGACCACTGTCTTGATCGTCTCGACGATCCCGTCTTTTGCGTCTTCCATGCTCGTCCTCTGTCTTGACTGGCTGCCCGCACGGGCTCGAGGCTACATGATCGGCAGGCGGCAGGGTGTCAAGCGTTCCGCACCGGGAGGGGGCGGGCCTCGATCACCACGAACGCCTGCGCCCAGGGGTGGTCGTCGGTCAGCGTGACATGGATGATCGCCTCGTGGCCCGGGGGGGTCATCTCGGCCAGGCGTTCGGCGGCCCAGCCGGTGACCTGCATGACCGGTTGGCCGGTGGCGAGGTTGCTGACGGCCATGTCCTTCCAGGCGATTCCCATCCGCAGCCCGGTGCCGAGCGCCTTCGAGCAGGCCTCCTTGGCGGCCCAGCGTTTGGCGTAGGTGCCTGCGGTGTCGCTCCGCCGTTCGGCCTTGCGTTGCTCGGTGTCGGTGAAAACCCGGTTGCGAAACCGGTCGCCGAACCGCTCCAGCGTGCCGGCGATGCGCTCGATATTGGCCAGGTCGGTTCCGATTCCGAGGATCATCTTGGAGCTTTCGTCAGGGTGCAGGCCGCGTGCCCGCCGGTTGCCAACATCGTGCAGATCCGAAGAATTTGCTAGGTCCAAGCGCCGCTGCCGCGCTAGCGTTTCCCACCGGCACCAGCCGGGGCCGTTGAATTTCCAGCGGTTGGACCTGAAGGAGATCCGAAATTGGCAACCCAAATCCCGCTCGGTGAGAAGTTTTACCTCTTTACCCCCGCCAACGATTTCAATGCCGAAGAAGACCACCTGCTGATCTCCGCCCATGGCGGATATACCAACCTGAAGGGCCCCCTCGGCACGTCCTCTTTCGAGGTGCCGAAATGGGTGCAGCTTCATTTCTATGCCAGCCACGGCAATTCGCTCAATGATCCCACGGTGTACGGCATCATGAAGGGTCAGGTTCAGGTGAAGGAAACCTCCGGACCCGGAACGCGCGTGACCAACTACAGCCTGTCGAAATACCAGGGCCGACATGGCAGCGCGAACGAGACCTACGGCTCCATCGGCGGCAATATCGATCAGAACGTCGGTGTGGTGGACGATATCGGCCGATTCAACCTGAGCCGGAACTTCGGGTTCCGCTTTTCCGTGCTGACGGTGCGGAATCGCAGGTTCCGCTCCGACCCGTCCCTGTCGGACGCGCTCGCCGCGCTTGCCACGGCGGGATACCGTTTCGAGAACATCCACTGCAGCTTCTGCCGCAGCAGCATGTTCGGCTCGGGCACCGAAAGCGCGGCAGTCTACGGGACCTGACGCTCCGTCAGGATTGGCCGCCGGGCGCGGTGTTTTCGGGCGCGGCGTCAGCGCGTGCCGAGTCCATCAAGTGCCGCATCTTCCGGATGGCGGGGTCGAGACCGACAAAGATCGCCTCGCCGACGAGGAAATGGCCGATGTTCAGCTCGATCATTTCGGGGAAGGCCGCGACGGGTTTGACGGTGTCATAGGTCAGCCCGTGGCCAGCGTGGACCTCCAGCCCCAGCGAGTGGGCAAAGGTCGACATCTCGCGCAGGCGGTCGAGTTCGGCATCGCGGTCCTCGAACCGGCCCTCGGCATGGGCATCGCAATAGGCGCCGGTGTGCAGTTCGACCACCGCCGCGCCGATCCGGTGCGCGGCCTCGATCTGGCGGGCATCGGCGGCGATGAAGATCGACACCCGGCAGCCGGCGTCGCGCAGCGGCGCGATGAAATGCGTCAGGCGGTTTTCGTCCTGGGCGACCTCCAAGCCGCCCTCCGTCGTGCGTTCCTCGCGCTTTTCGGGCACGATGCAGACCGCGTGCGGCTTGTAGCGCAGCGCGATGGCCTGCATCTCGTCGGTGGCGGCCATCTCGAAGTTGAGCGGCACGGTCAGCGCAGCCGACAGGGCCTCGATATCGGCGTCGCTGATGTGGCGGCGATCTTCGCGCAGGTGGGCGGTGATGCCGTCGGCCCCGGCGGCCTCGGCGAGTCGGGCCGCGCGCAACGGGTCCGGAACGTCGCCGCCGCGGGCATTCCTGACGGTGGCGACATGGTCGATGTTCACGCCCAGCCGGAGGCGTCCTGCGGTATCGGTGCGACTCATTTTCGGTACTCCGTGTTGCCCGGCAGACATAAACGCCCGCGTGAGACAGGGAAAGCCCGATCCCGAAGGGGGGTGGAATTGCACCGGGGCGGGGCCTCGGATATGGCGGTGGGCAACCCGAGCCAGCATAGAGCCCCCAGATGTCCAGACTGACCCGCCGCCTGTTTGCCCTGTCCGCCCTTGCCGCCCTGGTCGGCTGTGCCACCACGGCCCCCGTGTCGCAGCAACCGGTGGTGCCGATCGGCGAATTCCGGATGGTGCACAACATCGTCACGGTCACCAACCTGCAGAAGGTCCAGCCATCCCGCGACGTGGCCCCCGAGGTCTGGGACCTGGCGGTGACCGAGGCCGTCCAGGCGCGGATGGGGCGGTACCAGGGCAGCCAGATCTATCACCTCGGGGTGAACGTGCTGGGCTATTCGGTCGCCGTGCCGGGGGTGCCGTTGCTGCTGGCGCCGAAATCGGTGGTCGTGGTCGAGGCGACCGTCTGGGACAATTCCAAGGGCAGCAAGATCAACGCGGAACCCAAGCAGTTCACGGTGTTCGAATCCGCCAGCCCGGACCTGTTCATCGGGTCGGGTCTGACCAAGACCAAGGACGAGCAGGTGGCCAACCTGGCCGCCAACGCGGCCAAGCAGATCGAGGATTGGCTGCGCGACAACGAAGCCTGGTTCGCCAAGCGGAACTGAGCCCCGCGACGGGAAAGGATGTGAGCTGATGGCATTCCTGTTGGGGTCCAGCAAGATCGCCTATTTTCCGGTGCCAAAATGTGCCTGCACCTCGTTGAAGCAGTTCTTTTTCGGGGTCGAGAACGGGTTTGCGTTTCGGCGGTTCAAGGTGCAGGGCCGGGACTGGGGTATTCACAACCTGATCCTCAGCACGCCGTTCGAGGGCACCGACCACGCGGCCATCGAGACGTGGGCGCGGGTGGCGGTGATCCGCGATCCGATCAGCCGGCTGGCGTCGTGTTATGCCAACAAGGTCGTGAGCCGGCGCGCCCTGGCGGCGGTACGGTTCACGCCCGCGCAGCTGGAGGCCGGCCTGAATGCCAGCCCGAGCTTTGCCGAGTTCCTGCGCGACCTGGAGGCCTATCGCGCGGTCTCGACGGTGATCCGCCAGCACAGCCAACCGCTGTCGCATTTCCTGGGGACGGACCCCGGATATTTCACCCACCTGTTCACGATGGGGCAGATTTTGGAGCTGGTCGCGATGGTGGCCGCGCAGGAAGGGGCGGTGCCGGAGCTGCCCCACCGGATGCAAAGCGACAGCGCCGGGCCCATCGAGGCGCTGAGTCCCGCAGAGCGTCGGCGCATCGAGTCTGCCTATGCGGAGGACCTCGAAATTTTTGGCGGCTTCATGTGACGGGAGGTTTTCGGGGAAATTCGGCCAAAATCTCCTTGGAATCCGCGAAGGTGCTTGAACTTCCTTGTCAATCGACATAATTCGCGCGCGATGTGCAACCGGGCCGCAGGGGGCCCCCAGATCACGAGGTGCCACGACATGGGTAAGGAAAAGTTTGACCGCAGTAAGCCGCACGTCAACATCGGCACGATTGGCCACGTTGACCACGGCAAGA